>JAPOZM010000117.1 GCA_026706075.1 Gemmatimonadaceae bacterium
CTCACAGCCTGATCCGCTTCAGTCTCAGCGAGTTCGCGATCACGCTGACGGAGCTCACGGCCATCGCTCCCGCCGCCAGTATCGGGTTGAGGAATCCGAACTCCCCGAGTACCGGTCGCAGCGCCTCCGGTACTCCCTGGGCCGAGAAGACGGGATACAGGACCCCTGCCGCCACGGGAATCAGCGCGACGTTGTAGGCAAACGCCCAGAACAGGTTCTGCCGGATGGTTCTCATCGTCTCCCTGCTGACGGAGATCGCACGGGCCACGCCCATGACGTCCCCCTGGATGAGGGTGATGTCCGCCGCCTCCATGGCGATGTCGGTTCCCGTGGCCACCGCGATGCCCACGTCCGCCCGCGCCAGGGCCGGCGCATCGTTCATGCCGTCTCCGACCATCGCCACCACCCTCCCGTCCTCTTGCAGGGCGGCGATGTGATCGGCCTTGTCCGCCGGCAGCACCTCGGCGATCACCTTCTCGATGCCGAGAGAGCGGGCCACCGCCTCGGCCGTCCGCCGACTGTCTCCGGTGAGCATGATCACCTCGACGCCTTGGCCCCTCAGCGAATCCAGGGCCTCCTCGATCCCCTCCTTGACCGTATCGGAGACGGCGATCACGCCCTTGACCTCGCCGTCGACGGCCACGTAGGAGACCGTCTTCGCCGAGCGTGCCAGCTCCTGGCCGGTCTCCACGAGGCTGTTCATGGGAACCCCGGCGTCCTCGTGGAGTCGGAGGCTTCCCACCGCGACGCGGCGGCCGTCGACTTCGCCCACGATGCCCATTCCCGGCACGGCCCTGGATGTGTGCACCGGGGCTTCCACGGGAAGACCCCGCTCCTGCGCCGCGGCGACGATCGCCCTTCCCACGGGATGCTCCGAGGCTCGCTCGAGCCGGCCCGCGAGGGTCAGGAGCTTGTCCTCCGTGAGGTCACTCGCGACGATGTCGGTCACCGTCGGAACGCCCGTGGTCAGCGTGCCCGTCTTGTCCAGCACCACGACCTCGGTCTCATGGGCCCGCTCCAGCGCCTCGGCGCTGCGGATCAGCACTCCCGACTCCGCGGCCCGGCCCGTGCCCACCATGATCGCCGTCGGCGTGGCCAGGCCCATGGCGCAGGGGCAGGCGATGATCAGCACGGCGACGGCCGCCACCATCGCATAGACATGGGACGGCGAAGGCCCGACGGACAGCCACAGGAGGAAGACGACCGCTGCCAAGGCGATGACGGCGGGCACGAACCAGCTCGATACGACGTCCGCCAGTCTCTGCACGGGCGCCCTCGATCCTTGTGCTTCCTCCACCAGGCGGACGATCCGCGCCAACAGGGTGTCCGCGCCGACGCCCACCGCTTCGAGGGTCAGACTCCCCGTCGTGTTGATCGTCGCTCCGTACACCTCGTCGTTCTCCCCCTTCCGCACCGGCATGCTCTCGCCCGTCAGCAGGGACTCGTCGACCCAGGATTCGCCGGCCGCCACCTTGCCATCGACGGGGATCCGTTCTCCTGGGAGAACCCGCACCTGCTCGCCGACCCCGACATCTTCGACCGGGACCTCCACTTCACTGCCGTCGCGAATGACTCTGGCCCGCTCGGGGCGCAGGCTCAGGAGGGCCTTGATCGCTTCGGAGGCCCGGCCCTTGGCCCGAGCTTCCAGGTATCGGCCGAGAAGCACGAGGCCGATGATCGCGGTCGAGGTCTCGAAGAAGGTCGCGGCTTCGTAGTGGGCGAATACCGAAGCATGGGGAAAGAGGGTGACAGCGGCGCTGTACGCGTAGGCCACGGTCGTACCGACCGCGATAAGCGTGTTCATGTTGCTCGTGCCTCGCCGGAGGGCCTTCCACGCCCCGACGTAGAACCCTCTCCCCGCCCAGAACTGCACGGGGGTGGCGAGGATGAGCAGCAGGATGTCGAGGCGGACGGGAAGAGTTGCGAGCAGGGACGGCACCTTGGGCAGCAACATGACGACCGCCGCCACCCCGAGGCTGAAAGCCATCCTTCCGCGAATCCCGGCCGTCGGTCCCCGGTTCCCCGAGGCGTCTTCGCCTGTACCCACCTCCAGCACGGAGTACCCCTCGTCCTCGACGGCGGATCTCAGGTCCTCGAGGCCGGCCACGTCCGTCCTGCAGCGGACGGTGGCCCGCTCGGTCGCCAGGTTCACGGCCGCGGATTCCACTCCCTCGACGCCGCGCAGCGCCGCCTCGACGTGGCCGACGCACGCGGCGCAGCTCATGCCGCCGATGCTCAGGGTGATGTTCGTGGGGTCGCCGGCCGGAGCGGGCTGTTTCTCTGCGCTGATGGTCATC
The DNA here is from genome assembly GCA_026706075.1 of Gemmatimonadaceae bacterium. Lineage (GTDB taxonomy): Bacteria > Latescibacterota > UBA2968 > UBA8231 > UBA8231 > UBA8231. The sequence continues at coordinate 2,298 of JAPOZM010000117.1, forward strand.
GGCGGTCAGGCCTCCCTCATTGGAAGTACTTCGCCATGATCAGCTCCTTGATCTCCTCGATGTCCTTTCCCTCCTGGTGCCACTTGAAGGCGTCACGGCCCTCTTCGTTGCACAGCCGTCAGGTAGGGGGACACCCTCCCTCGTAGCACCAGGAAAGGCTCTGGTTGCAGCAGGCGCACGGCACCTGGCTCACAACCTCCGGGATCTCCCTCAGCAAGGTCTGGTAGAGGGCGAGCCCGTCGGGGGGCAGGGGAGGCGGCTGGCCTTGCCCCTGCAGGAAAAAGCTGCCGACGGCCAGCACAGCAACGACCGCCACCGTGACGATGGCGGCTTTCCCTTTGGTCTTCAGGCGTTTCATGCTGCGGTCACTCCTTCCTCGGGGGGGTGTGTCTCCGTTGTCGGTTCCGTGCCGCCGCGCATCTGGAAACCGCGCCACAGGGCATATACGGCCGGCAGCACCAGCAGCGCCAGAAGTGTGGCCGTCGCCAGCCCGCCCACCATGGGCGCGGCGATCCGCTTCATCACCTGCGACCCGGCGCCCGTGGCCCACATGATCGGCAGCAGGCCGCCGACCGTCGAACCCACGGTCATGAAGATCGGCCGCACCCGCCGGGAGGCCCCCTCGACGATGGCCGCGGCCAGGTCTCCGGGGCTCTCGAGCCGGCCTTCCTCGCGGCGGGCCTCCAGGGCCTGGTCGAGGTAGGTGAGCATCACCACCCCCAGCTCGGCGCTGACCCCGGCCAGCGCGATGAACCCCACGCCCACGGCGACGCTCATGTTGTAGTCCAGGATGTAGATGAGCCAGATCCCGCCGACCAGGGCGAAGGGGAGGGTGAGCATGACCATCAGGCTCTCCACGACGCTGCGGAAGTGGAGGAAGAGGAGCAGGAAGATGATGGCGAGGGTGATGGGCACGACGAGGCTCAGCCGCTCCTTGGCCCTCTCCATGTACTCGTACTGGCCGCTCCAGATCAGGCTGTATCCCTGGGGCAGGTCGATCCGTTCGCCCACGATCTGGCGGGCGCGCTCGACGTAGGTGCCCACGTCGACGTCGCGGATGTCGACGTAGACCCAGGCGTTGAGGCGGGCGTTCTCGCTCTTGATGCCGGGCGGCCCCTTGCGGATGCGCAGGTCGGCGACCTGCCCGATGGGGATCTGGGCCCCCGTGGGGGTGGCCACCAGGACCCGCCGCAGGGCGGGCAGGTTGTCGCGCAGCTCGCGCCCGTACCGCAGGTTGACCGGGTAGCGCTCGCGGCCCTCCACGGTGTGGGTGATGTTCATGCCGCCCATGGCCGACAGGATCACCTCCTGCACGTCCCCCACCGTCAGGCCGTAGCGCCCCGCCTCCTCCCGGTCGATCTCGAAGTCGACGTAGTTGCCGCCGGCGACCCGCTCGGCGTAGACGCTGGCCGTGCCCGGGATCTCGCGCACCACCTGCTCGATCCGCCGGCCCACCTCCTCGAGGGTTTCGAGATCATCGCCGGCGACCTTGATGCCCACGGGGGTCTTGATGCCGGTGGAGAGCATGTCGATGCGCGTCTTGATCGGCATCGTCCAGGCGTTGGTCAGCCCCGGGAAGCGCACGGCCCGGTCCAGCTCCTCCACCAGCCTCTCCGGGGTCATGCCCGGCCGCCACTGGTCCTGCGGCTTCAGGGTGATGGTGGTCTCGATCATCGACAGGGGCGCCGGGTCGGTGGCGGTCTCGGCGCGGCCGATCTTGCCGAAGACGTTCTCCACCTCCGGGAAGGTGCGGATGATGCGGTCGGTCTGCTGCAGCAGCTCCCGCGCCTTGGTCACCGACACGCCCGGCAGGGTGGTCGGCATGTAGAGCAGGTCTCCCTCGTACAGGGGCGGCATGAACTCCGAGCCGATCTGCTCCAGCGGAAAGAGCCCCTGCAGGCGGGACAGCGCCGTGTGCGCCAGGCTGCCGGGCCGCTCGGCGAAGCGCTCCACTACCACGCTGCGGAAGGGGAAGACGGAGACGAACATCACCGCCGCGGCGGCGATCAGGGTCGCGGCCTTGTGGCGCAGCAGCCAGTCCAGGACCGGCCCGTAGCCCCGCGTCAGGAGCCGGTTGAGCGGATTGCGGTCGGCGTCGACGATCCGCCCCCTCAGGCAGAAGCCGATGAGCACGGGCACCACCGTGATCGACAGGATGGCGGCGGCGGCCATGGCGTAGGTCTTGGTGTAGGCCAGGGGCTTGAAGAGCCGCCCTTCCTGGGCCTCCAGGGTGAAGACGGGCAGGAAGGAGAGGGTGACGATGAGGAGGGAGAAGAACAGGGCCGGCCCCACCTCCTTGGAGGCGGCGGCGATGATGGCCCAGTGCTCCTTGCGGCCCCGGTCCCGCGCCAGGTGGCGGTGGGCGTTCTCGATCTGCACGATGCCGGCGTCGACCATGGCCCCCACGGCGATGGCGATCCCCCCGAGGGACATGATGTTGGCGTTGATCCCCTGGCCCCACATGACGATGAAGGAGACGAGGA
>JAPOZM010000025.1 GCA_026706075.1 Gemmatimonadaceae bacterium
GCGGTACCCACTCCCAACTCTCACCGCCGGTCGTGCTCCACGAGTAGCCGGAACTGCGGGGAACGATCAGCATCTCGCTGTCCCAGGGGGCCTGGAAGAAGACCTCGTAGGGGGACGTGTTCAGGCCCTTCAGGTCGTCGAACCAGACGGTGCCGACCGGGGGCGGGGTCTCGACCGTCAGCCGGACGGCCGTCTCGCCCCGGTCCCTGGAGACGTAAGCCGCCGAGGTTGTATGGATCATGAGGTCGGAGGGCCCGAAGGTGCTCACTCTCCTGGGACTCTCGTATCTGGACTGGTCGAACCGGACCGCGGTCTCCTGCCACGTCTCGCCGCCGTCGTGACTGCGGAACAGGGACCCCTCGGTGAGCAGGTAGAGCAGACCCGGCTCAGAGTCCGATGCCGCCAGGTCCCGCATCTCGCTCCCCAGGTCCAGGTCCAGGACCCGCCACGTGTTCCCCTCATCCGAGGTGTGGTGGAGACTCGTCCCCACCAGGACCCAGGGACCGAAATCCGAGTCCGCCTCATGGCGGTTCTCGGGCAGATGGAACCCGCCCGGGATCCAGGGATCCGGGACGGGCGGGAAAGGCCCGTACCTGACGGGAACGTAGCCGACGTCTCGCGCGCCCGTCTCGTCGAGCCGCCAGAGGCGATCCGAGCCCCAGTCGGAGGGCACCCAGGCATACACCTTCTCCCGATCGGCCGGATGGGACCGGACCATCTCTGCACGGCCCTCGACGGGGAACCGCGTCCACGTCCGTCCCCAGTCGTCGGAGAGCAGGACCGCTCCGTCCGATGCGGCGTACAGCCGGCCCGGGAGATGGCCGTCGACGAAGGCGGTGAGAGCGCCCTCCGGCATGGGCACCGGCGCCCACGTGCGGCCGCCGTCGAGGGTGGCCCAGATCACCACCTCTCCGGGGCCGCTCTCGATGACGTAGGCGGTCAGGGGATCGTCCAGGTCGGCGTGGACCGTGCTGGGATAGCGCCAGGTGTCGTGGCCCGAGAGCATGAAGGAGGTGGGATGCCAGGTGGCCCCTTCGTCTTGAGACCGCCACAGGCGCCCGCTGGTCCGTCCGTACCATGCTCCGCCCCCACGGGCGTCGACCTCCAGGAGCGGGCTTTCGAGCGTCGCGGCCGGTCTCACGGGACGCCAGTCTCCGGCCAGGCCGGACTCCACCCCGGGCACCGGCCCCCCGAACTCGACCGTACCGGCGGCTCCGATCTCGATGCTCGCGGCCTCGCTGCGGCCGATGTTGCCGCCGGCGTCCTCCACCTCGACGGTGACCGAGTACGTCCCGGCGGGTCCCTCCCAGCGGGCCTGGTACGCGGCGTCCTTCGCGGCCATGGGCAGCTCGGCCACCAGGATGGAGTCGGGCAGGTCGTGGATCCGGGCCGAGACGCGGCGGACCTCGCTGCCCTCGAGGATGTGGCGGCGGAGCACCCGGACGATGAGGCCATCCCGACCGGGGGACAGGCGCAGGCGCTCCACCCTCGGAGGCGTGATGTCGGGCTGCCGGGTGACCGCGAAGGCGGCGGTGTCCGTCCACACCTGGAAGGGGGTGCGGACCTCCAGCACGAAGGAGAGCCTGGTCCCGGCGGCGCCGGCCAGGGCCAGGAACTCCGGCGACCGGGAACTCCGCGCGCCGTGCCGCCCCTCCGCCTCGAAGCCGACGAATCCGTCCGACACCCTGGCCACGGTCTCGCCCGGACTGGACAGGCTGAACCTCAGGGCCGGCAGCAGCTCCGGCGCCGTCGACTCAAGGCGCAGGTCCAGGCGAAAGAGGTCTCCGGGATCGAGGCGGTCCGTCCCCTGCCAGTCCCGCACCCGCCACTGGACGCCTTCCTGGCGGGCGCTGATCACGGGGATCCCAAGGACCTGGCGGCCGATGGTGTCGGCGCCGGCGACGGCGGTGAGCCGCAGGCCCGCGATCCGGGAGGAGGCGAACTCCTCGGCCACGAGGACCCGCGGCGGTCTCTCGAGGACGCCGGCCGGATGGCGGACGTCCGGCACGAGGCCGGGCAGCTGGAGGCGCTCGGGCGCGAGGGTGAGCAGGCCGTCCACCGGCTCCAGGGTCAGGGTGGCGCCGGGGGAGGAGAGGCCGCCCCGGTTGACGGCGTCGAGGATCACGACGGCCTCCTCCCCGGCCACGAGGAGGCTGTCCCCGGTCTGGTCCCGCAGGGTCAGCACCTCGAACTCGATCTCCGGTCCGCTGATCTCGACCCGGGCCTCGATGCCCCGGTCGGTCCGCTCGATGTCGGTGATGGAGGAGGTGCTCCAGCCGTCCCGGTCGGCCGAGCTCGGGTTCGATACGGCGGTGAACGCGGTTCGCCCGTCAGCGCCGAAGACGTCGGTGGCGTCACCGAGGTTGCCCGCGTGGGAGCTGGCGTAACCGCCGTCGCGGGCCCAGAAGTCGAGGTTGTCGCCGCCGTGGAGGGGATCGGGCGTCCGTCCGGCGGGGAAGCCGGCCTCGGCCCAGCGGCCGTCGGCGCACTCCAGATCGACCTGCCACCGGGTGTTGACCATCCCGCGGGTGGAATCGCCGCTGATGTGCCAGATGAGCAGGCCTTCGGCGGGGATCCCCCGGTCGTAGAAGGAGGAGCGGGTCCGGTGTTCCAGCAGGAAGTACTCCCTCACGCCGGTGGGGATCCTGACGAGCTCCCCCGTCTCGGCCACGTCCCGCACGAGGATCCGCTGCGACGGGCTTGTCACCTCCGTGACCCGGGCCCATCCGAGCTGGAGGCGGCTCCACGCGGAGAAGCTGACGGGACCGTCGCCGCCCCTCCAGCCGAGGGCCCCCCAACCCATGAGGCCCCAGTTGCCGATGCCCCCGGAGTCCTCCGCGGGATCGCTGACGGGGGGCACGCCGTAGAGGTCGGGCAGCCCGAAGAGGGCGTGCCCCAGCTCGTGGGCGACCGTGCCGGCCGCCTCTGCGAAGGTGCGGCCCTGGGCGACCACACCGTCGGCGTAGCCGATGGGCCGACCGTCGAACCCGGGGTCCGAGGTGGCCGCCATCTGGTGCAGTTTCGGGGCGATCCCCGTGGCGCCCCCGATGATGAAGTTGCGCGGCAGGCGGGGCGTGAGGACGACGACCAGGTCCACGCGTCCGTCGTCGTCGCCGGAATCCGGCCTCCCGTCAGGCCCGTCGTCGTCGAACGAGGCGAGATCCAGGTCCTCGTCCACCTGTGCCAGGATCTCCTCCACGAAGTCCCAGTAGCGGCCGAACTCGGTGGGACTGTCCGCCGCGTAGTCGGCGGCCTCACCGGAGGCGAGGTAGCGCCTCGGCGCCACGCTCCCGCGCAGGGTGAGGCTCCCGAAGGACATCTCCCGGTAGAAGTGGCTGACGCTGCCGGGACGATCCAGGTCGAAGAGGGACTCGGCCCAGGAGGGCACGCCGAGCTGCTGGCCACGGAAGCCGGTGAAGACGACCAGGGCGGTGACCCGCGAGAGGGGGGTGGCGGCGGCGGCCTTGGCCCGGGGAGCGGGGACGGCCCCGGCTGGCTTCGACGCCGACGCCAGGGCCTCGGCGCAGACGTAGCGCGGGACGGCGGCGGCGGTCTGGGTGGAGACCGCCAGGACTGCGGCCAGGAGCCAGGGAACTCCCCGCCGTCTCTCGTGCTCCGGGCGCCGGTCCATGATACTTGAATGCACCCGCGGAGCGTTGCGCCGTCAACCTCGCGTGACCTCAAAGGCGGGGGTGTCCCCGGGATCGAGGCGGTCCGCCCCCTGCCAGTCGCGCCGGTTTTCTCCTAGCGCTCCACCAACCTGGCGGAGATCGTCAGTTTCCAGGGTTCAGGATGCTCCACTTCAAAGACCCTGTCCTCTGCCACTGCATGCTGCGGACCCTGCGGACTCCCGCCTGTGCTTGCCCAGTGCATATGGCTTCCCAACAGAGCGTAGGCTTCCACCCAGCCCGGGAGTATGACCTTCATGAAGTCCCACAGGAATCCGGTGTGACTCCTGATTGTCTCTTCGCGAAGGGCAGGCGAGAAGGAGACCGACATGCTGGCCTGAATGATGTTGTCCTCAGGACCGATCAATTCAAACATCGCCTTGCCGAACGACGCTTCCCCCAGGACCCGCGGCTCTCCGGTTGGCCGTCGCCGGCCGGCCGGCTCGAAGGTCCAACCACGGCTCTCGAAGTGGGCCTGAATCTCGGACCGGCTGACACCCAGGCCGGGAGTGGGGGCGGATTCGCGGGGGGGCGTGTCCGCGATCACGCCGGCCTCTTCGGGCTTCTCCGGAACCGGCGCAGGCCGGGAGGCGGGAGCTGCCCTCGCAGCGCAGCCGGCGCCAGCCACGACTACAGCCAGGGCGAGCAATCTCAAGGCTGGCATATGGGAATCCTCCAAGGGTGAGGTAGGGCCATTCACTTGGCGGGGAGCCTGCGGGCCTCCACAACTGTGTCAATCGTCCGCTTCCAGGTTGCTCTCCCGCCGATCTGGCCTTTCCCTTCCTGAAGGTACTGCCCCAGTTGGCAGATTCCAGCGAGATACAGGAGGACGATACGTTGAAGTACCGATTCGCCGAGATGATCTGGCACGAGATCCGCGACGCCGCCCGCGACGGCCGCGTGGCGGTCCTGCCCGTGGCCACCTACGAGGACCACGGTCCCCACCTGCCGGTGGACACGGACGTGGTGCTGTGCACCGGGATCTGCGAGCGCGCCGTGGCCCGTATCCCCGGGGAGGCGGTGCTGGCGCCGGCCGTGCCCCACGGGTACAGCCCCCACCACATGGACTTCCACGGCACCCTGACGAT
>JAPOZM010000071.1 GCA_026706075.1 Gemmatimonadaceae bacterium
CGATCCCAGCGGCGCCGCCGGCGGCTACATCGACCGCCTCGGGTACACCTTCTGCAGGGGCCGGATCTTCGACACGGTGGAGCGCGACGAGGGGCAGTACGACCATCGCCGGGAGCTGTTCTGGGCCTGCGGCACGGCCATGTTCCTCCGTCTCGAGGCGGTGCGCGAGGTTGGTCCCCTCGACCCGGACTACTTCATGCACTTCGAGGAGATCGATCTGTGCTGGCGCCTGCGTCTGGCGGGCTGGCGGATCCTCGCCGTGCCGGAGTCCAGAGTCTTCCACCACTCGGCGCGGTCCCTCCCGGCCGACAGCTTCCGCAAGGTCTACCTCAACCACCGCAACAACCTGGTGGCGCTGATCAAGAACCTGCCCGCCCGCCGCCTGCTGTGGCTCCTGCCCGTACGGGTGCTCCTGGAGCTGCTCGCCTGCGTGCGCTACGCTGTGCGGCGGCCCCTCTGCGCCGCGGGGCCCCTGGCCGGCCTGGCCTGGATCGCCGCCCATCCGGGAAACCTGTGGCGCCGCCGCCGGGACAGCCGCCGCCTCGCCGCCGCCGGCCGTGAGACGGGAGAGGCGGGCGTGTTCCCCGGGAGCGCTCTGATCCACTACTACCTGCTGCGACGGCGCACGGCGTCGGCGCTGATGGAGGAGCGCTGATGCTGGCCCCCGGACGCCGGAAGGACGGCAGCGGCGACGGCCCGCCCGCCAGGCCGGCCTGGCGCCGTTTCGGCGATCCCCTCCTCAAGCTGATGGTGAGCGGAGGGCTCCTCTACTGGCTGCTGTCCCAGTCCGACCTGCAGGCTTTCGGCCGCGTTCTGGGCCGTACCGACGTCGCCCTCTTCGCGGCGGCGGCCTGTTTCTTCGTGTTGAGCAACGTTCTCGGCGCTGGACAGTGGTACCTGTTGCTGCGCGGCCAGTCCCTCGCTGTCTCTCCGGGGCAGACGGCGGTCGTCTACTGGGTGGGGGTGTTCTTCAACAACCTGCTCCCCGGCAACATCGGCGGCGACGCCGTGCGCATCTACGACGTGCGCCGCCTCACGGGGGCCACCGGCCGCGCCGCAGCGGCGACCTTCATGGATCGCTTCATCGGCTTGTTCTCCACCTGCTGCCTGGCGTTGGGGGCCTGCGCCCTGGTGGCCGAGGTGCGGCGCCCCGGCCTGGTCACCCTCCTCGGCACCGTCTGGCTGACGCTGGCGGCGATGCTGGCCATGGGGCTGAGCCGGCGCCTCGGCCGGGTCCGGGCCTTCCTCGGCCTGCTGCTGCCGCGCCGCCTCGCGGCGGGCGTCGAGAGGCTGCGGTCCTCGATCGCCGTCTACCGCGAGCAGACAGGCCTGCTGGCCGCTGCCTGGGCGGTCTCCCTCGGCGTGCAGTTCAGCCGCATCCTCGTCTACTGGGCGGCGGGACTGGCCGTCGGCCTTGAGGTGGGGCTGCGCTATTTCATGGGATTCCAGCCGGCGGCGGCGATCGTCGCGGCGCTGCCCATCTCGGTGGGCGGACTCGGGGTCCGTGAGGGCGTGCTGGTCGAGCTCTTCGGGGGGATCGGGGTCGAGGAGAGTCTCGCCTTCGCCGCCTCCCTGCTGGGCTACGCCGCCGGCATCAGCGCCAGCGCTCTGGGAGGCATCGCCTTCGTGCTGCGCCGCACCGGCCCGCGGCCCGAGCCAAGGGCCGCCTGATGGTCGAGCTCGGCTGCGAGCGGCTTCTCTCCGACCCGCAGTACTTTCGCCTGGTGGAGGGGCGCCGTGTCGGGCTGGTGACCAATCCCTCCGGCGTCGACCGGCGCCTGCGGGCCACCGCCGACGTGCTGCACGCCCACGCCGATGTCGAGCTGGTCATGCTCTTCGGCCCCGAGCACGGGATCCGGGGGGACGCCGAGGACGGCGTCGGGGTGGAGTCCGCCGTCGACGCCCGCACCGGCGTGCCGGCGGTCAGTCTCTACGGCGAGCGCCGTCAGCCCACCCCCGAGGAGCTCGATCAGGTCGACGTGCTGCTCTTCGACATCCAGGATGTGGGAGTGCGGTTCTACACCTACCTGTATACCATGAGCCTGGCCATGGAGGCTTGCGCCGAGGCGGGCGTTCCCTTCGTGGTTCTCGACCGGCCGAACCCGCTCGGCGGCCTCGTGGTGGAGGGAAACGTGCTCGAGGCGCCGGCCTTCGTCTCCTTCGTGGGGCGTTACCCGATCCCGGTGCGCTACGGCCTGACCGTCGGTGAGTTGGCGGGGCTGTTCAACGAGGAGTACGGCATCGGCGCCGACCTGCACGTGGTCGAGATGAGGGGATGGCGGCGGAGCATGCGCTGGCGCGACACCTCTATCCCCTGGGTGCCGCCGTCGCCGAACATGCCGACCCTGGAGACCGTGGCGGTGTACCCGGGCATGTGCTTCTTCGAGGGGACCAATGTCTCCGAGGGCCGGGGCACGGCGAGCCCCTTCGAGCAGATCGGCGCGCCGTACATCGACGGTTTCACCCTCGCCGGCCGCGCCGAGGCCCTGGGGCTGCCGGCCGCAGTCGTCAGGCCGGTCTTCTTCCAGCCGTCCTTCGGCAAGCACGAGGGCCTCTCCTGCGCGGGGGTTCAGCTGCACGTCACGGGAGGCGAGGGCTTCTCACCCGTGCGCACCGGCTTCCACCTGCTCGCCGCGGTGTGCCGCGGCTGGCCGGAGGAGTTCGAGTGGCGAACGAACCCCGAGGGCATCCACAACTTCGACAAGCTCGCCGGCACCGACACGGTCCGCGAGGCCCTGGACGCAGGCGCCGATGTGGACGATTTGATCGACCAGTGGGCGCGGGACCGGCACCCCTTCGAGGAATGCCGGCGGCGGCACCTGCGCTACTGTGGGTGAGGCCGCGTTGACCGCGTTTCGAAGGCCGGCTTGATTCTCATCCATGCCGGCGCCGCTCGAACCAGGCACCTTCCTCATCGCCTCTCTCGGCCTGGAAGACCCCGCCTTCTCCAGGACCATCGTCCTCATCCTGCAGCACATGCCCGATGAGGTCACCCTCGGGGTGGTCCTCAACCGCCCCCTCGGGGAGCGGGCCAAGCTCTACCCGCGGGAGGAGCTCGACCGCCTGACGCTGGGGATGGGACGGGAGTCCGCCGGCCGCGGCGAGATGTTCTACCAGGGAGGTCCGGTGGAGCCCGGCTCCCTGATTTTCCTGCACCGGGTGGAGCACCTTCGGGGAGAGGCCACGCCGATCCGCCCCGGGCTGTTCGCCGGCGGCGATCTCGACTCCCTGCGCGAGTACCGGGCCGGGGCCGGGGAGTCCCCCTTCCTGCGCTTCTTCCTGGGCTATTCGGAGTGGCAGCCGGGTCAGCTGGAGTCGGAGATCGCCCTCGGCGCCTGGATCCTGGCCCCCGGCGACCTCGACCTGATCTTCAGCGACGATCCGGGGGCGATGTGGCAGCAGGCCCTGATCGCCCTGGGCGGCAAGTACGTGCCCATGTCCTTCATCCCCGAGGACCCGACCCTCAACTAGCAGATCAGACCGCGCTTGGCGCGGATCCCGTGCAACATGGGGTCGTCGCCGATCCAGCGTTCGTCCACCGGCTCCGAGGCCAGCTGGTAGCGGGAGTCGGAGGACAGCCGGATGCGGTCCGAGCGGTTGTCGAAACTGGCGTGCATGGTGTACATGCTCAGGACCAGCAGGTCGCCGGCGCGGTAGTCGGCCGTCAGCCAGCGCCCGCCCAGCTCGCGCCGGGTGGCGATGGCGTCCGGGGAGTAGTGCCCGCGCCCCTGCCACTCGATCCGCTGCTGTTCCTCGGCGGTCAACTCCCGGCCGGCCGCCTGCGCATCGGGAACGATGCGGGCCCCGTCCCCCCGGTTCTCGCAGTACATGTCGACGTCGGCGGCGCCGTAGGTGCGGCGCACCTCCTGGAGGCGATGCGACCCCTCGAGGACGAGGAGACCGCCGTGCTCGCGGGGAACGTCCCCGAGGGGCGTCCAGGAGGTCCGGAGGTCCTTCGTCCCCCGGCCCATGAAGACCACGTCGTAGTGGGGCTGGGTCACCGACGGTCCCGGCATCTTGGCGCGGAACCAGGTGTAGTCGAAGTGGCGTACGGGACCGCCGAGGAGGCCCTCGTAGAAGGCGATCATGGGGCCGGCGTACAACACCCGCTCCAAGGGGGCGTTGTCCCTGGCCAGATCGTGGGCGTTGGCCAGGCCGGCCCCGGGGAGCACGACACCGTCCATGAGGGGGTGATCGGTGTCGTCCACGACTCCCGCCCGCGCCAGCCGCCGCAGCACCTCCCGCCGTGCTTCGAGGACCTCCTCGCGGCACAGCAGTCCGGGCAGGAACAGGTATCCGTCCTTGGCCAGCCGCTGCCGCTGAGCCTCGGGGTCGCGGGCGATGTCGCGGGAGTGTCGGAGCTCGCCGAGGGCGTCGGCCCCGGCATCCATGGCCTCGCCGTTGTAGGTCGGTCCGGATTCGATCGCGTCTCTCATGCCTGCCAAAGGAAAAAGCCTGATTGCCCTCCGTCCACACCCCTTGCTATCTTAGGCACTCCCCCGCCCGATTGCTCCATCCATACTCCCGCTGTCCCGAAGACGACGGAGCCTGCATGCGCTCTCTGCTCCGGATCCCTGTACGCCCCCTGTGCCTGGCGTGGTTGTCCATCACCCCCATCAGCGCTGCCGCGTACGATGTCGGCGGCAACCCGCCTTTCGCCTCCGCCCTGCTGCTGGAGGCCTCCACCGGCTCCGTCCTGTTCGAATACCGGGCCGATACGCCGAGATCCCCCGCCAGCACCCAGAAGCTGCTGCTCCAGCTCGTGGTCATGGAAGCCCTGGCGGATGGCCGTTTCGCCCTGACCGACTCCGTCTACACCTCCGCCCGGGCGAGCCGTACGGGAGGGTCCCAGGTCTACCTGCAGCAGGGGGAGGTCTTTCCTCTGTCGGAGATGATGGCGGCCATCGTCATCTCCTCCGCCAACGACGCCTGTGTGGCGGTGGCCGAGCACATCGGCGGCTCGGTGGAGGGGTTCGTCGCAATGATGAACGCCAAGGCCCGGGAACTCGGCATGGCGTCGACGCGCTGCGTGAACGTCCACGGACTCGATGACACCCCCCGGGACAAGGGCAACGTGACCACGGCCAGGGACCTCGGTATCGTCGCACGGGCCATGCTCCCGCACCGCCGGATCTTCGAGTGGTCCTCGATCCGCATGCGCCCTTTCCGCAACGGCGCCTTCACTCTCTACACGACGAACAAGCTCCTCCGCAGCTTTCGGGGGCTCGACGGGTTGAAGACCGGATACACCAAACGGGCGGGGTCGTGCCTGGTGGCCACCGCCCAGCGCCGCGACATGCGGCTCATCTCCGTCATCATGGGAGCGCGCAGAGAGCGGTTACGGGATCGGGAGACCGCCCGTCTCCTGGAGTGGGGCTTCGCTCACTTCGTCAAGGGGCCGCTGACCCTGGCGGGTGAGCCGGTCGGCAAGGTTTCCCTCGACTGGGGGCAGGAGCCGGAGGTGGCGGCGGTGACCTCCGACACCTTCGTCGCCGTCCTCACTCCGGAGCAGCGCCGGCGGGTGGAGCGGCGGGTGGAACTACCGGAGGAGCAGCCGGCGCCGGTGGCGGCGGGGGATACCCTCGGCGTGCTTCACCTGCGCCTGGACGACGCCGTCCTCGCCCGGGTCGAGCTCGTCGCCGCCGATTCGGTTGCGCGCATGAGCGTCTGGGAGAAGCTGCTCAGCTACTTCTAGGCGCGCGCTGGAGGTGGGGGGCCTCAGTAGGCGTCCGGCCTGACGGCCAGCGAACGGTCCTCCAGCGGCAGGGCGATGCGGCGGCCGCCCTCCCGACTCGAGGCGACCAGGCCGAGGACGATCTCCTGGCTGCGGCAGGCCAGCTCGATCCCGCCCTGGGTATCGCTGTCTTCGTCGAGAGCTCTCACCAGGTCCTCCATGGCGCGCAGGGTGCCGCTCTCGATGTGCACCTCCGGACCCGCCGTCTCCTCGAGCCCATGGTCGCCTCCCCTGCGCCAGGTGTAGCCGCTCCCGTTGGACAGGGTGCGCAGCTTGCCTTCGCTGCCGCAGGCCTCGAACTCGTATCCCCCCGAGGCGACGAAGTAGGCGTGCACGCCGCTGGTGAAGCGCACGTACCCCATCTCGATCGGCGGGTCGACGGTCAGGCGCCCCTGCTGCCACTGGTCTTCCGTGAACCGGCAGGTGGCCTGCACGAACTCCGCTTCCCCGTCGCCGGCAAGCATCAGCAGCATGTCGGCGGCGTGGGTGTGCCCCCACTGGGCCGCGCCCGTTCCGCAGTGCCCGATGACCGCCTGCAACTGGCCGATCCTGCCGTCGTCGATCATCTCCCGGGCGTTGCGGTAGAGGTGCACGTAGCGCCGCTGAGTCCCGTAGTTGAACTTGACCCCGTGAGCGGTGACCGCCGCCGCCATGGCGTCGGCCTCGGCCATCGAGTTGCACAGCGGCTTCTCGCAGTAGATGGCGCGGACGCCGTTCTCGGCGGCGAAGATCGTCACCGGCGCGTGCGGCGAAGGCCGGGTGGCGATGCAGACGATGTCCAGTCCCTCCTGGCGAATCATCTCCTCGGGGTCGGTGTACACGGCGGCCGCTCCGTACCGGGCCGCGGCCTCCTCCGCCTTGGTCGTGACAGGGTCGCAGACCGCCGCCAGCTCCGTCCGGGCGCAGGCGCTGACCGCCGCTGCATGGGAGTACGGCAGGAAGAGCTCGCTGTCGGGACGGCCCTTCACCTCGTCGTCGATCGTGGCGCCCATACGCCCGCATCCCACGAGGCCGGCGCGGTAGGTCGAAGCCATTTCCATCCTCTCTTTCCAGGGGCCGGAGCCGGCCTTGACCGTATTTCGGGCGGGCCGTACGCTCTTGCCTCGTCGGGCGATTAGCTCAGCTGGTTAGAGTGCCTGCTTGACATGCAGGAGGTCGCTGGTTCAATTCCAGCATCGCCCACCATGCAAAGCTCTGGGGGGTTCCCCCCGGGGCTTTTTCTATTCCTCATCGGGGCCTGGCTGCACCAACTGTCCCGCCCGGAACGTGGCCACCGGCTCCCAGCAGCCCCCGGCCCGTTCAGCGCCCCGGCAGTCCGTCAACCTTCCTTCCACGTTCCACTTCAGCAGCGCCAGGTCGGCGCAGGCCCCCGGGGCCAGCGTTCCGGCCTCCCCCTTCAGGCCTAGCAGCTTCGCCGGGCGCGCCGTGGCGCGTGCCAGAACCTCGGTCTCGGGCATGCCGGCGGCGATGAACTTCGACATCGTCCGCGGCAGGTCGTGCCGGGGATTGCTGCCGAGGTGGCGGTTGTACTGATCGGTGGAGACGGTGTCGGGGTAGAACCCCTCGGCCATGGCGGCCTCGGCGTGGTCAAAGCTGAAGGACTGCATCCCGTGGCAGCCGTCGAACAGGACCCCCCGCTCTCTCGCCTCCCGGACCGCCGGGCGCACCCTGCCGCCGGCGAGGATGTTGTCCTCGAGAAAGCTGTAGGTGTAGGTCACCAGATCCCCGGCCCGCAGGTGGGGCAACTGCTCCTCGAGGGGGAAGTCGCCCTGGAACCGCGGACCGTAGAGGATGGGGCGCCCGCAACGCTCGGCGGCCTCGATACCCCGGCGCATGATCTCCCTCGGATCGTGGGAGATCGCCGGACTCCGCATGGTGTTGAAGGCGATGCCCCAGATCTGGTCGCCGGCCGCGGCGGCGGTGGCGGCGCACAGATCGACGTCGGCGTCCTCCAACTGCTCGAAGCAGTGCTCCCCCCGAGATTCGCCGTGCTTCGACAGGTGCAGGGCCAGTCGCACCCGAGTGCGGCAACCGCCGATCACCTCGTCGCGGTAGGCCGGCCAGTTGAGCGCTCCGGCGTCGCCCTGGGACATGCAGGTGGTGACCCCCCGAGGCAGGAAGTGCTCGTCCGGGTCGACGCCATAGCGCGAGCCACCGCGCGCCGGATGGGCGTGCATGTCCACGAGGCCGGGCAGCAGCAGCGCGTCCGGGTAGTCCAGGGTCTTGGCGGCCAGGCCCTCCACCGCCGGGCCCGAGGCGGCGATGCGGCCGCCGCGCACCGCGACCACGCCCGGGCCGTCGAGGCCGGTCTCGGCGCAGAACACGCGGCCGGCGGTGATCAGCAGATCGTAGTCGGCCGCGCCGGTCATGGGCTTCCCGGTGGGCAGGAGATGGCGACGATCGGTGCAGGGGCCTTCCACTCGACCGCCCAGCTCCGGCCGCGGTCGCCGCTGCGGTACAGCCGGTCCCCGACCGAGGCCCAGGCCGCGCCGCCGGCGTCGAAGGCCACCTGGAAGGTGTCCACGTTGTCCAGGGTGGTCTCAGGAAAGCCGGCGTCCGGCGACGCCCACGAACGCCCGGCATCGCTGCTGCGGAAGAGCCGACCCGTTCCCTCGGCGCGGGGCCCGCGGCTCACCGAGGCCAGCAGGCAGTCGGGGTCCTCGGGATGGACGGCGATGGCCCGGCCGTACCGGCATGGCAGGCCGTCGGCTCGGTGGCGCCACGACTCGCCCCGGTCCTCGCTGACGAAGACGGCGTCGGCGGTGTTGACGTAGACCCGCTCCGGGGCGGCGGGACAGACCGCCACCTGGTGCACGTCCGGGTGCAGGCCGGGATTCACCGGAGCCCAGGACTGCCCGGCGTCGGCCGAGCGCACGATGCTGCCCACGTGGATGTCGGCGTACACGTCGTCGCCGGAGCGGGCGAGGCTGCGCACCGCCGGCGGACCTCCCCAGGGGGTGTACCAGTCGGCGCGGACCTCCAGGCGGTCGAAGGACTCGACCCGCGCCGCCGGCTGGCCGTCCTCCAGCCGGTAGAGGTGGGCCGGCTCGGTGCCGATGAGCAGGGCCAGCGGGTTCTCCCGCAGCACCTGGATGCAGTGGATCTCGTCGCCGATGCCGCTGGCCACGCGATCGGTGCCCTCGAGCCCGAAGACGGCGACCCCGCCGTCTGCCTGCGCCGCCACACCGCCCCCGGTGAAGGCGTCGACCATGACCGCCCCGCCGTGGACCCGCACCGGTTCCGGCCTCGGCGCCGGCGTGTCGGCGCGGTAGACCCCCTCTTCGGTCAGTATCAGCATGGTGATCTCCCGCGGCCTCAGGCCGCCCGTTCCTCCAGCCACTCCCTGGTGATCTCCAGTCCGAAGCCCGGTGCGTCGCTGGGCACGAGCTCCCCGTTCTCGATGACGGCGGTCCCCGGCAGCTTCACCATCTCGGCCAGCGGCACCCCCGGCGGCGAGACCCCCTCGGAACGCTCTCCCCAGGCGACGGCGGGCATGGCGAAGGAGAGGTGCTGTCCGTACGGGTAGTTCATGCCGCCGTGGGGGAGCACGCTCTGGCCGTGCCCCTCGGCGAGGTGGCAGATGCGCAGGACGGCGCTGATGCCGCCTACCCAGCGGATGTCGGGCTGGAATATGTCGATCAGCCCGTTGGCCGCGGCGAAGGCGAAGGGCGGGATGGAGTACCAGTGCTCGCCGGTGGCCAGGATCTGGTGGGGGATGCGCTGCCGCAGTCGCGAGTAGCTGCCCAGGTCGTCCGGACGCAGGGAGTCCTCGAACCACTTGATGCGGTAGGGCTTCAAGGCCTCGGAGAGGCGCACCACGTACTCGACGTCGAAGGACATCCAGGCGTCGACCATCAGCTCGCGCTCGCCGCCGATCAGCTCCCGGGCGGTGGCGACCAGCTCCTCGTTGCGGCGCAGCCCGTCCATGTCGTCGCTCGGCCCGTGGCGGAAGAAGACCTTGACCGCCTTGAAGCCGAGCTCCAGGAACCACTCGATGGTGCTCTCCAGGCCGTAGTCGTGGCCGGTGGCGCTGGCGTAGCAGGGGATCGAGCTCTTCTGAGGACCTCCCAGCAGCTCGTAGACCGGCCGCTGCAGCACCTTGCCCTTGAGGTCCCACAGGGCCATGTCCACGGCGCTGATGGCGTAGCTGGCCAGACCCGAGGTCCCGTAGTGGGCGGTGGCGCGCTGCATCACGTCGAAGAGCTTCTCCGTGGCCATGCAGCTCTGCCCCGTGATCAGCGGGCCCAGGTGGTCGTTGATGATGCTGACCGCGGGCGGCGAGAACGAGCCGAAGCCGAATCCCCACGTGCCGTCCCTGGCGGTGATCACGCAGGCCAGGTCCGTCCAGCGGCCGCGCCAGTCGGGCAGCAGGTCGGGGTAGCGGCGCATGGGACTGACCATGGGAGGCGCGTCCTCCCGCCGCGGGATGCGCGGAGGGGTCGCCGGGCGGGGGGCGGCATGGATGGGGAAGGCGCGGACCTCGTCGATGATCATGGGCGCCAAAGAACCGGCCGGGGGCTTCGGCGAGTCAATTGGCGGCCGGATGCGGGATGCCGGATTGCGCGAGACCCCGGATTCGCCCTGATTGCCGGCTCTCCGGCGGAAGGAGCGAGGCATGCGCATCACCGACATCAAGGTCTACCCCACTCGGGTCGGACACCGGAACCAGCTGATCGTCAAGGTGGAGACCGACGAGGGAATCCACGGCTGGGGGGAGTCCGGGGTCTCCGGCCGCGAGCTGGCCGTGCAGGGAGCGGTGCGCCACTACCGCCAGTTCCTGATCGGGCGGGACCCGCGGCGGCCCGGGGCCCTGTGGCAGGAGATGTACCGCAGTCAGTATTTCGAGGGCGGGCGGATCCTGACCGGGGCGATCTCGGCCATCGACATCGCCCTCTACGACATCACCGCCAGGGCCCTGGACGTGCCCGTCCATCAGCTCCTCGGCGGCAGACAGCGCGACTTCGTCCCCTGCTTCGCCACCACCGGCGCCGGCTCGCTGGAGCAGCTCGTCGCCAACACCCGGCTGCTCCTCGACAACGGCTGGAGCGTGATCCGCACCGGCATGGCCTCCCGCCCGGAGAGCGGCAAGGGGCGGTTCGAGCCGCGGGAATCGATCGGGGTCACCGCCGAGTGGCTCACCGCCCTGCGCGCCGAGATCGGCACGGACCCGGTCCTCGGCATCGACTACCACCACCGGCTGTCGGTGGCCGAGGCCGCTTCCTTCTGCCAGCGGATGCCCCCGGGGACCCTCGACTTCCTGGAGGAGCCGATCCGGGACGAGTCGCCCGAGGCCTACGAGTCCCTGCGCACGATGACGGACGTTCCCTTCGCCATCGGCGAGGAGTTCCCGAGCAAGTGGCAGTTCCTGCCCTACATCGAGCGCGGCATCACCCAGTACGCCCGCCTCGACATCTGCAACGTCGGTGGTTTCACAGAGGCGCTGAAGGTGGCCGCCATGTGCGAGGCCCACTACATCGACCTGATGCCCCACAACCCCCTGGGGCCGATCTGCACCGCTGCGAGCGTCCACCTCGGGGCGGCGGTGCCGAACTTCGCCTGGCTGGAGGCGCGGGATTCGCCAACCGAGGACCTGGGGTTCCAGGACTCCGAGTTGTTCCCCGTGCGGCTGCAGTTGGAGGGGGACCGGTTCCCGGTGCCGGACGGCCCGGGACTGGGGGTCGAGTTCGACGAGGAGGCCGCCGCGGCGCAGCGCTTCGAATTCTGGGAGGCGCCCCACCTCAGACGGCGGGACGGATCCTACACGAACTGGTGAGCGGGGGCGGGGCGGATCCTCAGTTGACGACGTTCCGAGGACTCCCGCCGAGGAAGGCCCGCACGTTGTCGACCACGGTGTCCAGCAGGCGCTGGCGGGCGGCCCCCGTGGCCCAGGCGTTGTGGGGCGTGATGTAGCAGTTCCGCACCCCGTAGAGCGGATGCCCGGCGGCCGGCGGTTCCACGGCCATCACGTCCAGACCGGCGCCGGCGATGCGCCCCTCCTGGAGAGCTTCTCGGAGGGCCTCCTCGTCCACCAGGGGCCCGCGGCTCGTGTTGATGAGGAAGGCGGTCGGCTTCATCAGCGACAGCCGGCGGTGATCGACGATCCCCTCCGTCTCCGGCGTCAGCGGGCAGTGCAGGGAAACGGCGTCACAGCGGCGGAAGAGGTCGTCCAGGCCGGCGTGCTCCACCCAGTCGAGGGACGGGTCCGGGGTGCGGGTGTGGGCCAGGACCTGCATGCCGAAGGCCCTCCCCAGCTCGGCGGTGCGGCGGCCGATGCGGCCCATGCCGACGATGCCGAAGAGCAGTCCCTCGAGCTCGACGAGGGGATGGTCCCAGAAGCTGAAGTCCCGGCACTCTGCCCAGCGGTCGGCATTCACGGCGGCGGCGTGGTCGCCGATGCGCTGGGTCAGGTTGAGCAGGTGGGCGATGGCCGCCTGGGCTACCGAGGCGGTGCCGTAGGTGGGCACGTTGCACACCGGGATGCCACGTTCGCGGGCGGCTTCGATGTCAACGATGTTGAAGCCGGTGGCCAGCACGCCTATGTATCGAAGCCCGGGCAGTTCGTCGAGATGGCGGCCGGAGAGGATGGTCTTGTTGGTGAGGAGGATATGGGCCCCGCGGGCTCTCTCCAGGACCTGATCGGCAGTGGAGTGTTCGTGAACGGTGACGTCGCCCAGGGACTCGAGGCCGGACCAGGTGAGGTCGCCCGGATTCAGGGTGAAGCCATCGAGCACGACGATCTTCATGAGTCGCGGAAGGGACCGAAGGTGTGGATGGCTGCCGCTGGAAGCTGGCGGTACGGACCCGGCCGGGCCGGCCGGGCTCGGAGGGATGGGGTCAGCGGCCCCGTGTCCGGGGCCGCCCGTGTGCCCGAGGCAGGAGGCTACCCCCTGATCCGGAAAGCGATGGCCGCGTTGATCGCCTCGGCGGTTCCGGCTGAGGTGATGAAGTCCTGAACCTCGGCGGCGTTGACGATTTCGGTGCTGAAGTGGTCGTTGAAGATGAAGAAGTCGTCGAACCCGACGACGCCGTCGCCATCCAGATCGTAGACCGGGTCGAAGCCGTCGTCGCCTTCCTGCCGGCCGAGGTTCTCGTGGAGCAGAAAGAAGTCGTCCAGGCCGACTCTCGTTCCCCCGTAGCTGAACCAGCCGAGGACCAGGTTGTCATCGGCATCGCGGGGCAGCGGGGCCGGAGTGACGGTACGGGCCAGGTCAGCCTCGGACCCGGGCTCGATGGCCAGCATGGCCTCGTTGTCGGCATCGTAGGCCCGGACCTCGTAGACGTACACCCCGCCGCCGGCGGTGATGTCGCTGTCGGTGTACTCGGTGATGCCGGGCGGGGTGCTGCCGATCCTGGACGGCTCCGAACCGTCGATGCTGCGATAGACGCGGTATCCGTGGACGAGGTTGCGGTAGACGTGTTGCCCGCCGAAAGTCGTTCCCACGGCGTTGTCGTCGTCCGACGCGGTCCAGGTCAGGAGGACGTTGTCCTCCGCGAAAACGGCGGTGAGGCCGGTGGCCGGCGCGGGCGGGATGTCGTCGACGGCGCGGACCAACCCGTCGCTCTGGCCGTCGGAACGGACGGGGCCGAAGCAAAGGATGGCGGCGCACAGGCCGACGGTGGTTCCCTTCTTGGCAGAGAGCATTCGTAACCTCCGGAGGTTGAGCAGGCCGCTCATGACAGGCCGACTTAGCACCCTAACCGCTCCAGAGGGAGAAGTCAAGCGAAAAACGGGCCGCCGCGTCGGGGCGGCCGGGCTCACAAACGGGAGGATCCATGAACAGTCTTGCGGAACGGGAGATCCCTCTGCTGGAGCAGACCCTCTCCCTGCGCACGCAGTTGCTCGACACCCTGGGCGACGCCGACCTCGCTCACGCCCTGCCCGGCAACCCGCCTCTCGGCGCGCTGTGCCGCGAGTCGGGCCAGTTGGAGGAGATCTACACCGACTCCTTCCGGACCTTCACCATGGACTGGAGAGAGCCGCCGGCGCCGGGGGGAGCGGCGAGGAAAGTGACGGTCCTGCGGGAGTGGTACGCCCGCTCGGACGCCGCCCTGAAGGAGGCTCTGTGCGCCCTCAGCGAGGAGGATGTCCTGGGGAAGCAGATCGATCGCGGGGATTACAGCGTGCCCGTGGGAGTGCAGTTTCACATCTACCGCGAGTCGATCCTGATCTTCTGTGGCAAGGCGAGCGTATACCTGCGCTCCCTCGGCAAGGACCTGCCCGGGCAGTGGCGGCAGTGGATCGGCTGATCCGGTCCATCGCCGGGGAGAGCCGCGCCGGCAGGCTCCCTGCGCCCGGCGTCCCCCCTGGCGGGTTCTCGCCCGCGCCCCCCGGCCACCCTATCCTTCCCTGACCCCGTCTCCGCCTGCCAACCCCGGAGGCCCCATGCTCACAGCGTGGATCGTCGCGGGCGCGATCATGATCCTGCTGGAGTTGTTCCTGCCCGGAATGGTGCTCGGCTTTCTCGGGTCGAGCGCCCTGATCGTGGCCGCCCTCGTCTGGCTGGGCTGGATCGAGACCGCGATCGCAGCCCTCACCACCTGGTTCATCCTCTCCCTCGTCTTGCTCCTGAGCCTGCGCGGCCTGTTCCTGCGCTTCGTCGGGGGCAGGTCCGAGCGCCAGTCCACCGACGAGGAGGAGGACGCCTACGGCACGATGGTGGACGTGGTGGAGAGGATCTCGCCGAATCAGCCGGGACGGATCCACTACCGGGACGCCACCTGGCAGGCGATCTGCTACGACCGCACGATCGAGGCCGGAGAGAAGGCGGTACTCGCCTACCGCGAGAACCTTGCGTGGGTCGTCGAGCCCGCCCGGCCCGAGGAGAGCGATCCTTGAACAGGAGAGTTGAGCCATGCCGCTTCTGACCTACTTCACGATCCTGGTGCTGATCGCCCTGTTCGTGGTGCTCAAGACGTTCGTCGTCGTGCCCATGCGCGAGGCCGTCATCGTCGAGCGCCTGGGCAAGTTCCGGGCGGTCCTGCCGCCGGGGTTCCACTTCCTCATCCCCTTCTTCGACCGCATCGCCTATCGCCACGAGACGCGCGAGCAGGTGATCGATGTCCCCAGCCAGGCCTGCATCACCCGCGACAACATCCAGGTTGAGGTGGACGGCCTGGTCTACCTGCAGGTGCTCGACCCCGAGCGGGCCAGCTACGGCATCGAGGACTACCGCCGCGCCAGCATCAACCTGGCGCAGACGACGATGCGGGCCGAGATCGGCAAGCTGACCCTGGGCCAGTCCTTCTACGAGAGGGAGTCCCTGAACGAGACGATCGTGCAGGAGATCGACAAGGCTTCGAACCCCTGGGGCATCAAGGTGCTGCGCTACGAGCTGCGCAACATCACCCCCTCGGCCAACGTGGTGAACACCCTGGAGAAGCAGATGGAGGCGGAGCGCGAGAAGCGCGCCGAGATCACCCGCGCCGCCGCCGAGAAGGAGTCCACCATCAACCTCTCGGAGGGCGAGCGCCAGGAGGAGATCAACATCTCCGAGGGCGAGAAGCAGCGCCGGATCAACGTTGCCAGGGGACGGGCCGAGGCGATCTCCATCATCGCCGGAGCGACCGCGGAAGGCACCGAGCGGATCGCCGCCGCGCTGCAGAAGGAAGGGGGGTCGGCGGCGCTGAAGATGCAGCTGGTGGAGGAGTACATCGGGACGATCAGCGAAATCGCGGGAAAGTCCAACGTCTCCGTCGTGCCCCTGGAGCTGGCCCGGATCAAGGGCTTCTTCGAGGGGCTGTCCGAGGTGGCCGGCCGGGTGCCGGACCAGAGGAAGGAGGCCTGAGATGTCGACCGTCTTCGAGATCTTCAACTTCACGGTCTGGGGAGTTCTGTTCCTGATCCTGATCGTCATGTTCCTGCGCTCGATCCGGCTGGTGCCGACCCAGTCGGCGTACGTCGTCGAGCGTCTCGGCCAGTACTCCAGGACGCTGAACCCCGGGTTCCACGCCCTGGTGCCCTTCATCGACCGGGTGGCCTTCATCCGCGACCTCAAGGAGGAGACCGTGGACGTGCCGCCCCAGGAGTGCTTCACCCGCGACGAGGTCCAGGTCGAGGTCGACGGCGTCCTCTACATCTCGGTCATCGATCCGGTGAAGGCCAGCTACGGTGTGACCAACTACTCCTTCGCCGCCATGCAACTGGCGCAGACGACGACCCGCTCCGTCATCGGCACCCTCGAGCTGGACCGGACCTTCGAGGAGCGCGACCTGATCTCGGCCAAGGTCGTGGAGGTGCTGGAGAGGTCGGGGGAGACCTGGGGGATCCGCCTCCACCGCTACGAGATCAAGAACCTGTCGCCGCCGCCGACAGTGAAGGAAGCCATGGAGAAGCAGGTCACCGCCGAGCGCAACCGGCGCGCCATCGTGGCCCAGTCGGAAGGCGACAAGCAGAGCCGCATCAACACCTCCGAGGGCCGGCGCCTGGAGCTGATCAACCGCTCGGAGGGCGAGATGCAGCGCACCATCAACGAGGCCCAGGGCCAGGCCGAGGAGGTCCGGGCCATCGCCCACGCGACGGCCGAGTCGATCGAGAAGATCGCCGCCTCGATCAGCGTCGCCGGCGGCGCCCAGTCGGTGCGCCTGCAGCTGGCGGAGCGCTACCTGAAGACGCTGCGCGGCCTGGCCGACGGCAAGACGGATGTGCTCCTGCCCGTGGACCTGGCCAACCCTCAGCAGCTGCTGGACGCCATCGAGTTGCGCGGGCCTGACGGATAGCGCTGTCGGCCGCGGGCCGACACTCGACACCACTCCCGCGGGCACGGCCGCGGCGGTCGGCGGGGTGGGGAGCCGCACGGCCCGGCCGTCACGGCCCGGAGAGTCCGACCAGCAGCCTCGAGTACTCGTCCTCCAGCGGATCGACCTCGCCCCGCATGGCCGCCCGCGCGAAGACGATCCCCGGCCGCTCGACCCGGCGGGCTCGGGCCAGCACGCCGAACCCCTCCGCCCCGGCCGCGGACCGCTCCCCGCCGAGGGACTCGAACTCCGACAGGACGCGGAACAGCCCCCGCCGGGCGCCGACCACCCTGGCCAGCACCTCGCGCGCGGTCAGTCCCTGGCGCCAGGAGCGCCGGACCCCGAGGAGCCGGCCCTCGATGTCGCGCACGAGTCCGCCCGGCCCCACCAGGGTCGTGAGCTGATGGACCGTGGCCCGGGCGCCGCTGTGAGACAGCAGGGCGGCGGCGCCCAGATCGTCGTCGTCGTAGTCGCGGAAGCCGGCGACGGCCGCCTGGGCCTCCTCGAAGCAGGCCTGCCACTGCGGCGCGTCGTCCTCTTTCGGCAGCGCGGGCAGGTTGAGGGTGTGGCCGATGAAGGGGCCGATGGAGGCGCCTTCCGCGCGGGCGGCCTCGAATCCCAGCCGCATCAGTTCGGCGGCCGCGCCCAGGGCGGCCTGCTCCCCCTCGGCGGCGAGAATCTCCCGCAGCAGCTTCCCCGCCGCCGCGCGGGTGAGGAGTCCGCCCTCGAGCTCCGGCTGTCGCCCGGCGGCCTCCGCGATCCTCTGCCGCCCCGCCGCCGAGCGGCCGAGGCAGGCGAGCCCGAAGAGGGCGTCCATGCCCGGCAGCAGGTCGTCCACGAGGTCGGGATCCCGAGCCAGGTGGGCGGCGATGGACAGCCGGTCGCGGCTCTCGGCCTGGGCCGTCTCCGTGAGAGGCAGGAAGACGGCCGCCTGGTCGCCGTCGAAGTCGACGTCCAGCAGGCCGCAGGCCAGGGGGCAGAGGCGGATGGCATGGCCCGGGGCCGGCAGGGGCCGGAAGGCCAGCATCGCCGTGGGGCTGACGGATGGAGCATGATTGAGGATGATCCAGTGGTTTTCCATGACGGCGGAGAGGGCGGCCCCGGCCTTGGTGGAGCGTTGGCGGACCGCTCCGGAGTCCCCCGACTCGCGCGCCGCCAGCGGACCGAAGAGGCTCCAGGCCATCTCCTCCGGCAGACCGATCCGGTCGGCCGGCAGGTCGCTGCCGGGGACGATCACGGCGCGGCCGCTGAAGAGCACATTCTCATCCCGCCCCGGCTCCGGGGCCGGCGCCAGTCCGTCGTACAGGGCCGACACGGCGGCGGCAAGGTCGGCCCGAGCCGTGGCCGCAAGGGGCTCGGGAGCCCCATCCTTCAGCAGCCGGGCAAGCCTGGCGCTGGCGGCGGCGACATCGGGATACCCGGCGGCCTCCTCGGCGGCGCAGACCTCGGACAGGGTCTCTCCCGGCAGCCAGGGGTGGGGCACGCCGGCGGCCAGGGACAGCGTCGGACCCCGGTATGGTTCCAGCCGGAAGGCGACGCCCCGGGGGCCGGCCTCGGCGCGGATTCCGGCCTGCGCCAGACCCGCCGCCAGGGCGGCGAAGGCGGGCGAGGGGGTGCTCGCCGGCTCGACCGGTCCGGCGGCGGCCCTGCCGGCCAGGGAACCCGCGTCGCCGCGCCGGGTGGAGCAGGTGTTGGTCAGCTCCCGGATCACCGCGGGCGCGCCGGCCTCGGCCAGGGCCCGCACCTCCATCACCCCCAGGCGCTGGCCCCTGTCGTCCGGGTGTACGGCGGCCCTCAGCTTGGGGCGCGCGCGGTGCATGGTGCAGCCCCAGTAGACCCATCCGGCGGTGCTCGGCCGCCGCAGCGGGGTCCCGCCCAGAGTCAGCGTGGTCATGCCGTCGGCGCGCAGGCCGCTGACCGGAAGCAGGTCCCGCAGCTGCTCGTCGGAAGGCGCCTCGAAGGGCGGCACCACGGCGGACTCCCCACCCAGGCGCGCCACGTGGCCGAGGGCGGCCTCCCGGACCAGGCCCATGACCCAGCGGGACGGGATGCCCGAGAAGCTCAAGACCAACTCCACCGGCGTGCCGTCCGGCAGCCGCGGCATCTCCTCGTCTGGCGCCACCCGCGACACGACGCCCTTGATCCCGTGCCGGTTGCTGAGCTTGTCGCCGGCTTCGAGGGGGTCCGGGCAGGCGAGCATGCGGGCGCCGGACCGGCTGACCAGCAAGGCGTCGTCGAAGGCGTCGCCATCCCAGGAGACCAGGGCCGTGAGCAGGTTCCGGCCGCACCAGAAGTCCGCCGCCCGGGGCTCGAGGCCGGTCTGCACGAGGGCCGGCTCCCTCTCGGCGGGCGCCAGCCACTGGCGCATCATGTTGGCGCCCATGAGCACGCGGTTGCCGTCGTCGTGCTCGAGGAAGGGCACGCAGGCGCCGGACAGGCCCAGTCCCGCTGCAGGCCCGCCGTCGACGATCACCAGCCGGCGGCCGCGGATCTCCGCGCCCCGGGAGATCGTCAGGACGCGGCCGATGTTCGGTCCCTCCGGAGTCTCGAAGGGGCAGGTGCGGCCGAAGTGGGCCGGGGTGAACACCTCCCGGCGGCCGGGTACCAGGAGCCGGCGCAGGTGCCCGGCCCTGGACAGCCAGTTGGTGTCGTCGAGCCGCTCACCGCTGGAGGCCAGGAAGGCCTGGAACCAGTCCCCCAGAGGCGCCAGGGTCCGCAGGAGAGACCCGTCGAGGGGGGTGTGCTCGGGGACCTGGCCCAGGCGGGCCTCGATGAAGGTGGAGAGCCGGTCGCCGAGACAGGCGATGCGCGCCTCGGCGAGGTCGTCGCGGTCGGCCACGGGAAGCACGACCAGCTCGACGCCGCCCGAGGGGTCGCGCTCCCCCCCGGGGATCGTCCTCGGGGGCGGCAGGCTGGGACCGGCCTCCGCCACCCGGAAGACGCCCTCTCCGTCCGGTGCGGGCAGCCCGTCGTATTCGATCTCGAAGTCCGCCCCGCCCGAGTGTCCGCCGAGGATGATCCGGCAGGCGTGCTCGTCGGCCCTTTCGGCGCGGTAGCTGCTCACCCCCAGCCTTGCGGCCAGCAACTCGGGAAGGCGGCGGTGCAGGAAATCGTCGAAGGATGCCTTGTGCCACGGGTTGGCCGGGGTCGTTCTCAATGTCAGTCCTCCTCCCAGTCGATCCCGAGCTCGCGCCAGGATCGAGCGATCTGTCTGCGGGCGTGGTGGATCCGGGACTTCACCGTGCCCTCGGGTATGCCCAGCTCGGAAGCGGCCTGGCGAGTGTTCATGTGGCCGTCGTAGATCAGCCGGATAACCTTGCGCCGGTCCTCCGGCAGGCGCGTCACCAGGCCGCGCAGCAGCCGCCGGCGCTCCGCCAGGGCCAGCACCTCGTCGGGCGGAAGGGTGGAGGCGTCGATCATCCATTCCGGCACCCGGTCCTCCTCCCCCTCCTCTCCGTCCATGGCGGCGGAAGGCTGCAGCGGCTGCTCGTGACGGCGCCGGACCGAGCGGATGTGGTTGAGGGCGAGGTTCGTGGCGATGCGCAGCAGCCAGGCGAGCAGGGGGCCCTCGCCCTTCCACTGTCCGGCGCGGTGCCACAGGCGCAGGAAGACCTCCTGACCGACGTCGGCGGCGTCCTCGTCGTGGCGATGGATGCGCCGCAGGTGCCGCTGCACATCGGCGCGGTAGCGATCGAAGAGCTCGGCGAAGTCCTCCTGCCGCCCCTCGATCACCCCGCGGACCAGCTCCTCGTCGCTCTTCCCCATCCGGCCTCCACCCGGTTGACACCGCCGGCGACTGCCGGGTTCACCGGGCCGTGGGAGCCGGCTCCGCGATGCAGTAGAGGTGGTGTCGTCCTCGCAGATAGAGCTCGCCGCCGGCCAGCGCCGCCGAGGCGCTGAAGCTGTCGTCGAGGCGGTTGGTCGCCAGGAGGGCGGGAGAGTCGGAGTGGCTGACCACGGCGGTGACGCCGTTGCGGCTGGTGACGTACACCCGGCCGGCGGCGG
The DNA here is from genome assembly GCA_026706075.1 of Gemmatimonadaceae bacterium. Classification (GTDB taxonomy): domain Bacteria; phylum Latescibacterota; class UBA2968; order UBA8231; family UBA8231; genus UBA8231. The sequence goes on from JAPOZM010000071.1 coordinate 20,474, forward strand.
CGACGGGAGAGGCGAAGACCCGGTCCAGGCCTTTCAGCCGCATCGGGCCCGGCCGCTCCCGCCCGGTCCGGGCGTCGACGCGGCTGAGGATGTTCTGGAAGTGGCGGACGAAGTAGAGGGCGTCGCCGTATAGCAGGAAGGAGGGGACGTACGGGGCGCCCCGGGTGAGGCTCCAGGCGGCCCTCCGGCTGCCGCCGGTCTCGCCTTCGGAGGGTTGGAGGGGAATCGCCAGCACTGCCTGCCGGTCGTAGCTGCTGCCCGCGAAGACGAGGCCGAAGCCGGCCACCGGCGTGGCGACCACGTTCTCCACCGAGAGCCCCGGACACTCCCAGATCCTGCGGCCGTCGGCGAGGTCGTAGCCGCGCACTCCCCCGGAGCCGCTGACCACGACTTGGGGGTGCCCTCCGGCGTGGGCGACGACGGGCGTGGTCCAGGACGAGGCCGGCGCGCGGGGGCTCTTCCAGCGGAGGGCGCCCGTCCCCTTGTCGAAGGCGGCGAGGAAGGACTCGCCCTCGTGGTCCCAGTTGATGATCAGCGTCCCACCGGCGAGCGCCGGCGAGCTGCCTTCGCCGTGGCCGTGGAGCGGCTCCATGGGGCCGAGGTCCAACTCCCACAGCAGCTCCCCATCGAGATCGAGGCCGTAGATCCCGTGGGAGCCGAAGGAGGCGACCAGATGCTCGCCGTCGGTCACCGCCGAGGCGGAGGCCAGGCTCGCCGTGTAGTGGCCGCCGGCGCGGGGCAGGGCCTCGCGCACCACCCGCTGCCAGAGGACCTGCCCCGTGTCGCGGCCCAGGGCGAGGACGACGAACCGGTGGCGGTGGGTGACCGGCCGTTCGTCGTGGCTGCCCGGCAGCCCGCTGAACTTCGGCCGCAGAGGTTCGCCGTAGGGAACGGCGGCGGTGATGAAGATCCGGTCGCCCCAGACCACCGGCGTCGAGTGGCCGCCGCCGGGAAGTGCCGCCTTCCAGCGCAGGTTGCGGGTCTCGCTCCACTCGAGCGGTGGATCGGCGTGGGGTGCGGCGCCGGTGCCCAGAGGGCCGCGCCAGGCGGGCCAGAAGCGATGCCCATCGGTCTCCGGCTCACCGGAGGCCGCGGTCAGCAGGCAGCAGACCGCGAGGGCCGCGGATGGGCCCGTGCGGACCAATTTCAGACCACGGGGGGCGGGTCCGCTCTCCGTGCGGGCTGGGGATCGGCCAGCCGCAACAGGTCCCGCCGGGCGGAGGACTGCGCCACCCGCACCCGCAGCCCCTGGCCGGGCGCGGCCTGCAGCCGCTGCCCCCGGGGGGCGGGGACATGGCACGCCACCGGGCCCTCGGGCAGCAGGACCAGGTGGCCGGGCCCGCGGGGCTCGGCGACCACGCACTGCAGCCGTGCCTGGTCCCCAAGGCCCTCGAGCCACTTGAGCGTCCAGTAGCGGCGGCTGCAGCGGCGCACGCGCTCCGCCGCCTCCCGGGCCTCGCGCGTCTCCAGCACGATGCGCTCCAGGTCCTCTGCCGCAAGGGGGTCGGAACGCCGCCCCGCGATCCACAGCAGCTGCCGCTGCATGGCCAGGTCGACGTAGCTGGACAGGGGGCCGGCGCCCAGGGCGCAGGCCGGAAGTCCGAGACCCGCGTGGGGGGCGGGGGACGTCCCGAGCCTCTCGCGCGGGGCCCCGCTCTCGTGCAGATGGGTGCGGAGGACCTCGGCCGACGTGGAATCGGCGGCGAGGGAGACCCCGGACTCGGCGGGCGGGGCTTCGCGCACCGCGTGGACCGCGGGCGCCGCGTCGCGGCAGAGGCGGGCGATCGCTTCGGCGGCCACCAGGCCCAGCTCCGAGTCGACGCGATCCTCGACCCCCTCCGCCGCCGGTGCCGCCCGTCCTTGACGGACCGCGATGCGGTCGGCGGGATGCAGTTGCTGCCAGGCCCCCGCTCGCCGCCGCCTCTGCCGCCGCCCCTCGGCCAACGCCGCCAGGCGGCGCACCGGGGCGCTGTCCTCGCCGGCCGCGAGTGCCGCACGGGGCCGGGCGCGGCCCAGGGACAGTCGCACCTTCCGCGGCGCCAGCTCCCGGTCCAGGCGCACGCTCAGGATCAGGACGGGTCGGGCCTCGTCCGTCGTCAGCCGGCAGGCGTCGGTCAGCTCCGGCGGCAGCATCGGGATCTCCCGTTCGAGCAGGCGCACGCTGAGGCCCCGGGCGGCGGCTTCCTGATCGATGGCGCCGCCGTCCTCCACCCACAGGGCCGGCACGGCCATGTGGATGTCGAGGATGGTGTGGCCGAGCAGGCTCCGGCGGAGACGGTAGGCCCGTTGGCCGCAGCGGGTGACGCAGAGGCCGGCGCCCCAGCGGCGGCGGCCTGCCCATCGCGCGAGGACGGCCGAAGGATCGAGGCCGCGCGCCGCTCTCGTGGCCGCCTCGGAGAATGCCACGGGCAGGCCGAGGCGGTGCAGCTCCAGGTTCTCGTCGGCGGACCAGTGACCCAGGCGGACGAGGACGTCGAAGGCAGCGTGGCTTCCGTGCAGGTTGGCAGCCTTCATCAGACGGGCGGCCTCTGCGCTCGCCTCGCCCAGGGCAGCGGCCTCGAGCAGGGCGACCGCCGAGTCCGCCCCGGGGGGACGGGGGCTGGAGGGATGCCCGTCGGCGACCCTTCGGACCCACGAGGCCAGCTCCGTCTGGCGGCCTTCCTCCATCTCGTCGCGGGCCGAGGATGCCTCGATCCCCTCTACCGCCGCCTGGGAGCGGGGGCGCCAGCGGGCGCCGTGGCGCTCGAACCGGTGGCCGCGCCACAGGGCCCGGAGCATGCCGGCCCGGCGGCTGGCGTTCGGATCGCCGGGATCGTGGAGCTCGACCAGATCGTCGAGCCGCCACTCGCCGCCCTCCGGGCCCGACTCGAGAGCGACCTGCCAGAGGGCGGTGAGATCGACGGCGCCACGGGCCTGCTCGCGCCTCCGGTCGATGCGTCGGAGGTCGGCCAGCGCCATCTCGGGGGTGTGCATCGACACGTACTCCGGGGACACGTCCACCACCTTGTCGCGGCGGAGGTGGAGCCGGCGGCCGTCGACGCCGACGACGTCGTAGCCCCTGCGGTTCTGCGGATCCCGGGCGAGGTAGCCGCACTGAAGCTGGCCGCCGCGGCGGAACTCGAGCACCGCGCCGGCGCGCTCGAGAGCGGGCTTCGCGCCGCGTTCGGCCTGCACCAGGCGCGCGACCTCCCGGCGGGAGGCGTCGTCGAGGGAGTTGGTCAGATGTCGAGGCCAGCGGACCATGGTCCCTGAGGGTATCCTCTCCACTTCGACAGTGTCAACCGCAATCCGAGGGCCTATAATCTGCCGCGGCCGTCATGGTTTCCCGTGCATCCACATCCCGTCTCCCGCCCCCGGCGCTGCGCCGCTTCTTCGGGGCCATGGTGCGCCCCTGCTTCGCCAGCCTCGGCATCGGCCAGGGCGAGCTGGCCGACTACGTCACCGATATGCTCGCCCGGTTCTCGCGCACCGATCAGCTCTACCGCGTGCGCGACAGCGGCGGCCGCCCCCTGCACACGCTCACCGGCCTGCTGCTGGAGCTGATGGAGGAATGGGGATCCGACCGGGCCTGGTCCTTCGACCGGGAGGTCGACCTGCGGCGCCACTGCGGCGACTACGCCCTCTTCCTTTCCGGCATCTTCCGCCCCCACGTGGAGGCCGGCGGCCACCTCTCCTACTACCTGCGGGAGGGCGGCGAGAGCTACCGGCTCGTGGGCGAGCACCTGCAGCTGGCGGGCGCCCGCCAGGCCTGCCTCTTCAGGGGCATGGCCGACCGCTTCGAGGAGCTGTCGGGGACCCTCGACTACCTGCGCAAGGTGCACATGGCGCCGGCCTTGCACGGGCATCCGTACGGCGCCGCCCTCAGCGGCTTCGAGGTCGGCGGCGGCGGCGAGTCCTGACTCCGTTGGCGGCGCCCGCCTGCCCCCCCTCCGGGGGAGACGGGCGCTCCCGGACGGGCCCCCTTCAGCGGAGATCGCCCCCCGCCGAGATGACCCAGGCCCTGCCACCCCTGCCGCGCATCACGCCGCGCGGCGTCCTCCTGACGGCGGCGGGCTGGCTGCTCTACACCGTCCTCTTCGAGATCTACTTCGCCGTCATGCTGGGGGCTCCCTTCGGCGCCTCTCTCCCGGGGCGCGCCATCGGCAGCGCCTGGTTGGCGCTCTACAGCGTGCCCGTCTGGCTGGTCGTCATCCGGGGCCTCGACCGGTCCGCCTGGGGCTGGCGGGTCCTGGCTCACGCCGGCCTCTGCCCGCTGTACGTGGCGGCCAACTGGTACACGATGGACCTGATCTCGCGAAGGATGTACGGCGCGCCGATCGTGCCCGCGGACCTGGTGATCTGGCAGTTGCTGGGGTTCGTGTTCACCTACATGGTGCAGTTCGGGCTGTTCCACATCGTCCGGGCCGGGCAGAAACTGCGCTGGCGGGAGAGACGGCAGGCGGCGCTGGAGCGCCTGCTGCGCGAGCAGCAGCTGGCGGTCCTGCGGTCGCAGCTGAACCCGCACTTCCTGTTCAACAGCCTGAACACGATCAGCGCCGTCCTCGGACAGGACGCCGAGAAGGCGCGCCGGCTCATCGCGCGGCTGGGGGACGTGCTGCGCTACGCCGTCGATTCCGTGGAGCGGGATACGGTCTCCCTGGCCGAGGAGTGGGCGTTGACGCGCAGCCACCTCGAGGTCGAGCAGGCGCGTCTCGGGGAGCGGCTCGAGGTGCAGGCGGAGATGGCCGGCGCCCTGGCGTGCCAGGTGCCTCCCATGATCCTGCAGCCCCTGGTGGAGAACGCCATCGTCCACGGCATCGCTCCCCTCCCCGACGGCGGGCAGCTGCGGGTCTCGGCGGAACAGACCCCGGACCGGGTGGTGCTCACGGTGAGCAACACGGGGGCGGCCGTGGCCGGCGACGTCGCCCTCTGGGAGTCCCGCGGCACCGCCCTCAGGAACATCCGGACCCGCCTGCGGACCCTATACGGGGACGGGGCTGACCTGCGGTTGTCGTCACCGGCCGCGGGTGGATTCGAGGCGGTGGTTCGCCTGCCGGCCGGGGGCTCGCATGACTGAGGAGACCACCGCTCTCATCGCCGACGACGAGGTCCCCGCCCGCCAGTTGCTGGCCGAGTATCTCGGGCGCTTCCCGCAGATCCGCGTCGTGGCCGTCTGCGCCGACGGGTCGCAGGCGGTGCGGGAGATCGACGCCCGCCGCCCTTCGCTGGCCTTCCTCGACATCCACATGCCGGCGCCGACCGGTCTGGAGGTGCTGACGCGGGTCCGCCACCTCCCCCGGGTGGTCTTCACCACCGCTCATCCCGAGTTCGCCGTCCAGGCCTTCGAGGTCAACGCCGTCGACTACCTGCTGAAGCCGTACGACTTCGAGCGATTCTCCACGGCGGTGGGCAAGGCTCTCGAGGCGTCGCGCGGCAGCGAGGTCGACCGGCTGGTCTCCCTGCTTCACGATGTCCGGAGGCGTGAGACGCCCGGGCAGCTCTTCCTCAAGGTGTCGGGGAGGATCATCGCGGTCCACGTCGACCAGGTCCGCTGGCTCCAGGCCGAGGGCGACTACACCCGCGTCCACACCCGGGGCGGCTCCCACTTCGTCAGCGAGGGCCTCGGCGGCCTGGAGGCGAGACTCGACCCGGGGCGGTTCATGCGCGTCCACCGGTCCGCCGTCGTCGCCATCGAGGCCCTCCGCGAGCTGACCAGCGACGGCGACGGAGGCTACCTGGCGCGCCTCGACGACGACACCGAGGTGCGGGTCTCGCGCAGGTATGCAGCGAGACTGCGCAGCCTCGCGGGCTGACCCGGTCGACGAGACCCGAGGCAGATCCACGTCGGCGCGACGCCGCGAGGAGCCCGCCAGGCCAGGGACGTGTCCGAGGCCCCGGCGGTCAGGGACGCCGGCGCCATGGCTCCCCCGGGGAGCCGCTCGGTCCGGCCGTGTCCGTGGCTGGCAGCGGTCAGGGACGCAGCCGGCGCCGCGTGACGATCTCCCGATAGGCGGAGGCGCTCTCCTTCCACAGCCGCTCCTGGCTGTCGAAGTCGACGTGGATCAGCCCGTATCGGCGGCTGTACCCCGCGGTGTACTCGAAGTGATCGAAGGCCGACCAGACGATGTAGCCGTCCACCGGGGCGCCCGCCGCCAGGGCCCGGTGCACCTGGCGCAGATGGTCCTCCAGGAAGCGGGTCCGCAGCGCGTCGTGAACCCGCCCCTCCACGACGCCCTCGTCCGCCGGGCCGAAGCCGCAGCCGTTCTCGGTGACGATGAGCCGCGCCGACCCGTAGTCCCGCGCGAGCCTGGTGAGCAGGTCGTACAGGCCCTCGGGGTACACCTCCCCGAGGACCGAGGTCACCGAGTCCGGGTCGGCGAGCACCTCGATGCCGAACCGGTCCGAGCCCGGCCGGTGGCGCACCCGCCGCGGGGCGTAGTAGTTGACGCCGATGAAGTCCGGCGGCACCCGGCCCAGGGAGGAGATCTCCTCCAGGTCCGCGGCCAGTCCCGCCGCGCGGTAGCGGCTGAGCACGTCCTCCGGATAGGAGCCCCGCAGCACGGCGTCGAGGAACCAGCGGTTGAGGATGCCGTCCTCCAGCCGCGCCGCGGCGACATCCTTCGGCCGCTCCGAGGCCGCGTACACGGGAGACAGGTTCAGGGCGATCCCGATCCGGCCCGGCAGGCCCATGTCGCGGAAGAGCTCCACCGCCCGGCCGTGGGCCAGCAGGTGGTTGTGGGTATCGACCGCCTGCTCGGCCAGCGCCTCCCCCGGCACCGGGACAAAGCGTCCCGGCCGGGCGGGGGGCAGCAGCCCCTTGGCGATGCTGCCGATGTACATCGTCTCCATGTACGGCTCGTTCAGGGTGATCCAGGTGGAGACCCGGTCTCCGTAGGCCTCGAAGACGACGCGGGCGTACTCGGCGAACCAGTCGGGAGAACGCGGATTGGCCCAGCCGCCGCGGCGCCCCAGCTCGAGCGGCAGGTCCTGGTGGTAGAGGGTGACCACGGGCTCGATGCCGGCCGACAGCAGCGAGTCGATGACCGCGCCGTAGTGCTCGAGGCCGGCGTCGTTCACCGGCCCGGTCCCCCGGGGAAGGATCCGCGACCAGGCGATGGAGAAGCGGTAGGTGTCGATGCCCAGGCGGCGCAGGTGGTCGATGTCCTCCCCGTAGCGGTGGTAGTGGTCGATGGCGACGTTGCCCGTCGCCCCTGCCGCGATCCCGATCTCGTTGGTGTAGAAGTCGAGGACCGACAGGCCCTTGCCGTCCTCCTGCCAGGCGCCCTCGACCTGGTAGGCCGAGGTGGCGGCGCCGAACCGGAAGCTCTGCGGGAACACCAGATCGGCGGTGGGTCCGGAGCCGCGCTGCAGAACGCTGCAGCCGGTGAAGAGGAGCAGCGTGCAGACGAACAGGAGCTTGGAGCGAGTCATGGGTTCTCTCCGTGAAGAGTTGCTCACGAGCCTACGGAGAGAAGGGCCTGGGTCCACCTCCAATCGATGAACGGCGTCAGCCCCCGATGAGCGACGGTCGGGGACGACGAAGGCCGGTGCCGGATCGCCAGGCCACCGGGGGCCAGGGCCGGTGCGCCCCCGGAACCTGGACCCTACCTTTCCGACCTTCGAGGGTGGACTGAGCCGGGCCCGACCCCTTCCCGGGCCCGCAACGAGAGGAGGACATCGGTGCTGAGACTGATCGCCTTCTTCCTCGAGCACCGCGGGCGGCGCCGGGGCATCGTGCGGCTCCTGTGGGTGCTCTCCGCCTTCGTTCTCATCATCATCCTCTACAGCGTCCTCTTCCACCTGCTCATGCACGACGAGGGCCGGCACTTCTCCTGGTTCGACGGGGTGTACTGGACGCTCACCACGATGTCCACCACCGGCTTCGGGGACATCACCTTCGAGGCCGTGCCCGGGCGGGTCTTCACCGCCGTCGTGCTCGTCAGCGGCACGCTCTTCATGCTGATCCTGCTGCCCTTCACCTTCCTGCAGTTCTTCCTGATGCCGTGGATGGAGGCCCAGGCCCTCAGGCGCCGCCCGCGAAAGCTCGACGCCGGCACCCGGGACCACGTCGTCCTGGTGCAGCACGACCCCATGTCGATCGCCCTGGTCGAACGGCTCGTGCAGTTCCAGTACTCGTACGTGCTGATCGAGCCGGACCCCGCCGAGGCCGCCCGGCTGGCCGACGAGGGGATCAACGTGATCCTGGGGGACCTCGACGATCCCAGGACCTACCGGGGGGCCCGGGTGGCCGACGCCGCCCTCGTGGTCGCCGCCCGCACCGACGAGAGGAACACGCAGATCGCCTCGACGGTGAGGGCCATCTCCGAGAGCACGCCGATCATCGGCACCGCCGACTTGCCGGCCTCGGTGGACATCCTCGAGCTGGCGGGGTGCGACCACGTGCTGCAGCTGGGCGACCTGCTGGGCGAGTCCCTGGCGCGGCGCACGACGGCGGGAGACGCCATGGCCCACGTCATCGGCGACTTCGGCCAACTGCTGATCGCCGAGGCGACGACGACGAACACCCCCATCGTCGGCCAGACCCTGGTGGAGGCGGACCTGCGCAGGAAGGTGGGGATCCACGTGATCGGCGTCTGGGAGCGGGGGCAGTTTCAGCCGGCGCGGCCGGAGACCCGCATCACCGCCCAGACCGTCCTCGTCCTCGCCGCGGACCAGGACCAGCTCTACCGCTACAACAGCCTCTTCGCCATCTACAACCAGTCCGCCGAGCCGGTGATCATCATCGGCGCCGGCCGCGTCGGCCGCGCCGTGGCGCGCTCCCTGGAGGAGCGCAACGTCGACTACTGCATCGTCGAGCGGGATCCCGAGGCCGCCCCCGGCGCCCGCAAGATGGTGGAGGGCTCGGCGGCCGAGCTGGAGGTTCTGGAGGAGGCGGGCATCCGGACGGCGCCGGCCGCGGTCCTCACCACCCGGGACGACGACACCAACGTCTACCTGGCGATCTACTGCCGCCAGCTGCGGCCCGACATCCAGATCATCGCCCGGGCGAACCAGGAGCGGAACGTGCAGACCCTGCACCGGGCCGGCACCGACTTCGTCATGTCCTATCCGTCGATGGGGGCCCGGGAGATCACCAACCACCTGCAGCGGAGCAGCACCCTCACCATCGCCGAGGGACTGGGGGTGCTCCGCCTGCCGGTTCCGCGGGGCCTGGCCGGCACCAGCATCGCGGGGTCGGAAATCCGTCCGCGGACCGGCTGCTCGGTGGTCGCCGTCAGCCGGGACGGCTCGACCAGCGTCAACCCCGATCCGACGGAGGCCCTGCCGCCGGGCGGCGAGATGATCCTCATCGCCACGGCCGAGGGCGAGCGCCTCTTCCTCAAGGAGTTCGGCGGCGCCTGAAGCGCCCGGGCCCTCGGGCGAGGGGCCGGGTCAGCGGCGGTTGGACTCCTGCTTCAGCCAGTAGCGGATGCCCTTGCGGCATGGGGTTCCGCCGCGAAGCGCGGGATCACGTGCAGGTGGGCGTGGAACACCGTCTGTCCGGCCACGGCGCCGCAGTTCCATCCCAGGTTGTATCCCTGGGGGTTGAGCCGGGCATCGACCCGGGGCGGACAGAAGGGACAGCTCACGTCAGATCGGCGAGGCTGTCGCGCACCGTCGCTCTGGCGCCCGCGCCGGGCATTGGTCTTGCCATGCGGTAGCCGACCCCTCGCTCCGTCAGGACGTAAGCCGGCCGGCCCGCGTCGTCGCCGAGCTTGCGCCGCAGGTTCTTCACGAAGGTCCGCACCCGCGCCGGAGCCACGGGGTCCTTCTTCTCCGCCCACAGGTGGTCGATCAGGGTGTCGTACGTGAAGACCCGTCCCGCGTCGAGCGAGAGCACGCGCAGCAGCTCGTACTCGGTGGCCGTCAGCGCCACGGGATCACCGCCCAAGGTTACCCGGCGCTGTTCGTAGTCGATGGCCAGGTCCCCGAGCACGAAGGAGTCCGGTTCCGCGCTGCGGCGCAGGGCGGCGCGGATCCGGGCCGTCAGCTCCGTCGGCGAGAAGGGCTTGACGATGTAGTCCGCAGCTCCCCTCTCCAGGGCGCGGGCGATGGTCTCGTCTCTTCCATACCCGGAGATGAAGATGACCGGCCGATCGGCCAGTTCGGGGACGCGGTCCAGCAGTTCGATGCCGTCGGTCTCGGGAAAGATCAGGTCGAGCAGGACCAGCCGGGGGTTCTCCGTGCGGAGGATGCGCGGCAGTTCCCGGGGGTCGCCGGTCACGATCGGGTCGTAGCCCGCGCCCTCGAGGGTTTCCCGCATGAAGCGCAGGGCCTGCGGGTCGTCGTCCACCACCAGGATGCGTGTCCGCTCGCGTCCGGGGTGAGCCCGGGCGTCTTCGGCCGCGGCGCCGTCGCCGGCCTCTCCGGCCACCGGAACAGAGAACGTGAACCGGGCGCCCTGGCCCACACCGCCACTGGCCGCCCATATGCGGCCCCCGTGGGCCTCGACCAGCCCCTTGCAGATGGCCAGCCCCAGCCCGGTGCCCCGCAGCCCGCGTTTCTCCGCGCCATCCACGTTGGTGTGCTTCTGGAACAGGCGCGGGAGCTCCTCGGCCGACAGGCCCCGGCCCTCGTCGGAGACCGAGATCGCCACGTGCACGTCATCGAGCTCGGCGGCGATCCGGATGGGCGACGACTCGGGCGCGTGCCGGGCGGCGTTGGCCAGCAGGTTGTTCAGGACCTGCACGATGCGCGGCCGGTCGGCCATCACCCGGGGCAGGTCCGCCGGCAAGTCGATCAGGACGGTGTGCCGGCTTCCCCCGCTCAGGAAAGTGTTCCGGGCCTGGTCCACCAGGACCGGCAAAATGGAGGGCTCGGGGGTCACCGACAGGGTGCCGGCCTCGATGCGCCCGGCATCCAGCAGATCGCGGATCAGGCTCCACATGTGCTCGGCCTGCGCGTCGATGAGCCGGAAGAACGGCAGCATCTCGGCCGGGGACGGCACCGGTGAGGACGCCAGCACGGTGGCGGCAGAGCCCCGGATCGAGGTCAGCGGGGCCCGCAGCTCGTGGCTCACCAGGCCCAGGAACTCGGACCGCAGGCGCTCCAGCTCCTCCATCGGGCTCAGGTCCTGCAGGGTGACGACCACCGACTCGACCTCCCCGTCCCCGGATCGGATCGGCGTGGCGTTGACCAGCGTCCGCACCCGGCGCCCATCGGGGACCTCCAGGACGATCTCCTCGGCGCGCAGCGTCTCGCCGGTGCTCAGGGCCTTCGCCATGCCCAGCTTTTCGAGGGAGACCTCCTGGCCGTCCGCCCGCCGGAAGGTCAGGACGTCCGGCAGTTGCTCCAGGGAACGGCCCGGCATGCGGAGACCTTCGACGATCCGCTTCGCCTCCCGGTTGAACGACACGGGCCGGCCGCTCCGGGCGTCGAGGACCACGACCCCCACCGGCGAGGTGTCGACCATGGCCTCCAGGTCCGCTCGGGCCCGTTGCTCGTCCCGGTGGGTACGGGCGTTGGCGATCGCCGTGGCCGCCTGCGAGGCGAAGAGCTTCAGGACCTCCTCGTCCTCGAGGGTGAACTCGCCTCCCCCTGCCTTCTCGCCGAGGAAGAAGCTGCCCACGTCCACCTCCCGATGCCGCATCGGCGTGGCCTGGAAGGTCTTCGGCAGCTGCGGCATCGAGGAAAAGCCGAGGGACCGGACGTAGCCGTTCAGGTCGGGCAGTCTCAGTGCTCCCGACAGGCTCCGGAGGTGCTCGAACAGACGCGGCCCGTCGGGCCACTCGGTGAGCTGCCGGTGCTCCTCGGGGCTCATTCCCGAACTGACGAGGTCCTGAACCTGCCCCGCCTCGTCCACGGTCGTGATGACGCCGCACCGGGCGCCGGTCAGGGCGCGGGCGCCGTCCAGGACCTCCTGCAGGACCGTATCCAGCTCGAGGCTGGTGCTGATGCGCAGGATGGCCGTGCTCAGCCGGGAATAGCGGCTGCGGAGAGCCTCCATCTCCTGCCTCGCCGTCGCCTTTCCGTCCATGGACTACCTCGGACCGAAAGGGAAACGCACGGCCGATTGGCGGCGCGGCCCCGGCCCGGGTCGGCCCGATCCAGGCGCGACAATAGGAGCCAATGGCCTCAAGGGCGAAAAAAAAGCGCCAAACCACATGACAAGAACACGCTCTACAACCTCTGGCTCACAAGAAGTACACCATGACTTGCTATCATTCCTTGGCGGGCCCACAAGAGGAGAAATGCCATGCAACAGTTACGCCCGAAAGGCTCCTCCCAAGGCTCGGTGGCCAAGGCGCCATCATCTCGCGGCTCTTCAGCCCGGCCCCTCGGAGCAAGAGCCGCCCCTCCAACAACTGGGTTTCTGCGACGGAGTCAAGGATACCAGCGGCCCGGCCCCAGCGAAGACGCCGCTATTGGGGACGCACTCCCACCCGGCGAAAGAGGAGCCGCTGACGTAGGACGACAGCTACGCCGAGTTCTCCTCGACGAACGGCCTGTCGGCCACGACGCTGGTCGACGGGGTGTGGCCGAATGGCCGTCCTTGGACAACCGCGGCGGGGAGGCTGGAGTTCGGCAAGTGGGTCGCCACGACTGTCCTGCCCCCGGGAGGATGATCCCATGCGCATCCGCATCTGTCTCCTGACGATCCTGACGGCCCTGCCGGCCGGGGCCGGTTGGGCGCAGACCGACCCGCCGGCCGCGGTGACGGTGCCCGACGCCGCCCCGCGGGCGGTGCTGGAGGACAGCCTCGGTCCGGCGGCGGACGAGCCGATCCTCGCAACCCAGCTGGCCGAGCTGACCGAGCTGGAAGCCCGTGACGCCGGGCTCGATCGCCTGGCCGAGGCCCACCAGGTCACACGCTCGGCGAAGGGATCCGCAACTCGGAGTCGAGGCGACCCTGCGCCCCGGTCGATCCCGGTGAGGATGGTGACCGACACGCGAACGAGCGCCGCCGCGGTCGCTCGCTTTCTCGAGACCCGCGGCGTCACCTCGGACACCTTGGGTGCGGGGGGGAGTGGCACCCGCGGTATCCTCCGGGCCGATGTACCCGTGCACCTGCTCGCACGCCTGTCCGAAAAACCGGGCGTTCTCGGAGTCTCGGAAGAGGTTCCGCCCAGGGCCGACAACACCGGAACACAGGCGCAGTCTTCCGTCACACCCGCGCTCCCGCACGCCTCTCCAGCGACCGAAGACACCACTGAGGCCGCCGAGGTGTTACGGACAGGGGTGGTTCTGGAAGCCGGGGAGATCGATAGCAGCACGGTGGCCGTGGGGGCGTTGGTCGTAGCCATTCACGGTCAGGGGGAACGCCATCCGGTCTCCGGTGAGTGGGGACATCTGGTCACCGTCAAAGGCTACGTCCAAGCCGTGGACGCGGGGACGTTGACTCTGTCTCGAACACGAGATGGCCGGCCGGAGCGGATCGCCTTGGAGCATATCCAAACACTGGTTCTGGTAGAGGCACCTTCCCAAGACGAGCCGGCGGATTTCCTGGCGGCGAAAGAGATGCATCGACCTCTTCTCAGTTACAGGGGATACCGCCTACTCGCAAAGGTGGCCGCCGGGACTGGTTGGGGCATCGTCTTTACAGGCATGGCCATTGGTGTTCATGACTCAGTATCGGAGAGTACTTCCCCGCACCATGGGATAGGCGTTTTCTTGAATAGCGTAGCCATCGGCTGCAGTGTCGGATTCCCCTTAGGCGTGACCTCGGTCGATGGTTACGATTCTCTGCCTGGGACCCTGCTCGCCGGTGTCATACCGGGAGCGGCCGGCATTGGCGTGTTGGCTCTCGATCAAGAGAGGTTCGGAACATCGCTCTTGCTCAGTTATGTCGCTCCTGTCGTTAGTTCACTCATTGTGTCTGAAGTCTGGCGCAACCCTCCGGAAGACCGGGCCGCTTCCATTGGCTTGGCCCCCACCTTCAACGGCGGTTTCTCGGCCGTTGCTACCCTGCGCTTCTAGACGTTGGAAAAAGAGAGAGGCTCATCTGTGATCTTCATGATCGTGGCCCTTGCCCTGTTCGCCGGATCCATGACAGCGGAGGTCGATGCGGAGACGGAGGCCGAGCAGTTGGCCGAGATGTTTTCGCCGATTCTGATCCTGACGGAGGAGACCGGAGGCAAGTGGGGAGACATTATCGTCACCAAGCCGGAGCCTGTGAACATCATGGGGGCTCAGTCAGCGGAAAATCTACACTTTATAGCTTCTTCTTCTCTTACTGAGGCTAAGTTGAGGGAGTTTGATTCGTGTTTTGAATTGGGATCCCCCGACGCCACGGCGGATGTCGCGACCCGGCGGAGCCACAAGGTGCTGTATCTGCACTCGGGTGCCGAGTTCACCGACGACCACACTGAGGACAGTTTGCTGCTTCAAAGGGACGACGTGCGGACCACGGCAACGCCGGCTCCGAACCCCCAGAATCGCGCGCAAGGCGGGTTCCGTTATGTGGCAGCGGAGCGGCATGGTGCCAAGGCGAGCCAAGCCGAGAAAGACAGTCGCAACCACTTCACGGGAATCGCGATCCACGTCCACGAGATCGGCCATCTGCTGGGCCTGGGAGGCGCTGGCACCCCGGCCCTTAACTTCGAGGCGCGCACGGTCACCCAGCCTGTTGCGTTGGCTCAGGCGGGCCCGGAAGGTGAATCGGGCAGGAACCGTTCAGTTGAGCGCGAAACCCAAGCTACCGCAGAAGGTGATTCGGTACAGGTGGAGACCGGAGAGGTCGAGAAAGAGCCCGTCTATCTGGGTCATCGTATCCGTGGCCTGGGTGGCTCGAAACATGCCGCAGTGCGCATTCCCACAAAGGTGTTATCCGGTACTCTCTTCTTCGTGGCTATTGCAGGGATTTCGGGAAACCTGCACTACAACTATATCCGAAGCAGAGATGAGGACGAGTGGGGCGACGGATGGGGGGAAGGGTTGGAAAGTGTCCTTTTTGGACTGTTTGTTGGCAGTACAGTCGGATTCCCAGCAGGTGTGACCGCGATCGATCCTGATGATTCCCTACCCTCGACCCTGCTAGCCGGTGTCATACCCGGAGCGGCGGGACTCTACTTGCTGGAATCCCAGGCAAACTTGGCAGCCGGTTTCGGCTTGTTGCTCGTGTCTTGTCCTCCATTTTCTTCCCTGGCTGCCTCCGAACTGTTGCGCAACTCTTCTGAAGATCCCCACACTTCGCTTGGCATAACCCCCATCCCGAAGGGCGGCCTTTCCGCGGTTGCCACACTGCGATTCTGACGATGGGAATCAAGAGAGGAAAGAACCCAATGCCCTTCGTTTCCAGTGTAATTACCGTGTTGGCTGCCCTTCTTGCCACCGAGGCCACCGCAGAAGCAGATGAGCTAGAATTGGCCAAAATGTTCTCGCCCATGCTAATCCTGACGGAGGAAACAGGAGGGAAGTGGGGAGACATCAAGGTAACGAAGCCGGAGCCCGTGAACATCATGGGGGCCACCTCCGCGGACAACATATGGTTTGAGCTGACCAGACTTAACGGCCGAGTTGTTGGTTCAGATGGGCTTAGGAACTTGATGGATTCTGGATTTCTTGATTCAATGGACGTAAAGCGAAACCAAAGCCACTGGTTTCCCGCACCCAAGATCGTCGATTTTCTGATTGGCAAGTATGCCTTTTTTGTTTCAACCGTTCCGCTAAGGAATTATGCAGTTTACCCGGATACCAGAGGATCGCTCCCAACTGGCAATTACAATGTAGAGATGTATCTGGACTATCCTGGCACGGGCACCGCATCATGGAATCAAACGTACTTTGGCCTGGGAGATAAGCATGACCATCCCCAAAGAGGCAGCCAGTTTCCGAATACTGCCTATGTGCACACCTATACCAGGACAATCTCTAACTATGAGGAGCAATACGATCCTGTTACCGTTATTCAATACCACTACTTCTACCCGTACAACGACTGGTGGAACAACCACGAGGGGGACTGGCAGCGCATCGATGTAGTGGTCAGTTCTGGGGATCCCGATACGGCGGTGCTCCTGGGTGTGGAGTATCGATTTCATAAAGCATGGTTGAGTTACTACAGGGATTGGGCAAACAAACCGGGGCTAACGACGAGCTTTTCATTCAACCCGAGAACAGCCCTGAAGGTGAGCCCTGGACCCGAGCGCAACGAGGTTGTCCAATACACCCACCCCGTGGTGTACGTGGGGGCGGGTTCCCACGCAGCCTATCCTATGGGTGGAAGTGTTCAGGTTTACCACCGACCGCTTGAGGAGCTTGATGAGCTCATTGGAGGGGGAGCCGGGGGAGAGGAAGTACAAGGGGCCGTGGGAGGAGACTACGAATATATGACTCACACGGGCATGGTGTTGAGTACGGATAGTCCCGCCTCGGGGCTCTCCCTCTGGGAGCGGTATGATCTGCAGCTTCTTCCCGAGCCTGATCGAGATAACAGCGACAACATGGGGCTTGCCGATACCCTGAGTTGGCTCGGGGCGAAGATTCGATGGGGCACCCCGTCCGTCGGTGGGCCGCCTGCTTCTCTAACTGTGGGGAACGAGAGTCCGAAGAAGGGACCCTTTGACAGCGATGATGGTGGTTGGGGGGGCCTCAAGTTTTTTGAGATTGCGGAAATCGCACCTTCCCTGCCTGCTCTTGGTAAGTTTCGCGTCCTTCACAGCAACCTTCCCTATTCGGACTACCACCATTGGGCCATCATCGGCCAGGAGACTTGGAGCGGCACGGTCCCCTTGTCCGGCGACGTGGTGGTCTTTCCGGGTGCGACGCTTACGATAGAGGCCGGCACGGTCGTTACGTTCCCCTCCCGAAGTGATCGCCACCAGTTCAAGGAAGGCAATGGCAGTCTTTCCGAGATCTTCGTGTATGGCACGTTGATGTCGGAGGGCACCGGCAGCAAGCAGATCGTATTCCGAGGCCCTGATCTTTCCGATTCGGCCGAGCATTGGGGGGGCCTTCGCATGATGGCGGGGAGTTCCGAGATGGTCTCCCATACCCAGATTCGCAATGCGCCCGTACCCAGGATCGGTCCGACGAATCTGACCGCGGAAGCAGGGGCTGGCCAAGCCACGCTGCGGTGGACTGAGCCGTCCGCGTCCGATCCGAGCATCACGGGGTGGGAGTACCGCACGAAGCCCGAAAGCGCCACGCAGTGGGGGGATTGGACGGCAGTGTCCGGCAGGGGTACGCGGGAGGCCTTGGTGTCGAACTTGGCCCACGGGGTCCTCCACCAGTTCGAGGTGCGGGCGGTCAACACCACCGGCGTCGGGCCGGCGTCGGCAGCGTCGGTGGCGCTGTTGCAGGTCGTCTTCCTCTCGTCGAGCTACGAGTTGATCGAAGGGGGCCAGGCGGTGGCGGCGGGCCCGGTGGGACTGGCCGAGGATCCGAGCCAGGCGT
>JAPOZM010000116.1 GCA_026706075.1 Gemmatimonadaceae bacterium
AGCCAGCCGCCGCTGGCGGTCACCTGGGGCCCGCCCTCGAAGTGGTAGTGGGTGTCGATGTGCTCCACCACGCCGCCCTTGCGGATCACCCCCGCCGAGGTCACCGCCTCGGGCATGCCGAAGAGGAACTGCACGAAGTCGGCGTCGTGTATGTGCAGGTCGATGGCCGGCCCGCCGGTGCGCTCCAGGTCCTCGGGGTCCCACCACGCCGGCATGGAGATGACGCGCTTGAAGTCCGCCGCCAGCACGCGGCCGTGGTCCCCGGCCTCCATGAGGGTCCTGATCAGCCGGAACTCGGGGAAGAACCGCAGGACGTGGGCCACCATCAGCCGCAGGCCGCGCTCCCGAGCCTCCGCCACCATGCGGTCCGCCCGCCGCAGGTCGAGGGCGATGGGCTTTTCGAGGAAGACGTGCCTGCCCGCCGCCAGGGCCGCCAGGGTCCAGTCGTAGTGCAGGGTCGTGGGCAGGCAGATGTCCACCAGGTCGACGCGGTCGTCCGCGAGGAGGTCCTCGATGCGCTCGTACGCCGCCACCCCCCGCAGGTCGTGCACGCCGCCGTCGTCGCCGAAGTTCCCCTGCACGCCGCGCCAGTCGCCCTCCAGCTTCCTGGGGTCGCGGGTGCAGATGGCGGTCACCTTCGCCCCCTTCACCCGGGCGATCGCCTTGTAGTGGGTGGTGCCCATGAAACCGATGCCGACGATGCCGATGCGTACCATGGAGTCTCTCCCGTTGGGGCGGCTACGATAGCCGGGCCCCGGAAAAGGTGTCAAGGCAAGCGCCTCAGCGGGGCACGACGGCGATCTTCAGGCGCCGCACGCGGTCCTCGTGCTCCACTTGCACGAGGTAGATGCCGGCGGCGACCCTGGCTCCGGAAGGGTTGAGGCCGGTCCAGTTGAGCCCCCCGTCGCCGTCCTCCTCCCGGCCCTTCCAGACGAGCTCCCCCGCGAAGGTGAAGACCTGCACCTCCGACTCCCGGGGCAGGCCCGCCAGGGTCAGCTCGCCGGCGGCGGGATCGAAGGGGTTGGGGTAGGCCCGGACCTCCTCGAGGCGGTCGACCGGGACCCGCAGCAGGGTCCGCACCCGCAACGGCCGCCCGAGACCGTCCCGCAGCCCCCACACCTCGACCTCGTAGGCGCGGCCCCGGGCCGGCAGGCGCGTCCCTTCGGGCAGGACCAGCCGCACCGTGCGGTCGTCCTCTCCCGGATCGATCCTCTCGACCACGAGACGGCCGTCGACCGCGGCCCGGGCCTCACCCGGCGCCGAGAGGGGGCGGTCGAAGCGCAGCCGGATCGTCGCGGGACCCGCCAGGACCGCCTCCACCAGCCGCGCGGCGGGGTCCAACGGAGCCAGACGCAGGGAGGCCGTCCGCGGCCCCCGGAGGCCCACGAGCCCGCCCCGCGCCGAACGCACCCCCGCCGCTTCGAGGTGCACCGTGCCGCTGTCGGGCAGGGCCCGGTCGAGGAAGAGGATCAGCCGCCTGGCGCCCTGGTCGAGCAGACCCTCCCGCGGCCGGGCGGCCTCGGGAACCAGCCGCCAGCGGTGGGCCTGGGCCGCCTCCGGAGCCATGGGCTGGTCGAACCGGACCTCCAGCTGGCGGGGGGCGGTGTGCAGGACACCGACGATGACCGGACCCGGGCGGGGTGCCGCCATCAGCACCCGGGAGCTCTCGCCGCGGAGCCCCGCCGAGTCGATGGCGGCGATCTGGTACGCATGGGCCCGGCCGGTGGCCAGTCCCGAATCGACGTGGGAAAAGCGCCGGGGCCCGGCTTCTACCCTGGCCACGACGGAGTCGTCCCGGGTCGCCTCGTAGCGGGAGGCCCCCGGGACCTCCTCCCACACCAGCTCCACGCGGTCCCGCCCGAGGGCCAGGACCTGCCACCCCGGCGGCGCCCCGAGCCGCCGGAGCCCCGCCGTCCACGAGAGGCTGCGGATCCCCCCGTCGAGGTCGTTGTAGTACAGCTCGCTGCCGCCGTCGCCGTCGGCATCTCCCGCAGCCGGCCTCCAGGTCTCCCCCGCCTCGGCGTGCCACACCACCTCGAAGCCGCCGTCGGCGGCGGCGCGGAACACGTACAGGTGGGGCACCAGGACGGCGATCCACTCCATCTGCCCGTCGCCGTCGAGGTCGGCCACGGTGATGCCCGCTCCCTGGGAGGAAGCGGCCAGCACCTCCCCTTCCCACTCCTTCCGGTAGTCGTCGTCGCCGGCGGCCCCGTACACCGACAGCCGCCAGCGGCGGCCCTCCACGTCGAAGGGATCGCGGCGCAGGCGGCCGACGACGAACTCCGCCTCCCCGTCCCCGTCGAGGTCGGCGCCGCCGCCCACCAGCCGGCCGTCGACCAGCTCCTCCTCCTCCAGGAAGCGCCAGGTTCGGCGGTAGGCGTCGTCGGCCCCGGCCTCGAAGACCAGCAGATCTCCGTCGCTGTCCCCGGCCAGCAGCTCCCCGCGCCCGTCGCCATCGAGGTCGGCCGCCACCTGTCGCGGGCCGAACTCGTTCCCGCCCGGGGTGTCGTTGACCAGGGCCGCGGTCTCGGCGTAGTCGTCGTCTCCGCGGCCCTCGAAGACCCGGAACAGCTCGGCCGTGGCCGAGCGCAGGAACATCTCCGGGCGGCCGTCGCCATCGGCGTCGAGGACCTCCCCGCCCCACACCTCGCGGACGTCCCAGGCCCTGCGCCCGGGGTACTGGCCGCGCGCCCGCTGCTCGAAGAGGCGGACCCTGCGGGCGTCGACGGCCATGAGCTCCAGCAGTCCGTCGCCGTCGAGGTCGTGCCGGCCCCAGGGGATGAACCGGCTCGCCGTCGAGTGCACGGGCGCCGAATCACCCCACTCGAAGAAGGCGGTGGGGGCGTAGCTCCCGTCCCCGGCGTGGACCATGGCCACCACTTCGCGGCGGCCGTCGGCGTCGAAGTCGGTGAGCCCGGGCATCAGGTAGCCTGCCGGAAGGTCCGGGCCGGAGCGCGGGTTGGAGCGGTCCACCGCTCCCGGCCGCACGATCAGGCTGTCGCCGGCCTGCACCCCCTGGCCGTCGGTGGAGATCCGCACTTCGTAGGCGCCGGGGGGCACGTCGGCGGGCAGGGTGAGGGTCTGATCGACGCGGCCGGGCGGGGCCAGGAGCCGCAGGACCCGTTGCCCCGCGGAGAGCAGGTCGAGGGAACCCGCCGACGGTCGATCGGTGCTCCAGGAGACCAGATCGCGCCACCGGGGGCCCTGGAGGGCTCGCACCACGGACCAGCGCAGGACCCGGGCTCCATGCGCCGCCAGGCGCACCGCCAGCCGCCGGGAGTGCTCCCGCGGCCCCTGCCGCACCGTGGCCCGCAGGGTATAGGTCCCCGGGGCCAGGTCGGCCGTCGACCAGCGCACGTTCGAGTCGCGGGGGCCCTCCCAGATGCGGGCGTCCACGGGGTGCCACCGGTCCGGATCCTCGCCGGACCCCCATTCCACGAGCAGCTCCAGGCCCGGGGCTCCGGCCACCTCCAGCTCCACCACGGCGGCGGGATGGCCGACCGGCCGCGGGGGCGACGGCGCCCGGAAGGCGACGGCCAGGGGGGGCTCCGCGACGGCCGGGGGGATCTGCAGCAGGCCGTGGCCGGTGGCCGCGTCCCACCCGGGCGCGGAGCCCGCGTCGCGGGCGGCCCCGGCGAGGACGCCGAAGACCTGCAGCGGCGTGTACCCGGGGTGGCGGGCGAGGACGAGGGCGGCGGCGCCCGCCACGTGGGGGGCCGCCAGGGAGGTGCCCGACAGGGAGCTGTACCCGCCCCCCGGACCGGTGCTGTGGATGGCGACGCCCGGCGCCGCCAGATCGATGCTCGCACCGAAGTTGGAGAACGCCGCGGCGGCGCCGTCGCGGCGGACGGCGGCGACGGCGATCGTGCCCGGCAGGCGCGCCGGATAGAAGACCTCGGAGGAGGCCTCGTTGCCGGCGGCGGCCACCACCACCACCCCCCGCCCGAGGGCGAAGCGGACCGCGTCGTCGATCAGCGGCGAGTAGGCCGGATCTCCGAAGCTCAGGTTGAGCACGTCGGCCCCGTTGCGCACCGCGTAGACGATGGCGGCGGCGATGTCGTCGTCCTGCAGGTACCCGGCCTCGCCGATGACCAGTCCCGCCCTCAAGGGCATCACCCGGACCCCGGGAGCCACCCCGGCGATGCCCTCGCCGTTGCCGGCGGCGGCGGCGGCGACCCCGGCCACGTGGGTTCCGTGCCCGGAATCGTCGGCCGGGTCGGGGTCGCGCTCGAGGTAGTCGCCGGTGCCCGGAAGCCCCGGGGCGTCGGTGAAGTCCCAGCCGGCCACGTCGTCGACGTAGCCGTTGCCGTCGTCGTCGCGGCCCACCTCCCCGAGGACCTCCGCGGGGTTGCGCCAGATCC
>JAPOZM010000045.1 GCA_026706075.1 Gemmatimonadaceae bacterium
CCGTCCTGTAGGTGTACTTGCCGTTGCTGATCGGCTTCGGCTTCGGCCAGGCGTAACAGTCGATGGTCACGTCGGTGATCTTCATAGCCACTCGTCCTCGAAGACGCGGCATCCGACCCCTTCCTGCCCCATGGAGCCGCGTGCGTAAAGGGTGATGTACTGCGATTCGTTCAGGGGCCCCACGGTGCTGTACGAGAAGCTCTCCGAATCGATGACCTTGTGCCCCCAGATCCGGCCCTCGTCGTCGCTGCAATAGATGGCTCCGCGCCGGCGCCCCGGGCCATTGGGAATGGAAAAGAGCAAGCGCCGGCCGCGGCGGGCCAGCGTGCCGTGGCAGAGGACGCCGCTGATGTCGACGAGGAAGGGCGGGGACCAGGTCCTTCCCCAGTCCGCGGAGGTGTGGGCGATGCGCTGCATCGGGCCGGGGTTCACCTCGCCGGAGAGGGATCGCTCCGCCAGCCTGTCCGGCGGATTCAGCCGGCGCATCATCAGCAGCTCCTCGCCCCCTCGGATCGAGACGGCGGAAGCCTCGTTGGCCAGGTAGTCCGTGATGAAGCCGTCGGCGCGCCAGGTCTCGCCCTGATCGTCGCTGCAGAGGACGGCGGAGCCGGACTGGGGATGGTCGCGGAAGTAGTCGCTGACGGCTTCTCCCCCGGGCACGACGGTGACCGGGCCGCCGAGGAGGTAGCGGCCGCGGTGGGGGCCCTCGGGAATCACGTGGACCTGGCCCACCGGGTTGAACATGATCAGCGTGCCGTCGGCATACCGCCGGTTCAGGGGGGACCGCTCTCCGAGCAACGTCTCCATGGTCCAGCTCTCTCCGCCGTCGTCCGAGTCGAAGCGGCAGAGCACCATCGGTGTGCGGCTGCCGACGGCGTCGATATCGATGCCGGTCCGCTCCCGCATCGCGCCGTGGTCGTGTCCGTAGAGCTTCTCCGTGCCCCGCATGTCGACCATGGTCAGGACGGAGACGCGCTCCCGTCCCTCCCGTTCGGAGCGGTACGCCGACATGGCGTAGTGATGGAGCCGGGCCGAGACCGCCTTCGCCGGCGACCACGTGGCGCCGCAGTCGGCGCTCCGGCTCATCAGGACCACCTTAGGATCGTCGTCGCGGCCTTCGCGGAGCCGGCCCTGGCAGAAGGCGAGCAGGTTGCCGCCGCCCAGGACGACGTACGACGGCTGGAAGGTGCGGCACACGACCTCGCCGTGAGCCTCGAAGCCCGGCTCGAAGGCGAGGGTCCGTTCGCTCAGGCCGTCCCGGAGCTGCCCCATGCGCCGCGGAGTCAGCCGTCCCCGAGGCCGGGGAAGGCGGCGCCGTCGAGGCTGAACAGGTCTCCCGTGCCGGCGGGCAGGATGACGGTCACCCGCTGGTCCTCCAGGGCGACTGCCTCCACGGCGCCGGTCTCGCGGTCGAGCCGGTGCAGCCCCTCGACGGAGGGATCGAAGGTCAGGGTCACCTCCTGGTGGCTGTCGTCGGCGCCGACGCCCGCGGCCCGGTAGAGGTTGGTCACCATGAGGTAGGCGCCGCCGTCGTCGTCCCGGAAGAGACCGACCAGGACGTCCTGCCCGGGGCCGGCCACGGAGAGGGAGATCTCCTGAATCGGCGCGACCGGCTTGCGGGGATCGTGGGCCGTCAGGCCGTGGGGCGTCAGGTTGAAGTCGGTCCTGCTGTCCGCCGTGCTGTGGCCCGCCACGAAGCGCATGTCGGTGCTGGTGAGGAAGCGCAGGGTCCGGCCGAGGTTGGCCACCTCCACGCTGGCACGGGCCGCGGCGTGGTAGAGGGGGGTGGTCTCGTGGGTCTCCTCGCCCCGCAGCAGGGCCCCGTCGAAGACGTGGTCGTAAGTGAAGTACGAGATCCCCGTGAAGCCGAAGGTCAGGGCCGCGAAGAGCTGCATCCTCAGGTCCGACTCGCTCGGCATGCGCCTGTAGCGCTCCTTGCCGTAGGCCTGCACGAAGATCCAGTAGGGCACGTCCAGCTCCAGGCCGACGCGCCGGGTATCGGCGAGGCACTGGAAATAGGTATTGTGCAGGTACTCGGCCTCGATGCCCTCCGGCGGCAGCTTGTAGGGGTAGACGTCGATCATCACCAGGTCGGACCCGATGATCTGCACGAGGTCGCGCAGGTACTGGGGGTAGTCGTAGGGGGCGGTGGGTTTCTGATAGGTGCCGGGGCCCTCCCATCGTCCGCCGAAGTACTTGCCGGTCTGGGCGCCGTACGGATAGGCGTTGGAGTAGACGAGGGCCTCGGGGTATCTCTCCTTGAGCCAGGAGACGACCTTCCCCGCCGTCTTCATGGACGGGCGCTTCGGCTCGTCCCAGACGAGGAACCCCTCGGCCCCCGGCCAGGTCTCCACCAGCTCTTCGATGCGCGCCCTCAGCTCGTCGCCCATGGGATCGGGACGGCTGGCCTCCATGGCGGCGGCCTTCTCCGCCGGGTCCATCTGTTCGTAGCGGTGGCGCTCCTTGCGCATCAGCGCGCCCCCGAGCAGCCCCTTGCTGAGGTGGCTGTGGTAGGGGATGCCCATGCGCTGAGCCGCCGGGGCCAGCCCCTCCCAGCGCTTCCACGCCAGCATGGTGTTGCAGCCGACCTCCGCGTAGCGGTCGTCCTGCACCGCCTGGGGGCGCTGGGTCAGGGCCATGATCGTGAACGGATGGGACCGCACCCAGCGCTTGGCGAAGTCGGCCGGCCGGTCGCCGGCCTCCGCCGGGGCGGTCAGCGCGGCGGCAGACACGAGGGCGCAGAGCAGGAGTCGAGGGACGGACATGGGGAAACCTCCATGGATGAGATCGTCACCGGAGCCGCCGGGCGCGGGCGGCCTTAGTAGGTGCTCTCCTTCGTCGTCAGGGGGCACCACCTCGAGGTCTCGAGGAAGGGCAGCACCGTCTCCAGGGCCCGCGGGGTGCCGATCCTCAGCAGGGCCTGGGCGGCATCGCCGCGGACGTACCTGTCCTCGTCGTGGAGCACGTCCCCCAGGGCCGGGACCGCCGCCTCCCCGTGGGGCCCCAGCTGGACCAGGGCGAAGGCGGCGTTGCGGCGCACGGATCCGCTCTCGTCGCCGAGGGCTTCGGCCAGCGCCGGGCCGGCAGCGGAGTCTGTCTGGCCGATCGTCCCGAGGGCCTCGGCGGCCTGGGCCCGCACCTGGTCGGACTCGTCCCGCAACCGCGCCGTCAGGGCCGGAACCGCCGGCTGCGCCGCCAGACCGATGTCCCCC
Source organism: Gemmatimonadaceae bacterium (assembly GCA_026706075.1). GTDB lineage: Bacteria > Latescibacterota > UBA2968 > UBA8231 > UBA8231 > UBA8231. The sequence goes on from JAPOZM010000045.1 coordinate 3,213, forward strand.
AGGGTCTCGGCCGCCTCGGCGCGCTCGTGCTCGGCGGCGCCGCCCTGCAGCGCCTCGATCAGGGGGCCCACGGCCGCCTCTCCCATGGCGCTCAGGGCGTGGCAGGCATTGCGCCTCAACTCCTGGGAGTCGGCGTGCAGCAGCCGCGCCAGCCCCGGCGCCGCGGCCGAGCCGGCTCCGCTCAGGGCATAGGCGGCGCGCAGCCTGGCGCCCTCGCAGCCGTCCTCCATCCCCGCCAGGAGCCCCGCCACCCGCTCGGTGGAATCCGCGGCCCCGGCCGGCCCGTCTTCCGCCGCCCCGTTGGCCGTCCGGCCGCGGTGCCAGTCCCAGACGTGCTCGTACATCCTCCGGTCAGGGCCGCCGGAGGGGTCCAGGTCGAGCGCACTGCCGTCCGCAGGCCATCCAGGTCCGTCGTTCTTCCAGCTCGGCGACCGCGGCTCCGCCGTGCGCGCGAAGAGGAACTTCATCATGTAGCGGTTGCGGTCGGTGCGGTTCGGGGTGGCCCGGTGGAAGAGGTCGTAGTGGACGATCGCCACGGTCCCGGCCTGTCCGCACAGGGGCAGCTCGGGGAAGGAGTCCACGCCTTCCCTCGTAGCGTAGAAGTGGCTTCCGGGCACGACCGCCGTCGGGCCCAGCTCCTCCGGGGTGTCCTGGGGGTAGTAGAAGAGCAGGATCCGGCGCGTGCGGTGGGACCAGCGGCTGGAGCCGTCCTGGTGCAGGTGCTGCCCCTGGCTGCCCGGGGGATTGAAGTGGCAGTGGCGGTGCGGCTGGGTGTAGTACCCCTCCCCGAGAATGCTGGTCAGGCCTCCCCGGACCTCGGGGGAGTCCAGGACCTGCTGCACCGCCGGGATCCTCGGCACGAGGTTGTTGCCCGGGTTGCCTTCCTTCTCGAAGACCGCCTCCGTCTCGGCGAAGACGCTCTCGTGGAGGCTGGCGTCCAGCCCGGGGCGCACGAGCACGTACCCGTTGACGATGAACTGCCGCATCTGGTCGTCTGTCAGGAGCTGAAGGTCAGCCATGCTCTCCCCGTCCTTTCTATCCGCTGTGACTCTCCCACACCTCGACGTCGACCCGGCCTGATCCCCTCCGGTCGGCGGCCACCCTCCCACTCAAGGTAGCGCTGCAGCGGAAGCCCGCCGCCCTCATGGCATCGGCCCTGGGCTGCAGACCCGCGTCGCAGTAGGCCAGGTGGGTCTGCCCGTCAGGTATCTGCAGAGCCTCGAGCAGGGCGCCTCCCCGGTCCCAATAGTCGGGATGGCAGTAGAGGTCGACCAGGCAGGCGTCGGGCCACAGGGGATGATCGGACCACATGGCCAGACCCACGACGGCCCGGGTGGCTTGCTGAACGAGGGCCAGCGCTCGAGGGGGGAGGCCGCCCGCGTTGCGCTCCGACTGGTCCTGCAGCAAGGGCAGGAACGGACCCTCGGTGGTGCGGCGGCCCCACAGGCCCAGGCCGGCGCCGCGTACGACGCCGGGGAAGGCCCCCGCGAAGAGGGGCGTCGACGCCGGCCAGTGCAGCCAGCCGGCGGGTTCCGCGGCGGTTGCGCCCGGGGCGAAGAAGGCGGCCTCGAACTCCTCCTGGCTGGTGGTGTAGTACGCCATCTGGCCGCTCTCGGGCTCGATGCTCTCAAAGCCATGGGCCCTGTAGATGTGGTAGGCCGGGGAGTCGTAGCCCGTGCCCAGCCACAGGGCCTGCCCGCCGCGCTGACGGAAGTGCTCCATGAGGCAGGCCAGCAACTGCGTGGCCGCTCCCTGGCGGCGGTCCTCCGGGCGGGTGTACACGTGGCCGAGGAGCCCCACGCCGCGGTGCTCGGTGGTCATCACGTTGGCGAACGGGTCGCCGTCCCGCGACAGCAGGTAGTAGGAGACGTCGAGGCCGGTCGTCGTGCGCAGGACCTGCTCGTTGCCCCAGCGCCACTGCGGGCCCTTGTGGCTCAGAAGGCCTTCCACGCGCGGGGCCCACCGGAGGTCGGGGCCCTGCACGACGCCGGCTTCCACCTCTTCCCCCGACTTGAGGGTGATGCGGTCCAGGTCCTGGTACATCAGGCGATCTGCCCCAGCACCTCGCGCGCGACGCGGAGGATGTTGCCGCCGAGGATCCCGCGGATGTCGTCATCGGAATGGCCCCGCTGCACCAGGCCGACCGTGAAGAGGGGGAAGTTGGTCCACGCCATGCTCTGCACCATGCGCTCCTGGCGCCACTCGGGCCGCTGCACCGGATCGCCGGCCGGCCACAGCGCCTCCCAGCGGCGGCGGACCCCGCGCCGCCCCCGGACCTTGGCGTTCTCCTCGCGGGTGCGGCAGCTGACGTAGGCGCGGTCCGTGCCGATCGTCACGTGATCGGCGCCGACCACCTTCACCGCGTGGTCGACGTGGTCGAGCAGGGCGTCGACGCAGCCGCTGCCGCCGAGGAAGGCGGGCACGTTGGTGATGCCCAGGGTCCCGCCCTTGTCGGCGATGGCCCGCATCACCTCGTCCGGCTTGCAGCGGTGGTGGTGGTTCAGGGCGGCGCAGGCGGAGTGGCTGGAGACGATCGGCTTGGCCGACACCTCGGCTGCCTCCAGGCAGGTGCGCCACCCGGTGTGGGCCACGTCGACGATCACGCCAACCCGGTTCATCTCGGCGATCACCGCGTGGCCGAAGTCGCTCAGACCGGCGTTGGCCGGCTCGGCGCAGCCGTCGCCGATCGGATTGCGGCGGTTGTAGGTCAGGTGCATCATGCGGCAGCCGAGCTCGAAAAACTGGCTGATGAAGCGCAGCTCCTGCTCGACCGTGGCCTGCTCCCCCGGCAGGGGGACGCCGTTGCAGGTCTGGTAGATGCAGCGCCGTCCGGCGGCCTTGGCGGCGGCGATGTCGCCGGGGAAGGCGGCGCGCGCCACGTGGTCGCGGAGGCGGTCCGTCAGGTGGGTGTAGTGGGCCAGCCGCCCCAGCATGCGCATGGGGTCGTTGCCCTCCTCGCCGGTGTTCTGGAAGGAGCAGGTCACCCCCGACGCCTCCCAGGCGGCCAGGTACTCCGCTCTCAGCTCGTCGTCCGCGGCCCAGCGGGTCATGCGCATCTGCTCGGACAGGTACTGCAGCTCCACCTCCGACGCCCCCGACTCGACCGCCCTCGCCATGGCCTCGCCGTCGATCGGCGCCTGCAGCCCGAGGCTGTACGACTCGCACACGAGGGCGTCGCGGTGCAGAGCGAGCCCGTGCTCCAGGTGAGCCTCGGACGGTTGCAGAACCGCGAGCGCCGCGTCCCTCGCCTGCTCGATGCCCTCTTCCCAGGGGTTCATACCACGCCCCACTTCACCCGCCCCAACTCGCGCGACCGCTCCCTGTCGTACGCGGGATCGATGTCGAAGTCCCGCTTCAGCCACAGCACCTCCCGCTGCTCGGGACTCAGCGTATCGAGCAGCTCCGGGGTCAGGTAGTCCCCCCAGGTGAAGCGGTGGTTGTCGATCGTGTGGGGATGGAACAGCCAGTGGCTCATGTAGCGGCCCGCCTTCGTGCGGTTGAGCCAGGTCGCGTGGAACAGCCTCGAATGGCGCACGATCAGCTGATGGGGCTCCACCTCCAGGGAGATCTCCTCCTCGAGGGGGATGTCCTCCCAGCCGTCATCGGCCGGCGACCCGGGGATTCCGCGTTCATCCCTGAGGCGGGCAGCTCTCTCCTGCAGAGAGTCAGGCGGTCCGTTGTGACTTCCCGGCACGATGCGCAGACATCCGTTCTGCCGCGAAGCGCCGGAGAAGTAGTGCATGAACTCCGCCCATCCCGGCCCTCCGTCGATGTGCCATCCCACCGACCGGTCCGGCGCCTGCTCGTTGATACCGCCGTTGCGCAGGTAGATGTCGCTCTCTCCGTTCAGCTGGCGGGCGAGCTCCACGATCTCGGGGTGCAGGATGATCTTCAGGAACGGCAGGGAGTGATCCAGGGAGCACCAGTACGAGTCTTCCACCTGGGGCCGCAGGCGGAAGTGATTCCTCTTGCTGCCGTCGGCCGGACCCTCCGATGGATCCCGGGCGGCCCCTTCCACCGCCGCCATGCAGGCCTCGGTGAGGCTCTCGGGGAAGGGGCAGTCGACGATGACGTAGCCGAGATCGTGATACTGCTCAAGCTGTTCCTGCGTGAACTTCATGCGCTTCTCCAACCCCGCAGGGAGTTCAGTAAATGACGTTGACGCCCCTTGCTTCCAAGGCGGGAATCTGCTCCTTCCGGGCCATCTCGCTGAGAGGGTTGTCTCGCAGGACGACCCAATCCTCTTCGCCCAGCCCCGTGTTTGCCACCAGGGGGCCAATATCTTCGATCTGGTTGCCCTCCAATTGCAGCCCCACAAGCTGTCCAAGGGACATCAAGGGACTGACATCCGCTACTTGATTGTGCTCGAGAAGCAGGTATTCCAGACTGCTCAACTCCCCGAGGGGCCTCAAATCGTCTACCTCGTTCTCAGCGAGGTACAGTTGTAGGATCTCGGGCAGTCCGGCCAGCGCGCTGACATCGCTTATCCGGTTCTGCGTGAGATAGAGTACTCTCAACTCGGTCAGTTGGGACAGCGGTCCCAGATCGGCTATCTGGTTACGCGACAGATGCAGGTGTCTCAAGTTGGTCAAGCCGGCCAGCACGCTGATGTCGGCCAGCCCGGTAACCTCCAGGAGCAGACTCTCCAGACCGGTCATGTCGGTCAGCGGAGACCAGTCCTCCATCCGGTTGTAGGTGAGCCATAGTTCTCTGAGATTGATCAGTTTGACCAGTGGGCTCAGGTCGGCTATGGGATTCGCCGCAATCAACAACCTCCGCAGGTTCGACAATTCACCGATCGGAGACGCATCAACGATACGATTCCCGGACACATTCAGGACTTCCAGCTTGCCCAATCCCGAAAGTGTGGAAACATCCGATATCTGGTTGTGAGGCAGCTGCAGGTTCTCAAGGTTGGCCAACTCGCCCAGCGGGCTGACATCTACTATCCGGTTGCCAGACAGGTTCAGCTTCTCCAGGTTCGTCAGTTCTGCCAGCGGCTTGACATCGACGACCCGGTTCCCTCCTACCGACAGGTCTACCAGACTGCTCATTCTCCCCAGGGGGCCGACATCGGCGATCCGATTGCCTGACAGGAACAGCGTTTCCAGATTGGTCAGGTGCACCAGCGGGCTCACATCGACTACCTCATTCGATATCACCCACAGGAATTCCAGACTCGCCAGTTGCCAGATCCCGGCCAGACTCTGAATCTCCCCTCTTCCGATCACCAGCTTGGTCAGCCGAGCAACCCTCTCGCGCGAAAACTCCGAGCTTCTCGATCCTCGCAGGGCCTTCGCTACCGCCTCCTGCATAGCCTGGTCCTCGAAGAGCAGGATATCGAAGGGGATGTGGAGGATCGCCCCCACCAGCAGACCCGCACCCCCTTCCAGGACTCGTACCTGCACGGTGGGCGCGATACCGCCTGGCCGCTGGGCATCCAGGTAGGCCACCAGCGCGCCCAGCGCTTCCGCATCCTCCACCTTCACCACCAAGTTGAGATCGGCCCCCAGATCGATCTCCACTATCCCGGGCCGGCCCTGCCAGCGCTGTTCCAGGAAGGCCCCCACGGCCTCCCAGCCGCTGAGGCGGGTCTCCTCGCCACCCAGTGCCGCTTCGGCTCCCGGGTCCACGCGCCAGTCGATGGAGGCCAGCCCCGCCGGCAGGCCGCCGGGCGTGCCGGCCTTCACCATCAGGGGCACAGGGTCCCCCGTGGGCCGGGTCCACGCCAGGGTTTCCCGCATCTCTCCGGCCGGGTCGAGGCTGCGAATGGCAACCAGTCCGTCCCGACCGCTCTGGTATTCCACCTGGAGGCCGGGCAGGGGGCTTCCGTCTCCATCGGTCAGGTGGAGCCACAGGCCTCGAGGATGCTCGGGCGACTCGACCATCACACGGCCCCTGCCATCGCTTTGCGCCTGTGCCCGGCCGCTGCGGTCGACCCCGACGGCGTGGGGCAGTTCGGTCTCCGCCGCCGCGCCGACAGCCCATACTGACGTCAGGGTCAGGAGGACTCTCATTCAACCGACCCGGAACGAATACAGACTCGCATTCCGGAGATGGAACCGCAGTTTCGCGGGCTTCCTCAGCCTCGACCTGAAGGCCAGCATGTCACCGCCGAGATCCGCCGCCGTATCGGTCGCATGGACAAGGGCCTTGTCCCCCCTCCACTTCACCATGACATCCGTCGAGTCGGTCGAGATGGGTACGCAGTCCGCACGGGAATAGCCTTCCAGCGGTTGGCCTCCGGCGTCCGTCACCTCCACCTCCACGCTGCCCCCCGAGCTCTCCACGTTCAGGTGGAGCTTCGTGCCGAGGAAGGTCAGCGGTCTGGTCGTCAGCGTCCCTTCGCCCGACTTCGGCCTGAGGGCCCCGAAGCCGTCCCGCCTCAGCCTGGCGATGCCCACGGCGTAGGCCCGGCGCTCTCCGTCGATCACCCGGCCCGGCCAGTCCCGCACCGAGCCCCGGCCCCCGCCCTCGGCCATGATGTTGTGCGGTATGTTGGCGCCGGAGTAGTAGAGCCGCAGCTCGTCGCCGACGGGGATCATGTTGCAGACGCCCGCCCATCGCGAGTCCCAGTCTCCGGGCGCCCCGGTTTGGAGGAAGGCCTCGCTCCCGAAGGGCTTGCTCCAGGTGATACCGTTGCGGCTCACGGCCAGAGCCGTGTCGCGGGACTGGTCGGCGAACTCCACCTGGTCGTTGTGGTAGACCCAGATGAAGCCCAGGTAGATGCCCTCGTACTTCGCCACCGTCATCCGGTAGTATTCGGTTTCGGGCGCGTCCGAGTCGTCGGGCGCAACGGCCAGGACCGGCGGTCCCCAGTCGATGAAGTCGTCGCTGGCCACCCAGGCCGACGTCCTCTTGTCAGGCTCGAAGAAGTAGACGTTGGGCCGCATGTAGGCGACGTATTTTCCGTGAGCGGTGTCCCAGCCCAGGACGAACTGGCCGTCCGTCAGCCCGTTGCGGAAGTCGGCGACGGGGTTCCGCGATTCCGGGGTCCAGTGCACACCGTCGGGGGAGTACGCCGCGAAGTGGCCCTTGCCGCCCCAGGGCGCATCGGAGTCCCTTCGGGTGTGCCAGTACATCGCCTTGTAGCGCCGAGACGGGTCTTCCTCCCGCGGGTCCTTGATGACGCTGAAGTTCCGGCCGGGGCTGATGAGGTTGTTCGCCGTCGAGCCCTCATGCTCGAGGATCCCCAGCCTCGGTTTCTCCCACTGGAGGCCGTCCGGAGACGTGGCATAGGCGACGCCCGCGGCGGTGTCGTACCACGCCTTGAACAGGCCCTCCTCCTCGTCGTGGTGGAGGGAGTTGCCGATGATGGCGGCCGTGCTCCGTTCCCAGGGCTCGTCGCCTTCCAGGACCGGCCCACCCGGCCTCGCAGGCCGTTGCATGACCCGCTCGAGTCCGTCCAGCTCCTCGATGACGTGGTCGTCGAGGAAAAGCTGCCGCTCGGCGCCGATATGCACTGTCATGGGTCTGTGGCTCCCTGATTGGCTGCCTGGCCCTGGCCCCCTGAGACGATTCGGCAGGGCATCCCCGGGGTCGCAACCGCGACGGCGGCGGGTCAATCTATCCCCCCGACGTTCGAGGGCCAACCGCCTTGAGAGGGCCGAAGGGGCTCTCTATAGTAGCCTTCAACACCAGGCAAATTCGAGCGGGGAGAAACCATCATGAAGGTCGCCGTCATGGGCGCCGCCGGGTGGGCCGGCCGCGCGGTGCTGGACAACTTCGCCGGCCGCCACGAGGTGCGGGCCTTCGACTACAGCCCCGAGGCCTGGGAGGTCTACCACCGATTCGACGGGGACTGGGAGGGCGACAGGCACTACGGGGACCTCGCCGACTTCCACGCCGTCCACAGGACCCTGGAGGGCATGGACGGCGTCGTCCACCTGGCCGCCTACTTCGGGTACGAGGGCCCCCACGAGGACGACGTGAACCCCTTTCTCATCAACCTCAAGGGGATGTGGAACGTCCTCGAGTCGGCCCGGCGGCACGGGCTCAGGCGGGTCGTGCACATGAGCTCCTGCGTGGTGCAGCATCCGGACGGCCTCTTCCTGTCGTCGGACGTGCGCAGCAAGGAGGGCACCCTCTACGGCATCACCAAGCGCCTGCAGGAGGAGATGTGCCGCCAGTTCCACGACGCCTACGGCCTGCGCATCATCATCTTCCGTCCGGCCAGCATCGGTGACAGCCGGCTGGGGATCATCCGGGACGGTTCCCCCGCCCGCGGCGGCATCAGCTGGGTCTGCCGGCACGACCTGGCCGAGGCCTGCCACCTGGCCCTCGAGTCCGAGACGATCGACTTCGACATCATGCACACCGCCAGCCACCCGGAGGCGGACCGCCACTGCAACGTGGCCCGGTCGAGGGAGCTGCTGGGTCTGGAGTACAAGGGGCACTTCCCCGGCGACTGATCTGGCCTGCAACATGGCAGCACCGCTTCCCCTTCCCTGCCCAGAAACCGCCGACGGGCGCACTTGCCCGCCGCCAGCCCCGCTGCCCACGCCCGCGGCCGAGGAATCCCTCAAGCCAGATCCAATCGAACAGGCCGGTCTGGCAGCCCGCCGCCTTGGCGCCCTTGACCACCACCCCACGGCCGGGACTCGTTCACCAGCCCTGAGACAAGAGGGCCCCCCGGCCATGTCGCCTCGCATCCCCCCCCCCAACACCCGGAGCACATCCAGACTGCCTACGCCTCCCCAGACATCCAGCGACCACCTCCCACCGCCGTGGTTCTTGAAGCTGTTCCCTTCCCTACGTAATTTCGCCGCCTGCGGCAGCCCAGCCGCCACCCCCAACCTGAGGAGGACACTCTCCAATTGCCAGCCTCCACCAGTCCAGACACGCACAAACCAATCCTGCAACTGCTTCGGCACTACCCTGCCCACTCCATCCGTGCGGCACTGCTCCAACATTGGGCGCAGCTCAACGGCATTCCGCCCTCCCGCCTAGAACGGGCTAGCGCAGTCGTTCCCTTCCTACAAGGCACAGACTCCACTGACGCACGCGGCATCACAAAACACATCTCACAACGCATCACATCGCTCTCTATAAAGGATCTAGAAGCAACCTTCGAGACCCTTCTTGCCTCCAGCCGACGGAAATCCCATGGCGCCATCTATACCCCCAACTACATCATCGATTACCTCATAGACCATGGATTGCGGATAGCTCAATATAGAAAAGCAAGTCACACCCAGCAGACTATGCCCCTCATCTGCGACCCCGCTTGTGGAAGTGCTGGTTTTCTCATACAGGCCGCCGAGTTTCTAAAACCCCAAATCACTCCCGAGGTAGCGTTTTCCAACTGCTTGATTGGATTTGATAGCGACCCCTCGGCTGTCGAGCAGGCCCGCTGCCTAGTCCAACTCTACCTGCTTCAGCACGGCTCCTTTGTGCCTGACCACCATCTTCGCCTCCACAACCGAGACACACTTTTAGAGACCACTCAGACTCTATGTCAACTAGCTGGTGCTCCTTCTGGATTTGATCTAATCGCCACGAATCCCCCCTATGTCAAACTGCAGAATCTGCCCACGGCCTACCGTCAGCAGTTGTTGGCTAGATACAAGGATTACGCCCACGGCAGCTTTAGTTTGGCTCTTCTGTTCCTGATTGCGGGACATCGGATGCTGAACCAGAGAGGCGGTCTAGCCTACATAACCCAAAACAACCTATACACTTCCCTTGCGGGGAAGGCCGTCAGGCAACACTTACAGGAAAAGCAGTGTATCCGCAGAATAGTTGACTTCGGGCACCACAAGGTCTTCGGACGAGCCAGCGCTTATACCTGTCTAATCTTCCTCGGCAAAAGGCCCCGAAAGGCCTTCGAATACACCTCTCTGAAGAAGCCTGACGCGAAGACTCTCCGCCACTTGGAGTTCACGCACATCCCCTATTCTGGCCTTAAGCCGGACAAGTGGCGCCTCGCTAAGCGTCCGCACTTAGAGAATCTGAACGCCATCGAATCAACAGGAACTCCCCTTGGTACTCTGACCTCCATTAAGGTAGGTTTTGCCACCCTGAAGGATGTCGTCTTCCTGGTGCATAAGAAAGATGACCAGTATTGCGTTGCGTGCCCCCTAAGCCAAGATGCTCACTTAGTTGAGTTGCCTCTCACTCGACCTGCCGCCAAAGTTGCCGCCTTGCAAGGGGCGGAGGACCTCTACAATAACACCTTACGCGTAATCTTCCCCTACGAGGTGGTTGGCGGCAAATACCAGCCGATGTCCGAAGAAAGGCTAAAAAGGTCCTTCCCTAGGGCCTTTTCCTACCTAGGTCACTACCGTCACCTATTAGGGGCCAGAGACAAAGGGAGAAAGGCCTATGCGGCATGGTACGCATGGGGCAGAACTCAGGGAATGGAAGCTAAGGGCCCCAAACTCCTCACAAAGACCTTCAGCAAATGTCCCCACTTCATTCTCGACAGAAGTGACCAGCTGTTTTGCAACGGCTATGGCATATTTCTGAGGAAGGACTCGCTCTTTTCAGCCGGCCTTCCGATTGAGGTACTTGAGAGAATTCTCAATAGCACAGTCATGCACTACTACGCAAAGCTGACAAGTTTCCAAATAGAAGGCAACTATCAGTGCTACCAGAAGAATTTCATCGAACGTATGGGAATCCCGACCATGACGGACAAACAGATGCAAGAACTGATGGGGCTGCCCCCAAGCGAGGCCAATCAGTACGTGGAGGAAATCTATGGCCTGAGCCGAGCTGAGATAGAGAGCGTCTGCGGTCCACACACCTGAGAAACGTGAGAGTGGGCAAAGGCGGTCCCTCAGTAGAGGTATAAGTGTCGTTCGCGATGGGTACTCACTATATCGTTCGCGAAGTCTGTCGGCGTTAGGAGACCGAAGTCGCCAGTAAACCCAGGGGAAATGCAGCCTGCCTCCTTTAGCTCCTCCAGGGTTGAGAAAATCATCGGTGGAGACTGCCGAAAGTCGACCAAAATCAGGGCAGATCTCTCATACTTGTAGGGATCCTCGGTAACCGCACCAGTGTCGCGGTGGGTAATCCCCAAGAAGGTCCTTATGAACTTCTCCACTGGAGTATACCCCCTCTTCCAAGCTATCCGGTTGGCCTTCATCGCTTGATCGTCATACTCCACCACCGGAAGCAAGTAGACTTCGCCCATAACTAATCGTGGAAGCCTGAGGCGCAAATTCAGTGTCTCAGCAAATGCTCTCTCCATGAGCGTATCGAAATTCTTACCCACGCTACTGAGTTGGCTCCGGACGCCGATGACAATTGCACTCTCCGACCGCTCTCTACCGATTGAATTGATGGACCCCGCGAGGGGACCTTGAGTGATCACCTCAGGGATGAGCCCTGTTTCCCCAAAGAGAACAACGATGTCTTGCCTCTTTCGTTTGATGTAGCCTGAGATCGCAACCTCGGGGCCTCTCTCTCCCAAGGGGGGGTGAATGGTGAATTTCCTGGTGACTCTCTCGAGTTCCTGACAGATGCTGACTTTGGCAGCCTCGTGTATCCTGATGATCAGACTTTGACTTCGGATGAGTGCTTCCTTGGCCCTTAGGCCATCCTCGTAAGCCTGTCCATTGTAGTGTGCTGTTCGTATCGTCTGTTCGAGGTCGGTCTTTATTGCCTCAACGGCTCCTTGCAGCAGTGACATGTCCATAGTGCATTCCTGTTCTTCAGAGATCCCGATTCCGCGTAGGTGGCCACAGGCCGCGCGGTGAGGATCTGTCCTGTAAGGTGAGCGAAGTGCTGACTTCGGCTTAGTCGGAACAAGGGCGCCGCCTTCTGCCTATCCTTGATCCGAAAGGCACCAGCTAATAAACAGTGTGACCGTCTTGTTAGTAAACAGTGCGCCCGTCTTGTCTGCCAGAAGCTCCCGCCCCGTCCTGCGCACCTCGAACGGCCGGCGGGTCCCCATATCCCTAGCCCTGTGCCGCTTGGCGCACCCGAGGCCATATGGAGAACCAGCCCACCCTCAGGCAACTCCTCGCCCGCGACCGGATCCTGGTCGCGCCCTGCTGCTACGACATGATCTCGGCCCGCCTCATCGAGCGGGCCGGCTTCGAGGCCGTCTACCTCGGCGGTTACGCCCACGTGGCTTCCCACGTGGGGCTGCCCGACGCCGGGCTGGCCACGTTCTCGGAGATGCTGGAGCGGGTCCACAACCTGGTCCGCTGCGTCGGCATTCCCGTCCTCGCCGACGGCGACACCGGGTACGGGAACGCCCTCAACATGCGCCGCACGGTCCAGGAGTACGAGCAGGCCGGCGCCCAGGCGATCCAGATCGAGGACCAGGAGATGCCGAAGAAGTGCGGCCACACGCCGGGCAAGCGGCTGATCGGGGCGGAGGAGATGGCCCTCAAGGTCGAGGCGGCCGCCCACTCCCGGCGCAGCGACGACTTCCTGATCGTCGCCCGGACCGACGCCATCGCGGTGCTGGGGCTGGAGGAGGCGGTGAAGCGGGGCAAGCTCTATGAACGGGCGGGGGCGGACGTCGTCTTCCTCGAGGCGCCGACCACGGTGGAGGAGCTCAAGGCCGCGGCCGGCTCCTTCGGCGTCCACACGATGGCCAACCTGATCGAGGGAGGGAAGACGCCCTTCCTGTCAACGGCCGAGCTCCAGGAGCTGGGGTTCAAGATCGCCGCCTACCCGCACTCGCTGATCCTCGGCTGCATCCGCTCGATCCAGAAGACGCTCAGAGCCTTGAAGGAACAGGGGACGACGCGGGAGGTGGCCGGGGAGATGGCGGACTTCGCCGAGCTGGACGAGTTGATCGGGTTTCCGGAAGCGCGGGCCTGGGAGGCGAGGTACACGCCCAGGGAGGTGTGATCTGCCTTTTGGGCGGCGCCGGCGGCTCCGGCCGCGCCTTGGCGGCGCGTACGCCGGGCATGGTTGGGGGATCTATCGCCTGAGGGTGATTCGTTGGGTTGGCGAGCCCTCGCTGCGCTCGGGTCTCTGGGCCTCCTGGATGAGTAGCGGTTGTAACCCCGGCCCGGCGTAGTGCGCCGCGACGGCGCGGCCTGCGCCGCCGTCACCGCCCTGGGGTGCGCCCCCGGACCGCACTCTCTTTCTGAACAGTGTGGCGCCTGGCACGGGGACCAGAGCCGGCGGAGACCCCGGCGCCACTCGATTGGTGTGGCGCCGGGCACGAGACTGAACCGGGGGTAACTCCGGCGCCACTTGATCGGTGTTGCGCTGGCCTGATGGTCAGGGGCTCGCCAACGGCATGCAGATGTCCTGAACCTTGGCTTCTTCCACTGCCCGTTCCCCGGAGCGTGCTCAGCCTCCCGCGGCGTCGAATCCGTAGGCGTAGAGCCGGGCACTTCCATAGAGCCAGAACTTCAGCCGGAAGCGCCGCCCCTCCACGTCGCGGAGCCCGCCCCCTCGCCAGCGCACCTCCTGGCGCCAGCCGTCGGTGCACAGGTCCCGGCAGTCCTCCCGCCGGAAGCCCTCCAGGGGCTCCAGGGTCGCGGCGTCCAGCACCTCCACCTCCACCCAGCTCCGGTTCTGGCGCACCTCCCCGACGTTCACGGTCAATGACGTGGAGGGGTCGGTCCGCTCGACGGGGGTGGTGACCGCCCAGCCGGGCACCTCCCGGTCGGCCGACTCCAGGCAGGTCCACCCGTCCTCCCGCAGGGTGGCCAGGCCCAGCCGCGACAGGCGGACCTGGCCGGTGCTCCCGTAGGGATAGTGGTCGGGGGTGTTCTCGCCGGGCCAGCTGGTCCAGTCCTCGCCGTTGCCGCCGTAGAAGAGGTGGATCACGCCGTCCCTGACGGCCGGCTTGTCGGCGATCACCAGCAGGCCGCCGTCCCACTCCTGGTTGCCGCCGCGCGGGATCAGCGGCTGACGGGCGTCGATCCGCTCGAAGCGCTCGCCGTCGGCGCTGACCGCCAGCCGCACGTCGGCGCAGTAGGTGCCGTAGACGCCGTAGCCGTTCGGCACGTACCAGCCGAACTCGTAGGGCATGGCCCAGGCGCCCCCGTAAGGGGCCAGCATGACGTGGTGGTTGTCGTACTCGAAGCCGTCGGCGGGCGAGAGGATCGGGTTGTGATCCGCGGCCCTCAGGTGCTCCATGTCCGGTCCATAGGAGAGGAACTTCGCCCGGCCCCCCTCCTTGTCGGGCTTGTCCATCGGCACCAGGGCCTGCCACACCAGCTTGAACCGCCGCGAGGGATCGGGCTCCTGGTCGTCGCGGATCAAGGCGCCGGGGTCGCCGTAGGCGAGGGAGCGGTCCCGCCACTCCGGCAGGCGCAGGTCCGGTCCCTCCGTCCAGTGGATGCCGTCGGGCGAGTAGTTCAGCCGCACGCCGCGGCCCGGTCCCGCCGCCGGAGCCACGGCGCCGTCGGTGCGCGGCCTCGGCCCTCGCAGGATCATCTTGTAGCGTTTGGCCGGATCCGGCTCGGCGGTGTCCTTGATCACGGGTCCGTAGCCCATGACGACGATGTTGTTGTCGCGGGACCCGCGGAACTCGTGCAGCCCCAGCCGCGGCTTCTCCCAGGTCACGCCGTCGGTGCTGGTGGCGTAGCCGACCGCGGTCCAGCGCTCCGGCGCGATGTCGGAGCCGGAGTACCAGGCCTTGAAGACGCGGTCCTCCTCGTCCCAGATGACCGTCGGCGACGACCACGGGCGGGCCTGGGCGGAGTCCCACTCGTGCATGTCGCCGAGGGGCAGGACCGGGTTGTTGGGATGCTTCTCGGCCTCGCAGACGCGGCGGACGACGTGGTGGGTCTCCTCGACCCCGTTCAGGAGAAGGAAGCCGTCGCGGCGGCCGGCGGAGGTGTCCATGGTGTCCTTTCAGTTGAAGCGGGCTTGTGCAGATCGATCATGTCGTGATTGATAGTCCGTCAGATGCTGATTGTCGACCAGCGACAGCTCGGATTCCAGCGCCGGCTCCCGCCGGGGGGGGGTGTAGGGGGTTCTGGCGGGGGGCGGTGCCGGCGGCTCCGGCCGCGCCTTGGGCGGCGCGTACGCCGGGCATCGTTGGGGGAGCTATCGCCGAGGAGGGATTCGTTGGGCTGGCGAGCCCCTCGCTGCGCTCGGGTCTCGGGCCTCTTGGATGGGTACAGTTGTTGACCCCGGCCCGGCGTAGTGCGCCGCACGGCGCGGCCTGCGCCGCCGTCACCGCCCCAGTTTGAGACCACCGACAACACTCTTCTATGTACCGTGTGGCGCCGGGGACGGGACCTGGACCGGTAGTGAACCCGGCGCCACTCGACCCGGTGGATCGTTGCCCTTATGGTCAGCGGCCTCAGGAGGGACAGTAAGGCATGCAGATCGTTCTGAACTCGAAGTTCCTCTCGGACCTTGCGGTCCCCGAGCTGGGGGCCAGGGTGCTGGAGTTGGGATACGACGGGATCGACGTCTGTGTCCGGCCCGGGCATCCGGTTCACCCTGGCAACGCGAGGGCCGAGCTCCCCGGGGCGGTGGATCTCTGGCGCCGGCAGGGGCTCTCCTGCCCGCTGGCGACGGCGCCGACGGACTTCGTCGATCCCGCCGCACCTGGCGCCGAAGGCATGTACGCCGCCTGCGCCGAGGCGGGGGTCCCGCGGCTGAAGATCGGGTTCTGGAGGTTCTCGCCGGGCGGTGACTACTGGCAGGCCGTCGATGCGGCGCGAAGAGACCTGGAGGGCTTTGCCAGGCTCAGCGAGAAGCACGGGGTGCAGACCTGCTACCAGGTCCACAGCGGGGGCTGCCTCGGCTCGAACTGCGCCGGACTGATGCACCTGATCCAGGGGTTCGACCCGCGCCACGTCGGGGCCTATCCCGACCTCGGGCACCAGGCCCTCGACGGCGAGGACTGGGAGATGGGACTGGCCATGGTCCGTGATCATCTCTCGGTAGTGGGGATCAAGGACGCCATGTACCGCCGCGAGCCGGAGAGGACGCCGCCCTGGAACCCCTGCTTCGTCAAGGTGGGGGAGGGCTGCGTCGACTGGAACCGCTGCCTCGGCATCCTCCGCGGCTTCGGCTTCGAGGGGCCGCTGACGGTGCACACCGAGTACAGCTTCGACGAGGAGATCATCCGGCAGGTGGGCTACGCTGAGACCTCACCGCCGAACCTGGAGGAGTGGGCCCGGGCGGACGCGGCCTGGCTGCGCCGAGCGCTGGCGGCGCTTCCCGGGGCCGCCGGCGGGCAGTAGTTCCGGCCGTCAGTCTCCCCGACCGCGCCGGAGCCCGCCCGGGTGGGGCCTCCCTACTGCTCCGCCCTGTAGTCCTTGATGTCCTGCCAGGTCAGCCCCGGCCTGGAGAAAATCGCGTGGTAGCGGGCCTCGCGCTCCTGGATCTCCTGGCCTTTCTCCAGCACCTTCGCGGCGTCGTCCCCCGCGGGGATCTTTACGACGCCGTCGCGGTCGGCGGCGACGATCTCCCCGGGGAAGATCAGGAGCTCGTTGACCGTGATCGGGTGGTTGTGGCGCACCAGGCTCAGCACCCCGTGGCCGGGGGAGGTGCCGGTCCCCCAGACCGGCAGTCCCACCCGCTCGATCCCCGCCAGGTCCCGTATCGATCCGTCGACGACGATGCCGGATACGCCCAGGTGCCTGTGGGTGGCGGCCATGCCGTCCCCCAGGGCCGCGCCGCGGCCGGCGCGGGTGTCGACGTCCTTCATGATGCTCACCATCGGACCGGGCGACTCGTCGAGGAAGTCGTAGTACTCGTGCCAGTCCAGGGCCGGCATGTCCGGGTCGTGGGTGGTCAGCTCGCAGGTGACGGCGTAGCCGACGGCCATGCCGTGCTGCGGCAGCATGCACTGCATGCCGGGGCCCATGTAGTTGAAGGGCATGCCGCCCTCACCTTCCAGCTCCCGCCCGCCCTGGCTGGCGCCGCGGGCCTCGATGACGGCGTTGAAGATGGTAGCGGTGTCGAGCTGCCTGAGACCTTCGAAGACTTCCGGCGATACCTGGCTCATTCGTGCCTCCTGTCGAGGTTCGGGAATCGTCCTACTTCAGCTCGATGATCTCGCGCTGCGCCTCGGTGAGACCGTCCATGACCCGGTCGCTGAAGCGCAGGCCCTGGCCTCCCCAATCGGGCATGTATCCGATGCTGTAGCAGT
The DNA here is from genome assembly GCA_026706075.1 of Gemmatimonadaceae bacterium. GTDB lineage: Bacteria > Latescibacterota > UBA2968 > UBA8231 > UBA8231 > UBA8231. Next base: position 20,245 of record JAPOZM010000045.1, read on the forward strand.
AGTAGAGGGTGCGGCGCGGACGGCCCGAGACGTTGACCGTCGAGCCGTGGGTCAGGGCCTCGGTGAAGACGATGGCGTCTCCGGCCCTGGCGGGGACCGGCGCGAGGACCGGGGTCTCGTCGGGATGGTGTCCCCAGGGGCGCGGGAAGTTGCTCTTGTGGGCGCCCGGGACCGCGGCGAAGCACCCGTCCTCGACGCCGCAGTCGAGCATGGGAAAGACCGCCTTGGTCAGGGTCGAGACCATCTGGCCGTTGCGGCAGTGGTACTGGCACTTGGGTATGATCGGCGTGCCGTGCATGTGCAGGCCCGTGTAGCCGCCGCCCCAGCGGTAGATCGTGTAGGTGTGGTTCAGGCGCCAGGGCCCGCCGGTCACCTCGGCCACGACGTCGAGGACCTCGGGAATGTCGATCAGGGGGGCGAAGACCGGGGACGCTTCGAGGATGTTGGAGATGTAGAGCTCCCTCTCCGTCTTCTCGGTGCCGAGGCAGAGAGGGGGAGGGTAGTCCTCGGGGCTCATCTCCTCGAATTCGTCGAGGACCTCGTTGCACGCTTCGATGACGGACCGCGGCACCACGTCCTCGAGGACGACGAAGCCCTGCAGGTCGAAGAGGTACTGCTGTTCCGGCGTCATGGGGCCCTCCCGGCAGGTGGGCGGAGATCCTATTCCGCGCCATGGGGACCGTCAACGAGGTGACCTTGCGAAGCGGACAGGCGGATCGGATCTTCCGTCACAGACAGGGATCAGTGGCAAGGAGGTCCGCCATGAAACCGTGTCGAACAGCCCTCCCGATCCTGGCGATCACCGCTGCCGGCGCCCCGCCGGCATGGAGCCAGGATGCATTCAGTGAGGCCCTCGGTCCAAAGACCACCTACGGGGCCACGGCCGTCGCCGTCGATCCCCGCAATCCGGAGGTGCTCTTCGCGGGGTCCGACCTGGACGGGCTGTTCACCAGCAGGGACGGCGGCGCCAGCTGGCAGGCCGTCCTGATGCCGGGATTCGTCACCAGCATCGAGGTCGACCCCGGCAACCCCGACGTCGTCTACGCGGCGGCCGACGCCATCTACAGAAGTCTGGACGGAGGCCGCACCTGGCATCGGGCGGACGAGGCCCCCCGAGGTCCGGGCGTGGAGTTCCTGCAGGTCAATCCCCACCTTCCCGGGGTGGTCTACGTCGGGCTCTCGAGCACGATCCACCGATCGACCGACTCCGGAGAGACCTGGCGCAGGATCCTGCAGGGGGCCAGCATGAGGATGCTCTCCGTCGACGCCCGGGATGCGGGGACTCTCTATGCCGCGGGAGAGGGCCTGCTGAAGAGCACCGACGGTGGGGATTCCTGGGTTCCCATCGAGGACGGCATTCCATTCCAGGAGGTAAGGGAGGAGTTTGAGTGGGGCGAGCTGCGGGTGACCGCCCTGGCCTCCGATCCCCACCAATCCGGGGTCCTGACCGCCGGGGTGACGGAATTTGGGACGGTGGCCGATCCTCCTGGACGGATCTACCGGAGCACGGACGGTGGCGACAGCTGGCGGATGATCTCGGAGGTGGGGAGCTGGCTGACGACGATGTTCGTCGATCCCATCCATCCCGAGATGGTCCTCGTCGGATCCGGGGCGAAAGGGACGGTCCTGGGCACCTTCCTGAGCACCGACGGCGGCCTGACCTGGGGCCAGATCCACGACGCCGGCGCGCGTCAGATCGTCGACTCTCCCGCCGGGGCCGGGACCTACTTCGCCGCCATGAGGTCGGGGGGTCCGCACCTGGGCGTGGTCCGCATCGTGGTGAGCGGCCCCACGGCCGTCCGGAGCACCGGCTGGGGCTCCCTCAAGGCCCTCCTCGCTCCACCCTCATCACCCAGATAGAGCGGCGGCTCAAGGGAGGCCCGCGACGATGCGCGTCCTGATCATGTCCGACATGGAGGGGGTGAGCGGCATCGTCGTGTGGAACCAGGTGACCGGCGGCGACCCGATGTTCGAGGAGGGGCGGCGGCTCTACACGGAGGAGATCAATGCCGCCGTGCGCGGGGCCAGGGCCGCCGGGGCAACGGAGGTCGTCGTCGTCGACTGCCACGGCGCCGGCAAGGGCTGGAGCTTCAACTCCCTCATCCCCGAGAAGATCCACCCCGACTGCGAGTGGGTCGCCCACCACGGGTGGGGCCGCTACGACGAGATGTGGGAGACGGGGTGCGACGCCTGTCTGCTCATCGGCATGCACGCCCGCGACGGCACGCCCGACGGGGTGCTGTGCCACACGATCTCCAGCGTCCGCTACCGGAACCTCTGGTTCAACGACGATCTCGTGGGCGAGACCGGCGTCAACGCGGCGCTCAACGGCCACCACGGGGTCCCCGTCGCCCTGGTAACCGGCGACGCCGCCGTCTGCCGGGAGGCCAGGGCCCTCCTCGGCGACTCGCTCCCGACGGTGGCCGTCAAGAAGGGCCTGAGCCGCTTCAGCGCCCGGCAGCTGGCGCCCGCCCGGGCCCGGGAGCTCATCGAGGAGGCGTCGAGGAAGGCGCTCACCGATCCGGTGAGCACCCGGCCCTACGTCCCCGAGCGGCCGACGACGATCCGGATCGAGCTGGCCAGCGTCGATCAGCTCGCCGATTTCAAGGGGCGCCCCGGGGTCGAGACCACGGGGCCTCTCTCCGTCGAGAGCCGCGCCGGGGACTGGATGACCGCCTGGAACCAGTTCTGGCCCCGGGCCTGAGCGGGACCCCCGCCGGCCTACTCCGCCCGCCACTCCCCGTCGAAGCCGACGTATCCGTCCATGTAGTGCTTGAGGCGTTCGGGCAGCCGCTCGGCCAGGGCCCGGGCCGAGGCCGGCAGGGGCCAGGGCGCGTCGATCCGGAAGGACCGGGGCCGGAAGCCGATGCCGCAGGAATGGCGCCGCTCGCGGGTGGCCATGTTGGCGTGCCAGGTGAGGGCGGCGAAGCAGATGAGGTCGCCCGGGTCGGCCACGACCGGCACGCAGCCGGGGACGGACATGCCGTCGTACGGCGCGTCCGGTGCGCCCTCGGGGTGCAGGCCGCCCCGGTCCGGACCGATGGCGTACCCCTCCGGCCCCTCCCAGTCGGGATGGTGGGACCTCTCGATGACGGCGATGCCGCTGCGGCCGGGATCGCTGCCGTTGAGGTAGAGCCAGGTGCCGCTCGGTATGGGAAAGCGGTTGAGCACATCGTTGGCGCGCTGGGGACGGGCGATGTGCCCCCGGTGGTCCTGATGCCAGCCGCCCATGCCCTCGCCCGGCGTGCGCAGGATGGCCGCCGACCGGTGCAGGCACAGGTCCCCGGTGCCGTGGACCCGCCGGATGAAGCGCATGAAGGCGGGATTGTCGACCAGCTCCCAGACCTCCTCGCTGTCCTCGGCGAAGGTCATGTGGTAGCGGTTGGACGCCGGCTCCAGGTCGCCGTCGGGGTCCAGGTGGCGGTCGATGCTGGCCTTCAGGGCCCCCACCGTCTGCTGATCGATCATACCCCGAAGGACGCAGAAGCCGTGCTCGTCCAGGCAGGCCAGGGCCGCCTCGAGGTCGTCGCGGTCGAAGTGGTATTCGTAGGCGGGCATGGCGTTTTCTCAGGGGCCGTTGGCGCAGGGGGCCCTCTCGGCGCCACGTTACCACGGCGGGACCCCAGCGTCAATCTCGAATCGGGGCGGCTGAAGGACGCCGCGCCGGGCGATGGAAAAGGAGGACTCCTTGCCACTTCTCAACGTCGACAGGGCCCGGGAGAACCTGGCCCGCCACGCGTGGGCCCAGGCCATCGTCCAAGGGTGGAAGCAACAGGTCGCCTACCTGATGGAGCAGGACCGCGGCTTCATCGAGGCGATGATGCCCGAGCTGACCCCCTGGCCCCAGTACGGCCAGAACTGCCCGGTCTGCGTCAACCGCCTCTCCACCATGGGGGAGACCGGCATCTACGACTGGGATGTCCGGGACCCCGACCGCCTGGTCTGCAAGTACTGCAGGACAGAGTACCCCAGCCCCGACCACCCCGAGACCGGCAGCGTCACCGCCCCCCGGATGGGCCAGACCTTCACCTTCTACCTGACGGACGAGGAGCGCGCCCATCCCGGGGACAGGTCGGGGCGGCACGCCTTCAAGTGGGTCAACTGGCCCGTGCACACGAGCTGGAGCGGCATCATCCGCTCGATGAAGATCAACTGGTGCTTCGAGAAGATGCTGCCCCTCGCCAAGCTCTACGCCCTCACCGGCGAGGTGCGCTACGCCCGGTGGTCGGCCTGGATCATGGACTGCCTGGCGCGGCGCTATCCCACGTGGCTCTTCCACTCCTACGACGGCACCGTCGCCGACTGCCCCCCTGGGGAGGCGGCCGCCTCCATGGGCGCCCATCCACCGGGCGGGCGCTTTGCCCCGGAGACTATCGTCACCGCCTTCGAGGGGCGTCACCTGCAGGGAGACCACGCCGTCCTCAACAACGGCTTCTGGGGCGCCGGCCGCATGGGCTGCAGCGGCTCCGACGGCCGGATGATCCTCTCTGCCACCCTCGCCTGGGACCTGATCCGCGGCGCCGGCCACGACGACGGCTCCCCGGTGATCACTCCGGAGATGGACCGCCGCATCGTCGACGACCTCCTCCTGGCCGGCTGGGCGGACACCGAGAACTGGGACGCCATCAACAACAAGTGCGGCCCCGGACGGGCCCTGAGCGCCGCGGCGGGCATCCTCTTCGAGAGGCCGGAGAGCGTGCGCCGCGCCATCGAGGGCCTCGAGACCCTGCTGGAGGAGGCCTTCCACTTCGACGGCTTCTGCACCGAGTCGCCGGGGTACTCCTCCATGCACCTGAACCTCCTGCGCGAGATCCCCGAGATGCTCACGGGATACTCCGACCCCGAGGGCTACGCGCCGGAGAGCGAGCCCCGCCTGGACGACCTCGACCCCTTCCAGCGGTTCGACCGCTACCGCCTGGCCCTGGAGAGCATGGCGCGCATGCTCGACCCGAACCTGCAGGACCCCGTCATCGGCGACTCCCACCACGGCCAGGGCATCGACCCCATCCACGCCGAGGTCCTGGCCGCCCACTACGGCGGCGGCTACGCCGGCCTGCTGGAGAAGGCCCAGGGCGCGCCCCTGCCGGAGAAGGGGAGCGAGTACGCCCTGTGGCACCGGGACCCCGATCTGAAGGCCGCGGGAGAGACCGGTCTGCCCCGCTGCACCGAGTGGTTCCCCGGCTGGCACGTGGCCGTCCTGCGGGGCGGCGACCCGGAGGGGCACTCGGCCCTCTACCTCAACGGCTATGCCTGCGGAGGCCATCGCCACTACGACAGCCTGGGCCTCATCTACATCGCCCACGGGAAGGAGATGGCCGCCGACCGCGGCTACATCTGGGACGACCCGAGGAACGCGTGGACGCGGAGCACCCTCTCCCACAACATCGTCACCGTGGACGCCGCGAGTCAGAGGGGCCACCCCGAGGCCGCCGCCCTGGAGCTGTTCGGGACGGGCGCCGGCGTCGAGGTCGTGCAGGCCTCGGCCCGCCAGTACGAGCAGTGCGGCCGCTACCAGCGCACCTGCGCCCTCGTCCAGGTCCCCGGCGCCGGGACCTATGCCGTGGACTTCTTCCGCGTCGACGGCGGCCGGCTGCACCAGTACGGCTTCCACTGCAACGGCCGCCTGGCCGGCCTCCAGGGGGTCGACCTGGAGCCGGTGGACGAGGAGATCGAGTGGCTCCACAACCTGCGCGCCGGCCAGCCGCGGCAGCCCTTCACCGCCACCTGGCGGAACGAGGAGGTGCGCATGGACCTGACCCTTCTCAATCCGGTGGACCGGCTGCTCCTCGCCGACGCCCCCGGCTGGCGCTCGGACGCCGGCGACCAGCTCCACGCCCCGCCGGTGCAGCAGATCCTGGCCGAGCGGCGCGGCGATGCGGAGCTGGTCAGCCGCTACGCCGCCGTCATCACGCCGTACACCGATGAGTCACCCGTCCGCGGCGCCCGCCTGCTGCTGGACGATCCCGCCAGCGGCGCCCTGGCCGTGGCCGTCCAGCGCCAGGGATGCACCGACTACATCCTCTCGGCGCCGGACGGGGGCGCTCACGACCTCGGGCCGGTCTCCATCGAGGGGCGCTTCGGGTTCGCCTCCGTCGACGACGGGGGGAACCTGCGGCGGGCCTTCCTGCTCTCCGGGACAACCCTGAGCTGCGGCGGCCGCACTCTGACCCTGTCCCAGGCTCAGGTGCCGCTGGGCGTGGCCTCGGTGGAGGGCCGCACCTTCCGCCTCGCCGAACCGGTGCCCGAGCCTGAAACCCTCCCGGGGACCTGGCTGCTGGCCGCGGATACCGGGTACGAGATCGAGAGCGCCGCGGACAGGTCGATCACGGTCCGCGACTATCCCGCGGTTCCGTGCGACGGGATCCGGCTCCTGGGGGCGGCCGCCTTCGTGGAGGATTGACCCGGCCGGAGGGGACAGGGCGTCAGGGGCCCGCCCTTGCGGCGGGATCAGAAGCGGGAGGTGAGGGTGGTGCGGAGGCTGCGCGAGGCGCCCGGGTTCCGTTCCTGCACGTCCACGTACTCGGCCTGGAGCAGGTTGTCGACCCGGGTCTGCAGGTCCAGGCCCATGACCTCGAGATTCAACCGCAGGTCCACCACGGTGATGGCGCCGCGTTCGTCGAGGGGGTAGACGAGAACCGCCTCGGGACGGCTGCGGTAGCGCATGTCGAGAGCGATCGCGTCGTCCCAGCCGGAGAGGGTCGTGGTGACGACGTGGCGCGACCGGTAGGCGAGCCTGCGTCCCGTTCCCAGATCCGTGGAATCGAGGAAGAGGTAGTTCGTCTGGAAATCGAGCCGGTCGGGGAGCACCTCGGCGCGCAGCCCCATGTCGACCCCCCTGATCCTGGCTTCGACGAGGTTCCGGAACTGGAAGGTGAAGAGCTGGTTCGGCGCGTTGGTAACCTCGATCAGACCGGAGTACTCGCTCCAGAAGAGCCCCGCGTCCAACCAGATCCGGTCGGCGGGGCTCGCGGTGGCCCCGACCTCCCCGGCCCACGCCGATTCGCCGCGAAGCTCCGGGTTCGGCACGACCCGAAAGCCGAAGACGACCGTCGAGGTGAACTGCTCCGAGACGCTCGGTGCCCGGTAGCCGCGGCTCAGGGAGCTGCGCAGGCTCAGACGCGGCGAGGGGCGGTAGACGATCCCGACCTTGGGATTGAGGGTCAGGTCGCTCTCGGCGGAGGAGGCCTTGTGCCTGTCGAGACGGACCCCCACCGAGCCGCGCAGCCCCTCGGCGAGCTCGATCTCGTCCTGGCCGAAGAGGGCCAGGTCCGTCACCTCGGGGCTCGGCTCCAGGAAGTTCGACGCCACGCCGGTGTACGCCGCCTCGCCGCCCAAAGTCACCGTGTGCCGGCCCACCGTGAACAGGGAGAGCTGGAGATCGGTGCCGTAGCGCGTGGAGCGGTGGAAGTCGTCGTTGTGGTCCGGGTCGCCCGAGTCGCCGAAGTAGTTGCGGTTTCGGAAGTGCTGGATCTGGGGCCGCAGCTCCACCTTGAGCCCGGGCGTCACCAGCGGGGTGGCCGTGAGACCGAGGATCAGGTCCGACTCGCGCCTCCAGTCGCCCAGATTCCCGGGATCGATCTCCAGCCGGCGGTCCTCGGAGAGCCAGGTGAAGAACTCCTCCATGTCGTCGCGCTTCCAGCTGGCGAACATCTTCAGGGGGGTGGCCGAATCCCCGAAGACCGCCTTCCCCCGCAGCCGCCAACCGTCGACGCCGCCGTTCTGCCGAAAGCCGTCGGAGCTCTCCCGCGCCGCGAAGACCGCCGTGTGGACGGTCCCGATCCTGCGGGAATGCTGGAGCTGAAGCCCCTGCATGGCCAGACGCCCGGCGGAGAAGGCCTGGCGGGTGGGGGTCTCGAAGAGGCCGTAGTACCCGCGCACCACGGTCCGGGCCTCCCGCCTCGGGGGCCGGGTGATCACGTTGACCACGCCGCCCATGGCGTTGGTGCCCCAGAGCGTCGAGTGGGGCCCCTTGACGATCTCGATGCGCTCCACGTCCAGGACCGGGAGGACGGCGAAGTCGATGGACGAGCCCACCCCCGATAGCGTCCGGTGGCCGTCGAGGAGCATGAGCACGCGGCTGCCCACGCCCCGGGAGAGGCCGCTGGAGCCGCGGATGTCCATCTGCCCGGCGTTGAAGGTGACGCCCTGGGCGAAGGGGAGGGCCTCGTTGAGGTTGGTGGCCTCCCGCCGCTTCAGATCATCGCCGCTGATCACGGCGACGGAGGCGGGGGCGTCTCCCGGCTGGCTGCCGCGGTTCGCCGTGACCGTCAGGCCCGGCACCTCGAAGAACAGCCGCTCCAGAGAGATCCGCAGGGGCTCTTCCTCCATCTCGGGATCGATCGCGGCCTCGACGGTGCGGAATCCCTGCGCCACCACGACCAGGGTGGGGAGACCGCCCGCGGGCCGGGCGACCTCGAACCGCCCCTCTTCGTCGGTGAGGGCCCCCAGGGGCGTCGAGCGCACCAGCACCTCGGCGCCCGCGACCGGCGCCCCCGTCTCGCCCTCGACGACGAGGCCGCGAATCGTCTGCTCCTCGGCCCCCAGCCACACCGGGACCAGGACGGCCGCCAGGTAGACCCGGCACGATCGGAGGGGGCCGGACCTGGCCACTTCTACTCCCGCTGCCAGACCGTCTTCGAGAGGGCGAGGACGGGCTCGGCGACGTCGATCGTCAGGGTGTTGCCGTCGAGCTCGTAGGTCCCCCTGGTCTGCCACAACTCGCCGACCTGCTCCAACTGGCCGTCCATGTAATTCCTGTAAGTCCCCTGGTCCACGATCGTAGTGGTTCCACCCTCGCTGGCGGGGACCGTGACCGTCATCTCGAAGGTCCCGCCGGCTTCGCCGCCCGCCACCGATGTCTGCTCCACGGTGAACATGCCGCTCACGTCGGGCGGGGTCAGCGCATTCCCGGCCGTCAGAGCGGCGGATGCGAAGGAGAGGAGGGTATAGGTGCCGCTGAGATCGGGCGGGGCGGCCTCCGGCTCCGGCTCCACCGGATCGTCCCCGCCGCAACCCGCCGCCAGGAGAACCCCTGTCAGCAGGGACGCGATCAGTCCTCTCTCAAGACGCTGCAAGGCATCCTCCTCGATGCAGGGAAAGGGTCAGGCCGGGCGCTGCTTGCTCCGGGCACCTCCGGGCCGACTGGAGGTCTTCGACAAGTTACGGACCGGCCCCCCCTGCCACCAGAGAAACCGGCCCTGCAAAGGAGCCCCGCCGACGGCGAACGGCGCCGGGATTCAGCCTGACTTCAGGGCCTCGTCGAGAGCGAGGGAATCGGCGTACGCGAAGAGGGCGGGGAGGCCCCCCGTGTGCAGGAAAACGACGTTGCCTTCGGCCGGGATGAGGCCCCGCCGGACATGGTCGATCAGGCCCGCCATCGCCTTGGAGGTGTAGACCGGATCGAGCAGCACGCCCTCGTGCCGGCCCGCCAGCAACATCGCTTCGCGCGCAGCCTCGGTGAGGACGGCGTACCCGGGGCCGACGTAGTCGACCTTGCTGGTGATCTCCGCCGGCTCGACCGTGGTCTCCAGACCGAGGAGGGACCCGCACTCGTTGGCGACGGACGAGAGGCACTCCTCGAAGGTCCAGCCCGAGGTCACCGGCTCCGGCAGGGCGGGCAGGCCCACCAGGCGGATCGGCGACCGCAGGTGCTTCAGGGCCAGGGCGATGCCGGCCTGGGTCGAGTCGGTGGAGCAGAGCCAGATCTCGTCGATGCGAACCCCGGCGGCATCGGCCTGGTCGAGCAGCTCCAGGGTGGCGGCCACGTAGCCCACGGCCGCCAGCCCGATCCCCGACTCGTCGCCGACGCGGGCGACGTGCACCCTGCGCCCGGCCGCGGTCAGCTGCCGCCCCTTCTCGCGGATGCGGGCCCCGAGACTCTCCCAGCTGCCCTCGTCCTCGACCAGCTCCACCCGGGCGCCGACGAGCAGGTCGAGGAGCAGGCCGCCCTGCACCTCGCGGTCCCGCTCGCCGCGCACCTTGCGCAGCACCAGGTGGCACTCCAGGCCGAGGCGGGAGCACGCGGCGGCCAGCTGGCGGCAGTAGTTCGACTGCACCGCCGCCCCGCCGACGACGGTGTCGACCCCCTCCTCCATGGCCTGGCCGAGGACGAACTCGAACATGCGGGTCTTGTTGCCGCCGGCCGCCAGGCCCGTGAGGTCGTCCCGCTTGATCCAGATCCGCGGACCCCCCAGGGCCTTCGACAGGTGGGGACAGGGCTCGAAGGGGGTCGGCAGGGCGGCCAGGCCGACCCGCGGGAGGGCCTCCACGGCGGCCTGCAGCTCCGCCCGGCGGGTGGTGTCGTGCTCGTTGATCATGAGCCCTCCTCGGCAGGGACCTCGCCGACGCTCGCCAGCCTCGCCCGGGCCTCGGCGTAGAGATCGGGCGGCAGGGGGCCGGCCCGGGCGGCCTCGAGGTTGGACCGCATGTGATCGAGGCTGGTGGTGCCCACGATCGTGGTGTGGCAGGCGGGGTGGGCGAGGGTGAAGCGAAGGATGAACTCGTGACGGCTCATGCCGCCCAGGAGCTCCTCGAGGCCCGCCTTGGCCCAGGTGGCCTGGCGGCTCTCGTTGGCCCGGTGGCCGAGGCTGATCCCGCCCCGGACGAGGATCCCGGCGCCGGCGTCGGCCGCCTCCTGGATCATCGTCTCGTGCTCACGCTCGAGGGCGGAGTAGGGGATCTGGAAGACGTCGAAGGCGCCGGAGGCGACGAAGGCGGCCAGGTGCGGGTTGGTGGAGGAGACGCCGATGAAGCGCGCCTTGCCGGCCCCTCGGATCTCCTCGAGGGCCTCGACCAGCCCTCCCCGCTCGACGTCCTCCACGGAGGGGTTGTGCATCTGAAGCAGGTCGACGCAGTCGGTCCGCAGCCGGCGGAGGCTCTGGTCGATGTTGGAGCGCAGGCGGTCGGCGGTCCACAGGTGGCCCGGGTCGAGGCGGTTGCCGTCGCCGTCGATGTTGCAGCCGCACTTGGTGGCCAGGTGGAACTCGCGCCGGCGGTGGCCGACGTAGCGGCCGATGCGCTCCTCGCTGGCGCCGTAGTCGGGGGCCGTGTCGATGAGGTTGACCCCCGCGTCGAGGGCCGCGTTCAGCACCCCGGCGGCCTGCGCGTCGAAGTCGGCCGAGTCGGGCAGGCCCCGCTCCGCGGCCCCGAAGCCGAGCTGCGTGACCTCCAGGCCCGTGCGGCCCAGGGTGCGGCGGGTGAGATCGCTCATGCCCGAAAGATCATCCGAGCCACCGGGGAGCGGCAAGACGACCGGGAGGGTCCTTCTCAGTGATGGTTGATCCGCCCGGAGCGGCGGTACCTGGCCAGGCGCTGGCGGACGCTGCGCCGCAGCCGGAGGTCGGGATCGTCGTACATCCCCTCAAGGGCGGCCAGGACATCGGCCTCGCGCTGCCGCGGCGATCCGTCGGTGAGGGTGTGGAAGGCGATGCGCCGCACCCGCGCGTCGTCGTCGCGGGTGAGCTCGAAGACACGGGACCAGGCCTGGGGGTGGTCGGCCTTCAGCTCGCAGGGGCACAGCTCGCGGGCGGCGCTGCGGCGGCGGCGCACGTCGTCCGAGCGCGAGTCCTCCAGAATCTGCTCCAGGCTCTCTCTCATGGTGGCGGCCTTTCGTTGACGGACCTCGCCTCGAAGGTAAATTCAGGTTCATCCACCGCAACAAACTTCCCCTCAGCCAGCCACGGTCACCCCCGCCATGTTGACAATCACCGACCTCGCCCAGACCAAGATCGTCGAGCTGATCGACAAGAGCCCCAACCCGGTCAAGGGCCTGCGCATCGGCGCGACTTCCGTCTCCCCTCTCAAGGTCGACTACCGGATGGCCTTCATCGCCCAAGGCCAGGAGAACGACGACGACACCGTCATCCCCTACGACGGCTTCGACGTCTACGTCGACCCCGACAGCGGCGACAACGTCCAGGAGGCCACCGTCGACTACGTCGAGGGCCTGATGGGCTCCGGGTTCAAGATCGAGCGCCCCCGCGACCTGCCCGAGGGCGTCGACGGCTCCCTCCTCGACCGGGTGCAGCACGTCCTCGACGAGAAGATCAACCCCGCCGTCTCGGGCCACGGGGGCCGGGTCTCCCTGATCGACCTGAAGGAGAAGACCGTATTCCTCCAGCTCGAAGGCGGCTGCCAGGGTTGCGGCATGGCCGACGTCACCCTCAAGCAGGGCATCGAGGTGATGATCAAGGAGTCGGTGCCCGAGATCGAAGAGATCTACGACGTCACCGACCACGCCAACGGCAAGAACCCCTACTACAGGGCGCCCTAGCGGTTCACCCGCCGGGCGGCCCTTCTTCCAGCACACCAAATGCTCACCGTCGAGGAGGCGCGCGCCGCCGTCCTGGAGCGCGTCCACCCCCTGGGAGCGGAACGCGTCGCCCTCACGGGGGCCCTCGGCCGCGTCCTGGCCGCCGACGTGGCGGCCCCGTACGACAACCCGCCCCACGACAACTCGGCCATGGACGGCTTCGCCGTGCGCTTCGCCGACGTCGCCGCCGCCACCGGGGAGAGCCCGGCGACCCTGCCGGTGATCGAGGACATCCCGGCCGGCCGTGTCCCGGAGAAGCGGCTGGAGGCCGGTCAGGCGAGCCGCATCATGACCGGCGCGCCGATCCCCGACGGCTGCGACACGGTGATCCGCGTAGAGGACACCCGCGACCACGGGGACCGCGTCGACGTGCTGGTGCCGGAGGACGAGGAGGGCGCCAACATCCGCCGCCGCGGCGAGGACATGCGCGAGGGCGAGCCCCTGATCCGCGCCGGCGCCGAGCTCGGCCCCGGCGAAGTGGGGGTCCTCGCGGCGGTGCAGCAGAGCTTCGTCCCCGTCGGCCGCCGGCCCACGGTGGCCGTCCTCTCCTCGGGCGACGAGCTGGTCGAGATCGACCAGGTCCGGGGGCCGGGACAGATCGTCAACAGCAACACCCCCGCCCTCGGGGCCGTGGCCCGGTCCTGCGGGGCCGAGCCGGTGCTGCTGCCCACGGTGGCCGACGACGAGGCCGCCATCCGCGCCTCGGTGGAGACCGCCCTCGCCTGCGACTTCGTGGTCTCCTCCGGCGGGGTTTCCGTGGGCGAGTACGACTACGTGAAGAAGGTCCTCGACGACCTCGGCGCCGAGGAGGTGCTCTGGCGCGTGGCGATGAAGCCGGGCAAGCCCCTGTTCTTCTGCATGCTGAAGGGGAAACCCTACTTCGGCCTGCCGGGGAACCCGGTGTCGAGCCTGATCTCCTTCCTGCAGTTCGTCGGCCCCGCCGTGCGCAAGGCCGCCGGCCACCCGCCGGAGCGCTGGCCCCTGCCGGAGAGCACGGCCCTCATGGAGCACGACGTGGCCAACGACGGCGACCGCCGCAACTTCCTGCGGGCGCGGCTGCGCCTCGACGGCGGGGGCCGCCTTGCGGCGAGCACCTCGCACCGGGCCCAGGGCTCCCACATCCTCACCTCCATGCTCGGGGCCAACGGCATCGTCGTCCTCGAGCCGGACCAGACCGCCGCCGCGGGCGAGCCCGTGACGGTGCAGATCCTCGGCGACATCGCCTGAGGATGGGGCGGGTCGAGGTCCACGGCCGCCGGACCCTGCTCGACCGCTTCTTCCGGGTCGAGGAGGTCGACCTCAGCCACGAACGGCCCGACGGCTCCATGGGCCCGCCCCTCACGCGGCTCAACGTCGACCGCGGCGACGGGGCGGCGGTGGTGCTCCACGACCCGGAGCGCCGCGTCGTCGTGCTGGTGCGCCAGTTCCGCTTTTCCGCCTGGGAGAACGGCCCGGGCTGGCTGCACGAACTGGTGGCGGGGACGGTCGCCCGGGGCCAGGACCCCGAGGACGTGGCCCGCGCCGAGTGCCTCGAGGAAGCCGGCTACGAGGTGGACCGCCTCGAGCCGATCGGAACCTTCTACCTCACCCCCGGCGGGTCCTCGGAGCGGATCTTCCTCTACTACGCGCCGGTGAACGCCGGCCGCCGCCGCGGGCCCGGCGGAGGGCTCGCGGAGGAGGGCGAGAGCATCGAGGTCCTGGAGTGGCCGGAGGAGGAGGTCTGGGCCGCCCTGGACGCCGGTCGGATCGCCGACGCCAAGAGCCTGGTGGGGCTCATGTGGCTGCGGCGGCGCCTCTTTTCCTGAGGTCGGGGTCTGCGGATATTACCCCGGCTTCACCGGGATCCCATGCAAGGAGCCATCTCCCCATGAGCGACGACCAGCTCTACCCGCCCCCCTCCAACGCCAGCAGCGGCGCCCACGTGGGCAGCCACCAGGCCTACCTCGACGAGTACCGGCGCTCGATCGCCGATCCCGAGGCCTGGTGGGCGGCGCAGGCGGAGGAGTTCCACTGGTACGAGAAGTGGCACACGGTCCGCGACTACAACTACGACATGGACCGGGGCCCGGTCTCCATCCGCTGGTTCGACGGCGGCCGGACGAACATCGTCCACAACTGCCTCGACCGGCACCTGGAGGACCGCGCCGACCAGACGGCGATCATCTGGGAGGGCAACCGCCCCGACGAGGACGCCACCCTCACCTTCCGCGAGCTGCACGAGCAGGTCTGCCGCTTCGCCAACGTCCTCAAGTCGAAGGGCGTGAAGAAGGGGGACCGCGTCTCCATCTACATGCCGATGATCCCCGAGCTGGCGGTGGCCATGCTCGCCTGCGCCCGCATCGGCGCCGTCCACTCCATCGTCTTCGGCGGGTTCTCGGCCGATTCCCTGGCCGACCGCATCGCCGACTCCACCTGCACGGTGCTGATCACCTGCAACGGCACCCACCGGGGAGACAAGCCGATCCTGCTCAAGCCGAACGCCGACGAGGCGATGGACGAGGCCGAGAGGCAGATGGGCCAGCCGGTGACCAGTTGCATCGTCGTCGAGCGGGTCAGGGCCGAGGGCGAGTTCGCCGTGGAGATGAAGGCCGGCCGCGACGAGTGGTGGCACGACGTGATGGCCGGCGCCTCGGCCGACTGCCCCTGCGAGGTGATGGACGCCGAGGACCCCCTCTACATCCTCTACACCTCCGGCTCCACCGGAAAGCCGAAGGGCGTGCAGCACAACGTCGGCGGCTACATGGTCTACACCGCCGTCACCCACAAGCTGATCTTCGACTACCACGACGGCGACATCTACTTCTGCGCCGCCGACATCGGCTGGGTCACCGGCCACTCCTACATCATCTACGGACCCCTGGGCAACGGCGCCACGACGATGATGTTCGAGGGCATCCCCACGTGGCCGAACCCCGACCGCTACTGGCAGATCATCGAGAAGTGGCAGGTCAACCAGTTCTACACGGCGCCCACCGCCATCCGCGCCATCGCCGCCGCCGGGGAGGAGTGGCCGGCCAAGTACGAGATGCCCTCCCTGCGCCTCCTCGGCACCGTGGGCGAGCCGATCAACCCCGAGGCCTGGCGCTGGTACCACCGCAACGCCGGCAAGGAGCGCTGCCCCATCGTCGACACCTGGTGGCAGACCGAGACCGGCGGCATCCTGATCACGCCGCTGCCGGGCGCCACCGCCCTCAAGCCGGGGTCGGCGACCTTCCCCTTCTTCGGCATCGAGCCGGTGGTCCTCGACCCCGAGAAGGGCACCCCCATCGACGGGGACGGCGTCTCCGGGGTGCTCGCCATGAAGGCCCCCTGGCCGGGCCAGATGCGGACCGTGTACGGCGATCACAAGCGCTTCGAGGAGACCTACTTCCAGCAGTACAAGGGCTACTACTTCACCGGCGACGGCTGCCGCCGCGACGAGGACGGCTACTACTGGATCACCGGCCGCGTCGACGACGTGATCAACGTCTCCGGCCACCGCATGGGCACCGCCGAGGTCGAGAGCGC
>JAPOZM010000041.1 GCA_026706075.1 Gemmatimonadaceae bacterium
CCGCGGGCGACACCTCCCGTCTCGTGCTCGACCGCGGCGCGGACCGTCTCACGGTCGAGGCCGATCTGGGCCGCGATGGTCCCCATCTTCAGTGCTCGCCGTAGTACAGGCGCCGAATCTCGGCGCGCTGCGCGGGCGTGATCAGTGAACCTCGCCCGCCCCTTCCTCACGTGGTGCGTATCCCCGCAGAAGATCTGAAACTTGGTCGACCAATTGTCTGGCCTGATCCACCGTCAGGGCCAATCGCAGTGTCCGAAGTTCGCCTGATGGATGGTCGCCGCATTCAACAAAGCACGGTATCATCGGTGTTCTCCCCAGAACCGGAAAGTCATCATAGCCAGCCTCGATCACATCCCCGAAAGTGATGCTTCGGACAACATTCAGGACGGGCTTGCCCGTTTTGGGTGTGGTAGGAGTGGCCACAGTTCTCCTGTCGCGGCCGATCTTGCTTCCTGAGGGCGAAGGATCGGACGCCGAAACCGAGTTCAGCGAGCGCGTACCCCCTTGAGTCTACGCCTCTGGGCTACCGGATGTCGATGTAGCCGAGCAGGAGCCTGAGCGCCGACGCCGAGTAGTGCTCGTCGACCTTCGTCGGCCGCCGACGGCACGCTTGGCGCCCGTAAGCCGCGCCGGGGCGCCGGCCGGGCCGCCCGCCGCGCCCTTGGGGTCGGTCCTTGCCGAAGGGGGCCGCTTGCCGGAATCCCGCTCGGCGCGCGGCCGTACGGCCCGGGAGGAGTACTGGTCGCCGGGCGGGCCCTACGGCCCCGACTACACCGCCATCGCGAGCGAGCGGGAGCGGATGGTTGACCGAGGTCCAGCACATCGCGGAGGTCATCGGCCGGCTGCCCGAGCTGTCCCGCGAGCGGATCCTTGTGGCGGCGCTGGACAGCGGGTACTACTTTCCCCGGAGCCGACCGGGACCGCCAGACGGTCCACTTCTACTCCCGCTACAACGACAAGATGAACTCCTGGGCTCGACCGAGGAGATCTACCTCCACGAGGCTGGGCACTTGCTGGAGGACGAGTACGCCGTCACCGACTGCTGGCGCAACGCCCAAGCCAGCGACGGCGAGTTCACGGAGTACGCAGCCAGCGATCCGGGCAGCGGTGAGGAGGGCGACCCGTCTGGGCTCGGCGGCGAGGACTTCGCCGAGACGCTGGTGGCGTACGTCGCTCTACGGCTGCGGCCTGAGCGGATCTCGCCCGCGGACCGCCGGGTGATCAAGGAGACCATCCCGGCCCGCATCCGGTGCATGGACTCTTGGGGCTTCGGGGCCGAGCGGCCTCAGTGATCGCCCGGGGACCCTAGCGGGAGGTGAGATGGAACGCTGGGAGCGGATGGTCGAGGAGGCGCGCGAGCAGGAGCGGCGCGACAAGGCCCGCCTAGAGGAGAAGCTGAAGACCGGGCACGAGGGCTCGCCTGCGCCGCCGGCGCGTGACCCGCGGTTGGAGTGCCACACTCACGGCCAAACAGACCCGCCTCCAGCGTCGACAACTCATGCCGGAACGAGTACTTGACACGGCTGTTAGGCTGTGATGCTCAGGGGCAAGGCGCTGCCCCCCTCGGAGAGAGAGAGCGAGATCAAGCGCTCGACGCCGTCCCTGCGTGATCCCGGCGGGTTGAGATGACCGAGCCTCCGCGGATCGATCTCCTGTTCCAGTACGCCCTCGCCTGCGCCTCGCAGGCCGATGATTGGCGCCACCGATCGCTGGCAGCACTGCATCTGCTGAAGTACGCCTATCTCGCGGACCTGGCGCACGCCGCACGGAACCAGGGAGCGACGTACACCGGCGTCGGCTGGCAATTCCTCCACTTCGGCCCCTGGGACGGTGACGCCCACGACCGCGTCCAGCCGGCCCTCGTCGACCGCGCCCGCGCTGATGAGCGGCACTACTCTTCCCGCGGCGCCGACCATGTCAGCTACCTATTCAAGGATTCATGGCAGGCCAACCGAGTCGCGGAGACCGCCGATTCTGAGCTTCCGCCTCGCGTTGCGATGGCGATCGCCCGCTCAGTGCGCAGGTACGGCAACGACACGGCGGATCTCCTCCGCCACGTCTACCTCACCCCACCGATGCTCGCAGCACGGCCGGGTGAGGTCTTGGATTTCGAGACGGCCATCCTTCCGGTCGAGCCGCCGGCGGAGCCTCAACCGCGGGTGAGGCTCACGCGGGCCGAGAAGCGTCGCCGAGCCAAGGTGCTTGAGGAGGGGCGACGTAAGATGCGGCAGCTGATCGACGCGGAACGGACCTCGCGCGTCGTCCCGGCCGGGCCGCCACCTCGTTACGACGAGGTGTTCCACGAGGGGACCGAGGCGCTGGATCGCCAAGCCGGGCCGCCACCCAAGCCGTCCTCGGGTACCATCTACTTCGACGACTCGGTGTGGTCGTCCTCTCAGCGCCGTGACCCAGACATACCCTGAAGAATCGGTACAAGCGCTCGTCTCCCTGGACAAGAATTGGTGGGGCCGGAGCAAGACGGTCGGGCCCGGTAGCTTGGTCTGGGCGGTGGCTCCCTACCCCGAACAGAAACCCCGCCGCCTTACAGTCACTAGTCGTGGTGATGACGACCGCCAACACGACTCGGCCGCATACCATATGGAAGAGTTCCGGGTGGGTGACCCACCACCCAAGCCCTCTACCCTGCCCGTCGCGGCAATGCCGCTTTTTGACGGTGAGAGCTTCTTGGTTCAACGTGGTAAGAGGCGCCCCTGCCTCATCTTGGTGGAACCAAGTGAAGAGATTGATCGGACACTGGCCCGCGGTCAGCCTCGTCGCCATACCGCCCGGACTCGTCTCGTCTTGCCTTACTACAGCGCGAACGGAACGTCCTCACGTGGCGGTTGGTCGCCCAAGTTGGTCGCTCGGATTAAGCTCTGCGAGTACGCCCAGTACTTCTGGGATCTCTTGCCGCTGCCCAGCGGATCGCCTGAAGGGTCCATCCTACGACTCGATCACGCGTTCTCGATCGGACGCGATCCGGCCTCCATCGAGTCAACAGGCTACTCGCTTCATCCAGAGGCGCTTCGAGTCCTGGAGGACCAGTATCTCTGGTACGTCACAGGCACGGACCAGAAAAGGGCGGCCGAGGACACCAGGTTCGCCACAGCTCGGACGATTCTGAGAGAGTACGCGGCAGGTCCGTAGCGCGACGACCGGTCTCCGGGATCTACTGATGGCGATCCAGGGTCACGGCGGCCCGCATGTGGCACAGGGCCGTTTCGGCGCACTGGGCCGCCCGCTCGCTGCCGGCGCTCTGTGAGAGGGCCACCGCGCCCGCCTGTAGCGCTTGCTGTGCTTGGCGCCGGAGGCGCGCTGCCGCCTGGATGTGGTCCCCGCCGGTGAGCTGCAAGGCATCCTGAGCCATGCGAGAGACCCGCTCCCGATCCCGCTTCTCCGCAGCTGACCGCCGGCGCGTGAACCACGCGAACAACGCGACGATCAGGATGAACGGCGACAGCAGGAACAGGACGTACCCGGCCTGGACCAGGGCCATCAGCAGGGGGCTTGGCCGTTGGTCGTAGACGGGTGCCCCGGCCCAGTTGGCGAGGAACAGGGCCAGGGGCACCCCGATGAGGATGCCCCCGACCGTCCCGACGGTCACGCGAAAACCCACTAGCAGTTGTCTCCCGCCCGTTCCCTGGCCCAACCCGTATCACAGGTGGGGCAGGGGTGCAACTTTTCTGATCCGCACTGTCGCCGTCATCGCTGCTCGTGGCCGAAAGGGGTTGCGCTGAGGAGTCGACGTGGTATGGTGGCCTCGTTTCGGGCAGGAGGTGCAAGCATGAGGAGCTTCCTCGTGGCGGCTGCGCTGCCGCCGTTGGTTGCGGGTTGCGCTGGCGACGGAGGCAGCATGTGGTCTTGCGGGCTCGTCCACATCGGGAGGGTTCAGCGATGCGGCCATGGACTGGACTTCTCGTCGCCGTTGCGCTTGGGATAGGGGTTTTCGTCCTTGAGGCGCCTGCCGGCGTCGACGACCATCCCATCCTCATCAGGGCTCTTGAGCTTCTGGAGCAGCCGGTTTACGCGCAACGGATCCGCCTCTTTCGGGGCGAACCGCCTGCAGGCGCTCAGATTGTTCGCCTCGACGTGACGTTCATTCTCGCGGTCACGATGCTGGTCGTTGCCGCCATCGGTCTTCCAATACTCCTGTACCTGATATGGGCCCGCGGGAAGAAGCGTACATGATGGCGTAGTCAGGGGCTATCCGCCGCTAGCAGGCCGTGGTGAAACGGCCCCGTAGGGATCGACAAGATCGATCCCGCGC
>JAPOZM010000076.1 GCA_026706075.1 Gemmatimonadaceae bacterium
GAGGAGGATCTTGGCCAGGGTCGACTTGCCCGATCCGTTCTCACCCACGAGGGCGACCCTCTCTCCCGGGGCCAGTCTGAGGTCGACGCCCTGGAGCACCGGAGGAGCCGCCCTGCCGGAGGAGGGCGCCGGATAGGCGAAGTGGACGCCCTCGACCTCGATCCCCTGGCGCAGGGGCCGGGGGAAGGGCGCCTTCCCGGCCCCTCCGGACGAGGCCGCCTCGGCGGCGCCGACGTGCGCCTCCAGGTCGAGGAACTCCCGCACGTACCCGACCTCGGCGGACTGGTTCTGCAGCTCCCTGGAGCTGTAGCCGAGACCTCCGCCGGCCCGGAACATGTCGTCCACCCCCTGGAAGAGGGCCACGAAGGCTCCGGGGGTGAGGACCCGGCTGCCGAGCAGGTAGGCCAGGACCCCGGCGACACCCACCCCCACGGCGATGCGCAGGCCGGTGCCCGGGAGCACGCCCAGAACCTGGCGGCGGCGCTGCTCGAAGAGCCGCTCGCGCAGCACCTGGCGCATGCTTCGCCAGCGGCCGGTGAGCGGGGCGTGCAGGGCGAAGAGGCGCATCTCCTTCTGCTCCCCCCGCCCGGTCAGGATGCGGTCGACGTACCCGGCCCGGCGCTCCTCCGGGGTCTCGCCGTAGGTGAAGGCCATGAACTTGCGGCTCTCCTCGATCTCCAGCCGCACCTGGGGCACCAGCACCGCCAGCAGCGCCAGCGAGATCCAGGGGCTGACCCCGGCGAACATGGCCGCGACCGAGACCGCCGTGATCACGCCCCGGAAGAACTCCAGGGAGGAGAACAGGAGCCGGCTGACCTTGCGCCCCGGCTCCCTGGCCCGCTCGAGCCGGTCGTAGGTCTCGCTGGCCTCGAAGAACAGCAGCGGCAACCGCGACGACGTCGTCAGCAGGCGGCGGCCCAGGACGTGGGCGAGGTTCTGCTCCAGCCGAACGTTGAGGATGTCGCGCACGTTCCACAGCACTTCGTTGGTGAGCAGCAGCAGCAGGCCGAAGGCGATCAGCCAGGGCAGGACGTCGCCGAAGCCCTCGGAGCCGCCGCCCGCGGCGGCGACCACCGTGTCGACCAGGTTCCTCGTGACGTGGATGAGCAGGGCCGGCTGGAGGCCCAGCAGGAGCTGGACGGAGATCATCCCCAGCGCCGCCATCCTCGCATGGGTCCAGGTGTGGCCCCAGGCCCAGCGCAGGTTGACGGCGATGGCGCCGATGCTCGTGCGGCGGTTCCAGTACTCGAGGTCAGGTCTCGGCACGGGGCGTGAGCCTCAGACGGTCCCGGAAGTCAGGGACCGACGGATTCCCTGAACAAGCCGCCCATTTGACGCGACTCCGTACCGGCCCTTCTTAGTGCGCCGGCAACCCGAAGACGGCCGCCAGGCCGCGGCCATGGAGATGACATGACGATCACTGCGGAAGGAAGGACTCTCAGGGCGCTGACCGAGGACCAGGTCACCCGCTTCGTGGTGAACGGATTCCTGGTGGTGGAGGACCTGCTGTCGCCGCCGGAGGTGGAGGCCGTGTCGGCGCGCGCCGACCGGATCGCCGCGGGCGAGGCGGAGCACGTCTCCGGGGGCGTCCAGCTCGAGCGCATCTACCGGGAGGGGGAGGCGGAGGTCGGGGACCGCGTGCTGGCCGTGCGCAAGCTCCACCAGGTCGCCGTGCAGGACGGCGTCATGTGGGCCCACGCGACCAACCCGAAGATCGTCGACGTCATCGCCGACCTCCTCGGCACCGACGACATCAAGCTCTACGGCGACCAGCTCTTCATGAAGCCCCCCGGGGTCGGCGCCGAGCAGCCCTGGCACCAGGACTCGGCCTCGTGGCGCGACATCTTCCCCATGGACCTGGTATCGGCGTGGACGGCGATCGACGAGGCCGACCGCGGCAACGGCTGCCTGGAGTTCGTCCCCGGCACCCAGCGCTGGGGGATGATGCAGCGGCCGATGTTGCTGGGGACCTTCCGCGAGGATCTCGGCGGGGAGCGGTGGCCGGCCGTGGCCGTGCCCCTGAGGCCGGGGAGCGTCAGCTTCCACCACAGCCTCACCGTCCACCGCAGCGGCGCCAACACTTCCGGCCGCCGCCGGCGGGGCTACGCCACCCACTACATGCGGGCCACGTCGTGGAAGGACGACTCCGTCACCGACGCGCCGAAGCAGCCGCCCTTCAGGCAGGTGCGGGGCCGCTCCTACCCTGGGCGGGTGTAGGCGCCGCACCCGGCGGCATCGGCCCTCCATCCCGCCCGTTCACTTCAGACATCCCTGCACGGCCCCCCGGTAGCTCTCCAGTCCCGGGGTCTCCAGGCCCTTCACCTTGGCCAGGTCGTCCCACTTCCTCAGCTGCACGGCGGATTCCCAGTGGGGGTTCGCCTCGAAGGCGGCCTTCTCGGCGTCGGACATGAAGCCGGCCTGCAGCTCGAAGCTCCGTTTGGAGGCCCGCGACAGGGTCTGGTAGTAGTCCCGCTCCACGGTGCAGATGTAGCGCTTGGCCGGCACGTGCAGGCCCACCGCCTCGGTCACGGCGTCGATGAAGAAGGGCTTCAGGTACTCGGCTCCCACCTCTTCGTGGAGCAGGTCCTCGGTGAGGAAGTCGGCCTTCTCGTTTCCCTCGTCCACCAGGAAGTGGCCCAGGTCGTGCAGCAGGGCCCCGGTGACGAGCACGTCGTCGGCCCCCGACAGCCGCGCCTCGTTGGCGCACTGCAGGGCGTGCTCGAGCTGGGTCACGGCCTCGTCGTAGAACGACTGCCCCCGGCGCTCCATGTAGGCGAAGAGGACGTCCGCCTTTCCCTCCGTCCCGGCCTGTTCCAGCTCCCGGGCCAGGGAGGGGTCCACGATCTCGTTCAGGTGCGCCATGTGACGGGCCTCCCTATTCTACCTTCAAGGATCGCCCAATAAACCGAGGAAAGGAGAGTCATGCCAAACCCCGTCGTTCACTTCGAGATCACCGGCAAGGATGCCGAGGGTCTCCAGCAGTACTACCGCGACCTCTTCGGCTGGAGTCTCACCCCCATGGCCCCGGACGTGCCCTACGGCCTCGTCAGCCCGGAAGAAACCGGCGGCGGCATCGGCGGCGGCGTCGGCGCGAGCATGGACGGCGCCTCGCTGCTCACCGTCTACGTACAGGTCGACGACATCAAGGGCGCCCTGGACCGGGCCGTCGAACTCGGGGGCGAGGTCGTCCAGCCCCCCACCGTCATCCCGGGAACCGTCACCTACGCCCAGTTCCGGGACATCGAGGGCCACCTCGTGGGACTCGCCGCCTCGGAGACGCCGCCGGCGGAGTGAGGGCCCCTCAATCCTCCTCGCCTCAGATCCGCGTCTCCGCCGCCGGCCAGGCCAGGCTCAGCATCCCCACGTAGGCGTCGTACATGCTCTGAACGTTGCCGACGTAGTGCACCGGCTGGCCGCCCCGGCAGAAGCCGTAGCGCGCCCGCTTGTAGTACGCCGGCTTGGCGAGCAGCTTCATCGCGCGCTCCACGTGGCCGAACCAGCGATCCGGGTCCCAGCCCTTCTCCCGGGCCAGCTGGCGGGCGTCGAGCACGTGTCCGTACCCGACGTTGTACGAGGCCAGGGCCAGCCGCACCCGCTCCTCCATGGCAATGGCTGGGTCGAAGCGCTTGACGAGCTCGTACATGTACTTGACGCCCGCGTGGATGTTCTGCTCCGGGTCGTGGAGGTCTTCGAATCCCAGCTCGCGGCCGGTCTCCGGCATGATCTGCATCAGGCCGAGGGCTCCGACCCAGCTCTTGGCCTGCGGATCGAACTTCGACTCCTGGTACATCTGCGCCGTGATCAGGCGCCAGTCCTGGTCATACTGGCGGGCGTATTTCTTCACCAGGTCATCGAAGGGCGACAGGCGCCCGCTCAGGTCGACGCGCAGGGAGTCCTTCGCCTTGGCGATGGTACGCTTGCTCTCGAAGTACCTCTTCTTCATCATGTTGAAGAGCAGGCCGCCCTTCTCTTCCCGCACGTACTGGTCGAGGGCCGCCAGCAGCTCGGGGTTTCCCTTGCGCACCGCCCACCCCAGGACCGTCGGCTTGATGCGGAAGGCCGCCTTGAGCCGGAGCCCGTGAGCGACCTCCATGTCGAGCAGGTTGGAATCGCACAGGGTGATGTCGTACAAGCCCTCATCGAGCCCGGCGAGAATCTCCTCCGTCTCCACGGTGTCGGAGACGCCGACGACCTTCAGTCCGATGGAATCCTCGAGAGCCTTCATGGTGGTGTAGAACGATGAGCTCCGGCGCACGTGCACCGTGCGCCCGGCCAGGTCGGCGAGGCTCGCTATCGAGTCCTGGCCGGCGCGGACGACCACCAGCTCGTCCACCTCGTTGTAGGGCTGGCTGAAGGCCGCCAGCTCCCGCCGGGGGCCGGTGACGGTCATGGCCGCAGCCACCAGGTCGCCCTTGCCTTCGTTCAGGTAGGAGAGCAGGTCGGCGTGGCTGTCGGGGATGACGATATCGAGCCGCAGGCCGTGACGGGCGGCGAACTCCTTCATCAACTCATACTCGAATCCGACCTGACGGCCCCGGTGTATGAAGTAGGTCAGGGGATTGTTGCGCGTGAGCATGCGCAGCCGCCCCCGCTCCTTCAGGCCGGGCAGGTCGTCCGTGTAGTCATCCTGGGCCCGGAGGCTGAAGCGACGGGCCAGCAGGTACTCGTCGACGGTGGTCTTCAGCCTTGCGTCTCCGGGCCGCATCATCAGCGCAATGGGGCGGCCTTCGGCCAGCACGAGAGGCGTGGCCATGTTGGGGTAGTGCCTCGACACGGCGCCCCAGAGATGCTCGTCGGATACCGTCGCCTCGTAGTCGCCGCGCAGGACACCTTCCACGAGGAGGTCGAGACCGAGCTGTTCCGGCGCCTCGTGAATGCGCAGGGAAGGCACCTGCTGCTGGAGATCCACCAGAGTCTGGTAGTGCGAGCTGGAACGGCGGACTCCGATCTCCATCTCCGCCAGGTCCTCGATCGCTCCCGGCAAGCTGCCGCCGGCCTTCGTGACGAGGTACTCGTCCACGTGGAGATAGGGCACGGAGAAGGCCGCCTTCTCCTGCCGTTGGGGCGTGATCGTCAGGCTGGCGGCGACGATGTCCCCCTCGCCCTCCAGCAGCTTCGCCATCATCTCGGCGAAGCTTCCGGCCTTGACCAGCTCCAGCTTCAGCTTGAGGGCTTCCGACAAGCCGTGGGCGATGTCGTAGTCGAGGGTTACCCGTTCGCCCGACCTGGGCAGGTGATCGACCGGCTCGGGGGGGACGATGACGCGCAGGACGCCGCGCTCCTGCAGGACGGGCAGGTCGCCGGTATAGCGCGGCGCGGGGGCCGGCGTCCGGCTTTCCTCGCGCTGGCCGCTGCACTGGGCGAGGCCCGAGAGAGCGAGCACCGCGAGTAGAGGGATCCGAGCCATGGGGCATCGCCTCCTCTGATGGCCGGGCGGCTTCAGGCCTCCGGGGACAGGTCCAGGGCCAGCGAACGGAACTCCGGCAGACGGTGGAAGGTGATCAGGTCGTTGTCGTGCTGGTCGCGTCCGTTGCGGGAGGTGCGCGAAACGATGAGCAGGTCTCCGCCGTCGATCAGCGGCGTCGTGTAGTTGAAGGCCTGGGCGGGACTCGGCCAATGGGCGACGCATCCGGCGGGGAACCAGTTGAGGGCGTCGACGCCGTAGAAGAGCATGAGGAATCGTCGCTCGTTGCCGGGCGAGCCCCTGAAGCCGGGCTGTGCCGGCAGGCTGCCAGGGGCCTGCGTCCGCGTGGGTAGATTGGAGACCATCCAGTACAGGGCAGTGACTTCGTCGTGAAGGATGTGGAAGTGGTTCTGCGCTCCCGGCGTGGGATAGAGCTGCGAGAGCCGCAAGTCGAGGTGCTCGCCTTCGTCGGCGAGGTCGCAGACCGCCGCCATCCCCGAGGTGGCGT
This sequence comes from Gemmatimonadaceae bacterium, assembly GCA_026706075.1. GTDB lineage: Bacteria > Latescibacterota > UBA2968 > UBA8231 > UBA8231 > UBA8231. The sequence continues at coordinate 5,913 of JAPOZM010000076.1, forward strand.
AGCCGTCGAGCCGCAGGCGGGCGATGACGCGCAGACCATCGGGTGTGTTGACGACGTTGGGCTCGAGCCAGTGATCCCGGTCCCGAGGCCGCCCGGGCCGTACCAGCTCGGCAGGCGTGCCGGGATACTCAAGGTGGGGGGAGCGGCGCCAGGCTGCCGGAGAGGTGAGATCCGCAGACAGGTCGCCGGCCACCGCCAGGAGCCGGGACCCCTTGCGGTTGAACTCGCCCTCGGCATTGACGGCGCCGAAGGCCCAGTAGAGCCGGTCGTCTCTCTCGGCCATGCCGGAGGCGGCGGCGTAGAAGGAACCCTCGAAGAGCTCCACGGGCTCGGTCCATCCTCTACCGCCGTCGTCGGAGCGGCTGATCCAGATGCCGCTGCGCTCCGGCCCCACACCCAGGTAGAATGCGGACCCATGGTGGAGGAACAGCCGTCCCGCGAGAAAGGGGAGCCGGTGGAGTTCCTTCCACGAGTCACCGTGATCGGCGCTCGTGTAGACGCTCAGCGTGTCGGGTCCCAGCCGCTGGAGGGTGGCCTGCAGGTGGCCGGCGCCGCCCACGAGACGGGGACAGGCGCACAGCAGGTCGCCGCGGGGCAGCCGCACCAGCGACGGCGCATCGGTGAGCACATCCGGCTCGGGTACCGTGTCGATGACCACGAATTCGTCGGTGAGAGGGCGGCGCCAGCGGGAGTAACGGGGGCTCGTCACTACATTCGCCATGGGCCAAATCTACCGGGGACCCTGGCTCGGGACAAGTCGCCGGGTTAGGTTGGGCGCCATGGCACGCGACCTCTCCCCCCCCGCCAATGTCCTTGTGACAGGTGGAGCGGGGTTCATCGGCAGCCACCTCGTCGATCGGCTTGTCGAGACCGGGCAGCGGGTCCACGTCATCGATTCGCTGGAGACGGGAAATGCCGCCAACCTCCATCCGTCGGCGGAGCTGATCCAGGCGGACATCCGCGACGGCTCACTGGGTGGAATCGTGGCGGAGGTCGCTCCCGCGGCGGTCTTCCACCTGGCGGCGCAGGTCAGCGTGGCCGTATCGGCCAGGGACCCCGAGCGCGACGCACAGGTCAACTTGATCGGTTCGCTGAACCTGCTGCAGGCGCTGGTGGCCCTGAAGGCCAGGCCGAGGTTCATCTTCTTCTCCACCGGCGGCGGCATCTACGGCGACCTCTGCCCGGAGGATCTGCCGCCGCGGGAGTCGCTCCTTGCGCAGCCCCTGTCTCCCTATGGGGCCTCCAAACTGGCGGTGGAGTCGTACCTGCGCGTCTACGGCCATCTCCATGGAATCGACTACGGGATCGTGCGGCCCTCCAACGTCTACGGTCCGCGCCAGGACCCGCATGGAGAGGCCGGGGTCATCGCCATCTTCGCGCAAGCCATGCTCGCAGGCCGGCAGGTGACGATCTTCGGCGACGGAGAGGACGTGCGCGACTACATCTACGTGTCGGACCTGGTGGAGGGAGCGCTGGCCGTGTACCGATCCGGGAGGCGGGGGCCGTACAACCTCGGGACAGGTTTGGCCGTTTCGGTGAATCAGCTGCATGCCTCGCTATGTGAGTTGATCCCGGACCATGGCGGGGCGGTCCACGGCCCCCCGCGGCCCGGGGACATCCCCAGGATCTGGCTGGATGTCGCCGCCGCGGAGAGGGATCTGGGTTGGCGGGCGGAGACCCCGCTGCGGGAGGGGATGGGGCGGACGGTAGACTGGTTCAGGGGGGGAGGGAGCCCGGCAGGGGCAGGGTGATTCGCCATGGGTGCGCGTACCATCCTCTACCGAATCGAAAGCAGAAGGAGTAGACCTGTGGATACCGGATTCCTGAAGGTCAGCCTTGGCCTTGCCCTCTCGGGCTGGCTCCTGGTTCTGCCGGCCAAGGCAGAGCCGTTGATCGAAGGGCGGGTGGGGCTGCCCTCCGGGGCCCCGGCCCCCGGGGCCCGGGTGATGCTCTTCGACCTGTCGGAGTTTCGACTGTTGGCGGGGACTACGGCGGATGCAGCCGGCCGGTTCTCCATCTCCCGGGTGGCCCTGGGTCCATCCGCCCTCCCGGACCAGTTCTCCCTCGGCCAGAACTACCCCAACCCCTTCAACCCTTCCACCATCATCCCCTATCAGCTGCCACTGGCGGCGCACGTGCGCTTGCAGGTCTTCAACCTTCTGGGCCAGCGCATCGCCACGCTGGTGGAAGGGGAGCAGCCCGCCGGATTCCACAGCGCCCGCTGGAACGGCACCGATGACTCGGGCCGTGCCGTGGGGTCCGGGGTCTACCTGTACCGGCTGCAGAGCGGCTCGAGGGTGGCCACCGAACGCATGGTACTGGTGGACGGGCAGGCCGGGATGGCCGCGCCCCGGACTGGAGGCTCCCCCGGCCCCGGCCCCGAGGCTCCCGGGGAGGGCACCTACGTCCATGGTCTGACCGTCTCCGGCCCGGGGTGGCTCACCTACGTGGACCCGGCCTTCCGAGTGGCAACCGGCATGGGACCTGTAGACCTCGTACTGGAAGAGGCAGGCCATATCCCAAGGGAGAAGGTCGCCCAGAGCGGGGTGCCGGGCGACGTGGACAACAACGGCCGCGTCGATCTCGTGGACGCCCTGCTCGTGGCCACCTACATCGCCGACAACTCCGTCACCATGCCCAACAACGGGGATATCTCCCAGGCAGACATGAACAGCGACGGCCGGATCGACTATGTCGACGTCTGGCTCATCGCCACCCAGTTCGTGCTTCAGCAGATTGGGGGACAGGACGGCTTTGATGGCGGGCCCTCCCGGATGTACTGGCTGGACCGGGGCACGGACAGAATCCAGCGATCCAATCTCGACGGGTCCAACGTCGAGAGCCTGGTCACGGCCGGATTGAGCGGGCCCAAGGAGCTGGCCCTGGATGTGGCCGGAGGCAAGATGTACTGGACCGACAATGGCACCGACAAGATTCAGCGTGCCAACCTCGACGGGTCCCAGGTGGAGGATCTCGTCACCGTCGGGTTGATCGGCCCTGCGGCGCTCGAACTGGACGCGGCAGCGGGCCGGATGTACTGGACCGATCAGAGGACCGGGAAGATCCAGCGGGCCAACCTGGACGGATCCGGCGTGGAGGATCTCGTAACCGGTCTGACAGACCCCCAGGGACTGGCCCTGGATGTCGCCGCCGGAAGGATGTACTGGACCGACCAGGGGGCGAAGGTGATCCAGCGGGCCAACCTGGATGGATCAGAGATACAGGATCTGGTCACCTCGGGACTTCGCGCTCCCACGGCGCTGGTCCTGGATACCGCAAACGGCAAGATGTACTGGACCGACTGGGGTACGGACAGGATTCAACGGGCTGATCTGGATGGGACCAACGTAGAGGATCTCGTCTCAACGCGAGGGGACATCCTGCATGGGCTCGCGCTGGACCTGGCGGCCGGCAAGATGTACTGGACCGACCATGGCAGGGGCCGGATCCAACGGGCGAACCTCGACGGGTCCAATGTCGAGGATCTCGTCACTGCTGGACTCAGCGGGCCATCGGGACTGGCCTTGGAGATCGCAGGCGCTGAGACCCCTGCTGCCACGCTGTCGCCTGACCCGTCCTCAGTGGACTTCCTGGACGACGGGACCTGGCACGCCTTTACCGTCCGGGCCGATGGGCCGGTCGAGGTTGTGGCCAATCCCGCCGGCACCACCCCGAGGGTTGAGATCACCCGCACCGGCGGGGACTCCAACCGATGCCCTGCCGTTGCCCAGGACGGCATAACCCGCGAGGACAACGATACCATCTACCTGGCCGGGTGCTCCGCCGGTCAGGCCAGGGTGGAGCTTCGGAGCGCCTCGGACCAGACCCTCCTCCGGACCTATACCTTCGCCATCGAGGAGCTGCCGAGGGCCACGACGGGCCTGGGCATCGCCACCATCTACTGGACCGACGGAGACAAGATCCAGCGTGCCGATGCCGGCGGCGGCAACGTGGAAGACCTCGTCACCTTCGGCTCGCCGCGGAGCCTGGCCCTCGACGTGCTGGAGGGCAGGATCTACTGGACCGACCAGGACACCCGCTGGATCTGGCGCGCCAACCTCGACGGATCCGATGCCGAGGCGATCGTCACGGCCCGACTGATCCGCCCCGTCGCCATCGCCCTGGACCTGGCGCGAGATCAGATCTACTGGACGGACGCCGGATCCAACAGGATCCAGCGGGCCAATCTCGACGGATCCCGCGTCCAGACCCTGGTCTCTGTCGGCCTGCACAGCCCCGAGGGCATCGCCCTGGACGCGGACAGGGGCAAGGTCTACTGGTCCGACTACGGCACCAACAAGATCCAGCGGGCCAACCTCGACGGCTCCCAGGTGGAGGACCTCGTCACCTCCGGACTGAAGATCCCCGGGGAGCTGGCCCTCGACCTGGCGTCCGGCAGGATCTACTGGACGGACTACGGCACCGACAAGATCCAGCGGGCGGACCTCGACGGATCCAACGTCGAAGACCTCGTCACCACTGGACTGAGAATTGCCAAGGGGCTGGCCCTGGATGTGGCCTCGGGCAAGGTCTACTGGGCCGATACGGGGACCGGCAAGGTCCAGAGGGCGAACCTCGACGGTTCAGAGGTCGAAGACGTTGTCACCCTCCCGGGCGGCACTCCTGCCAGCGTGGCCCTGGCCAGTCCCATCGCCTCCCTCTCGCCGAGCCTCGCCGCGGTGGGGTTGCACCGGTCCGGGACCTGGCGGCGATTCGAGATCCAGAGCACAGAACCCGTGGTCGTCGTGGCCAACCCGACCGGCACCCTGCCCCGCGTCCTGGTCGCCCGGACCCGCGGCGCGAGTGAGTGTCCGGCACAGTCTGAGGCGGCCCTCGCCCGTCACAGCGGGCAAGACGTCTACCTGGCCGCATGCGGGCCCGGGGAAGCAAGGGTCGAGTTGCGCCGGGTGTCAGACCGGGCCGTTCTCCGGACCTATACCTTCGGAATACCGGACAAGACGAGGATGTACTGGACGAACGCTGGATCGAGGGACAGGATCCAGCGGGCGGACATCGACGGATCCAATGTCCAGGATCTGGTCACATCAGGATTGAGAGATCCAATTGACGTGGCCCTGGACTTGATCAAAGGCAAGATTTACTGGACTGACCAAGGCACAGACAAGATTCAGCGGGCGAACCTCGATGGGTCCAGTGTCGAAGATCTCATCACCACACTGGATTACCCCGTGGGCATCGCCCTCGATCTGGCGGGGGGGAAGATGTACTGGACGGATATGATCACGGACAAGATTCAGCGAGCGAGCCTCGACGGATCCGACATCGAAGACCTGATCAGTACGGGCTTGAGCCGACCCAGGGGATTGGCCCTGGATCTCGGGAAAGGCAGGATGTACTGGGTGGACCAGGGCACAGACAAGATTCAGCGGGCCAACCTGGACGGATCCCGGGTCCAGGATCTCGTCACCACTGGATTGGAAGCACCCGATAGACTGGCCCTCGATGTTGAAGGGCGAAAGATGTACTGGACGGAAGCCGCCTTGGGGAAGATTCAGCGAGCCAACCTCGACGGGTCAGATGTCGAGGATCTGGTAACTACCCTGGGCGAGCCTCGGGGCATAGCCCTGGACTTGGCGGGAGGGAGGATGTATTGGACCGACAACACGACGGACAGGATTCAGAGCGCTGATCTGGATGGATCCAATGTCCGGGACCTGGTCTTGGGAGTGATTGGCCCCACGGCCATCGCGCTCGAGTAGGGAGTCGTGGGGTGCACCACCCCGAAGCAAGTGGCTCCTGTCGATCCCCTCGGCTTGTCAAAGATGGCTTCTGATGAATGACCTGATATCCGGGGGAATTCGGAACCACACCCTCTCGACATAAGGCCGAAAGGAGTCATGCAGGGCCAGGCGCATCAGGAGACTCCTGCGAAGATACCTTGGGTCAACCGGGTCTGAGACCATGGCCCGTTGGAAAGCATCCTCACGTGTTCGATTGCTCTTGTGCCTGCCGCGACCATATGCCGGATACAAGGATCGAATGATCTTCCTTGACTGAGCATCGCTGACCCCGTGGCGATACAGGCAAAACCGGATGCACCTGTACAGCACGAAATCCATGGGAATCAGACCCTCGGACAGCACCTCTTCATCAATGAAGTGCCATCTCCCCGATTCTCCTTCGATTATGTTCGAGAACAAGGCATCCAGAGACTCCGGCCTGAGAAGGGGGAAACCTCCAGAGTCCACCTCTCCCGTACCGAATTGATCCCTCAGTTCCCGGTCATACCTGGCCATGATCTCGTCAATGTAGTTTGGGAAATCTCGCCCGAGAGCAGCCCGGGCAACCTCAAATGTGAGCAAGTTCCCTGACCGCCAGCGAACATCCTTCGAGACGGGCTTCGGTTGACCATCAACAGTAGAGCCGTCGCAAGGCAAGTGCGCCTTTCGAACGAACGGCTGAGGGTGGAGGCCGAGCGTTGTGACAGTGCGGTGAGCGGGCCGTCTCTTCATGTTGTAGACCTTGGCCGCCCAATTGGGACCTGGAACTCCGTTGGTCCCAGCCACAACCAGGAAGGCATTGGCGAAGTCCCGCAACATCCTTGCCCCACCCAGAGCCTGAGCAGCCAGAAGCTTGTTGAAGGAAGGAGTCTTGGGGTTCGGGGTGGAGTCGCTCGGAAACTCAACCCAATTGTGAAGGAAGTGCTCCCTCTCGTCGCCCCTTGAGCTGAGGATGGTTCTCGCAAAATGGTAGTTGGGAAAACAGTAGTAGAAGGCTGTATCGGTGAATCCTGCATCAGCCAGGAGTTGCTGCAGTTCCACTTTGGAAAAAGTGATCTGAGATCCGGCGATTGGATACTGGTAAATCCCATCGTACGGGCGACCCGTGTGAGGCTCTGGGGCACCAGCCCAGAAGTCCAGGCCCAGCCGGTTCTCTATCGCAAGGACCAGGTGGCCACTCGGCGCCAGAGCACGTCTGGCGAGTTCGAGGAATCTCAAGCTGGCAGCTCTTGGATCTTCCCCTGGAAAGATGTGAATCGGCGAGTACTCCAGTACCCCGATGACCACTACGAAATCGTATTCACAGGCAAAGGAATGGGTCTTCAGGTCCTTGCACAGAACTGTTACATTGTCCAGGTCACGGCATCTTTCCCGGGCAATCTCGGACCGGATGGGACTGGCCTCTATGGCGTCGATCCGGGAGAAGGTCTCCCCCAAGTAGCGAGTAATGGCCCCGCACCCGGCTCCCAGCTCCAGGACGGTGCTATTCGATGGCAGGTCCAGGCTCTGCAGAATCGTGGAGCGACCCGTTCCGAAATGGTAGTAGGAGGGGACATCCTTGATGTGTTGCATCACTTCATCTGAATCGAGAGAGACGTCCTGGGTCTTCTGCAGAGCAGAGAGCATGTCTCTCTCCGATTTCATCCCATCTGAGTATGTAGCCGGACCAGGATCTGGGCGGGACGTCATGGAGATTCCTGCGCAAATGGAGTGAATTTCAGGGGGCGGCCTTGCGTGACCAGCAAGTAAGATAGTTTTCCCGGCTGGAATAGTCCAAAGGGGGCCTCATTGGCACGTGCGAGTGCGGGGAGGGAGACTCCCCTCCACCGAGGCGATGTCGGCATGAAGCACGATGCAGCGGGATGCGGGGCAAGTGGACATGCCCGCGTGCGGAGAGTTCAGCCGAGAATGAGGGGAATCAGCCGTTTCAGGTGCTGTTCCCTGGTGAAGGTTGTCAGGTATCGGTCAATGGAGGCCCGACTCATGGCCTCGAATCTTGCGGGATCCATGACGTACGACTCAATGACGCGCGAGAATTGATGGGGTTGGTCGAAGGGAACGAGTTCGCCGAATCTCCCCCCTTCAACCATCTCATCTATTCCAGGTGTAGCAGTGGTTATCACCACCAACCCGAAGGCCAAAGCCTCAATGATCGATATGGGCTGGCCTTCCAGTAGGCGCGTTGGCAAGAGAAAGAAGTGACTCTGTTGGAGGATTCGGAGCTTGGTGGCGCCATCGACCGGGCCATGCCAGTGGACATTCCCGGCGAGATCCGCCTGCCGTATGCGGAGCAGGAAGTCCGACTCCGCATCTTCAGTGGTTGAATAGGGGGAGCCTCCGGACTCGAGCACGAAGCTTCCACAGAAGTGACATTCGGCGTCGATCCGGCGTTCGTGTACCAGGATGCGAAGCGTCTCCAGGACCTGGAGGTACCCCTTGCTCAGGACCAGGTTGGAGAGAAAGAGCAGTTTGGGGCGGCTGCGGGGAAGGCGCTTGGGTCGCAGGGGTGTCTCATCCTTGCAGTACGGGAGTCCATTGTAGACTACCTTGGTCTTCCCCGCGAGAGGAGGATCGAAATCGAACATGGCCCTGTGACTCTCCCCAAGGACGAGAATACAGTCGACGCGCCGGAGCACCCAGCGGACGAGGAATCGCTGGGGGGGGCTGAGTGACGCATAGTACCCGGCGAAATTACCCCAGTGTGCATGAAGGACGATACGCTGCCTGCCGGCTGCGGCGAGCAGAATGAAGACACTGTCCCGGAGGAATCCGATCCAGTTCTGGGTGGCGCTGAGGTACAGTGTCTTTTCGCCGAACAAGAGCAGAGTAGCCTTGCAGAAGGGCTTGAAGAGGTGGCCCAGTCGCTGCATGGAGAAACCGCCCTCCAAGGTCAGGTGTCGTCCTCCGCTGAGGTTGATGACGCGAGAGGGGATCTTGTTGTCTTGGAGGCCCTCCCAGGCCACCTGGAATGCGATGGTCTGTCCTGTAAGGGGCGGCGGAAGGGATCCGACCAGGATTGTCTTCATGTAGTTGTGTCCCCGAGACTCACGGCCAGTTCTGGCGTCTCCGGCGCAATTCGCTGGACGCCGGCAGGGGCGGGTCGATGCCCATCTGCTCCCGGGCCTCGGTTCGACGGCCGATCACTGGGTGGGGGTGGGCCTGGGGGAAGCGAGGCGGTAGACTTCCGCACCATCCACACTGGCCACCGGTTCAAGGACTTCGAGAACGGCGGGGCGGGACCAGAAAGCGGTATCTTCCTCGTCGAACCAGTACGTGTGAAGAACAAGGGTCTTCAATCCAAGGGTGTGCAGGAATTCGAGCGCTCGGGCATCGGGCAGGGCATTCAGGGCGTTGCGCACAGCGAACTGATGAGGCCCGACAAATGCACCGAAGCCGTTGTAAATGGGCTGCCAGTGAAGGGTGCTGTAGTACATGTAGTGATACTCCCGATGGCGGTACTCGATTCTTCGGTGGCCGTACCGGGGATCAGCTCGGTCCATGGAACCTCTGAAGGTCGGCAACTCCATGATGCCGCCCTCAATCTCCTGAGTGGCCAGATAGGCATACACGGGGGGTGGATCCTGGGGCCGGTCGTGAGAGTGGGACTTGGCGGGAAAGTGTTCCAGGGAGAAGAGGGTCAGCCAGGAGGCCAAGGCCACGGCAGCGGGGATGGCCCCGTGGAGGAACCGTCGAGAGGCGATCGACCAACCGAGGGCCGACAACCCGGAGAGGGAAAGGAGTGCGACATGACCGAAACGGGCGGTGGCGCGCATTCCTTCCAGGCCGGGGACGATGTGGTACAAGGCCAGGTACGGGCCCGGAATGTAGGTCAGGTGGCCAAGGATGACAATCACGGGGCCCAGGGACAGCAGGACAGACGCGGCGAGAAGAGTCCAGAGCAGGAGGCGCAGATTTCGGGTGCCGGGGGGTGGGCGAGCGCCCGCGGCAAGAAGGGCCAGTACGAGCACGGAGTATCCGGGGAAGAGGCGCCGCTCGTGGCTGCCCGAGCTCCATATGGAGTGAAACTGGGCAAGGGACAGATCCGTGCCGAACTTGCCTGCAGTCAATTGGGAGGTCCGCTCAGGTCCAAGGAAGTCGACGATGCTCTTGAACAGCGTGGCCTCCCCGGGGAGGGGGGCATAGGTGTCTCCCAGTTGGACGCGTTGGTAGAGGAAGGAGTCGTTCTGGGGCAGCAGATAGGACCCTATTGGATCGGCGGAGTACTGGATGGCCTCTCCCAACGTGCGCTTGAGGTTGTAGTGGCGGTTGACCTCGAAGTAGGGCAGGCCGAAGGGGAGGAGGATGAGGGCCGCCAAGGCAGCCACGGCAGTAGTCTTGAGGAGATTCCGGCACTTGAAGAAGGGCTTGACCTTCCAATGGAAGACCAGGGTTGCGATCAGGAGGCAGAGGAAGCCCATGTACATGAGATAGAAGGAACCGAGGCTCATGCCAATGAAGAAGAAGGCAGACAGGAGGAGCCAGGACTTGCGGTGAGTGCATAGAAACCGGTACCAGGCGTAGCAAAGCCATACAAGCCAGAAGAAGGGGAGCTGGAAATTCTGGTGCAGTTTGGGAACGGAGAAAGCAAAAGCCCAGCCTGCGACAAAGGCGGGAACCGGGTCCAGGCGCGCCATTCGCATCGTGACATACGTGGAAACGGCCGTGAGGAGTATGTTCCCGAGATAGACACAGTTCATCGCGACAATTGGGTCCTGGGAGAGCACTCTGGCGGGCCAGAAGAGTATCAACTGGGAAAGGCCTAGCGGCGTGGCAATGGCCAGGGAGGACGAGGCGGGGTACATGACATTTGCCTGGAAGAAGTCCCATGGCTGCGCAAGTAGGGCGTGGATCTGCCAACTCAGTCCGTAGATGATGAGCAGATAATCGCCAGGCGCGGAGAAGGGTCGGGAGAGATCGAAGACCAGGGGGAGAGTGTAGACGGCAGTGCCAACGAGGTAAGCGGACAGAGCGAGGGCGTCCTTCCATCGTGCGCGCAGAGCGTCCCCGGCTGGCAGAGGAACTGGCATGGTCGGGGTCCGAGGGGTTTCGTGCTCCTCAGCTGAGGCGATCACGGAGCGTCCGTAGCTGATCCAGCAAGGCTTGTCCCTCGATGGCCGCGAGAGTGAGGAGGTAGGACAGCACGAAGAGAGTTGCCCCGAGTACAAGACTCACGGGTGTTGAGAGACCCTCGAGGAGTGGCCCCGCGGCCATTCGGGCGGCGGTAGCCGCCGCGGCTGCAACCATGGGCGGAGCGATGCTGCGCACCCAGGGAACATCCACGAACCGGGCGCTGCGGCGCAGCGCCACCAGGGTGCCCACCAGGGCGGCCAGGTTCATGGCCATGGCCGTGCCTTCGATGGCGTGGGAGCGGGTCAGCAGGGGCCCGGCGATGAGCAGGGCCGCGGCCTGCACCCCGGCGAAGAGGGCCGAGCCGCGTGGATCCCCGATGCTCCGCAGGAGCGCGTGGACCGCTTCCAGCAAAGGCCGGCAAAGGGAGAAGATGAGCAGCCAGCGGAGGATGGAGGCCATGGGCATCCAACTCTCGTCCAGGACCAGCCGGGTGAGGGCGGGGATCTCGATGGCGAGAAGAATGGACAGGGGCACCGCCGAGCGCATGATCAGTCGCAGGGCCCGGCGAAAGGCGCCGCCGAGTTGCTCACGGTCCTCCTGGTAGCGGGAGAAGACGGTGAGCAGGATGCCGGTGAGGGCGTGGGTAATGACGCCGGTGGGAAGTTGTGCGTAGATGTGGGCCCGTTCGTAGAACCCCAGGGTCTTCAGGTCGAGCAGGGCGTTCACCACGAGCCGGTCGAAGTTGAGCACGAAGGTCTGAAGCATGGCCCCGAGCCAGATCCAGGCCCCGTAGCCGAACAAGCGTCGGGCTTGATCCGGTCGAAAGTCGAAGAGGCGCAAGGACAGGGGAGAGCGGCGGCGCCAGAGCATCGCCGAGTAGACGGCGACGTAGCCGATTCCGTAGACGGAGTGACTGAGAATCAGGGCCCAGATGCCCCCTTCCAGATAGGCCACGGCGATTCCCGCGACGGCAGCCACAACCAGGGCCAGGGCATGGGCTGCCGCCAGGGAGCCGAACTCGAGGTCACGGCGGAGCTGGGTCTCGGCCGTCAGGACCATGGCACGGAGAAGATCGAAGGCAGCGAAGACGGCCAGGGCGGTGGCCACCCCTCGGCCGTAGCGGCCGTCCACGAAGAGGACGGCCAGGAGGATGGCGCCGAGGGTTACGAGGGCGGCCAGCGCCGCATTGAGGAGGAAGTGAGTGGGAGCGAGTTCGTCGACCCGCTCGTAGTCGTGCAAGAGGGCGTTGTGGAGACCAAAGCTGCGCAGGGACGCCACGAGGGCAAGCAGGGTGGCGGCGAGGGCGACCTGGCCGAAAGCCTCCGGGGGGAGCTCGCGGGTGAGGACGACGATCGCGACCCAGGTGACGAGTCGGCCCGCGTAGGCGCTGCTGAGGGTCTGGACCGCGCCCCTCGCGATGCGTGCCACCGCGGTGCCCTCGCTGCCCTCTACCTGCTGCACGGTGCCGAACCGACGTTCATCCCGCGGATGAGACAACGGAATGGGGCAGTGGAGATTGCAGCTTGTGGCCAGTCATCAGTTGCGTCTTCGCATTTGGAACCCCTTCACATGGACTCCGCTTGGTCGAAGGTCTCGCGATAGAGGACCACGTCGGTCAGATCCAGGTCGGCGGGGCCGTCGTAGTGCAGCAGGACGAGGACGTCTCCGGGCCGAGTCAGAGCGAACCGCAGATGACGGGCATGGTGGTCGGCGGTGAAAGGGAGGGACAGCCACCAGGGTGGGTGGAACCCCTCCTGCAGGGGACGCATGTAGGCGGGACTGACGACCGTGCCCCATTCGTGGTTGCCCATGCCGAACCAGATGGATGAGAACTCCTCAACCCGGTCCTCCGAGATGGGTCCGAACACGGCGGTCCTGATCGGCGCCGGACTGCGCTCGAAGAAGGAAGGGAAGGTAGAGCCGTCGAGGTCGAGGCGGACTTGGTAGTGCCCTGCGGGCAGGTCCGAAAACCTCACGGAGGCCAGGATTGGGCGTTCCTGTGACTCGTGCGAGACCCGATGCATCTCCACCCACCCTCGACTTGTCGGTCTGGGCAGGTAGGTGGCCTGGATCCCATCAAGAGCCACTTCACCGTGTCCGCTATACTCGCAATAAGTGTAACATATTCCAGGCTGATGGACTTCCAGGTCCAGTGAGAAGTCCTGACCAGCTTCGCCCCCAATGAGGGGGTAGCTGGAGCGCGAACTCCAAGGAGAGACCGCCTGCACTGTATAGCGTTGCGCAAGAATGAAATGGCCTGACACCTGTCCACCGGGAGCGTCGACCTGCAGTCCGGGAAAGGTCAGCCGGTAGGTGCCGGGCTCGAGGGTGCCCATCAGGGTGTTGTTGACCAAGCCCGGCGACGTCACCCCGGGTTTGGCATGTAGGCTGCCACCCGGTGGGGCTGCGGACTCGTTCAAGCGGAGGTGGAGCCGGGTGTGGAACTGTCTCGACGCGAGTCCGGAGGCAGAGAGGTGGGACATGTAGGGGGACAGACTCTGCGGCAGCCGGTGGGCCAGGGCATCGCTTCGGCTCCACAGGAAGGGAGCGAGGGCGGCTGAGGCAACGAGGCCCCAGCGCAGGCCGCGATGGTGGGGCCGGTACACCAGGACTGCCAAGAACAGGCCCCAAAAGGCGATATCGAGCCATGGTGTGTCCTGCTGGGTCGTCGGGAAGAAGTGCTGGTGTATCGGGTAGTACTCGTTGATGGAGCGGCTGAGCAAGTTGCCTCCCTTGTAGGCTCTCTCGGTCAGCGCGAAGGTGTTGATGATGTTCTCCAGGCTGATGACCAGGGAGAAGACCAGGAAGAAAGCGGTCGTTGCCGTGCGCAGCAGAAGCGGCATGGCCCATGCGAGCCCCAGAATCAGAACGGGGAGCGTCGTAACCAGGAAGCGGGCCGGAAAACCGAAGCCGAAGGCCCAGTTCGAATGCAGGCCATTCAGGGCGGCGGTGGTGGCATAGAGTCCCACGGCGACGGCGGCTCGACGGTCGCGCTGCCATGCGATGGCTACCATGCCCAGAAGGGCGAAGAAATAGATGGGGGAGCTGTTCAGCAGGCCCATCTCCACTTGCAGCCACTGGCCGGGCAGCGAAACACGCCAGTTGGCGATATCCAGGGCGTCTTCTCCCCAGGCACCACTGCCGGGACGGAGAGGGCCCAGCCAGTCGTCGCTGAAAGCGTAGTGGAACCGGATGAGGGCGTAGATGCCTGCCCCAACCACCAGGCCGACAGTGCCGAGGGCGAGGTGCCGGCGGGGTCCGTTCCAAGCCTGAAGCAGCACCCCGGCGCCGCAGAGGAAACCTATGGGAGCGAGTCGAGGGTGGAGGAAGGGTAGGCCGCAGAGGAGTAGAGTCAGGAGTCCAAGAAGCGGCACTTCCCACGGTCCCCAGGAACGGTAGGAACCGCCTGGCATCTGCCAGTACGCCAAGGCCAGTAGGGCAACGAGGATGAGGAACAGACCCGCGACTTCGGGGTAGAGCTGGTTGGAATAGTGGAAGAAAGGCGCTGTAACGGCCATGATGCAGGTAGCCAGCAGGGCCGCCCAGGGTTCGGTGCCCAGACGTTTCAGGTACAGGAAGAGCAAAGAGACGGAAAGGCTGGCCAGCACCGTCATGAAGAGCGCCGAGGCCAGGCGCGGGTTCGCCCATTGATCCAGTCCCCACCAGTAGGCCGGCAGGAAAGCCACGGATAGACCGATGGGATGCTGGGAGTGCACTTTGCCCTCGGGAGAGCCCGGTGCCTTGGGCAGTGCGAACCTGGTAACATGGAACTCGTCGGTCTGGTCGAGGTTGTTGGCCAGGTCCATGTCGCCGTCGTGGAGAAGGCTCTGAGTGACCCGCAGGTACTGGCCCTCGTCGCCGTGCACCATGGTGATCTGGCAGAAGTAGAGGGCGTACAGGAAGTACAAGGGCAGGCACAAGGCCAGCAGTCCGCCAGCGAGATACCTTGCGGGGAGAGTCCTCCCTTGCTGCTCGGGCGGCAGATGGACATAGCCCAGAAAGACCAGCGCCACAGCCCACAGGGCGTGGGGTGACCAGAGCAGCGTCAGGAAGGGGAAGACGTAAACAACAGGATCGAGGAGCGCGGCAAAGCGTAGAACGAGCAGCAATGCAGCCAGCAGGGTAGCGCGATGCAGGCGCTCCTGAAGACGCGACCCACCAGCGAAGACGCTGTGGCGGAGCCAGGCCAGGGCCAGTCCCACAACACCAAGGGCCCCAGGCCAGAAGGGCCATTGCAGGCGATAGTCCGTCAGCCTTACGACCAGGCGCAACTCGTGGTCTGCCGCCCCCACGAGCGTCTCGAGCCCGGAGAGGGCCAACCAGACGCAAAGCAGGCCTGCCGCCAGGGCCAGGTCGACCAGGAAAGGCCTGCCGACGGGTCTGACAGTACGGATGTAGAAATCCTTGATGGCCTCCAGCAGATCCTTCTCCGATGACTCGTCCGCTCTTTGGGCAGGGGGAGGATGCTGTTGGCCCTTCGAGCCACCCTTGGAGCGCTGCTTGGTTGCCTTCTTTCGTCCCATGGGCCCCTGTGTATTGGCCGGTCACCTCGTCCGTCCTACTCGAGGATCTCATCCTCCCGGAAGCGCGTCCACGATCCGAAGACCGGGAAAGGCGGAGGAAGCTGGTTCTCCTCGTCGTTCAGCCGGAAGGAGATCCGGCCGCCGTCGAAGACGTTGCGCACGGAGATGGAGAAGCCCCCGGTGGGAATGCAGTCCTCGCACTCCTCGGGGAACAGTTGGCTCGAGCCCGGATCCTCGAATCGAATCACGAACTCCGCCCCCTGGAACTTGGCGTTGCCGGCCTTTTCCAGGCGGTAGTCGGCGGCGGAGATCTGCCACTCGTCGACAGCATGCCCGTCCTCGGCATACTGGGCCCACAAGGTGATCCCGTCGAAGAAGTCGAGGACGACCCCCTTCCTCGGGCTCGCGTCCACGGAGGGGGCGAACTGGCGGAAGGACCGATCCTGCAGGGCCGCCTTGATCTGTTCCTCCTCTTCGGCGCTGAGGGGGCCCGGCTGTACCGGATCCTTGCCGCCGCAGGAGGCGGCGAGGAGCAGAGCGGCCGCGCAGGCCAACGCCATGGCGGCTTGCGTCAGCCGCAGGGCATGCTCGGGATGGGGCAGGCTCGGCGGGCGGGATCGGGTTCTGGCGGTCATGGCTTCCCTCCATTCGACGGGACTTCGGGCGTTTCCGGCCGACGATGCGCGGCCCTCGCGGGTTCCGCCCCCGCGGCCCTTCCGCCACCGCCGGAGGACTCCCGGCCGGTCGGCCTCAGGCCCCGACGCCCCCTCCCCCCACGTGGTAGAGCAGCGGGTTCTGCTCGTCGTCATCGAGCACATCCCCCTCCGACAGGGTGGCCAGGTACTCGGGCGGCAGCACGTTCGCCTGGCCGTTGAAGGTGCAGCCGTCGGGCATGAAGCCGCAGGTCATGGCCCGCCGCCGGCCGGGGGTCATGTTGGCTCCGGCCCCATGGGCGAGCAGGCCGTTGTGGAAGGAGCAGGACCCGGCCTCCATGGGCGCGGCGTCGGCCTCCAGGCCCGCCCACGCGGGGTAGAGCTCGAAGAGGGCGGCGATGTTCTCGTTGATGGGGCCGTTCTCCCAGGTGGCGGTCCGGTGGGTGCCGGGAAGGAAGTAGAGGCAGCCGTTGTCGCGGGTGACGTCGTCGAGGGCGACCCAGAGGCTGATGGCGTGGCGCGACGAGAACGACCAGTAGGGGTTGTCGAGGTGCCAGCCTGTGGGGTTGGCCCAGGGCTCCTTGATCAGGGCCTGATCGTGCCAGATGCGGATGCCGTCCACCCCGGCCAGCCCGGCGGCCATCTTGCCGATCCGCCGGTCGAGCATCAGGCGGCGGACCCCCTCGTGGTCCATCCACAGGTTGATGCGCTGGGTGAAGACCTTGTCGTAGTAGGCGTCGCCGGCGCGCCAGTCCCTGTTGGCGAGCTTGCGGTCCTGGCGGGCGGCCACCGCCTCGTCGATCTGGCGACGCCAGAGCTCCAGTTCCTCCTTCGAGAGGAAGCCGTCGATGACGACGTACCCGCGTTCCCTGTAGCGGGCGATCTGATCGGGGGTGAGATCGGTCTTCACGGGGTGGCTCCGGCGAGGGGGTGACGGCTGCCGCGCTAGGATATGGAACCCCGCGGGGCCGTCAAACCAGGGGCCCGGAGAGGGTGTCGTGGCGCCCGGCTTGACCGCCGTACCCCTGTTGGTGAGGGTTGGCCGGAGCCGAAGGACCGCGCCCGACACCGGAGGATCGCCGTGAAACGACTCGCCAAGCCCGAAGGGAAGTACAACCTCGTCCTCGAGGAGGCGCCGGTCCCCGAACCGGGCCCGGGGGAGGTTCGCGTCAAGGCGGTGCGATCCCTCATCAGCCGCGGCTCGGAGATGGGGGCCCGCTACACCCGGGAGCACGCCGTCAGCCCCGCCATAATGGGCTACTCCATGGCCGGCATCGTCGACGCTGTCGGTGACGGGGTGTCCCACCTGGCGCCCGGCGACCGCGTCGTCTCCCTGGCCCCCCACGCCGAGTACACCGTCCAGCCCGCAGCCGCCGCCGGACCCGCGGACCAGGCCCGGGTGGTGGTCCTGCCCGAGGAGGTCGACTTCGACCGCGCGCCGTACTACCCGCTGGCGGTGGGGGCCGTGACCTGGGTCGAGATCGGGGAGAGCGGACCCACGGACACGGTGGTGATCCTGGGACAGGGCCTGGTGGGCAGTCTAATGCTGCAGGTGATGAAAGCCTCGGGCCGCGGCCACGTGATCGCCGTGGACGCCCTCGACCGCCGCTGCGAGCTGGCCGCGGAACTGGGCGCCGACCGGGTCGTGAACGCCGGCGAGGAGGACCCGGTGGCCGCGGTCCGCAGGCTGACCAACGGCGCCGGAGCCCATCTCGTGGTCTACGCCGTGGGCGGCCCGGCGGGGCCGAGGGCCTTCGAGCAGGGCCTCGACATGCTCGGCGTCGACGGCACGTTCCACCTGATCGGCCTCTACGAGGACCAGCCCCTCTCCCTGCCCTCGGGCAAGATCCAGCGCCGGCGCCTGCTCGGCGGCTACTACGGGCAGCGATCGGGCCTGGCCGCCTACCGGCGGGCCATGTCGCTTCTCGCCTCCGGGGCGATCGACACCGGCCGCATGACCACCCACCGGTTCCCCTTCACCGCGTCGGCCGACGCCTTCGACCTGCTGTGGAACCGGCCGGGGGAGGCCCTCGGCGTGCTCCTGGAGTGGGACTGAGCCGACACCTGTCCGGCAGCGGACAGGGAGTGTAGCGCATGCGGACAGTCCCCGGCCGTCCCATCTCCCTGTAAGCCACGGCAGAGCAACGAGTAGCGTCCCTGGCACGCAAGTTGCCTCTCCCCGTGCGGGCCGTCTCTGCGGCCGCACAACACCAACCGGGGATGAGCAATGGTCCAAGGGGAACGCCGGATCGACCAGGAGCGTATCGAGCGAGCCGCCCGCATGTACTCGACCAACGAGGCCGCCAGCCGCGCCCTCGGCATCGAGCCGCGCAGCTTCAGCCGGCTCTGCCGCCGTTACGGCGTCGAGACGCCGTACGCGCGGCGTCAGCGGGAGCGCCGGGAGGCCGTGCAGCGGTGCCCCGGCCAGGGGGGTCAGTAGTCGGCGACCGACCCGTCCTCGAGCCGGTTGTCCGGCCACTGGAACTGCTGCTCCGGGCGCTCGCCCACCTCCCGCGCCAGGGCCTCGTCGACCTCGACGCCGAGGCCGGGACCCTCCGGCAGGGAGACGTAGCCCTCGCCGTCCATCTCCCAGGTTTTTCTGGCCACGCCCTCGGGCAGGCGGCCGGTGTAGCCCTCGTGGATCAGGAAGAAGGGGACCGACGCCGCCACGTGGAGGCTCGCCGTGAGCCCGAGGTAGGACATGGTGCAGTGGGGGGCGATCGGCACGTGATGGGCCTCGGCCAGGGCGGCGACCTTCTCCATCTGGGTGATGCCGCCGCCGTGGCCGCAGTCCGGCTGCAGCACGTCCACCACCTGGGCCTCGAGGATCTCGCGGACCTCCCAGATGGTGCGGTCCCGCTCGCCGGTGGCCAGGGGCACGGGGATCGCCTCGCGGACCCGTCGCATGACCTCGATGTTGCCCGGGACCCAGCCCTCCTCCCAGAACAGCAGGTCGTCCGACTTCAGGTGGCCGCCCACCTGGCGGGTGAGGGGCGGGGGCATCTTGCTGTGGGCGTCGAACATGACCACGCCGTCGGAGCCGACCTTGGCGCGGGCGTCGCGGATGCGGTCGAGGATCTGCTGCACCTCGTCCGGCGACCCTCCGTGGGAGCGGGCGCCCCCCGGGCCGGTCTTGATCGCCTTGGGGCTGGGGTACATCCACACCTTGTGCCGGCAGGGCCCGCCCAGGAGCCGGTACACGGGCACGCCGTGGAGCTTGCCGGCGATGTCCCAGAGGGCCATGTCGATCGCCGCGATGGTGTGCACCATGAGGCCGCCGCCGCGCAGGTTGCGATGGGCGCGGAAGAGACGCTGCCACAGGTGCTCGACGGCGGTGGGGTTCTCGCCGACGACCATCTCGCCGAGGGACTCGGCCAGGGCGCAGGCGACGCGGGTCTCCATGTTGTTGATCTCACCCCACCCGGTGATGCCGTGGCTGGTCTCGATCTTCACGTAGCCCTTGGGGCCCACGGGGATCGCCCGCAGGGCGGTGACCCGGATGCTGGAGGCGCGGTCTTCGACGGGGTCGGACATTGTGCGTCTCCTGGTTCATGGCGGGCGGATCAAAGTGGCGGAATGCAGGGGAAATGTACGCCCATGGTTCCCGTGGTTCCTTGACAGCCCCCTTTGGGGTAGATTGGTCACCAAGAGACTGCCTGCCCCCTACCCTCGACAGGACCTGGTGGAAGGGACCGATGATCCCAGGGAGTTCCCCTCCGTGGCGGCCTGCCAGAATCGTCATCTCCCAGATCATGCAGGACCTCCGGTACCGGTTCGAGCGGAGGGCCTTGCGGAGGAACCCGGTCTGGCCGTTGATGAAGCCCCGAGAGGTGGAGATCATCATGGATCTCCTGTGGCGGCTGCGTCCAAGGAGAGTCCTGGAGTGGGGGTCCGGATACGGAACCCTCTACTTCACCCGCCGCTACTCTGGATTCGATACCTGGCTCAGTATCGAGCACTCGGAAGAGTGGGCGGAGAGGATCCGCCACCTCAACACCGATCCGCGGGTGGAGATCGTCTCGGTAGAGACCGGGGAGGGTTTCTCCGGGTACGTCGACTACCCCTCCAACCGGGGGGCGTTCGACCTCGTCCTGGTCGACGGCCGGGCAAGGACCGCATGTCTTGCCAGGGCGCCGCTCTATCTCAGCGGGCGGGGATGTCTGATTCTCCACGATGCCGGACGCGGCCAGTATCATCCCCTCCCCTCGAGTTACGAGGACAACTGTTCCTTCGGGGACTACAGGGACGAAGGGGGGCTGTGGATAGCCAGCCAGGAACGGGCCATCTCGGACTTGATCGACCTGCCTCGCCATCTCTCCGTGTGGAAGCTCTACCGCAGGTACGGCCGGCAGATCAACTGGCTATACGGCCCTGGGGTCATCTCGAGATGGCGCGAAGTGCTCTGACTCCCGACCTCGCCGCGGAGAGAGGACCGCCGAGTATCATGCCGCAGGCGCAGGGCTCCGAGCCCTGAGCGCCGAAGGGAGCACCCCATGCACTACACCACCCTCGGCCGCACCGGCCTGCGCGTCTCCCGCGTCGGCCTGGGAGCCGGCGGCCCTTCCCGCCTCGGACGGTCGCGCGACGCCACCCTCGACGACATGGACCGCCTCATCGGCCGCGCCCTCGATCTGGGCGTCAACTTCATCGACACGGCCCGCACCTACGGCACCGAGGACGCCATCGGCCGGGCGCTGCAGGCGCGGGGCGCCGCGGACGTGATCGTGGCCACCAAGGCCTGGATGTACGACATGGCGGACGGGGAGAATCCCGAGCGCAAGCCGGACACGGACCCCCGGCTCGTCATCGATTCGGTGGAGGGGAGCCTGCGCGACCTGCGCCGCGACCGCATCGACTTGTTCCAGTACCACGGCGTGGGGCCGGCCGCCCTCGACATCTTTGTCGAGCGCCTGCTGCCGGTGGCCGAGCGCCTGCGCGAGCAGGGCAAGGTGCGGTTCATCGGTCTCACCGAGCAGCCGATGTTCGACTACCCCCAACAGATGGCCACACCGGCCTGCGCCTCGGGCCTGTGGGACTCGGTGATGGTCCAGTACGGGATCTTCGACCAGGCCGGCGACACCTGCGCCTTCCCGCCGGCCCGGGCCAACGGCGCCGGGGTGATCTGCATGAGCGCCGCCCGGGGGGCCCTGGTGAGCGAGGAGGCCCTGGCCCGGACCCTGGCGAAGCTCGACGCGGGCACGCCCGACGACCTGCGCTTCCTCCTCGGCGAGCCACCGGGCACCTGGGCGGAGTTGGCCTTCCGCTTCGCCGCCGCCTGCGACGGGATCGACGTGGTGCTGGTGGGCACGGGCGACCCCGGGCACCTTGAGGCCGGCGCCCGGGCGATCACCGGACCGCCCTTGCCGCCGGAGCACCGGACGTGGCTGCGGAACCGTTTCGGGGACTGCCGCGGCGAGGCCCTGTGGCCGGAGTGAACCCCCCGCCCGTTCAGGCGAAGCGCAGGGGCTGGAAGAAGGCGGGCTCGTGGAAGGAGGGCTCGGCCAGCTCGACGGGCGCCCAGGTCCCCCAGTGGGGATGGGAGGTCTTCCCCCCGCACTTGTAGAAGTTGCCCTTCCACTCGGTCCCCGCCCGGGGCCGCGGCCGGTCGACGAAGTAGCGGCCGAAGAGCTCGAAGGGCACGTGGTACTCCACCGTCCAGGTGGTGGGCGCGGCGATCTCGGGCTCGACCCGCTCCGGCAGGGAGTGGGCGATGGGCATGAGGCGGGCGTCCTCCTCGGCCAGGAGGGGGTTGGGCCGCCCCCAGCCGCGCTCGGTGGTGGAGGAGCAGCGGCGCAGGAGCAGCACGCCGCCGCAGTTGACCTCGAAGTTGAAGTAGGCGTCGGTCTCGCCCATGGGGAAGGGCGACAGGAAGAACTCGACGCAGCTGTCCTCGCTCACCGGGTCGCCGAAGCGCTCGGCCACGGCCCGCACGTAGCGGTCCTCGACGCGGAAGATGACGGCGAGGAAGCCGTCGTCGTAGAGGACCCGCGCCGAGGTCGGCGGGCGGTGGCCGGAGTCCTCCCAGGGCCAGCAGCCGAGCTCCAGGACGTCGGCCGAGGGCCACGGGGGCCGGTCCCAGTCGGCGGCGGGTTGCCCGAGGGGTGAGTCGGCGCGGCGGATCGTGTATTCCATCGGGCGCTTTCTCCCTCAGGCGAAGTGGATGGGGTGGAAGGAGGCGGGAAGGTGGAAGTTCGGCCGCGGCGAGTCCACGGGCGCCCACGATCCCCAGTGGGGGTGCGAGGTCCGGTCGCCGCACTTGTAGAAGTTGGCCCGCCAGACGGCGCCCGCCGACGGGGTCACGGGGCCGAAGTGCTTCTCGAAGAGGCTCCAGGGGACGTGGTACTCCACCGCCCAGGTGGTGGGGCCGACGATCTCGGGGTCGACGATCTTCGGCTGGGTGTGGGCCATGGCGATGGTGGCGCCGTCGGCCTCCGGAACCTCCACGGTGGCGGCGCCGCAGCGGTAGAGGAGCATGGTGCCGCCGCAGTTGACCTCGAAGTTGAAGTAGGCGTCCTCGGCCGGGTCGGCGGCGGGGGCGACGAAGAACTCGACGCAGCTGTCGTGGCAGACGGAGTCGTTGAACCTTCGGGCCACGGCGCGCACGTAGCGGTCGTCGACGACGAAGAGGACGGCGAGCCAGCCGTCGTCCCAGAGGAGGCGGGCCCTCGTGCGGGGGCGGTGGCCCGAGTCCGGCCACACGTAGTGGATGACCTCCAGCTCGTCGGCGGCCGACCACAGGGCCCGGCCGGCGTCGGCCGATGGATCGCCCAGGGCTTCGGGGGCCCGCCGGATCGTGTAGGGTCCGGGATCCTCCCCGGCTGCGCCCGCGCTCACAGTCTCCCCTCCCGCTTCCACCGGGCGAACAGCTCCTCGCGGTAGCGGGCGGCGCGCTCGTCGTCGACCTTGGCCGATCCCGCGTAGTAGACCAGGCCGAGGGCCGAGCGCCCGCGGTCGGACTCGTTGGCGTCGGCGCGGTGGATCACCATGCAGTGGTGGGCGAAGAGGTCTCCCGGCTGGGCGTGAATCGGCGTCTCGAGGGCGCGGTCCTCGTCGCCGTAGTCGGGCAGCCCCAGGGAGAAGCCGAGCACGTCGGAGGGCTGGTGGACGCGTATGCCGAGGCGGTGGGAGCCGCGCACGTAGCGGATGCAGCCGTTCTCCTCGTCGATCTGATCGAGGGCGAGCCACAGGGTCACGGCGTGGTTCGGCTCGAGCATGAAGTAGAAGCCGTCCTGGTGGGGCGGCGTCACGGCGCCGGCCCGGGCCGGCTTGTTGAACCACTGCTGGTTGCGCACCACGGCCTCCTCGCCCAGCAGCTCCGAGGCGAGCCCCAGGAAGCGGTCGGAGCGGCACAGCTCGTCGAACCACGGATCGAGATCCGCCATGTTCTGGAGCCTCTTGATCGTCGACGGGTCCGCCGGGTCCTCGTAGAACGCCGTGTTCTCGGGCGCCCCGGGCAGCACCTCGTCGACGAAGCGCTGGATGTTTGCGCTCACCTCGTCGGCCTCCGGCGGCGACAGGTACTCGCGCAGCAGGACGAAGCCGTCGCGGTCGAAGTCGGTCCTGGCGCCGGTCGTGTCGGTCATCTCCCAACTCCTTTCAGTCCCATCAGGTTCGCCGCGTTGCGGAAGGCGACGCGGTCGCGCACCCTCTTGCCCCGGTCGAGGAGCTCCAACTTCAGCAGGGCCGGGTCCGGGACCTTGAAGACCATGCCCGTGCCGAAGGCGAGCGTGTCGTGGCCGCCGCGGTCGAGGAAGGCCTGCACGGAGCGCTGCAGCACCGACGCCATGCGCGAGATGTCGGCCACGTAGCGCGCCTCCGGGAAGCTCTTCACCGGCAGGCCGAGGGCGTTCAGGAACATCCACCTCACCTTCGGCCGCGCCTCAATGGCCTGGAGGAACTCGTCGCCGGAAAGGTCGCGAGCCCGGTCCCAGGGGTGCCGGGTGCGGCGGTCCTCGACGCGCTGGGGCACCTGCACGAAGAAGCCGCGCTCGCTGGCGGCGTCGATCAGTTCCAGGGCCTCGGGGTCGGTGAGGCGGTACTCGTGGTACTGGGGATAGAGCCGCAGGCCCCCCATGCCCAGCTCCTCGGCGCAGCGACGCAGGTCCTCGCGCCAGCCCGGGTATCCCGGGTTGAGGGTGGCCACCGGCAGCAGGCGGTCCCGGTGGCGGCGCACCTGGGCGGCCAGCTCCTCGTTGGCGGCGTGGCTGTTGCGGTAGAGGGCGGCGCTCACGTCGGCCACCACGGCCATGTCGATGCCCTTGCGGTCCATCCGCTTCAGCAGGCCGCCGGCGGTCGCCCTCGAGAGCCGGCGGAAGGGCCAGTGGCCGATCCAGGTGTTGATGTCGATCAGCACGCCTCACCCTCCCCGGCGCCGGTCGAGCATGGACTGGAAGTTCTTCCAGAAGATCCTCTCCTTCTGCGCCTCGGTCAGTTCGGCGCCGAGGACCTTGCCCACGCCCCCTTCCATGGTCATGTCCGTGGCGAAGAGGATGCGGCCGACCCCCAGCTCGCGGACGCAGGCCTCGACCATGCCGTCGTCGATGATCGATCCCGAGGTGTCGAGGTAGACCGAGGGTGCGTCGCGCAGCTGCTTCAGCGCCCACTCCCAGTCGCCGCCGCCGCCGATGTGGGCCTCGATGAGCATGCACTCCGGGTAGCGGCGTGCGGCCTCGACGAAGTGCCCGGCGTCGGAGATGTTCGGCTGCTGGTCGAGGAAGTCCCGCGTCGTCGGCCGTCCCGCGTGCTCCAGGACGGGCACGCCCTCCTCGATCGCCTTCTCGAGGACGGGGAAGACGGCGGGATCGCAGATCCGGTACTGGTTGTAGAGCTTGATCCCGGACATGCCCGCGCCGAGGCAGCGGTCGATCTCGTCGAGGGACTCCCGGTGCCCGGGGACGACGAAGCAGTAGCCGAAGAGGCGGCCCCGGTAGCGCGCCATCGCCTCCAGGACCGCGTCGTTGCACTCCCGCACGCGGGCGAACTCCGGCATGCCCCGGGTGACGGGGATGCTGACGTAGAGCTCGTCGATGCCGAGGGCGTCGGCGGTCTCGATGATGCGGTCGTTGTGGTCCCAGCCCCAGGAGATGCCGGCGCCGTTGACGTGCATGTGGCAGTCGATCTTGCGCATCAGGAGGGGATTCGCTCGGGAGGCGTTGGAGAAGGCCCGGCTAATCAAGGGCCCGCTGCGGGCCGGGGAAAGGGCGGGGAGACCCCTGGGGCAACTCGCCCCGTGAGGGCCGGGGTCACTTACTTTCTCCGCCCTCGCCGCAGGCGCCGAGCGCCGCCAGCGGCCCGGCGGGGATCCTGCCTCCCCGGCCGCTCACCGGCACAAGGAGACCGCCGCCATGAAGGATGCCTTTCTCGACGACAGCGGACAGCCGCGGAGGGTCCGCGGCGTCACCGTGAACGCCGGCTCGCCGGTGCTCGTGCGCCTGGCGGCGCAGATCGGCTGGGAGGCCGTCTGGATCGAGATGGAGCACGGCCCCTCTGGGTTCGAGCGCGTCGAGGCCCTGTGCACCGCCGCCGAGGCGGGGGGCGCCCTGCCGCTGGTGCGCCTGCCCGACGGCGAGCGGCACCACGTGCTGCGGGCCCTGGAGTCGGGGGCGCGCATCCTGGTCGTCCCCATGGTCGACGACGCCGACCACGCACGCCGGGTCGTGGAGTACGGCATGTACGCCCCTGTGGGGGCTCGCGGCTTCAACACGCGCACCCCGGGCATGGGCTTCGGCCTCGCCGACCCGGTGGAGGCGATGGCCCGGGCCAACGAGGGCACCCACCTCTTCACCCAGGTGGAGACGGTCCGGGCGGTGGAGAACGTCGACGAGATCCTGCAGGTGGAGGGCCTCTCCGGGATCTTCCTCGGGCCGGGGGACCTGTCCGTGAACCTCGGCGTCACCGGGCAGATGACCGATCCCCGCCTGCGGGAGATGGTCCTGTCCTGCATCGGGAAGGCGAAGGCCGCGGGCCTTCACGCCGGCATCTTCACCCTGCCGGGGCCGCTCCTCGAGGCGGCGATGGAGGCCGGCTGCGACCTGGTGGTCTGCGGCGGCGACGTGATGGACCTCGCCCGGGCCTGGACCCGGCTGCTGGAGGAGATCCCGGGCCGGTAAGCCTCAGTCCAGCCGCACCGGCAGGCCCTCCAGCATGCCGCTGCGGTGCATGTCGACCCACTCGTCCATGAAGGTCTGGTTCCACTGGTCAGTGAGCGGGTGCTCCATCATGTCGCGGTAGACCGTCCACATGGTGACCAGCTCGTCGCAGCCGTCGCGGAAGGCGGCGTAGGCCGTGTCGACGGAGCGGATCAGCGCGGCCTGGATGAAGGGCCGCTGCTCCCAGCCGCTGAACATCTGCACGCATTCGCGGATCAGCTTGGTGGGATCGCCGCCGACGGCCTTCACCGGGTCGCAGAAGGGCAGGATGTGGTCGACCCCGGCCTGGGCCACGGCCGCGGCCTGGGTCAGGGAGAAGCAGGTCGTGCAGTAGGTCTCCACCCCTTCGTCCCGGAAGGCGGCGAACGCCTTGAGGCCGTTCACGGTGCAGGGGATCTTGAGGATCACCTGGTCCGACATCTCCGTGAAGACGCGGCCCACGTCGAGCAGCTCCTCGACGCTGTGTCCGTCGATCTCGACGACCACCGGCTTGTCGGTGATGTCGAGGTAGGCCCGGATGACGCTGGTCACGGGGCCGTAGATCTTCACCATCTGGTTGAGCACGACCGTGTTGGTGACGATGCCGGCGATGCCGAGTGGCATCCACTCGGCCAGGTCCTTCGGGTCGCCGGCCAGCCAGATCAGGGGACCCCGGCCGCCGCGGCGGGCCCTCGTGACGGGCCCGTCCCCCTCGAGTGCATTCATATCTCTCTCCATTGTCCTCACTTCTTCCGGTCGGGCCGTTGGGTCAGCGCCGAGCCCGAGGAGGTCTTCGCGGTCTGCGACAGTGGTGCCACTCGGCACAAAGAATGCAACCAGCACCAGCAGGGCGCAAAGCAAGCTGCCATCGCCAGAATCGACTTCACTCGATCTCCAGCTCGTCGGGGCCGGCGACGATCTCCGCCCCCGGATGCCGTTCGGCGAGCCGGGCCCCGAGCGCCTCCTGGGCGGCGGGCTCACCGTGCACCAGGGCGATGTGCCGCGGCCGCAGACGCCCGGCGTAGCTCACGAGTCCGGGCTGATCGGCGTGCCCGGAGAGGCTCGCCTCCTTCGCCGGCAGGGCCGCCCGGACCTCGACTCCCGCTCCGGCCCCGTTGGAGAGCCGCACGGTCCGGGCCAGACCCGGGGAGGCCAGCTGGCGCAAGGCGCGGCTCGGCGCGCCCTCGTCCTGGTAGCCCGTGAGGACGATGCGGTGCCGGGGTTCGGGCAGCAGCCGCCTGGCGTACTCGACGACCGGCCCCCCCGTGAGCATGCCGGAGGTGGTGACGATGACGGAGGGGACGGTCCGCGCCCTCTCGGCGGCCTCCTGCCGGTCGTAGGGGCCCGCGACCTCCCGGAAGCTCTCGGGCAGATCGAAGTCGGCGTGGTTGGCATAGATCGGGTTGATCTCCCGGATCATGCCGTCGAAGTGGACGGGGAGGGAGGCGGGAAGCTCGCCCCGCGCCTGGGCGGCAGCCACGAGCTGGAGCAGTTCCTGGGCGCGGCCGAGGGCGAAGGAGGCCAGGATCACCGAGCCCTCCCGCGTCTGGGTCGTCTCGCGGAGGAAGGTCACGAGGTCGGCGCGCACCCGCTCCATCGGCTGGTGCCGCCGGTTCCCGTAGGTGGACTCGAGGACCAGCAGGTCGACCTCGCCGAGGTCCTCGGGCCACGAGGCGGCGGGCGTGGTGAGCTGGGGGAAGGAGGAGAAGTCGCCGGAGAAGAACACCCGGCGGCCACGCCCGTCCTCGACGAGGATGCTCGCGGCGCCGAGGATGTGGCCCGCGGGGAAGAAGCGGACCGAGATCTCGTCGAAGGGCAGACGTGTCTCCTCCTCGAACCCGCAGGCGTGGACCTGGCAGGGAACGCGGTCGACGTCCTCCTGGCCGTACGCGTCCCGGGGGCCTTCCTCGTCGGAGCCGTACTGGGCGTTGTCGCGCTGCAGACGCATCTTGTGCAGGTAGTGCTGCCGGCAGTCCTGCAGCTGCACCGGAAGCAGCGCCGCGGTGGCGCTCGAGCAGTAGATGTCGAGGTCCTCGCCGAACCGGCGCACCAGGGCCGGGACCCAGCCGATGTGGTCGGTGTGGGCGTGGGTCAGCAGGAGGGCGTCGATGCGGTCGAGAGCGCCGACGCCGGGGTGCAGGTCCCGTGAGGCGCCCGGCTTGATTCCGCAGTCGACCAGGATGCGGCGGCCTCCGAGCTCGAGGAGGTAGCAGCTTCGGCCGATCTCCGAAGAGCCCCCGAGGGCATCGAGCCGCAGGGGCGGCTTCGGCGGCCGCACGGAGACCGCGCGGACCGGCCGGTACCGGGGATGAGCCGCGAGGAAGGCCTCCTCCAGGCGGAGGTGGGCGCTCCAGTCGCCCTCGGCGAGCGCCCCGCCGGCCCCGGCCCCGGCGAGATCCGCCTGGATGCGCTCCTTCTGCCGGCGCAGGAACCTCCACACGGCATCGGCGCCCCTGGGACGGCTGGCGGCCTGCTGCTCCAGGCGCTTCAGGCGGGTGTTCTCGTTGGCCAGCCGCGAGGCCAGCCGGCTGCGCTCCTGCTCCTTGCGGCGGATCTCCTCCTGCAGGCGCCGCCGGTCGCGGAGCAGGTCGGTGTTCACCCGCTCGGCCTGGGCCGCCTTGAGCCGGTGGTCCTCAATGGCGGAATGGCCGCGGCGCAGACGGTCCTCCAGGCGCCCGACCTCCGCCGCCGCGGTCTCCGCCCGCTCGCGGGTCTCTCCGTGATCGCGCCGGACCTTCTCGAGGGCCAGCTCGCTGCGCCGCAAGGCCGCCCGGAGCCTCCCGGCCTCGTCAGCGGATCCCTTCAGCTCTCTGCGCAGCTTGCGGCACTCGGCCTTCAGTTCCTTCATCGACTCCCGGTCCGCGCCGGGCCCCCGGGGGGCGTCGGTCCCGGAGGCGGTGGCGCCCACGGCGAGAGGCACGAGGCAGCGGAACAGCTCCTCGGCCTGGGGGGACTCGAATCGCGACGCCCAGAGGACGGCGGTCAGGTTGAAGACGCCCTCGGGGTCATTCAGCAGCTCCCCGAGGCGGCCTCCCTGCAGCAGCTCGCCCTTCGAGACCAGGCTGGCCAGCTCGTCGTACTCGTCGAGGATCGCCTCGCGGACGGTGACCACCAGATCGTGGTCGGGCCAGACCCAGAGGACCTCGTTCACCTGGCTGGCGGCGCCCTGGATCGCCTGCCGGCGCATCCGCCGGTAGGGCCGCAGGGGCGGCGGCAGGTGGTGACAGTGGAGGTTGGTGCAGACCTTGCCGTGGTACTCGAAGAGCTCCATCGCCGCCTTGATGGGCAGGGCGAGGACGCTCTCGGGGACCGTCGCCGGACCGAGGGGCCCGTCCGGCACGTCCTCTCCATGGAGGGCCCGGAGGAGGGCGAGGGCGGCGGCCAGGTCCGTCGCCGGGGGGGCTTGCGGGTTCTCGGAGTCGTCGGACATCAAAGCTCGGCCGGTGCCCGCGCCCGGCGCCGCCGGAGGGCAAGAGGTTGACGTAACCCGTTGAGAAACAGTATCTTAGTATATGCGAGACGCCCTGCCTGAAGAAAGCCCGAAAGAGGATGGAGCGCAAGCTCTCCACATGGCCGGGACCATTCCGAGGGAGCCCTCGGTGAGCGGTCTGCCGCTGACCCGGGTGGTCCGCGCCCTGCCGCCGCTGGTTCCCTTCGTCGGCCCCGAGGCCCTCGAGCGGCGCCACGGCCGCCCGCTCCGGGTGCGGGTCGGCGCCAACGAGAGCCCCTTCGGGGTATCCCCCGCCGCGCGCGAGGCGATGCGGCAGGCCGTCGACGAGGTCTGGATGTACAACGACCCGGAGATCCACGACCTCATCGAGGCCCTCGCCGCCCATCACCACGTGCCGCCGGCGCGGGTCCACGTGGGCGCCGGGATCGACGAGATCCTCGGCCTGCTGGTGCGCCTCTTCGCCGAGGCCGGCGATCCGGTGGTCACCTCCCTCGGCTCGTACCCTACCTTCAACTACCACGTCCACGGGTACGGCGCCCGCCTCGTGGAGGTGCCGTACGTGGACGACCGGGTGGACTTCGCGGGCCTCGGAGACGCCGCCCGGAAGTCGGGCGCGCACCTGGTGTACGCCGCCAATCCGGACAACCCCATGGGCACCTGGGGGACGGCGGGGGCGGCCCTGGAGCTGCTAGCGTCGCTGCCGGCGGAGGCCATGCTCATTCTCGACGAGGCGTACAGCGAGTTCGCGCCGCCGGCGGCGGTGCCGGCCATGGACGTCTCCGACAGGCGCCTGGTGCGCACCCGCACCTTCTCCAAGGCCCACGGCATGGCGGGCGCCCGCATCGGCTACGCCATCGCCCACGAAGAGGTGGTGGCCGTCCTCGACCGCGTGCGCAACCAGTTCGGCGTGAACCGCGTCGCCCAGGCGGGGGCCCTGGCCTCCCTCGGAGAGCCGCAACACGTGAGGAGCGTGGTGCGGCAGGTGCGGCAAGGACGCGGGGAGCTCGCCGCGCTGGCGGAGGAGCTGGGGCTGGGGCACGTGGAATCGGCGACGAACTTCGTCAACCTGGATCTGGGCTGCGGCGAGCGCGCCCGCGCCGTGCAGGCGGCGCTCCTCGGCCGCGGCGTCTTCGTGCGCATGCCCTACAAGCCGCCAGGCGACCGCTGCGTGCGCGTCACCGTGGGCACGCCCGGGCAGCGCTCGGCCTTTGCCCTCGAGTTCCGGGGCGCCCTGTCGGAGGTCGACGGCCGATGAGGGCTCTGGTCTCCGGGCCCACGGGCCTGGTGGGCTCGGCCCTGATCGACTCCCTGGCCCGGGGGGGAGACGAGGTCCTCGGGCTGACCCGCTCGGCGCCGGAGCCGGGAACGGCGGCGGTGCGCTGGGACCCCGCCGCCGGGGCGCTCGACGCCGCCGGCCTGGAGGGCTTCGACGCGGTGGTGCACCTGGCGGGCGAGAACGTCACCCACGGCCGCTGGACGGCGGCGCGCAAGGAGCGCATCCGCCTGAGCCGCGTGGAGGGCACGCGCCTGCTGAGCGAGGCTCTCGCCGCCTGCGAGCGCAAGCCGGCGACCCTGGTGTGCGCCTCGGCCATCGGCTACTACGGCGACCGCGGCGACGAGATCTGCGTCGAGGAGACGGCCCCCGCCGACGACTTCCTCGCCCGCGTCGCGGTGGACTGGGAGCGGGCCACGTCCGCGGCGGCGGAGGCGGGGATCCGCGTCGTCAACCTGCGCATCGGCGTGGTCCTGAGCCCGCGGGGCGGCATGCTGGCGAGGGTGGGGCCCCTCTTCCGGCTGGGCCTGGGAGGCCGGGTGGGGAGCGGCCGGCAGTACCTCAGCTGGATCACGCTGGAGGATCTGGTGGGGGTCATCGAGGAGACCCTGAAGAGCCCGCATCTGGCGGGGCCGGTGAACGCCGTGGCCCCGGGGCCGGTGACCAACCTGGAGTTCACCCGGACCATGGCACGCCTGCTGCGGCGCCCGGCGCGCCTGCCCCTTCCGGCGCCGGTGGTGAAGCTGGTCTGGGCGGAGATGGGCGAGGCCCTGCTGCTGGCCAGCACCCGCGTCGAGCCGGCGAGGCTGACGGCGGCCGGGTACGCCTTCCGGCATCCCGATATCGACACCGCCCTGCGGGACCTGCTGGGGACGGGCTGAGCGGACCGATGCGGGTGAGCTACAGCGACGGCTACTTCGTGCCCCTGCCCGAGGGGCATCCCTTCCCCATGGCGAAGTTCCCGGCCCTCCACCGGATCCTGCTGCGCGAGGGGCTGATCGGCAACGGCGACCGGGCGGAGCCCTCCCCGGCCGGCCGCGAGGTGCTGCGTCTGGTGCACACCGACCGCTACCTCGACGAGCTGCGGACGGGCCTGGAGCGCGGCGCCGAGAGGCGCCTGGGTCTGCCGTGGAGCGAGGCCCTGGAGCGGCGCTCCCGGCTGGCCGTGGGCGGCACCGTCCTGGCCGCGCGCATGGCCCTGGAGGACGGGATCGCCGCCAACCTGGCGGGGGGCACCCACCACGCCTACCCCGACCACGGCGAGGGATTCTGCGTGCTCAACGACGTGGCCGTGGCGATCCGGCTCCTGCGCGGTGAGGGCCTGCTCGACCGGGCCCTGGTGATCGACCTGGACGTGCACCAGGGGAACGGCACGGCGGCGGTCTTCGCCGGCGATCCCCGGACCTTCACCCTCTCCTTCCACGGGCAGCGGAACTACCCCTTTCAGAAGGAGGCCTCCTCCCTCGACGTCGGCCTCCCGGACGGCACGGGCGACGACGACTATCTCGAGCGGCTGACGGCGGCCCTGCCGGCAGTATTCCTCGCCGCTCGGCCGGACCTGATCGTCTACCTCGCCGGGGTCGACCCGGTGGCCGGCGACCGCTACGGCCGCCTGGCCCTGAGCCGCGGCGGCCTCCACCGCAGGGACCGCGCCGTGCTGCGCGCCGCCCGGGCGTCGGGGGCCGCCCTGCTCCTGGTGATGTCGGGCGGCTATGCCGCCTCCCCCGAGGAGACGGCCGACCTCCACGCCGTAGCTCACCGCGAGGCCCGCCGGGTCTACGGAGGGGCTGCATGATCCTGCTCCTGCTGCACGCGGCGGCAACCGTGTACATGGCCGCCATCGCCTGGTTCGTGCAGATCGTCCACTACCCGCTCATGCACCGGGTGGGCATGACGCGGTTCCAGGAGTACGAGAGAGGGCACGCGCGGCGCTCGAGCCTGGTGGTGACTCCGGTTATGCTCTTCGAGCTGATCACCGGCCTGTGGCTGGCCCTGGATCCCCCACAAGTGGTCGGGGAGCCGCCGATGCTGATGAACGCCGTCCTCCTCGGCGTGCTCTGGCTCTCCACCCTCGGGGTGCAGAGGCCCCTCCACCGGGCCCTGGCGGGGGGCTACGACGAGGGCAAGGTGAAGCGGCTGGTGGCGACGAGCTGGGTCCGCACCGCCGGCTGGACCCTGCGGGCGCTGCTGCTGGTGGCGCTCCTGGTGATCTTCGCCGAGGGCCTGGGGACCGGCGGCTGACCCTTCAGCCGGCCGGGATCCTCCAGGGCAGCCAGGCTGAGACCGCCACCAGGAAGACCGTCAGGACCACGGCGTAGAGCACGGAGTGGAGAGGCACCCTCCAGGCGCGCCGCACGAGCTCCATCCGCCGCTCGTCGTCCTCGATGCGTTGCACGCCGGACTCGGTGGAGCAGACGCCGCGGGCGGCGTTGAGGACGCAGACCCGGGTCCGGGACTCGGCCAGGGTGAAGGTGCCGACCCAGAGCGGCACGAAGACCACGAGCCGCAGGGTCAGGGGCGCGTCGGTCACCGTGAGCAGCGCCATCAGGCCCAGGGCGAAGACCAGGAAGAGGACGCCGAGGAAGAGGCGGAAGCGGGCGCCGTCGGCGCCGATGTTGCCGTCCGTCATGTCCGATCTCCTTCGCACGGGGCGGGGCTCGGCTCCCCGGTGACCCGGCGCTCCATCCAGTCGCGGATGAGCCGCGCGGTCTCGGCGGGGTACTCGAGGTGGGGCGCGTGCCCGCACTCGTCGAAGACGTGCAGGGTGGCGTCCGGCAGCTCGGCCTCGAAGAGGGTGGCGAACCGGGAAGGCACGATGCGGTCCTCGGCACCCCACAGGACGAGGGTCGGCACGTCGATCTTCCGGTAGGCGCGGGTGAAGCGGGCGATGTCGCCGGGAACCAGGTTGCGCGCCGCCGCCCGGTAGGCGTACAGCGTGTTCGGTTCCCGCAGGATGTCGATGGCCTGGTCCACCAGCTCTTCCGGGATCCTGGAGGGGTCGTGGAAGACGCGCCGAAGGGTGGACCGCACGATGACCCGCGCCAGGCCGGTGGCGAGACCGATTCCGAGGACCCGCCGGTTGGGCAGCAACCACCCGGGCAGGCCGGACAGCAGCCGGACAAAGGGGGGACGGGCCTGGGGATAGCCCGAGGCGCTCTCCAGCACCAGGCCCCGCACCCTCGGGCCTCCGGGCCACGGGGTGCACAGGCTGCGCAGGAAGACCCCGCCGCCGAAGGAGTTCCCCGCGAGGACCACCTCGTCGAGGCCGAGGCTCTCGACGAAGGCGCGGAGGAATCCGACGTGGGCCTCGGCGCCGTACCTCCGGGAGGCGGGCCAGGAGCGGAACCCGGGCTTGCTGCTGCGGCCGAAGCCGACGAGATCGGGGGCGATGACGCGGTACCCCGCCTCGGCCAGGCGCGGCGCCAGGGCGGACCACGTGCCCTTGTGATCGAAGAGGCCGTGGAGAAGGACCACCTGCAGGGATGCGCCGGGATCCCCATGCTCCGAATAGGCCATGCGGATCTCGCCGCCGTCGTCCGCACCGACGACGACGGAAGGCGAGTCGGCCGACAGAGACGGGCTTCGTCTCGGGGGATGGACGGAAGCGTTCACCGGCGCCGGATCTCCCGGGAACGGGGTGACCCGACGACGCTCTCCCGGGGGCGGGAGCTGCGGACCGGTGCCGAGA
This sequence comes from Gemmatimonadaceae bacterium, assembly GCA_026706075.1. GTDB lineage: Bacteria > Latescibacterota > UBA2968 > UBA8231 > UBA8231 > UBA8231. The sequence goes on from JAPOZM010000076.1 coordinate 40,439, forward strand.
TGGGAGTCCATGGCGTCAGTGCTTCTCTCCGGGGTGTGCGGCAGCATGGCGGCAGCTGTCCGGGCCGGCAAGACTCGCCTCGGGTGGTTCCGTCCCCGCCCTCAGCTCCGCCAGCAGGTCGCTCCAGGCCTCGCTCTCCCGCTCGGGATCGACGAGCGAGGCGCGCTCTCGGCAGGCTTGCCGCAGCCGCTCGTAGAAGGCAGCGTCGGTCTCGGCGCGGGACAGCAGGGCGGCCAGGGCCCCGGTGTCGCCCACGGGAAAGTAGCCGGGATAGGCGGAGCCCAGCAGGCCGATGGAGCCGGAGATCTCCGAGGAGACCACGGGCACCCCGAGGGCCAGGGCCTCGCAGACGACGTTGGCCCCTCCCTCCATGCGCGAGGTCAGGGCGAGCAGATGGCTGCGCCCCAGCAGCCGCAAGGCCTGCCAACGGGGCAGCTCTCCCACCCAGCGATAGCGCTCGTTGCGGTCCTCCTCGCGCCGGGCGCGGAGGGCTTCCCGCTCCTCCAGGGCGCCGCCGGCCTGGACGACGCGGAGCCTCGACTCCGGCGGCAGCCGCCGCGAGGCCGCCGCCGTCCTCAGCGGGTCCTTCACAGACCGCAGGTGACCGAGGACGCAGACCTGGAAGGCGCTCCTCACCGGCCGGGAAGCCCGCCGCGGAGCCCGCAGGGACTGGACGATGACCCGCGCCCTGGAGCGCAGCCGCTCCGGGAGTTCCGCGGCGCCGGCCTCCTGCAGCACGATCAGCCGGTCGGCCCGCTCGAGGCTGTCACGGGCCCCGGCGTCGGTGCGGATGTCGCCGTAGAGATCGGTGCCGGTCAGGGCCAGGATCAGCGGCCGCTCGGGCCACCGGCGGCGGAAGCGCAGGATGGAGTCGCGGCTGCGCCGAGCGTGCAGGGCCACCATCAGGTCGCAGCGCTGGCGCTCGAAGGAGGTGGCGATGGGCGCCTCGTGCCCGAGGCCGCGCAGGACGCGGGCCCAGCGCAGGGCCGTCACCCGGTTGCCGGAGCGCGACCCGGGGGGAGCCGGGGTGACGATCAGGACTCGCAAGGCCCGGGACTCACGCGGAGCAGCTGCGGAAACCGGTGAGGACGTCGCGCCGGTCGGGGGTCTGGAAGTTGCGGTACCCCGTTCGGATCAGGCGCGACCGGGTGGTCCAGCAGCCGCCGCGCATCACCCTGCGGGTGTCGAAGCAGGGCTCGGAGTACTCCTGGTAGGGATCCGGCTCGAAGCCGGGGAAGGGCCGGAAGACGGTGCTCGTCCACTCCCAGACGTTGCCGATCATCTGCCGGCATCCCCAGGGGCTGTCGCCCTCCGGCAGGCCGCCCACGTCGACGGTGCCCATGGCCCTCCAGTCGAGGTTGGCCCGTTCCGGGGAGGGCGCCGCTCCGCCCCAGGGATAGGGGCGGCGGCTCTCGGAGAGGCCGCCGCCGGCGGCGGGCTCCCCCACGGCGGCGGCCTCCCACTCGGCCTCGGTCGGCAGCCGGCGGCCGGCCCAGCGGCACCAGGCGTCGGCCTCGAACCAGTTCACGTGGATCACCGGCAGGTGGGGCTCGAGGCCGCGCCAGCCGTCGAAGTGGCGCCGCTCCCAGCCGCCGTCCCCGCGGCGCCAGTAGCAGGGGTGCCCGGCCCCTGCCTCTGTTCGCCAGGCCCAGCCCTCGTCGCTCCAGAGGCGCTCGTCGGCGTAGCCGCCGTCGTCGACGAACTCGGCGAAGCGCTCCTGGGAGACGGCGGCGCGGTCGATGCGGAAGGCCGTCAGCTCGACAGGATGGGCCCACTTCTCGTTGTCGAAGACGAACGGCTCGCCCCGCTCGGAGCCGAGGCGGCCGGGGCCGCCGGGGACCTCTGCCTCGCCGTCCAGGCCGCCGGCGCCGATGCCCTCGTCGGATCGAGGCACTTCCAGCCTGGGCGCGGGCCAGCCGTGGGTCTGGCGGGTGTAGGTGAGGGCCTCGGTGTGCATGTCCTCGTGCAGCACCGAGTAGAGGGCGTGGAAGATCACGCCGTCGTCGGGCGGTCCGGCCAGCAGCAGCTTCTCCGTGCGGTCGAGGACCTCCCGCACGTAGGCCAGGGTCCCGTCCCGCGACGGCAGTGGCAGGTCCCAGCGCGTGTCGTGGGCGATGGCGATCGAGTCGTAGAGGTCGTCCTCGTCGTCGCGCACGGGGGGCTGGCCGCCGGCGTGGCGCAGGACCCACCGGGACTGGAACCAGGCGTGGTGGCCGATCTCCCACAGGCCGGGGTTGACGATCGCCAGCTGCGGGCCGAGGAGCTGCTCGTCGGTGAGATCGGAGACCAGCTCCAGGGTGCGCTGCCGGGCGTCGCGGACCCAGCCGGCCAGCTCATCGCGGGTGGTCATGTCGAGGATTCGGTGCTCGGGCATGGTTTCCCCTTTCTGCCAGGCACCAAAGATAGGTGGGTCGGTCGGGGGCGCAGCTTTGCCTCTCCTCCTGGGGATGACTAGGTTCCGGCCCCCGCAACGGAGACCTCTGGAGAGGGAATGGCGCTGACGGACAAAGACAAGACGCTCACGAGCCTGGCCCGGACCTGCGGGTGAGCGGCCAAAGTGAGTCCGGTCGGACTCGCCAGGCTGCTGGAAGGGCTCCCGGAGCAGGTCGACCCGGATCTCCTCGTCGGCTTCGAGACGAGCGACGACGCGGCCGTCTACCGGCTCGACGACGAGCGCGCCCTCGTGCTCACGGCGGACATCATCACGCCGCCGGTGGACGATCCCGTGCTCTTCGGCCGGATCGCCGCGGCCAACTCCCTGAGCGACGTCTACGCCATGGGCGGCCGGCCGCTGGCGGCCCTGAACCTGCTTGGCTTCCCGGGGGACGTCCTCGGGCCAGAGGTGCTGGCCGGCATCGTCGCCGGCGCACGCGAGAAGGTCCTGGAGGCCGGCGCCGTCCTCGCCGGAGGGCATACGACCGACGACGAGGAGCCGAAGTTCGGCCTCTCGGTCACCGGCCTGGTGCACCCGGAGCGCTACTGGCGCAACGTGGGAGCGCGCCCCGGGGACGCCCTCGTGCTGACCAAGCCGATCGGCAGCGGCGTGCTCTTCAACGGCAACCTGCGCGGCTGGGTCTCGGCCGCGGCCCTGGCCGCCTGCGTCGAGTCCCTGACGACGCTGAACCGGGCCGCCGCCGAGGTCCTGGGCGCCTTCGAGGTGCACGCCGCCACCGACGTGACCGGCTTCGGCCTGGCGGGCCACGCCTTCGAGATGGCCGGGGGCTCGGGGGTGACACTGCACATCGACGCCGGCGCCGTGCCCGTGTACGACGAGGCCCTCGAGATGTACCGGCGGGGGGTGTCCACCGGGGTCAACCGGGCCAACCGCGAGCTCGTCGAGGCCTCCACCCGGTTCGCCGCCGGCCTGCCGGAGGAGTGGCACCACCTGGCCGTCGATCCGCAGACCAGCGGCGGGCTGCTGGCCGCCCTGCCGGCGGACCAGGCGCCCGAAGCCGTCAGCGCCCTGGTCGATGCCGGGGCCGCGGCCTCGGCGGTCGTCGGCCGCGTCCAGCCCCAGGAGGGGGAGGTGAACCTGGTCTTCAACTGAGGGCTCCGGATTCTCCCGCTCCGGCCGCTGCCACGGCGTCATCCATCATTCGTCATCCACCATCCACATCCAACGAGAGAGGACCGTCCAACCGATGATGCGCTCTATCCCCATGCTGGCCATGCTCCTGTCGCTCGCGCTCACCCCGGCCTCCGCGGAGGAGGTCTTCCGCTTCACCGCCATCCCCGACCAGGACACGGCGAGACTCAAGGAGAGGTTCGACAAGGTCGCCGTCTACCTGGGCTCGAAGCTCGGCGTCACGGTGGAGTACGTGCCGGTCAAGTCCTACGCCGCCTCGGTCTCGGCCTTCAAGAACGGAGAGGTGCAGCTGGCCTGGTTCGGGGGCCTGTCGGGCGTGCAGGCGCGCCGCGGCGTGCCCGGCTCGCAGGCGATCGCCCAGGGCGAGGAGGACGTGGAGTTCGTCACCTACTTCATCGCCCACGCCAGCACCGGCCTGCGGGAGAAGAAGCCCTGCGCCTGCAGCGGCGAGGACGCCGAGTCGGCCTTCCCGGCCGGGATCGCCGGCAAGACCTTCACCTTCGGCTCGAAGGGATCGACCTCCGGGCGGCTGATGCCGGAGTACTTCATCCGCCGGCACTTCGGGAAGCCCCCGGGCGAGGTCTTCGAGCGCGTCGGCTTCAGCGGCGACCACTCGAAGACCCTGGCCCTGGTGCAGTCCGGCGCCTACCAGGCGGGGGCCCTGAACTACAAGGTGTGGGAGAAGGAGATGGCCGCGGGGATCGTGGACACCTCCAAGGTGAGCGTCATCTGGCGCACGCCGACCTACCCGGACTACAACTGGTCGATCCGCGGCGACGTGGACAGCCGCTACGGGGAGGGCTTCACCGGCCGCGTCCGCCAGGCCCTTCTCGGCATGGAGGACCGGGCTCTGCTCGACTCCTTCCCCCGCGCGAGGTTCATCGCCGCCGACAACACCATGTACGCGCCGATCCTCGAGACCGGCAGGACCATCGGCATCCTCGAGGACTGATGGCTTCCATGCCCGCCCCGGCGGCCGATGGGGCGCCGGAGGCGGGTGGACCGCTGTTCGACCTGCGGGACGAGCACGTCCGCGCCGGCTCCACCGAGGCCCTGCGCGGCGTCGACCTGCGGGTCGAGCGGGGCGAGAAGCTGGTCGTCATCGGCCCCAGCGGCGCCGGCAAGACGACCCTGCTGCGGCTGCTCCAGTCCCTCCGCCCCGCCGACTGCGCCTGCGTCCACCAGGACTACGCCCTGGTGCCGCAGCTGTCGGCGTTCCACAACGTCTACGCCGGCCGCCTCGACCGGAACTCGACCCTGGCCAATCTCGTCGACCTCGTCAGACCCCGCCGGCGGGTGGTGGAGGAGCTGCGCCCCCTCTTCCGCGACCTCGGCATGGAGGAGAAGCTCTTCGAGGCGGTGAGCCGGCTCTCCGGCGGCCAGCAGCAGCGCGTCGCCGTGGGCCGGGCCCTCTATCAGGGCGGCAGCGTGGTCCTCGCCGACGAGCCCGTGTCGGCTGTCGACCCGCACCAGGCCGGCGACGTCCTCGAGCTGCTCAAGGCCGGCTGCGAGACCGCGGTGGTGGCCATGCACGACGTCGACCTGGCGCTGCGCCACTTCGACCGGGCCGTCGGCCTGCGCGAGGGGCGGGTCGCCTTCGACCTGGGCTCCTCCGAGGTAGGGGGCGGGCGGCTGGAAGCCCTCTACCGCGGCGAGGCGAACCCCGAGCCGCCGACCTGAGCCGTCCCCCGTGCTGAAGGCGAGCCTGTGGTTCCTGGCGGTGGGCCTCGCCTGCCTGGTCCTGGCCGATGTCGAGGTCGTCACCCTCGACCCGTGGGGAGAGCTGGGCCGCCTGCTCTCGGGCTTCGCACGGCCCGACCTCGGGGCCCTGCCGGCCCTGGGTCAGCCCCTGCTCAACACCGTCACCTTCGCCTTCTGCGGCCTCTCCCTGGCGGTGCTCCTCGGCTCGGGGCTCGCCTTCTTCTTCGAGCACCGCGTCGTGCGCCTCGGCTGCGCCGCCGTGCGCGCCGTCCACGAGATCTTCTGGGCCTTCCTCTTCCTGCCCATGGTGGGGCTCAACCCGGTCTGCGGCATCCTCGCCATCGCCACCCCGTACGCCGGGGTCTTCGCCAAGGTCTACGCCGAGATCCTGCAGGAGGCCGACCGGCGCCCCATGCAGGCCCTGCCGCCGGGCTCGTCCGCGGTCAGCCGGTTCTGCTACGGCGTGCTGCCGATCATCTGGCCCAACCTGAAGGCCTACACCTCCTACCGCCTGGAGTGCGCCCTGCGCTCCAGCGCCGTCCTCGGCTTCATCGGCCTGCCGACCCTGGGGTTCCACCTGGAGACCGCCTTCCGCGAGGGCCTCTACGGCGAGGCGGCGGCCCTGCTTTACGCCTTCTACCTGCTCATCGCGTCGCTGAGGTACTGGGTCCGCCCCCGGCTGGTGGTGCTCTGGGCGGCCCTGTCGGCGTGGGCCGTCTCCCCCGAGGTCCATCTCTCCTGGATCAACGTCAAGCGCTTCCTCACCTGGGAGATCCTGCCCTGGCCGATGCGCCGGGAGGGCTTTTTCGACGGCAGTCTCGACGTCGCCTTCCCCGTCGATCAGGTGTGGGCGTGGTTCGCGCAGCTGGTGGGCGGCCAGGTCCTGCCGGGCCTGTGGAACACGGTCCTCCTCACCCAGGCGGCGCTGGCGGCCACCGGCCTCTTCGCCGTCGTCTTCCTCGGCGTGGCCTGCCGCCACGTGAGCCCGGCGGCGGTGCGCCGGCTCGTTCACTTCGGCCTGATCGTCGGGCGCACGACGCCGGAGTACATCCTCGCCTACGTCTTCCTGCAGCTGTGGGGGCCGTCGATGCTGCCCGCCCTGGTGGCGATCCTGCTGCACAACGGCGCCATCCTCTCCTACCTCGGCGCCGGCTCGGCCAACGTCATGCGGCTGCGGCTCGACGCCCCGCGCCGCGCCCTCGACCGCTACGCCTGGGAGGTCCTGCCCCGGGTCTACGGGCAGTTCCTGGCCTTCCTGTTCTACCGCTGGGAGGTGATGATGCGGGAGTCGGCGATCCTCGGGATCCTGGGGGTCACCACCCTCGGGTTCTTCATCGACAGCGCCATCGCCGAGGACAAGCTCGACCAGGCCGTCCTCCTCATCGGCTTCACGGCCCTGCTCAACATGGGGATCGACTCGATCTCGCAGGTGGTGCGGCGGCGGCTGCGGCTGGCCTCGGGAGCGTCCCTGGCCGTCGCCGACTGAGGGGCGCCCTTCTCCGAAGCGCGCTTCAGCCCGAGGCGCCGCCGCGGGCCATCAGACTGAGACTGAACCGGCTCCCGCCGTCGAGCCACTGCCTGGAGATGGCGAAGCCGGAGGCCGCCGCGAGTTCCTGGATCCCTTCGAGGGAGTACTTGCAGGAGCTCTCGGTGTGGATCGTCTCGCCCTCGGCGAAGGAGACCCGCAGGCCGATGTCGGCGATCTCCACGCTCTGCCCGCGCAGCGATCGCAGGTGCATCTCCATGCGGCCCTCGGCGTCGTTCCAGCGCGCCTCGTGAGCGAAGGCGTCGAGGTCGAAGCCGCCACCCAGCTCGCGGTTGATGCGCGCCAGCAGGTTCAGGTTGAACTGCGCCGTCACCCCGGCCGCGTCGTCGTAGGCGGCTACCAGGACCGCCGGCTCCTTGCGCAGGTCGATGCCGATGAGCAGGGCGTCACCCGGGCGCATGGCGCCACCCAGCCGCCGCAGGAATCCCACCGCCTCCGGCGGGGTGAAGTTCCCCACGTTGGAGCCCAGCCACAGGACGAGCCGCGGCGGACCTCCCTCGGCATCGAGGTAGTCGAGGCCGGCCTGGTACTCGCCGGCCACGGCCAGGACCTCCAGGCCGGCGTAGGTCTCCACCAGGGCCAGGGAGCTCTCCCGCAGCATGGAGCTGGAGATGTCGACGGGGATGAAGCGCAGCCGCCCCTGGCACCGCAGCAGAGCCTCGATGACGAGGCGGGTCTTGCCGGAGTTGCCGGAGCCGAGGTCGACGAGGTCCACCGGCCCCGCGAGGAGGGCGGCCAGTTCGTCGGCATGGGCCTCGAGGATGGAGCGCTCCGCCCGCGTCAGGTAGTACTCCGGCAGCTCGCAGATGCGCTCGAAGAGCCGCGATCCCCGCTCGTCGTAGAAGTAGAGACAGGGGAGCCGCTTGGGGCAGGCGCTGAGGCCGGCGCGCACGTCGTCGGCGAAGTCCGCCCCGGGCCGGTCCTCGGGGGCGGCGATCAGGGTCAGGCTGTCGCATTCGGTAGGGAGTTCGCTGAATCGGTGGATTGGGTTCTCCGGCGGAGGCGGTTCCGAGGAAGGCGGCCCCGATATCGGCGGTTCCGGGACCATCGGGCGGCGGAGTATAGCGAACCCGCCAGACAGGGGCGACCCGGCGGGCGCTGACGGCCCCCCGAGCCCGACCCGGGACGGGCACGGCTCTTGCAGGCCCGTCTGAGCTCGGGCAGGAGCCGCCAGCTCACCGTCACCTCCAGGAGCCGCGAACGTGTCCCCCGGCACCCGGACCAGCGGCCTCCTGGCCGCCCTCCTCGACTTCGTCTATCCCCCCCACTGTCCGGCCTGCGAGTCGTGGCAGGCCCCGGGGGACCGCGAGGCCCTCTGCCGCCGCTGCATCGCCGACCTCCAGGATCCCCTCGGCCCGCGGTGCCCGCGCTGTGGGGCCCCGCGGCAACGAGGGAGCGGCTCCTCCGGGCCGGAGTGCCCGAACTGTGCGGGCTGGCCCGAGGTGGACTTCTCGCGGGCGGTGGTGCTCACCGATCTGGAGGGTCCCGCCCAGTCCGCCGTCCACGCTCTCAAGTTCACCGGGGTCCGGAGGATCGGACCCCTTCTCGGCCGTCTGCTGGCCACCGCCCCGGAGACCGCCGGCGCCTTGTCCGACCTGGATCTGATGGTACCCGTGCCCCTGCACCCGGCGCGGCAACGGGAGCGCGGGTTCAACCAGGCCGATCTGATCGCCCGGGGAGCCGCTGGGGCCCTCGGCGTGCCGGTCCGCGGGGACCTGGTGCGCCGGGTCCGGCCGACCCGCCAGCAGGCGCGCCTGCTGGCCGCCGACCGGGCAGGCAACCTGGCCGGCGCCTTCGCGCCCGCGGGTTCGGCGGCAGGCTCCCCGCGCGCCATCGGCCTGGTGGACGACGTGCTCACCACGGGCTCGACCTTGTCCGCCTGCGCCGCCGTACTGGCCGAAGCCGCCCCCGGCGCCGAGGTCCGGGCGATCGCCGTGGCCGGCCCCTTTCGCCGGCCTCGTCGTTGACCTGACCTCCGGGGAACCTAAGCTTTAGACGTTTGCCCCGGCGGCGTCCGCGGCCCGAGTGCCGGGGCGCATTTCCCGGCCCACAGGCCGCGATCTGCCGGTCGACCACCTCCGCAGGCCAGGAAGATGACCATCAAGACAGTCGGTATCCTCACCGGCGGCGGCGACTGCCCCGGACTGAACGCGGTCATCCGCGCGGCCGTCCGCAAGGGGATCTCCCACTACGGATACCGGTTCCGCGGGGTCGAGAAGGGCTGGAAGGGCATGCTGGAGTGCCTGTGGGAGCCCCTGGGCCACGAGGAGGTCTCCGGCATCCTGCCCAAGGGCGGCACCATCCTCGGGACCTCGCGCACCAACCCCTACAAGGTCCCCGATGGCGGCGACATCGTCCTCGAGAACATGAAGCGCATGAAGCTCGACGCCCTGATCGCCATCGGCGGCGACGACACCCTGAGCGTGGCCCTCAAGCTGGCCGCCGCCGGGGCCCCCGTGGTGGGCGTGCCCAAGACGATCGACAACGACATCTCCAACACGGACTACACCTTCGGCTTCGACACGGCCATCAACATCGTCACCGAAGCCCTGGATCGCATCCACACGACGGCCGAGTCCCACAATCGGGTGATGGTCGTCGAGGTGATGGGCCGGCACTCGGGGTGGATCGCCACCTACGCCGGTATCGCCGGGGGCGCCGACCTGATCCTGATCCCGGAGCAGAGCACGTCGATCCAGGAGATCGTCGACACCATCAAGATGCGCCACGACCGCGGCAAGGACTTCAGCATCGTCGTCGTCGCCGAGGGGGTGAAGTTGGACGGCGACGAGTACACCGTGCAGGAGGGGGGCACCGACGAGTTCGGCCATGTCAAGCTGGGCGGCGTGGGGCAGCTCGTGGGGGACGTGATCGAGAAGGAGACCGGCTTCGAGACCCGCGTCATCGTCCTCGGGCACCTGCAGCGCGGCGGGACTCCCACGGCCTTCGACCGGGTCCTCGGCACGCGCTACGGCATTGCCGCCATCGATCTGGTCCAAGGCGGTGACTGGGGCAAGATGGTCGCCCTTCAGGGCGACGAGATCGTCGCCCTGCCCCTGGAGAGGGGGGTCGGTGAGTTGAAGAGGGTGGGGGAGGAGCTGTACGACATCTCGCGCGTATTCTTCGGGTGACCGGAAGGAGCCATGTGACATGGCCAAGCGGACGATAGACGACATCGATGTGGCGGGGAAGCGCGTGCTGGTGCGCGAGGACTTCAACGTCCCTCTCGACGGCGACGGACGGATCATCGACGACCGGCGGGTCCGCGCCGCCCTGCCCTCCTTGTGGCAACTGCTCGAGAAGGGATCCTCCCTGGTGCTCATGTCCCACCTCGGCCGGCCCCGCGGCCAGGTGCGGTCCGGGCTCTCCCTGGAGCCGATCGCTCAGGAACTGCACCGGCATCTCGGCACCAGCGCGCACCTGGCGCCCGACTGCATCGGCGAAGAGACGGCGGCCCTGGCCTCGGAGCTCAGGCCGGGCAGCGTGCTGCTCCTCGAGAACCTCCGCTTCCACCCCGGGGAGGAGGCCAACGACATCGGTTTCGCGCGGCAACTGGCCGACCTCGGCAACGGCATCTACGTCAACGATGCCTTCGGAGCCGCCCACCGCGCCCACGCCTCGACGGAGGGCATCACCCGGCACGTGGATCACAGTGTCGCCGGCTACCTGATGAAGAAGGAGCTCCAGTACCTGCAGGAGGCCCTCTCCGAACCGGCGCGCCCCTTCGTCGCCATCCTCGGGGGCGCCAAGGTGGCGGACAAGATCGAGGTGATCGAGAACCTCCTCGGCAAGGTCGATGCCCTGCTCATCGGCGGCGGCATGTCCTACACCTTCCTGAAGGCGCGGGGGCAGGAGATCGGCGACTCCCTGTGCGACGAGGAGTCGGTGTCGGTGGCCGCCGACCTGCTGGCCAAGGCCGGCGACAGGCTGCACCTGCCCGAGGACGTCGTCGTCGCCCGCAGAGTGGCACCGGGGGCCGAGCACGAGGCCGTGGCCGTCGACGCCATCCCCGGGGACCGCGCCGGCGTCGACATCGGGCCCCGGACCCGGGAGCGCTTCATCGAGCACCTCAGCCAGGCCGGGACCATCCTCTGGAACGGCCCCCTCGGCGTCTTCGAGATCGACGACTTCGCCGCTGGCACCACCGCCGTGGCCCAGGCCCTGGAGCAGGCCACCTGGGAGTCGGGGGCGGTGAGCATCATCGGCGGCGGCGACACCGCCGCCGCGGTGGACAAGGCCGGCGCCGCCAAGCGCATGTCCCACATCTCCACGGGCGGCGGGGCCTCCCTCGAAGCCCTGGGCGGCCGGGTCCTGCCGGGGGTCGAGGCCCTCGACGAGGGGGGATGACGCGGTCGATTCAGAGACGGCCTCTCGTCGCCGCCAACTGGAAGATGAACCTGCTGCCGCGGGAGGGCGCCGCCCTGGCCCGCGAGCTCCTCCCGAGGATCCGCGAGGAGACCGGGTTCGTCGATGTCGTCCTGTGCCCGCCTTACCCCGGCCTGGCGGCCGTCGCCGACGTGCTGGAGGACGGAGCGGTCGGCCTGGGAGCCCAGAACTCGCACTGGGAAGAGAGCGGCGCCTACACCGGCGAGGTCTCCCCCCGGATGCTGTTGACCCTTGCGTGCCAATGGGTTATACTAGGCCATTCCGAGCGGCGGCAGCTGTTCGGAGAGACCGACGAGGGCGTGAACCAGCGCACGCGGGCGGCCCTCGCAGCGGGTCTCAATCCGATCCTCTGCATCGGCGAAACCCTCGATCAGCGCGACGCCGGTCAGGTCGAGAGCACCGTACTGGGCCAGTTGGACCGGGGCCTGGACGGGCTCACTGCCGAGGAAGTGCTCGCAGTCGCCGTGGCCTACGAGCCTGTCTGGGCGATCGGCACGGGCCGCACCGCCACCCCCGAGGAGGCCGAGAGCGTTCACGCTCTGATCCGTGACCGCCTGCGCGAGGGATTCGGCGAGGCCGCCGACGCTGTCCGAATCCTCTACGGAGGTAGTGTCAAGCCCGAGAACGCCGGCGAGTTGTTCGGCCAGACCGACATCGACGGGGGCCTGATCGGCGGCGCCTCCCTCCGGGCCGAGGATTTCGCCGCCATCGTTCGCGCCGCTACCCGAGAAGCAGAGCAGCCATGACCATCCTGCTGACCATCCTCCACATCCTCGTCTGCATCATGCTGGTCGTCGCCGTGCTGCTCCAGTCCGGCAAGGGCGGCGGACTGGCCGCATCCGTGGGCGGCGGCCTGAGTTCCTCCTCCGTCCTGGGGGGCCGGGCGGCGAGCACCTTCCTCACCAAGACGACGACTTTCCTGGCCGCAGGCTTCCTGCTTCTGTGTCTCGCCCTGGCCGTGGCTTACGACGAGGACGAGGGACTGCCGACGACGGCGAGCGAGCGTCTGCTGCAGGCGGAGGAAGGGACGGCGCCGGTCGCTCCCACCCCCTATCAGCCGCAGGAGGGGGATCAGCCGAAAGAGTCGGATGCGGCCCTCCCACAATAGCTTGCGGAAGTGGTGAAATTGGTAGACACGCTGTCTTGAGGGGGCAGTGCCTTCGGGCGTCGGGGTTCGAGTCCCCGCTTCCGCACCACTCATGAGAAAAGGCGTCTGCAGATCACCTGCAGGCGCCTTTCGTCCATCGGCAGAGAGGGCAGAGCCGCGCCCCACGGGCGGCGTCACGGCTGCCCGGAAGAAGCGTCCTCGTGGCCCGGGTCGAACCCCTCGAGGGAGATCGCCTCGTCGATCAGCATGATGGGGATCTCGTCCTCGATCGGATAGAGATACCTCCGGTCCTCCCGCACCAGGCCTCCGTCGATCTTCCGTTCCACCTTCGATCCTCCCCGATTGGTCAGCTCGCCGCGCTCGATCCGGCGGTTGACCTCATCCACCAGGGCCTGATCGGCCACGTGAATCGGCTCCTTCGTCTCGGGACAGGCGAGGATCTCCAGCAGTTCCTTGTCGATCATCCTTCATCACTCCAGGCTCGGGTGACAGAAGATAGCGGGGTGCCAGCGATCCGGACAGCCGGCCCCGGTGGGGGAAGATACTTCCCCTCGAGGTCCGGATTGTTCCCATCCGGGCCGCATCGAGCTCCGCCCCCCTCTCGGGGGAATCGTCTCCAAGGGTCAGTAAAAGATGGTAGTTGCGGCAATTCTTCCCGGGTTCCTCCGCGGTTGGGTCCGCGCATTGCATGGGGAGTTGGGCGCCAAGTCCCTTCGGACTCCCCTGTCAAGAGAGGACGACCGTGGAAACGATCGATTCCCCGCAGACACCCGGCCGTGAGGAGAGGCTCGCCGCCGTCGTCGAACGCTGTCTCGAGAGCGAGGCGGCGTACAAGCTGTTCGAGAGACTCGGAGCCATCGCCCGCCTCCCCATCGAGGACCGACTCGCCTATGTGGCGCGCGTCAGGAACTCGGGGTGGTACACCGACGATGAGGTCCACGCCATCGAGCGGCTCGTCGTGAGCGGAACGGCGAAATCCTTCCAGGAGGTGATCGACCAGATCCGTAAGGAACGGGTGCAGCACGAGATCGAGCGGCTGACCCGATAGCCGGGGAGAGCTCCGCCTAGTCCGCCAACCGGCGGGCGTGCTGCTGGACCTTGGCGACCGCCTCGGCGATGCTGGCAGTGTCCTCCTCGCTGCCGAGGAGCAGGTTCTGGGTGAGCCAGACCGCTTCCCCGGCACAGATGCGTTCCGTGACGGGGTGGTGGACAGCGGCGTAGTCCGGGCGTCCGCCGAAGGCGGGGGAGTCCAGGGGGTAGTCGCGAAAGCGGGCCTGGAAGGCGGGCTCGCGGTAGAGAGGCCTGTACCCGGAGGCGCAGGGGATGCCCTCGGCGCTCAGGGCTTCCAGGAAGCGCTCCCTGGACACGCCGGCGAAGGCGGCCGGATCGTAACGGAAGACGAACAAGTGGTAGGCGTGGCGGCTGACGCGCGCGTCCACGTCGAGGGGGCGGATCCCCTCGATCTCGGACAGCCGCTCGGACAGGAGGCTGGCGTTGCGGGAGCGCAGCCGGCTCTGGTCCTCGAGGTTGCGCATCTGGCTGAGGAGCAGCGCCGCCTGGAACTCGGACATGCGGTAGTTGCCGCCCACGAGGGCATGCTCGTACCAGGCGCCGGTGCGGGTGCGCCCGCAGTTGTGGATCGACCAGGCGGCCTCGGCCAGCTCCTCGTCGTCGGAGAGGATGAAGCCGCCCTCGCCGGCGTTCAGATTCTTGCTGGCCTGGAAGCTGAAGGTGCCGAGATCGCCGATGGCTCCGACGCGGCGGTCGCGCCACTCGGCGCAGTGCGCCTGCGCGGCATCCTCGATCAGGAGGATGCCGCGGGACCGGCAGAGCCGGCCGAGGGCGTCGAGGTCGGCCGGCTGGCCGGCGAAGTGGACGGCGACGACGGCGCGGGTACGCTCCGTGACGGCGGCTTCGACGGAGGCCGGATCGATGCAGTAGGTAGCGGGATCGACATCGACGAAGACGGGCACCGCCCCCACGAGGGCGACGGAGGCGGCGGTGGCGACGAAGGTGTAGGAGGGGACGATCACCTCGTCCCCGAGGCGGACACCGGCGGCCTCCAGGGCCACCTGCAGGGCCGCCGTGCCGCTGCTGACGGCGATTCCGTGCCGGGCCTGATGGAACTGGGGGAACCGGCGCTCGATCTCGGCGACGCGATCGCCGAGGAACCAGCTCCCCGAACGCAGGACCTCGAGGATTGCGGCCTCGTCCTCGGCGCCGAAGACGGGCCAGGACGGGAACGGATCGGATCGGAGGAGGGCGCCGCCGAGGAGGGCGAGTCCGGCGTCCGAGGTGGACGCGGTAGTCACTCCGAATCCCCGCTCAGACCTTGACGCCCTGTTCCTTGAGATACTTGAAGACGCCCTTCTTGTTCATCGTGCGAAGGGCCCGCGCCGCCAGCCGGAGGGTGACCGTGCGGCCTTCCTCGGGAATGTAGATGCGCTTCTTGATGAGATTGGGACGCTGAACGCGCTTGGTCTTGCGCTGCGAGTGGCTGACGTTGTTGCCCACCATGCGGCGCTTGCCGGAGACCTGACAGACCCTGGCCATCTTCACCTTCCATCAGCGAGTCGAAACGGAAAGGATAGAAACCACAAGGAGATAGGTCAAACCCGGCCGCCCTTGACAGTCCCTGGGCCCCAAGGGAACTTTCCAAGCCCGCCCGCCAGCACACCGACTCGAGAGCGCTCACCTGCTGTTGCATCGCCCCCACCTCTGTCACCGGACGGCAAGATTCGGGATCGCGGTCCTTGCGGCGGCGGCGTCCACCCTCTCCGCGGAGGTCCGCCTCGTGGCCAGCGGCCCGGGGTTTGCCCGCGTCCTCTACGAGGGACCCGGGCTCGCGGACTCCCTGGGGGCCCCGCCCCTCCACCGGTTCGTCGACTCGGCCCTGCTCGGCTTGCCTCTCGAAGGAGAGGCGGCACTGGAGGTCCTGGAGGCCCGGGAGGCCGGCGTCGCCACCCTCGCCGAGGTGCCGGAGGACGCGCCGTCGGACGGCCCTGCGCGCCTGGAGCCGCCGGCGATGCTGCGCCACCAGCGGGTCGTGACCCTCGCCTTCGGGCCCCGGTGGAACGCGGACGGGTCGGCCGTCATCTACGACAGCGTCCTGGTGGAGGTTCGTTTCGCCCACGACCGGGGCCGGCCGCCCCGGCCCGACGCGTTCGAGGCATCCTACAGGACGACCATCCTCAACTACGAGCAGGCACGCCGGTGGCGGCAGCCGAGGCCCCCGGCAGCGAGACCGGCGGCCCCGGCGGTGACTCCCGAGACCGGGATGTTCCGGGTCGTGGTGCGCGGCGAGGGCATCTACCGGGTGACGGCTGCGGACTTGGAGCAGGCCGGAGCCGATCTCGAGGGCGTCGACCCGGCGCGGATCCGCCTCTTGTACGGCGGCGGATGGCCAATCGGGGCAACCCGAGAGATACCGTCCGGCCCGACCCTGCGGACGGTGGCGTCAGTCGTGGAGGCCGGCGGCGATGGCCGCTTCGACGGGGAGGACCACGTCCTGTTCCATGGCGTGGGACCGGAGCGGTGGGTGTGGAAGACCGGCCCCGGCTTCGTCTGGCAGAAGAACCCGTACACGAAGGACAACGTATACTGGATCGACCTCGACGGTGACGTGGACGGCCTCCGAGCCACTGAGGAATCCGGCCCCGGCGATGCTCCCTCCGCGGTCGTCGACCGATACCGGGTGCGTCTCCACGAGGAGGACGATCACCTGATCGACTTCCAGTTGAATGGAGCCAGCTCGGGTTACGAGTGGTTCTGGGAAGAGTTCGCGGGCAACGCCCGCAACTTCACCTTCGCCGTCGACGACGCGCTGCCGGAGGTCCCCGTCCTCGCCAGGGTGCACTTCAAGGGGTCCAAGAACACCTCCCAGGCCTTCGATCTGCGCTGGAATGGCGATCACCTTGGCCAGTTCTCCTTCAAGACATCCAGACCGCACACCATCGAGGTACGCGCGAAGGAAGCTCAGGAGGGGCTCAACCAGCTGGGGCTGTTTCACCGGGCCTCCGCCCCCATTCGACTGGACTGGTACGAGGTGGAGTACGTTCGCCGTCTGAAGGCTCTGGGCGGAGAGATCCGGTTCAACGGACCGGGTCCGGGGGACGGGGCCGGGGGCGACCAGGACGGGTCGGTGCTGGAGTTCCGAGTGGAGGGGTTCCCCGCGGCCGACGGTGCGCCAAGGGTCTTCGAGGTCTCCAGGGGACTGCGGGAGCTCGTGGGCCTGGAGCACGCCGCCGATGGCGTGCTGACCTTCCGGGACTGGGCCTCCAGGCCGCAGCCGCGGAGATACATCGCCCTTCAACCAGGGCGATGGAAGCGCCCGGCGGCGGTGATGAGGGACGTGCAGGCTCCTCGTGATCCGGAGGGTGCCGAGTACGTGATCATCACCCATGCCGAGTTTGCCTCGGCCGCGCGGCGGCTGGCCGACTGGCGGGCCGAGGACGACCGTTTCGGCCCCCCCTTGAAGACCATGGTCGTGGACGTGCAGGATCTGTACGACGAGTTCTCCGGGGGACTGCTGGACCCGTCGGCGATCCGGATCTTTCTGGCCCAGGCCGTCCGCAGATGGCCGGTCCCGCCCGTGTACGTCACTCTCCTGGGCGACGGGACCTACGACTACAAGAACAACTCCGGCCTCAGTCACACGAACTGGATCCCCCCCTTTCAGGACGGCCCGAGCACCTACGACGAGTGGTACGCGAGGGTAGAGGGCACTGACAGGATCCCCGACCTGGCCGTCTCCCGCATTACCGTGCAGTCCGCCGCCGAGGCCGACGGGGTGGTGGACAAGATCCTGCGCTACGACCAGACACCCGAGCCGGGGCCCTGGCAGACCCGGATCCTGCTCGTGGCCGACGATGTCTCGAACCCCGAGTATCCGGAGCGCACGGAGAGCTTCTTCGTCCACGACGCGGAACGGGTTGCCCGACACGGCATGCCGAGCGACCTGGACATGACCAAGTTCTACATTGGCGCATACCCTCTCGAGGGCCGCACCAAACCCCAGGCCAGGGAGGGGTTCCTGCGTCACTTCAACGAAGGGGCGCTGATTCTGACCTACATCGGGCACGGCCACCCCGAGGTCCTGGCCCACGAGCACATTTTCCTGCTCAACCGCGACGTGGGGCGCATCGACAACGGCGGCCGGCTGCCCTTCGTCTACACCGCGGCGAGCGCCGTGGGGGTCTTCGACGACCCGGCGCAGGACTCGATGCCCGAGGCCTTCCTGAAGATGCCCGACCGCGGGGTGATCGGTTTCGTCTCGGCCACTCGTGTCGGTTACCACAGCAGCAACATGGTGCTGGCTCTCCAGTTCCACCGCCAGATGTACCACAGCGGCAGGCAACATGTGCCCCTGGGGTTGGCCCTGATGGAGGCCAAGCAGGTCCACGTGAGCGACCTGTGGCGCACCAACATCCAGCGCTACTCCCTCTTCGGGGACGCGGCGCAGCGCCTGGCCCGGCCCCGAGTAGGCGTGGCCCTCGACCTGCCCGACTCGATGGAGGCACTGATGGAACTGGAGGTGAGGGGCACCGTCGTCGACGCCGAGGGCCGGCCGAGAACGGACCACGAGGGCCAGGCCCTCGTGCGGCTCTTCGACTCCTCGGCGCAGAGCCTGATCGAGGGGATCCGTTACCAGAAGCTTGGAGCCCCCCTGTTTCGGGGCCTCGTTCCGGTTGAAGAGGGCCGCTTCCGGACCCGGCTGCGCATCCCGAAGGACATCACCTACCGCGCCTCGCAGGGCCGGGCGAGCGTCTACGTGACGAGCTCCAACGGGGCGCCGCCGGCCTTCGGTTCCCGCTCCGGTCTGGCCCTGTCGGGTACCGCCTCGAACGTGGTAGCGGACGAGGAGGGCCCGGTCATCGAGCTGGCCTTCGCCGGCAAGCCCCGGTTCCGCAGTGGAGACCGGATCTCACGCCGTCCCGTCCTGGCCGCCCGCTTGGCGGATCCGAGCGGCATAAACATCACCGGCGAGACGGGCCACGAGATCGAGCTGTGGGTCGACGAGGACGTGACGACGGTCACCCGGTTCTACACGAGTCTGGGTGATCACCGCCAGGGAATCCTGGAGTACCCCCTGGGGGAGCTGGAACCCGGAGACCACACCATCCGTCTCAAAGCCTGGGATGCCTTCAACAACTCTTCCATCGCCGAGGCCGACCTGGTGGTGGCCGAGGGGACGGACACCGCTCTGGGCGAGGTCCTGTTCCATCCGAACCCGACCCTCGATGGCAACGGGCACTTCACCTATACCTTGGCCGCCCCGGCGGAGAGCGTCGACATACGGGTATACGCCCTCTCGGGCCGGGAGGTGGGCCGCCTCGAGGGAGGGGTGATGGAGGGATTCAACCA
This sequence comes from Gemmatimonadaceae bacterium, assembly GCA_026706075.1. Classification (GTDB taxonomy): domain Bacteria; phylum Latescibacterota; class UBA2968; order UBA8231; family UBA8231; genus UBA8231. The sequence goes on from JAPOZM010000076.1 coordinate 59,129, forward strand.
CGTGCCCTGGTCCCCACCGGCGTTGGCGGGTGGTACCTACCTGTTCCGAGTTTCCGCCCGCCTCGGCGAGGGGTCTCCTCTGGAGGCCGACGGGCGGATCCAGGTGGCGCCCTGAGGCGCGGGTCCCGGCTCGGAGGGTTATCTTCATTCCTGCGGTGCCCGGGCGGTCCGGCGGCACCGAACCGGAGGACGACGAAAGTGACGACTCGACGGATGATCGCCGCCCTGGCGGCGCTGGCCTGCCTGGCCAGTACGACCGAACGCGCCTCGGCGACCCCCGAGAGCCGGGCGGCGGTGCTGTTCCTGCTCATCAAGCCCGGGGCCCGCGCCAGCGGCATGGGGGAGACCTACGTGGCCATCGCCGACGACGCCACGGCGACCTACTTCAACCCGGCAGCGCTGGCCGGACAGGGCCAGCGCAAGCTCAACTTCACCCACCAGAAGTGGCTCCCCGGGCTGGCGGACGACATGTCCTACGAGTTCCTCGCCTACTCGCAGCCCCTCGAGGGCTGGGGGAACGTCGGCCTCCACGGGACGCTGATGAACCTCGGCGAGCAGATCCGCACCGGGGAGCGAAGCGAGGTGCTGGGCACGTTCTCCAGCTATGATCTCGCTTTCTCCGGGGCCTACGGCGCCGACATCGGCGAGAACCTCGCCGCGGGGATCGGGCTCAAGTTCATCCGCAGCCACCTGGCCGACCAGGGGGCCGGGATCGAGCGGGGCAAGGGCACGGGCAGCAGCTTCGCCGCCGATCTCGGGCTCCTGTGGCGCGCCACGCCGGTCCTGGCCTTCGGCGCCGCCCTGCGCAACCTCGGGCCCAAGATCAACTACATCGACCCCCGGCAGGCCGACCCCCTGCCCCAGCACATCGTCGTCGGCGCCGCCTACGACCTCATGGAGACGGAGTACCACAGCGTGCTGCTGTCAGCCGATGTGTACAAGCCTCTCATCGACGACGGGCACTTCGCCAGGAGCCTGGTCACGGCCTGGGTCGACGAGCCCCTGGGCAACGAGTTCAAGGAGATGGATCTCCACGCCGGCGGCGAGTACCGCTACGGCCTCTCCGCGGTCAAGGACGAGTCCTTCCTGGCCCTGCGCGCCGGGTACTCTCTCGACTACGACGGCGAGCTCCAGTCCCCGACCTTCGGCCTCGGCCTCAAGTACACCATGCTCCAAGTCGACGTGGCCTACATGACCGGCGAAGACACGCCCCTCCAGGACAGCACGCGATTCTCGCTGAACCTGTACTTCTGAAGCCAAAGCGCGGCCGGCGGACACCCGAAGGGCGTCTCGGCCGCCGGGCGGGTCCGTGGTCCAGTCCGGCGGCCCGGTTCCTGTGCCGGGTCGTACCTCTTCTCCTGGCGGTACCCAGCGGAGCCCAGGAGGTCGAGGACTGGCGCATTCTGGTCCTGCGCGTCGACTTCCCCCTCGAGGAGCCCGACGAGCCGACCACCACCGGGCGCGGCGGCTTCGACCTGCGCAGCCTGGCCGAGGCCCTTCCAGACTACACGCAGCCGTACGACACCCCGCCTCACGACCGCGTCCACTACGAGCATCACCTCGAGGCGCTGGCGCGCTACTACGACGTCGTCTCCGGCGGCCGGGTGCGAATCGAGTCCAGGGTCTTTCCCCGCGCCCTCGCCGAGGCCTACACCCTGCCCCGGCCGGCCCTGTCGTACGGCAACGGACGCTCGCCGGAGGAGATCGGCCGTCTCTGGCGGGAGCTGCTGGTCGACGCCGTCGAGGTGGCCTCCGCCGATCCCGACGGCCCCGACTTCGCCGCCTTCGACAGCTACCTCGTCATCCACGCCGGCCGCGGCCACGAGACCGGCCAGCTGAACGACATCCGGTCCGTCTTCCTGCGGCCGGAGGATCTGGACGAGCACGGCGGGCCGGTGGAGGCGGGCGGGGCGGTGATCCGCGAGGCCTGGATCCTGCCCGAAGCGGTGGACTTCAGGGGGCTAGGGGGGTTCAACGGTCTGCTGGCCAAGTTCTTCGGCCATCAGCTCGGGCTGCCCGGCCTGTCGAACTTCGCCCGCGGCCTGCCCGCCCTGGGCGGCTGGAGCCTGATGGACGCGGGACCCTATCGCGAGGGCTTCGTACGAGTGGGCGACGAGCTGGAGTCTGTCACCGGCATGGTCCCGCCCCACCCCATGGCCTGGAGCAAGGCGCGCCTCGGATGGATCGAGCCCCTCGAGGTCCGCCGCGACACGGTCGTGCAGATCCTCGCCGGGGACCGTCCGGCAGTCGGAGGCGGGGAGGTCCACGCCGTGCGCGTCCCCCTCTCGCCCACGGAGTACCTGCTCCTGGAGAACCGCCAGCAGCGGGGCCGCACCGGGCACGACCTGCCCCGCGAAGTCCAGTGGCCCGATCACTTCGAGTTCTCCTGGATCGAGCCGGAGGAAGCCGAGCTGTCGCACCGGATCACGGCGGCCGAGTCGGATTCCCTCGCCGGCCGCGGCGCCGGGGTCTGGCTCCAGGCCGACGAGTACGACGCATTCGTCCCCGGATCGGGGGTGCTGATCTGGCACGTGGACGAGGCTGTGATGGCAGCGGCTCCGCCGGAGGGCTTCAACAACGAGCGCGAGCGGCCCGGACTGATGCTGGTGGAGGCCGACGGTTCCCGCGACATCGGCAATCCCTTCTTCGGCCGCCAGGACCTGGTCGAGGGCACCCGCTCGGACCCGTTCTTCTCCGGTTCCGTTCCCGGGGTCGGGACCGGGATGATCACCGGTGTCCGCCGCTTCGGCGCGGACACGGCGCCCGCCACCGTGACCCACACCGGTCTGGCCACCGGCCTGGAGGTCGAGGTCCTCTCAGAGCCGGAAGACCGCATGTCCGTACGTCTGCGCTTCACCCGCAGCGCCGCCGGCTGGCCGCGCCCCCTGGCAGGGGTGCGCCGGCTCCAGGCCGCGGATGTCGACGGCGACGGACGCCCGGAGCTGCTGGCCGAGGGCGAGGAGGGGGTCCGGGTGCTGGCGCCGGCCGCGGCGGACGGGCCGCCCGTGGACGACGTGCTGCTGGCCGCCGACGAGGGCCTGCTCTTCACCAGTTCGGCCGCCGGCCTGGTCGCGGCCCGGCCTCTCGGCGGCGGTCCCGCCTGGGAGACACAGCTGGACGGGCGGCCCTCCCACGCCCTGTGGGCGGCGGATCTCGCCGGCCGGGGCGCGGTCCTCTCGGTAGGCGGGCCCCGGGGGCTGTACATCCTCGACGCGGCCACCGGAGAGTTGCGCTTCACTCACGATGCCCCGGTCCTGGGGCTGGCCGCGGCCGACAGCGACGGCGACGGCGCCGACGATCTGCTGATCCTCGGCGAGGGGGAGCTCCTGCGATACGCTGGCGCCGAGGCCGCCCTCTTGGCCGGCGACCTGGCCGGTTCATGGATGCCGCCCTCGGCGGCGGACCTCGACGGCGACGGTCTCGCCGACCTCGTTCTCGCCGACAGCGGCGGACGGCTCCGCAGCTTCGGCCAGGGGGCCGGCGACCTGCAGGTCTCCTCCGGAGCCCCGAACATCGCGGCTGCCTCCTTCGCCGATCTCGACGGCGACGGGCAGCTCGAGATCCTGGTCCCCACGGCGGAGGCGGTGCACGCCTGGTCCGCGGCCGGCCTGCGAAGTCCCGGCTTTCCCGTGGCGCCGCCGGTGCACCAGGAGTCGGGACCTCTTCTCGGCGAAGTCGTGGCGGCAGACCTGGACGCCGACGGCGTTCCCGAGATCTTCGTCTCCGCCGGCAACGGTGTACACGGATTCGACGGAAACGCGGTGCCCCTGTCCGGGTTCCCGGTGGCGTCGCCGGCCATCCCCGCGACGGCGCCGGTCCTGGTCGACTCCGACGGGGATGGCGGTCTGGACCTCGCCGTGGGCGACGGAGAAGGGCTGAACCTGTGGCGCCCGGTCTCCTGGGACCTGGCCTTTGCCGCGGGCTTTCCGACCGGATGGTCCCAGCCCGGTGGCTCGGCCTCGGGCCAGCGGACCCACCCCTCCGTGGGGGCGCCTCCGCAGCGGCCCGAGGACCTCGACCTGCTGCCCGCCTCCCGGGCCTACTGCTACCCGAACCCGGCCGGAGGCGAGGAATCGGCCCACGTGCGGTTCTTCGTCGCTCGGCCGGCCCGCGTCTCCCTCACGGTCTACGACGCCATGGGGGAAGTGGTGGAACGCCTGGAGGCCGACGGGGTCAGAGAGGCGGAGGCGAACGAGATCACGTGGTCGGTCCGCGGCTACGCCAGCGGCCTGTACCTCTGCCGGCTGGAGGCGCACGGCGACGACGGCAGCCGCGGCGAGGCCACCGTGCGCCTGGCGGTGAGCCGGTGAGCGCCCGGGGCCTCCTCGCCTGGATCGTCGTGGGAGCCCTGGCGGCGGCGTGCCCGGCGCCGGCCCAGAACCACCCCGAGCTCACCTGGCGGACGCTGGAGAGCGAGCACTTCCGCGTCCTCTACCACGACGGCCTCGAGCACACGGCCCGGCAGGCCGCGGAGGTGGCCGAGGCCGCCTACGGTCCGGTGACGCGTCTCTACGGCTACCGGCCGGCCGGCCCCGTGCGGATCATCCTGAAGGACTACGACGACTACGCCAACGGCGCCGCCTTCTTCTACCACGACGCCATCGAGGTCTGGATCACACCCCTCGAGCACGACTACGAGCTGCGCGGTGCCTCCGACTGGCTGCGCAACGTGATCACCCACGAGCTCGTCCACATCGTCTCCCTCGGGGCCGCCCGCAAGGGGCCACAGAGGGTGCCCGCCGCCTTCCTGGAGTACTTCGCCTACAAGCCGGAGAGCGAGCGCGACGACATCCTCACGGGGGCGCCGGACCGCCTGGCCCTGGTGCCGCTGGCCAACACGGTGCTGCCCATGTGGTTCGCCGAGGGCGTGGCCCAGCACCAGATGGAGGAGGTCCGCCACGACCGCTGGGACAGCCACCGCGACATGGTACTGCGCACGGCGGTCCTCGACGGCTCCCTGCTCTCCCTCGACGACATGGGTGTCTTCGGCAAGCCGGGCTTCGAGAACGAGTTCGTCTACGACCACGGCTATGGCCTCGTGAGGTACCTGGCCGCGACCTACGGCGACTCGTCCCTGGCCGAGATCTGCGACCAGATGGGGCGCTGGACTGCCACGGACATCGACGGGGCCCTGCACGCCGTCACCGGCCGGCCGGCCGACCAGGTGTGGCACGACTGGCGCGGCTCGATGGTGGCCCGCTACGAGGCGCAGGTGGCGGCCCTCGGAGAGCTGCGCGAGGGCGAGCGGCTCACCAGGAAGGGCCACTCGAACACGCGCGCCGTGTACGCTCCCGACGGCTCACGCCTGGCCTACCTCTCTACCCTGGGCCGCCGCTACGGCCCCCACTTCCTGGTCCTGCGCGACCTCGACAGCGGCGAGGACGAGGTCGTCGCCGGCGGCGTGGTCTCCGTGCCGGACTGGTTTCCCGATGGCGAGCGTCTGCTCTTCGTTCGCAAGGAGAAGGCCGACCCCTACGGCTCGCGGCGGGCGGACCTGTTCGAGCACGACCTCACCGGGCCTGGGCGGTCCTGGCCGGGCCGGCTCTTGTGGACGTTGCCGGCCCTCACCGGGGTCTACGCGCCAAAGGACCCGCGCACCTCCCGGATGAGCCGCGGCCTTCGCGCCCTCTACCCGGCGGTGTCGCCCGACGGACAGAGCATCGCCTTCGTGCGCCTGGGGCCCGCCGGCGCGGCCCTGGGCCTGGCGGACCGGGACGGCCGCGGGATCCGCTACCTGCTCGAGTTCGACGACGGTACCCAGCTCTACACGCCGCGCTGGTCGCCCGACGGCCGCTGGCTGGCCCTCTCCCATGGCCGCGGAGGAAGCAGGGACATCGCTCTTGTCGACGCGGACGGCGAGGGGCCCGGGCCGCGACGCCTGCAGCCGCTGATCGCCTCGGCCGGCACCGACCGCGACCCCTCCTGGTCGCCCGCCGGGGAGCTGCTCTTCGTCTCCGACGTGAGCGGGATCTTCAACGTCTACGCCCGGGATCCCGCCAGCGGCGCCGTGGAGCAGGTCACCAACGTGCGCGGCGGCGCCTTCTTCCCAACGGCGAACGGCGCCGGGGAGGTGGTCTACAGCGGCTACGGAGGCGACGGCTTCCACCTCTACCGGATCGACCGCTCGGGGGCCGAGCCGGTGGAGCCCGGGGTCTTCGCGCCCTCGGCCGCCCTGGCAGCCGCTCCGGGACTGCCATCCTTGCCGGCCGACGAGAATCCCTCGCCGGCCCGCTCCTACGGCTCGGAGATCCTGCGTACCACCGTCATGCCGCGGCTCTCCCACGACGAGGGGTACGCCAAGGTGGGAGCCTACGTAGCCACCGGGGACGCCCTCGACAGGCAGTCGGTCTTCGGCAGCCTCTCCATGGCTCCCGGCAACGGCGACCGCGACATCTACGGCGAGTACCGGTTCCGCGGCTTCCGGCCCACCGTCCGGCTGAACTTCATCCACATGAAGCGCCACTCGGCGCGCGGTGACAGCTCGGAGGCGGGGGACTTCTTCATCAAGGGCATGAACTTCAGTCTCAACCGCCTCACCCTGGGTGGGCGGGGGCAGCTGAACCGCGCCAGCTCCCTCGACCTCTCCCTGGCCTACGACCGCTACGACGCCAGCCTGGAGAACGACCGACTCTTCCCGCGCCGGGACGGGCGTCCCGGCTTCGAGCGCATCCCGGGCAAGCCGGTGGGCTACACCTACCTCCACGGCTTCGACCTGGCCCTGACCTACCGCCACGACTCCCTGCCGCGGCGCGTGGACCGGGACATCCATCCCCGCGGCGGGCGGCGCCTCTATCTCCGCTACGACCGCATGTACAACTGGTTCATCGAGGGCTTCGACGAGGAGAACATCTCCTTCCTGCAGGAGGAGTACAAGGGGCTGTTCTACAACCAGCTCACCCTCGACTGGCGGGAGTACCTCGGCCTGCCGGGCGACACCGCCCTGGGCCTGCGCGCCTACGGCGGCTGGATCTTCTCCGGCAGTGTCGACGACGAGCTTGTCGGCGGCTTCTTCGACTTCCACCTCGGGGGGCTCCCCTACATGCGGGGCTACACCTACTACAGCATCGAGGGGCGCAAGGCGGCCATGGCCAACGCCACCTTCCGCTTTCCGCTGCTGCCGCGCCTGCGCCAGCGGATTGGACCTCTCTACCTGCACCGCGTCCACGGCGCCGTGTACGGGGACCTGGGAAAGGCCTGGGACGGAGACCTCGGCGGCCCCGATCCCATGTACGGACGCAAGGGGCCGCTGCGCGATGCCGGTCTGCAGTTGCGGGTCGACGGCGTCTCCTTCTACAGTCTGCCCACCCGTCTCGAGATCGACCTGGCCTACGGAATCGACGAGGTCGAAGAGAAGGAGCCCTGGAAGCTCTACATGACCCTGCTGTTCAACTACCTCAACTGGATCGATCCCGGGAGTGATCTGACGCGATGAACACACTACGCCTCCTGCTCGCCGCAACCCTCGCCGGCTCCGCCGGCTGGGCGGAACCGCCCAACCCTGACCCATCGAGGTCGGTGGAGGTCCTTCCGTCTCTGCTGCCGGCGGTGCCCCTTCCCGACCGTCCCGACCCGGCGCTCCTGCGCGTGGCCCAGGCGGCCGGCGCCGAGGGGGAGGAGAGTGCCTCCGAGGCCGCCCCGCGCAAGGCGGTGCGCTCTCCGAAGAGGGCCTTCCTCTACTCCGCCCTGGTGCCTGGGGCCGGGGAGTTCTGGGCGGGATCGAAGATGCGGGCGGCCCTGTTCTTCGGCCTGGAGGTCCTCGGCTGGGGGACGTACATGAGCTGGAGCGCCCGGGGGGACGACCTGGAAGCCGAGTTCCGGGCGCGGGCCGACACCACCTGGAACCCGTGGAACTACCTCGCCTGGCGCGACTCCCGGCAGGCGCGCCACTCCTCCAGGACCCACACCCTGCCCTGCGACTCCCTGTTCGTGCAGGCGTCGTCCACCACCCCCGTGCCCGACGTGCTGAAGGACTGCAGCACCACCGAGACCCAGCAGTACTACGAGCTCATCGGGAAGTACAACCAGTTCATCACCGGCTGGGGGGACATCACCGACCGCGCCGGCAACCAGGTCCACTACACGGAGGTCGACTCGGCGGAGAACTACCACTCCGCCACCCGGCTGGAGTACGAGGATCAGCGCGACGACAGCAACAAGTACCTGAAACGCGCCGGCAACGTGGCCGGCCTGCTGCTGGTCAACCACGTCCTCAGCGCCATCGACGCGGCGCGCGTGGCGCGGGCTCGCAACCAGGGCCAGGAGGAGGCCGCCATCGCCCGGCGCATCCGCTTCCACGCCACCGTGGACGGTGATCGCAGCGCCCGGCTGACGGCCTGGCGCCCCTTCTTCTGATGGCTCCGCTCCTGCGGCCGAGCCTCCTGGCGCTGGCCGCCCTCCTGCTGGCCGCGCCCGCCGGCGCCGACTCCGGGGCCGGGGGGTTCTGGCGATCCCTGCTCATCCCGGGTTGGGGGCAGCACGCCGCCGGTGACGGGCATGGGGCGCGGCGGTTCCTGTCCATGGAGGCCGCGCTGTGGCTCGGCTACTTCGGACTGCAGGCGGTGGCCGACATCCGCGAGGCGAACTACCGCACCTGGGCCGCCGTCCACGCCGGCGCCCGGACCGGCGGCAAGGCCGGGGAGTACTTCGACGACCTCGGCTTCTACGACAGCCACAACCAGCACAACCTCTTCGCCGAGGTCGAGGACGGTCCCGAGGCCGAGCTCTATCCGGGCACGCCGGAGTTCGCCTGGGAGTGGGATGGCGAGGCCTCCCGCCAGCGCTACCGCGAGCTGCGCAACGGCGCCACCGGCATGAGGCGGAATGCCCTCTACCTCACCGGTCTCGTCGTCGTCAACCACCTGGTCTCGGCGGTGCACGCCGGCCGGGCCATGGGCCCGCGGGCCGGTGAGGACGCCGCTCTCTCCCTCGACTGGAGGTTGAGCCCGGACGGGGCCGTCGTCGGCCTGCGCCGGAGGTTCTGAGGCGTGGCCGCGGCTGGCCGGTGGACCGTGCTCGCCCTGGCCGTCCTGCCGCCGGCCCTGGCGCAGGCGGCGGAACCGATCCTGTGCGGCACCCGCTGGCTCGCCGAGCAGAGGGCGACCGGGGCCCTGCCCGCCCTGGCCGCCGCCCGTCCGGCGGCCCCCCGCCAGGCCGAACCGCCGCCCGTCGCCGTGGGCACGGAGCAGCTCTTCCCGGTCTACGGATCGGTCACCCCGGTGCGCGCCACATGCCGGTACGTGGGTCCCCGCTGCTTCGTCTTCGTGGAGAACGCGCAGTGGGACACGGAGGGGGGGCCGGTCCTGCAGAGCGACGTGGACAAGCTCGCCGAGCTCTTCGAGGCCAGCACCCCCGCCGACCCGGACCGCGGCATCTACGACCTCCTCGTGGAGGCCTTCGGGGAGGCGGAGGATGTCGACGGGTACGAGCAGATCTTCCTCCTCGTCCTGGACATGGCCGATCCGCACCTGGTGGGCTTCTTCGACCCGGCCGTCCCCCGGGATCTGCTCTACCTGAGCCAGTTCCACCTGCGCCGCGAGGCCTACCTGGCGCGCGGCACCCTGGCCCACGAGCTGCAGCACCTCCTCCACTGGGGCTCGGACCGCAACGAGGAGAACTGGGTGAACGAGGGCCTTTCGGGTTACGCCGAGGCCGTGGCCGGCTTCCCCGAGGCGGACCCGGCCGCTGTGCCCGCCTTCCTGGACCGGCCCGAGACCTCCCTCACCACCTGGAGGGGCTTCCCGCGCAACTACGGCGCCACCTATCTCTTCGCCGCCTACCTGGCGGAGCGCCACGGCCCCGACCTGATCCGCGCCCTGGTCTCCGAGCCCGCCAACGGAATCGCCGGCGTGGACAGGGCCCTGGAGGGGATCGGTTCCGGCGACCGCTTCGTCGATGCCTGGTCCCGGTGGGTCGCCGCCAACTACGCCTCGGACGACCCGCAACTCGCCTACGGTGCCCTTGGCGGGCGCCGGGTGCGGACTCTCGACTACGACTCCCTGCCCCAGGAGCGGCTGCCCTTCGCCCTGACCGATGCCTGGGGCACGGTCAACGTCCTCTTCCGCACCCCCGGCGACCTCGCCATCGACTTCGAGGGGCAAGAGGGGGCCGGCTTTCTCGCCTGGACCTACGCCATGTCTCCCGGGGCGTCCCGGCTCGAGGAAGTGAGCCTCATCGGCGGCGACCGCGGCCAGGCGCAGGCGGCGGGCATCGACAGCCTGGTGCTGATCGTCGGGAGCACCTCGCCCCAGGGCGGGGGCTTCGAGCTGTCCGCCGAGGTCTCCACGGACCTGGCTGTGGCCGGCCTGCCGGAAGCGGGTCCCGCATCGTCCACGCTGGGGGAGGCCTACCCCAACCCCTTCAACTCCGAGGTGCGGATCCCCTGGTCGCTGGCCGAGCAGGGACCGGTGGAGTTGAGCGTTCTCTCTCTCGGCGGGCAGCGGCTGCGCGCCCTGGTGATGGGACGGCGGCCGGCGGGGCGCCACGAGGCGGTCTGGGACGGCCGCGACGACGCCGGCCGGTGGGCCGCCTCGGGCACCTACTTCGTCCGCCTCCGTACCGGCGGATCCACCAGCCTCGGCCGGCTGGCGCTGATCCGCTAGAGCTGGCTCGCCCCGGCTTCCAGCGGCCCTGACCGCCGCACCCGCTCTCCCGCCGCCAGATCGGCCAGGACCGCGGCCAGCCGCTCTCCGCTGACCGGGTGGACCAGGTCGGGGGCGATCTCCAGGAGCGGCTCGAGGACGAAGCGGCGCTGCGTCAGGCGCGGGTGCGGGACCGTCAGTCCCGGCTCTTCGAGGCGGCGGTCACCGGCCAGCAGGAGATCCAGGTCCAGCGTCCTCGGCCCCCAGCGCTGCCGCCGCCGGCGTCCGTGGGCGTCCTCGGTCGACTGCAGCACCTCCAGGAGCCGGCGCGGCTCCAGGGTGGTCCGCAACTCGGCGGCGGCGTTGAGGAAATCGGCCTGCGCCAGCGGTCCCACGGGGGAGGTCTCCCAGGCGCTGGAGACGGCGGTGATCTCGATCGCCGGCTGGTGATGCAGGGCCCCCAGGGCCGACTCGAGGGTGCCGCGGCGGTCCCCCATGTTCGAGCCGAGGCCGACGAAGCACCGCTCAGTCGCCAAAGTGGCGTTCGATCTCGACCTCGAGGCCATCGAAGTGGCCGTCCATGGGGGGGGTCGGCTTGCGCACCCGCACCCGGGCCGAGGCCAGGGCGTCGAAGCGTTCTCCCAGGGCCGCGGCCACGGCTTCGGCGAGGGCTTCCACGAGGCCGTACCGCCTCCCCCCCTTCACGACCTGCCCCACCAGGTCGTAGACGGCGGTGTAGTCAACGGTGAGGGAGGGGTCGTCCCGCTCTCCGGCGGCGCGCAGATCCAGCCGCAACTCCACGTCCACCTCGAAGCGCTGCACCAGCCGCGCCTCCTCGGGCAGCAGGCCGTGGCAGGCGTGGAAGGTCATGTTGGTGAGGCGGAGCACGTCGGACATCGTCAGCGACCGGCGGGACCCGCCCCGGCCGATCCTTGCCGGTCGGCCAGGCGGCGGAGGGCGCGGTGGCCGATGTCCCGGCGGTAGTACGCGCCTTCGAAGGAGACCTCCCCCACCGATTGGTAGGCCGAGGCCACGGCGGCGGGCAGGTCGTCGGCGAGGGCGGTCATGGCGAGGACCCGTCCCCCCGCCGTCACCAGGGCCCCGTCCTCCACCGCCGTGCCCGCGTGAAAGGGGAGGATGTCCTCGGAGCCGGCCAGGGACTCCAGGCCGGAGATCGGCTGGCCGGTCTCGTACTGTCCCGGGTAGCCCGCCGACGCCATGATCACGCAGGCTGCCGCCCGCTCGGCGTCGAGCTCCACCGGTCCCGCTGCGGAAAGATCCCCCCGGGCGGCGGCGGCCAGCAGCACGGCCAGGTCCGAACGCAGGAGAGGGAGAACCACCTGGGCCTCGGGATCGCCGAAGCGGCTGTTGAACTCGACGACCTTCGGCCCCTCGGCGGTGATCATCAGTCCGCAGTAGAGGGCGCCCCGGTACGGGGTGCCGCGGCGCCGCATCTCGGCCAGCACCGGCTCGATGATCTCGCGCGAGACCCGGTCCACCATGGGCGGGGTGAGGACGGGGGCCGGCGCGTACGCTCCCATGCCGCCCGTGTTGGGACCCGTGTCTCCTTCACCGATCGGCTTGTGGTCCTGGGCGGGCACCAGGTTGACGTAGCCCTTACCGTCACAGATGGCGAACAACGACGCCTCCTCGCCCTCCATGAAGTCCTCCACGACGACTTCGGCCCCCGAGTCTCCGAACCGGCGCCGGTCGACGATGTCGGTCACGGCTTCCACCGCCTCCTCCTCGGTGGCGCAGACGACGGCGCCCTTGCCGGCGGCCAGACCGGAGGCCTTGACCACGATCGGCGCCCCCCGGGACCGGATGTAGGCGCTGGCGTCGGCGCTGGCGGTGAAGCTGCGGTGGGCGGCGGTGGGCACGCCGATGGAGGCCATCAGCCCTTTCGAGAAACTCTTGCTGCTCTCGATGCGGGCGGCCGCCTCGGTGGGACCGAAGGCCAGCAGTCCCGAGGCCGCGAAGCGGTCGACGAAACCCGCCGCCAAGGCGGCGTCGGGCCCGACCACGGTGAGATCGATCCCCATCTCGGCGGAGAAGCCCGCCAGGCGGTCGATCTCACCCTCGAGACGAGGCCGCTCCACCAGGTCGAGGTCGACCCGGAAGCCGGGGAGGCACTCGGCCACCTGCGCCATCCCCGGAGAGCCGGGAGCCGCCCAGAGCCGCCGGACCTCGGGCGACTGGGCCAGCTTCCAGGCGAGGGCGTGCTCCCGCCCCCCCTTGCCGACGACCAGAACCTTCATCGAGTAGACCTCCTTCCGGGCGGGGCCCGGCGCGGTCAGGCCGCGGCCCCGGAGGGCGATCAGAGGTAGCCGAACTCCTTCAGGTCCTTCTCTCGCCGGCGCCAGTCGGGGCGCACCTTGACTCGCAACTCGAGGAAGACGGGACCATCGACCAATTCCTCGATGCTCTCGCGCGCTCCCGTGCCGATGGTGCGCAGCCGTGTTCCCTTGCGGCCGATGACGATGCCCTTCTGGCTCTCGCGCTCGACGAACAGGGTGGCGAGAAGGTAGGTCTTGCGTCCGTGTTCCGCATCGGGCTCGCGGAACTCCTCCACCCGCACCTGGATCGAGTACGGAAGCTCGTCGGCGAGCTGCTCGAAGGCGGCCTCGCGGATCAACTCGGCGGCGAAGAATCGCTCCGGCTGCTCGGCGATCCGGTCCGCCGGGTACATCGCCGGCCCAGGCGGCAGCAGCTCCTCGAGACGGGACAGCAGAAAGGCGACGTTGGTGCCGGTGAGGGCGGAGACCGGCAGGAGGCCGGAGAGTCCGTGGTCCCTGGAGAGGCGCGCCAGCAGCGCTTCCACCCCTTCGGGATCGATCCGGTCCACCTTGTTGAGCACGGGCAGCACCGGCTTGCGGTTGCGCCGGAGGAAGGCGTCCACGAGGCGGCCACGGTCGTCGGGCCGGGTCCCGTCGAGGAGGAGCACCACCACGTCGGCATCGGCGCAGGCCCGTTGGATCTGGCGCTCCATCGTCTCGTGGAGGCGGTACCTGGCCTCGAGCAGGCCCGGTGTGTCGAGGAGGACGACCTGACTCGCGGGACGGGTGAGGATGCCGAGGATTCGGCCCCGCGTCGTCTGGGGCCGCGCCGTGACGATGGACAGGCGCTGGCCGAGGAGGGCGTTGAAGAGGGTGGACTTGCCGGCGTTGGGACGGCCAACGAAGGCGACGTACCCGAAACGCGAGATCGGCTCGGGGGCGCCGCCGTTCTCAGAAGCGGACGTCGGCGGAGAGCAGATAGGTGCCCTCGAGGTCGTCGTGCTGCAGGTAGGCGAGGTCGACCTGCAGCCGGGGACGGACCCGCAGACCGACTCCGAAGGTCTGGCGCTGCTCTTCCAGACCGGCGCGCAGGGCCAGCCGCCCGGCGTCGTACTCGATGCCGGCGTGGACCGGGGCGGTGCCGGCCTCGTCCTCGGCATCGCCCCCGGAGCGCGAGCCGATGGCCACGGAAGCCGTGCCCCCGGCGAGAGCGCGTCCATAGGCCACCCCCAGGAGGAGGGAGGGGAGGATGCGGTCGGTGGCCCCGTCCCATAGGATGGGGGTGGTGGTGACGTCGCGGATGTTGGCGGCCAGGGTCAGGGAAGGGGCCGGGCGGTAGCGCAGGCCCAGGTCGAGGCCGCCGCCGTAGGCGGTGAGGTCGGCCACCGAGCGATGGATGAGCTTGGCGCTGGCGCCGATGTCGAGGCGCTCGCCCAGGCGCCGGCCCCCGGAGAGGTACAGAGCGTAGTCGGCGGCCGACTCGGTGGACGAGACGAAGGGGCGGTTGTCGGGCCCCAGGGGCGCGGAAGGGTCGGGCAGGTCGGTGAAGTGGATGCCGTCGACGCCGAGGCGCAGCAGGCCGATGCCGAGGCCGTCGAAGTACGGCCCGGGGGTGACGAAGGCCACGTAGTCCTGCCGTACGAGGCCGTTGAAGCGCTCGCCGTGGGTGAAGTGGGCCTGGCGTTCGGGCGAGCCGGCGAGACCGGCGCTGTTCCAGTAGCCGGCGGTGGCCGCGTCTCCAAGGGCCACGCAGGCGCTGCCCAAGGCGAGGCCCCGGGCCCCGGCGCCGACGGCCAGGAACTCGCCGGCGTAGGCGCTGGCCCCGTGAGCCGGGGGGGCTGGCCAGGACAGGAGGGCGGCACAGAGCAGCGCCGCGCAGGGGATCCGTCGAGTCACGTATTCAAGTCTAGAGGTGGGGGCCGGGGACTTCAACTCGCGAGGGCCGGCCGGCTTGCTCAGCCGACCAGCATCAGTCTCAGGTCCATCACGTTGGTTCCGGTGGGCCCGGTGACGATGAGGTCCCCCAGAGCCTCGAAGAAGGGGTAGGAGTCGTTGCGCTCGAGGTGATCACCCGCCGACAGTCCGGCGGCGGCGGCGCGGGCCAAGGTCGTTCCGTCGGCGATGGCCCCGGCGGCATCGGTAGGCCCGTCGGTGCCGTCGGTGCCGGCGCTCATGACCGTGATCCCGGTGGTTCCCTCCAGGCCGAGGGCGGCGGCGAGAGCGAACTCCTGGTTGCGCCCGCCCTTGCCGCCGCCCCGGAGGGTGACCGTGGTCTCGCCACCGCTGATGACGCAAGCGGGGTAAGGGACGGGCTGTCCGCTGAGGACGATCTCGCCGGCGATAGCGGCGTGGACCCCGGCCGCCTCGCGGGTCTCACCCGCGATACGCGTCGACAGAACGAGGGTGCGGTAGCCGCGGTGGACCGCCTCCTCCCGCGCGGCGTCGAGGGCCAGCGAGTTGTTGCCGATCACCAGGTTGAGGGCCGCCTGCACCGACGGATCCTCGGCCCCCGGCGTCTCGGGGAGGTATCCGCCGGCGCCTCGCTCGAAGCGCGCAACCACGGACGCCGGCAGGGCTGGCCGCAGCCGGTAGCGGTCGACGAGGCGCAGGCAGTCCTCGAAGGTGGTGGGATCGGCGCAGGTTGGTCCGGAGGCGATGGTGTGCACCGGGTCGCCGATGACGTCGGAGATCATAAGAGAGACCACCCTCGCCGGCGCCGCCCGCCGGGCCAGCTGTCCGCCCTTGACCTCCGACAGGTGCTTTCTGACGGCGTTGAGCTCGTCGATGGTGGCCCCACAGCGCAGCAGAGCGTCGGTGACGGCGACCTTCTCTTCCAGGAGGATGCCGTCGGCGGGCGCCGGCATCAGCGCCGATCCCCCGCCCGAGAACAGGCACAGGACCAGGTCGTCGGGGCCGAGGCCGTCGACGAGCCGAAGCATGCGCCGCGTCCCCTCCACCCCGGCGTCGTCGGGCAGGGGGTGGCCGCACTCTACCGTGAGGATGGTCGCCAGGCTCAGGCGGTGGCCGTACTTGGTGTTGATGGAGCCGGCCGTGAGGCGGGGCCCGAGGACGGCCTCGGCGGCCGCTGCCATGGCCGGTGTGGCCTTGCCCGCCCCCACGACGACGATCCGGGAATCGTGGGCAAGGGGCAGCCGGTGGTCGCCGGCGACCAGACCCGTTCCCTGCAGGGAGAGAGCGCGGCCGACCAACTCCCCCGGCTCTACGGCGGCGATGGCGGCGCGGAGAATTGCCAGGGCGTCGCCACGGTGGCGGGCGGCGACCTCCTCCGGCCGCCTCATGGATGGGTCACATCCTTCTCATGAGGCCGACCACCTTGCCGGCGATGCGCAGCTGGGTCCCCTCGTCTCCGGAGAGGACGATGGGTGAGTAGGCAGGGTTTTCCGGGAGCAGCCGGACGGCCCCCGCCACCGGATCGAAGCGCTTGACGGTGGCCTCGTCGTCGAGGAGAGCGACGACGATGTCGCCGCGGTCGGCCGTCTCCTGCTGGCGGGCCACGACGATGTCGCCATCGAGGATGCCGGCGTCGGTCATGCTGTCGCCGCGCACGCGCAGGGCGAAGGCTCTGCCCGAGGCCGGCGCCAGCGACGGATCGACGTGAATGGTGTCTTCCACGTTCTCTTCCGCCAGGATCGGGGCGCCGGCCGCGACCCGTCCGAGAACGGGAACCTGCACCGTCCCGTGCTCAGGCAGGTAGGGGCCGTCCACCAGCTCGATGCCCCGCGACAGCCGGGGATGGCGGCGGATGTGTCCCTTCTTCTCAAGGGCGGCCAGGGTAGTGCGAACACCGTTGGTGGAGCTGATGCCGAACTGGTCCATGATCTCGCGGATCGTGGGCGGGGCCCCTCGCCTGCGGATGATGCCGGCGATGAAGTCGAAGATCGCCTGCTGGCGCTGGGTCAGTTGCTTGGCCATGGCCTGGCCTCCTCTCTCTCCGTGATGTCGGGCGCGCGTCCCGATCCAGGCTGCCGAATCGCGTCAACAATACTGAACATTCGTTCATTTGTCAATGCGCAGACGCTAGGCTTCAGCCAGGAAGAAAGGCGCCCTGGACCCTGGTTGACAAAGTCCACCCTAGTCTCTACCGTAGTCTTCGCAACCTAACGTAAGTCCACAAGTTTCATGGAGTTGGCGCATTCCTTGGCGCCTTCACGGTCGTGCAGATGACCCTGATTCCCCGCGGTGCTTCCATCCTTTCTCGCACCCTGACGGGGTGCATCGCCCTCGGCCTGCTGCCCCTGGCAGTTGCCGCGGCCCCCAACGCGGCGCCGCCCCCGGGGTCCGTAGCCGCCGTGGAGCGGCCGGCCATGCAGGGCTCCGAGGCCGACGGGTCCGGGTCGCTTATCACGTTTCGCCGAGCCCTCGGCCTGGCTTTTCTCGCGGGCGGCGCCGCCCTCACCGCCCGGGGATTCGACTACAAGGACGAGGCCGACGCCTTCTACGAGGCCTATAGGGCCGCCGACAACCAGGCGGAGATCCAGAAGCTCTACCAGCGCACCACCAACCGGGACGTGAAGAGTCAAGTCAGCTGGGCACTGGCCGCGGCCTGCGGCGCAACCGGCCTGCGTCTCCTGTTCACCGGCGGCGGCGAGTTCCGCGGCGCCGCCTCGGCGGGCAGTCCTTCCCTCTCCCTGGTACCGGTCGCGGCGCCCCGGATACTCGGGCTCCGGCTGCAGCGCCGCTTCCACTGATCCGGGGGAAGCCCCTGCCATGAAGAGCATCGCCGCCGGCGCCCTGCTGCTCGCCATCCTCGCCGTGGGCTGCGACCGCGACCGCAGCAACCCCCTCGACCCCCAGGCCGACCTGGTCCAGGGCCGGCCGGCTACCCCGGCGGAGCTCTCGGCCCGGGGAGAGATCGGACTTATCCGCCTGGTCTGGCAGCCGGTGACCGACCCGGATCTGGCAGGTTACGCCGTCCTGCGCTCCGACCGCTCCAATGGCACCTTCACCTTCGTCTCCGGAGAGGGCGATTCGACGGCGGGGATCACCACCGGCAAGACCACCTTCGACGACACCATCCGGGGCGAGATCAACACCTTCTTCTACCGGGTGGCGGCCGTCGACACCAGCGGTCTTCGCAGCGAGTTGTCGGGTTTCGTGGGGGCGACGTCTCTGGCGGACGAGCGGGCGCCGGACTCGCCTCATTCGATCTCGGCGGTGGCGTCGGAGACGCCGGGGGAGGTGGTGGTTCGCTGGAGCGCCCCGGAGACGGACGCGGGGGGCTCGGCGTTGTCGGGTCTTTCGGGGTACGTGGTGCTTCGCTCGGAGGGCACGGGGGGCTCGGTGGCGCTGGACACGCTGTCGCGGGATGAGCGGGCGTATCGGGACACGGGTCTGAAGAGCCGGACGACGTATTCGTACAGCGTGGTGGCGTTCGACGGATCGGGGAACACGAGCCGGGCGAGCGCCTCGGTGTCGGTGACGACGTCGGGTTTGCCGTCCCCGTCGGGCTTGCGGGCGGACTCGGGGATCGGTCGGATCGAGTTGAGCTGGACGGCGGTGGGGGAGCCGTCGCTGGCCGGCTACGACGTGTATCGCTCGTCGACGTCGGACGGGGAGTATCGTCGTTTGGCGGGGGCGGAGAACACGTCGTTCACGACGGGTTTGACGAGCTACGTGGACAGCAACCTGTCGGGGGGCCAGCGGTATTACTACAAGGTGCGCTCGGTGGGCTCGGACGGGGTGGGGAGCGAGTTGTCGGGCTTTGTGGGGGCGACGTCTCTGGCGGACGAGCGGGCGCCGGACTCGCCTCATTCGATCTCGGCGGTGGCGTCGGAGACGCCGGGGGAGGTGGTGGTTCGCTGGAGCGCCCCGGAGACGGACGCGGGGGGCTCGGCGTTGTCGGGTCTTTCGGGGTACGTGGTGCTTCGCTCGGAGGGCACGGGGGGCTCGGTGGCGCTGGACACGCTGTCGCGGGATGAGCGGGCGTATCGGGACACGGGTCTGAAGAGCCGGACGACGTATTCGTACAGCGTGGTGGCGTTCGACGGATCGGGGAACACGAGCCGGGCGAGCGCCTCGGTGTCGGTGACGACGTCGGGTTTGCCGTCCCCGTCGGGCTTGCGGGCGGACTCGGGGATCGGTCGGATCGAGTTGAGCTGGACGGCGGTGGGGGAGCCGTCGCTGGCCGGCTACGACGTGTATCGCTCGTCGACGTCGGACGGGGAGTATCGTCGTTTGGCGGGGGCGGAGAACACGTCGTTCACGACGGGTTTGACGAGCTACGTGGACAGCAACCTGTCGGGGGGCCAGCGGTATTACTACAAGGTGCGCTCGGTGGGCTCGGACGGGGTGGGGAGCGAGTTGTCGGGCTTTGTGGGGGCGACGTCGCTGGCCGACGACCGCGCGCCGGGGGCGCCCCGGAGTGTGGAAGCCGAGCCGGTCCCCTCGGATCCTTCGCGGATCACCCTGCGCTGGACCGCGCCCTCCCACGACGCGGACGGGGGCCCACTGACCGGCCTGTCGGGGTTCATTCTGCTCCGCGCCGAAGGGGAGGGCTCCTTCGTGCGCTCGGCCGCTCTTGGCTCGGACGATCGCCGCTTCGAAGATTCCGGGCTGACCGGGCTCACGACCTACCGCTATGCCTTGATCGCGGTCGACGGCGCCGGCAACGAGAGCGTCCCGTCCGCCGCCGTCCGGGTGACCACGACGGGAGTCCCGGCTCCGGCGAATGTGGCGGTCGAGGACGGCATCGGCCGCATCGAGTTGAGCTGGGGGCCGGTGGACCATGGCGACCTTCTCGGATACAACGTGTACCGGGCGGCTCGCCCGGACGAGCCCTTCTCGCGCCTGGAGGGAGACGGCGGAGAGGCGTTCAGCACGGGCCGCACCACCTTCGTCGACTCCAGTCTCGGTGCCGGTGAGTTGGTCTACTACAGGGTCACGGCCGTCACCGCGCAGTTCGAGGGCGAGCCCTCGGTGATCGTCACCGGCACTGCGGGGGCCGACGATGTGGCTCCGGACACCCCCACCGGCCTCGTGGCCATCGCCGACGAAGACCGGGCCGAGGTGTCCCTTCGCTGGAGCAGGCCTCGCACCGACCTTGGGGGCGGCGATCTGACGGGATTGAGCAGCTTCATCGTCTACCGGTCCGAGGATGGTCCGGAGGCCCTGACCGCGGTCGATACCGTCGATGCCAGATCGATCACCTTCACGGATACCGGGCTCGAGCCGGCGACGATCTACTACTACTCCGTCAGCGCAGCCGACGGCTCCGGCAACGTCAGTCCTCGCGCCGCCGCCGTGCCGGCCACCACCCCGGGGATCGCCTCACCGGCCGCGGTCTCCGCCACCGGCGAGGTGAGCCGTGTCGTCCTCACCTGGAGTCCCAGCGACGACGACGAGCTGCTCGGCTACAACATCTATCGCTCCCGCCGGCCCGACGAGGGGTATGCGCGTCTCGCCGGCGCCGAGGGCACGCCCTTCACCACCGGCCAGACGAGCTACATCGACTCCAACCTGACGAGCGGACTGGTCCTCTACTACCGTGTCACCGTGGTGACGTCCTCCGGAGAGAGCGCGCCCTCCGCCTTCAGCGGCGCCACCGTCCTGCTGGATGTCCAGGCGCCGGAAGCGCCCTCCCAGGTCACGGGGCGGCCGGTGCCGGAGCATCCCGACGAGCTCGAGCTGTCCTGGCGGCCCCCGAGGCGCGACGAGGACGGGAGCAGGCTCACCGGCGTGAGTGGCTACATCATCTATCGCGCCGACGAGGAGGGCGGCGAGTTCGCGACGGTCGACTCGAGCGTGACGAGCACCTTCGTCGACACGGCCCTGTCGCAACAGACCACCTACTACTACCAGGTGCAGGCCTTCGATGCGGAGGGCAACGTCGGACCGAGGTCCGAGACCGCCGAGGCGACTACGGGTGGCGTCGAGATGCCTGCCCACGTCCGGCTCGTCGCGGCCACGCCGTCCAATCCCAACGACCGGCCCGTGGTAACGATCACCTGGACGGCGTCGAAGGGTGCCATCCTGCACTACGAGGTGCAGCGGACGACGATACCCAACAGCACCCGGGACGGCGACTACACCGAGATCCTGCCCCACGAGTTCAGCACCACCCGGGAAGACAACACCGTGAGGCGCGGCCAGGCCTACTATTACCGTGTGCGGGCGGTCGACATCGACGACCGTGTCAGCGATTGGACCGAGCCGCTCGGGATCACGGTCTCCGAATGACCTAGGCCGGGGCGGCCCCAGGGGGGCGTGGCCGCCGCCCACCCGGACTTGACCATGAGCCCAGCCAGCGGACCCCAGAAGGACCTGGAGGCCGTCCTCGATCAGGCCTTGGGGGAGGCCGGGGTTGCCGGTGGGGACGGCATCGTCGCCGCCGTCTCCGGCGGCCTCGACTCCATGGTTCTGCTGGACCTCCTGCACCGGACCCGCGCATCCCGCCGGCTGCACCTGCACGTCGCCCATCTGGATCACCGGTTGCGCGAGGAATCCGCCGAGGATGCCCGCTTCGTGGCCGTCGCCGCCGAGAGTCGCGGTCTGCCGGCGACGGTCGAGGCCGTCGATGTCGCCGGACAGGCCCGGCGGTCCGGGCGGTCGCTGGAGGAGGAGGGCCGGGAGGTCCGTTACGCATTGTTCGAGCGGGTCCGGCGGCAGTCCGGGTGCCGGTGGGTGGCCGTCGCCCATCACGCCGACGATCAGGCCGAAACCCTCCTCCTGCGGCTGCTCCGGGGTGCGGGTCCCGCGGGGCTCGGGGCCATGTCCCCGGTGCGCGACCCCGGCGTCCTCCGTCCACTGCTGGCCGCCACCCGAGCGCAGATCCGCGATTACGCCTCCCGGGAGGGCATCGAGTTCCGCGAGGATTCCGGCAACCGCGACCTGGCGGTGCCCCGGAACCGGGTACGCCACGAGTTGCTGCCGAGCCTTGGACGGCACCTCAACCCCGCCGTGGTCGATGTCCTGTCTCGTACCGCCTCGTTGCTGCGCGACGAGGACGACTATCTCGACGGCGTCGCCCGCAAGGCGGCGAGGCAGGCCCTGGTGTGCCGGGACCCGGAGGGGGTCACACTTGATGCCGGACGCCTGCTCGGCTATCATAGGGCCGTCCGGCGGCGTGTGTTACGTCAGTATATTCAAGAGCTTGCGCAACGCGTCCCGGTCTCCCGGGCGGCGGTGGAAGCTGCCTCCGAGGCGGCAGCCACGGGCTCGGGCCTGCGGTCGCTCGCCGGCGGTCTGTGGGTGCAGGGCACCGGCGCCAGCCTGATCCTCCGTCGCGGCCCGGCCCCCCGTGTCCACGCCAGAGTCGAGCTCCCGGGGCGCACGCAGGTTCCGGAGCGCGGGGTCAACCTTGAGGCGCGGTTCCTCGATCCGGCGCGGTTCGACGAAGTTCGGCCGTCCCTGGACGGCTGGCGCGCCGCCTTCGACGCCGGGGCGGCGGAGGGGGAATTGTCGTTGCGCAGTCCGCGGCCCGGCGATCGCCTGCAACCCCTGGGCATGAATGGGCGTCACAAGAAGCTCAGCGACTGCTTCATCGACGCCAAATGGCCGAGGATCCTCCGGCCCGAGGCCCTGCTGCTGACCCACAGGCCGCACACCCCGGACGCCGAAGAGGAGATCCTCTGGGTCGCAGGCCTCGCCCGGAGCCACCGACATCGCGTCGCCGCGGGCAGCCGGCGAATCCTCTACCTCGAGTTCGAATCCTAGGAGCCCCGATGTCAGAGCGCGAAGGTCGGCAGGGCCAAGGCCGCGACCCGGGCGACGGCGGTCCGGGGGAGGAACGCCCCCAGGTGCCCTGGCGCTGGCCGTCGCGGAGCCGGGCCTTCTGGATCTTCCTGATCCTCGTGCTCATCATCGCCGCCAAGTTCTTCGGCAGCATGCCGACGGACAGCCGCGAGGTCTCCTACGTCCAGTACCGCGAGTACCTCAAGGACCGGCTGATCCTCAGCGCCAGGATCATCGGCGATGAGGAGTTCCGGGGGATTCTCGCCGACGGCGGTCGGTTCGTGGTCAAGCTCGGTCCCATCGACTCCGAGACAAAGCGCGAGTGGGAGGAGGCCGGCGTCGACTTCACTTTCGAGGAGAAGCCCTTCCAGTGGTACTCGGTGCTCATCTCCTTCCTGCCGTGGCTGCTCTTCATCGGCTTCTGGATCTTCATGCTGCGGCAGATGCAGGGAGGTCCGCGCGGCCTGTTCTCCTTCGGCAAGAGCCGGGCCCGCCTGCTGATGGAGGACAAGCGCAAGACCACCTTCCGCGAGGTCGCTGGCGCCGACGAGGCCAAGGAAGAGCTCAACGAGATCATCGAGTTCCTCAAGGACCCCAAGAAGTTCCAGCGGCTGGGCGGCCGCACGCCGAAGGGGGTCCTCCTCGTCGGCCCTCCGGGCACCGGCAAGACGCATCTCGCACGAGCGGTGGCCGGAGAGGCGGGCGTGCCCTTCTTCTCGATCAGCGGCTCCGACTTCGTCGAGATGTTCGTCGGCGTTGGTGCCTCGCGGGTTCGCGACCTCTTCGAGCAGGGCAAGGCGAGCGCCCCGTGTATCATCTTCATCGACGAGATCGACGCCGTCGGCCGCCACCGGGGAGCCGGCATCGGAGGCGGCCACGACGAGCGCGAGCAAACCCTCAACCAGCTCCTCGTCGAGATGGATGGCTTCGAGTCCAACGACGGCGTGATCCTGATCGCCGCCACCAACCGACCCGACGTGCTCGACCCCGCCCTGCTGCGGCCCGGACGCTTCGACCGCCGGGTGGTCGTCAGCCTGCCCGACGTGCGCGGGCGCAAGGGTATCCTCGAGGTGCACTCCCGCAACGTCCCATTGAGCGAGGACGTCGACATGGAGCGCCTGGCCAAGGGAACACCGGGTCTCTCGGGGGCCGATCTCGAGAGCCTGGTGAACGAGGCCGCCCTGCTTGCTTCGAGGCGTGACCGCGAGCAGGTGGTGATGGTCGACATGGAGGACGCCAAGGACAAGGTCATGCTCGGCGCCGAGCGCAAGAGCATGATCATGACCGAGGAGGACAAGAAGCTGGCCGCCGTGCACGAGGCCGGCCACGCCCTGGCCGCCAAGCTCACGCCGGGGGCGCCGCCCATCAACAAGGCCGTCATCGTGCCCCGGGGGCAGACCATGGGCATGGTCTCCTTCCTGGCCGAAGAGCGGCACTCGGTGACCGAGTCCCGCCTTCGCGCCCACCTCGTCACCGGACTCGGCGGCTGCTGCGCCGAGTCCCTGGTCTTCGGCGAACGTTCCACCGGCGCCCAGGCCGACTACAAGCAGGTCACGGCCCTGGCCCGCAGCATGATCTGCGACTGGGGCATGAACAAGGACCTGGGGCCCCTGTCCCTGGGCGGGGAGGAGGAGGAGGTCTTCCTCGGCAAGGAGTTCGCCCGGACCCGCAACTTCTCGGAGCAGACGGCCCAGACCATCGACCGCGAGATCAGGGAGCTGGTCCTCGACGCCGAGGGCCGAGCCACGGCGCTGCTCAAGGAGAACCGCGGGCACCTCGACGACCTGGCGGCGGCGCTCCTGGAGTACGAGGTCCTCGACGACGCCGAGATCGACCTCATCCTGGATGGCCAACGGTTGCAGCGCCAGGCGGTGCCCCAGTCCGCCCCGAAGGGCGAGGCCGCCTCCGGCAACGGGGCGGCGGAAGCGCCCTCCGAGGAGGGCTCCGGCGGCGAGGCGGAAGCCGGTTCGGGCGCCGCCTCTTCGGCGCCCCTCGGCGGTCCCTCGCCGGGGTGATCTGGGAGCTGGCAAGGGGCCGGCGGATCGACTTCCGCCAGCGGGTGCAGGTCATGGGGGTCCTCAACGTGACCCCGGATTCGTTCTACGACGGCGGCCGCTACTCCGAGCCCGCCGCGGCCGTGGAGCGGGCCCTGTCCCAGGCCGAGGCGGGCGCCGACATCGTCGACGTGGGCGGCGAGTCCACTCGGCCGCCGCTCTACGGCCCGGCGGCCGAGGTGCCCGCGGCGGAGGAGGGGCGGCGAATCGTGCCCGTGATCGAGGCCATCCGGCGGCACAGCGACATCCCCCTCTCCGTCGACACGGTAAAGGCCGAGGTCGCCCGCCAGGCGCTGGCCGCCGGCGCCGACATCGTCAACGACATCAGCGCCCTCACCCACGACGAAGAGATGGCCACAGCGGCGGCCGAGGCCGGCGCTCCCGTGATCCTCATGCATCGTCGCGGGACCCCCGCCACCATGCAGCGGAACACCCATTACGACGACCTGACCGGTGAGGTCGCCGGGTACCTCGAGAGCCGGGTCGATCATGCCGGCCGCCACGGAATCCCCGCGAGGCGCGTCGCCGTGGACCCGGGGATCGGCTTCGGCAAGTCCTTCGCCGGCAACCACCAGCTCCTGCGCCGGGCGGGGTCGTTCTCGGTGAGGGGCTGCCCCGTGGTCGTGGGGGCGTCGCGCAAGTCCTTCCTCTGGAAGCCGGTGGGTCTCACACCCGACGACGCCCTCGAAGCCAGCCTGGCGGCGGGGATCCTCGCCGTCATTCACGGGGCCCGGGCCCTGCGCGTTCACGACGTGAAGGAGACGGTCCGCGCCGTGCGCCTTCTGGAGGCGGCCCCGTGATCCAGAGCGACAGCCTCGTCCTCTTCAAGCTCTTCGGGTTCATCCCGGTGACGGTGGTGTCCGTCCTCGACTTCCTGATCGTCACCCTGATCATCTACCGGCTGCTCACCTTGGTCCGCGGCAACCGCGGAGCCCACATGCTCGTCGGCCTCTTCCTGCTCGTCTCCGTGGCCCTGGCGGCGCGATGGCAGGAGCATGAGATGATGGCCCTGGCGTGGATGCTGGAGCAGGTGCAGTCGATCCTCCTGATCCTGCTCGTCATCCTCTTTCAGCCCGAGCTGCGCCGGCTTCTGCTGGCCATCGGCCAGAGCCCCCTGCTCAGCTGGTTCTACAAGACCGAGCCGTCGCGCGTGATCGACCAGGTCGTCAACGGCTCGGTGCAACTGGCCGAGCGCGGCTACGGCGCCCTGATCGTCCTCGGCCGCGAGGCGGGCCTGGGAGGGGTCGTCGAGTCGGGGGTGCCCATCAACGCCCAGGTCTCCGCCGATCTGCTCACCGCCATCTTCACGCCGCGGTCGCCCCTGCACGATCAGGCGGTGGTCATCCAGGGCGAGTCCCTCATCGCCGCCCGCTGCACTCTGCCCCTGGCGGAGGAGGTGGAGGACCAGCGTCTGGGAACGCGTCACCGCGCCGCCCTCGGCCTATCCCAGGAGACCGACGCCGTCACCATCGTCGTCTCCGAGGAGACCCGGACGATCTCGATCACCGTCGGCGGCGCCTTGGTGCGCGGCCTCGAGGGCCCCGAGCTGAAGCAGCGGCTGTCCGAGTTGCTCGCCCGGGGGCGGAGCCCCGCGGGTGATTGACAGTCCGCGGAAGCGCCGTATATTGAATAGTTATTCCCTAAAGCGGAATAGTTATTTATCCCGTGAACACCCGAAGAGTCCGTCAGGCAACGATCCGGGAGCTGTTGCAGGCCGAGCGCATCGAGACCCACCAGCGCCTGGCGGAGGCCTTGGGCCGGCGGGGCATCGAGGTCAGCCAGTCCACCCTCTCCAAGGACCTGCGCGAGCTCGGCGTCGTCCGGGTGCCGCGGGCCGGGGGCGGGTTCCGCTACTCCCTGCCCGAGGGCCGAGGGGCCTACAACGACCGCGGCGCCTTCGAGCGCGAGCTGCGCGACTACGTGACCGGCGTCGACCGGGCCGGCAACATGACGGTCATCCGGACGCTCTCGGGCCATGCCCAGGCCGTGTGCGAGGCCGTCGATCGACTGGAGTGGACCGAGGTGATGGGAACCCTGGCCGGCGAGAACACGATCTTCGTCCTGGCCCGCACCGCTTCCGAGGCGCGCGCGGTGGTGCGGCGGGTCATCGCCATCGGCGGCCAGGAGGGGGACGGGTAGGTCCGCCGATGGAGCTTCAGAGCTACATCGACAAGGCGTCGGTCCTGGCCGAGGCGCTTCCGTACATCCAGTCCTTCCGCGGCAAGACGGTGGTCGTCAAGTACGGCGGCAGCACCCTGACGCCGGAGGGAGGCGCCGACACCGTCCTGCGGGATCTCGTCTTCATGGAGCACGTGGGCATCAACCCCGTGGTCGTGCACGGAGGCGGCCCGGCCATCGACCGCCGCCTACGCGAGCGCAACGTGGAGACCCGGCGGGTCAACGGCCTGCGTATCACGGACCGGGCGACGATGCAGGTCGTGGAGGAGGTCCTGGCGGGGGAGATCAACAGCGGACTGGTGAGGGAGATCGACTCCCTCGGGGGGCGCGTGCGCGGCCTCTCCGCCCGCGAGGCGGGGGTGCTCCACGTACGTCCCCATGTGGCGCAGACGCGGGAGGGGCCCGTCGATCTGGGCTTCGTGGGCGATGTGGTCCGCGTCGATGCGGCGCCCCTTCAGGATCTGATCGACGTCGAGACGATCCCCGTGGTGGCTCCCATCGGCCGGGGGGAGGACGGCGAGGCCTACAACGTCAACGCCGACACCGCGGCGGGAGAGATCGCCGCGGCCCTGGGGGCGGAGAAGCTCGTCTTCCTCACCGACGTCACCGGGATCCTCGAGAATCCCGCCGACGAGTCGAGCCTGATCTCCACGGTGCCCGTGGACGAGGTGCAGGGCCTGATCGATACCGGCGTGCTCCAGGGCGGGATGATCCCCAAGGCGCGCGCCGGCGTGCGCTCGGTTCGAGCCGGTGTGCGCAAGACCCATATCGTGGACGGACGCATCCCCCACTCCCTGCTCCTCGAGTTCTTCACCGACGAGGGCGTGGGCTCGCAAATCCTCCGTTAGCGGAAAGAGGGGAAGATGACGATGAAGACCGATGACCTCATCGAGCAGGAACACCGGTACATCCTGCAGACCTATGGCCGGCCCGACTTCGTTCTGGAGCGCGGCAACGGCGTCTACCTCTTCGACCTCGACGGCAACCGCTACCTCGACTTCGTCAGCGGTCTGGCGGTCAACGCCCTCGGGTACGGAGACTACGACGTCCTCAAGGCGATCGAGCAGCAGGCGGCGCAGCTCATGCACGTCTCCAACCTCTACCACACCGTGCCCTCCACCCGGCTGGCCAGGACCCTGGTGGAGAGTTCCTTCGCCGACCGCGTGTTCTTCTGCAACAGCGGCACCGAGGCCTGGGAGGCGGCGCTGAAGTTCTGCCGCAAGTGGGGCCACACCTCCGGCGGGCGCCACAAGCTGATCGCCTTCCACAACTCCTTCCACGGGCGCACCCTCGGCTCCCTCTCCACCACCGGACAGCCGCGCTACCAGGAGGGCTTCGGCCCGCTCCTTCCCGGCATCGACTTCGCCGACTACAACGACCTGTCCTCGGTGGAGGCCCTCGTCGACGACGAGACCTGCGCCGTCCTCGTCGAGCCGATCCAGGGCGAGGGCGGGGTCCACGTGGCCACCGATGACTTCCTGCAGGGGCTGCGCAAGTTGTGCGACGACCGCGGCCTGCTGCTCGCCTTCGACGAGATCCAGGTCGGCATGGGCCGGACGGGCTCGCTGTGGGCCTACCAGCAGTACGGGGTGGAGCCGGATGTGATGACCCTGGCCAAGGCCCTCGGCGGCGGGCTTCCCATCGGCGCCACCCTGATGACCCAGAGGGTGGCCGACGCCCTGCAGGCGGGCGACCACGCCGCCACCTTCGGGGCCAACCCGGTGGTGGCCAACGTCGCCCTGGCGGTGCTCGACAAGATCACGGCCGACGGGTTCCTCGAAGGTGTGGCCCGCAACGGCCAGCGTCTGCGCGCGGGGCTGGAGAAGCTGCAGCAGCGCTGGCCCGAACGGATCTCGGAGCTTCGCGGGCGGGGCCTCCTCCAGGGGGCGGTGGTCACGGACAGGCCGGGCGCCGACTACCTGGCCGACTTCCGGGAGCGCGAGATCCTGGTGGCGCCCTGCGGCGCCGACATGGTGCGCTTTCTGCCGCCTCTGATCGTCGACGAGGACCGCATCGACCAGGTCATCGACGTCTTCGACGAGATCCTCCGGCAGAGCTAGTCCCGCCGCGCCGATCATGTCCGGTTCCGACAAGGCATGGGGCGGCCGCTTCTCCGGGGCCACGGCCGAGCTGATGGAGCGCTTCAACGCCTCCATCGGCTTCGACCGCCGCCTGCTGGAGGTCGACGTCGCCGGCAGCAAGGTCTACGCCCGCGCCCTGGAGCGGGCCGGCCTGCTCACGGCGCCGGAGTGCGCCCGCATCCTCGAGGGACTCGACCGGGTCCTGCGGGAGCTGTCGGCGGCGGACCACGAGTTCGACCCCGCCGTCGAGGACGTGCACATGGCCGTCGAGGCCCGGCTCACGGAGATCGTCGGTCCCCTGGGGGGCAAGCTGCACGCCGGCCGCAGCCGCAACGACCAGGTCAGCCTCGACGAGCGCCTCTACCTGCGCGCCGCTGCCGCCGCCATCGGCGGGCGCATCCGCCGGCTGCAGGCGGTCCTGGTGGCCTCCGCGCAGGATCACCGCAAGACGGTGCTGCCGGGTTACACGCACTTGCAGCAGGCGCAGCCGATCCTGTTCTCCCACTACGCCCTGTCCCTGTTCTGGGCCCTGGACCGCGACCTCGGGAGGCTCGGGGACGCCGTGGGCCGCAGCGACCGCATGCCCCTCGGCTCCGGCGCCCTGGCGGGTTCCGCCTTCCCCCTCGACCGGGAGTTCATGGCGCGGGAGCTGGGGTTCGCCGGGGTGACCCCCAACAGCCTGGACGCGGTCTCCGACCGCGACTTCCTCCTCGAGGCCCTGGCGGCGCTCTCGATCCTGATGATGCACCTGAGCCGCTACTGCGAGGACCTGGTCCTGTTCTCCTCGGCCGAGTTCGGCTTCGTCGAGCTCGACGACGCCTGGGCCACCGGCTCGAGCATGATGCCCCAGAAGAAAAACCCCGACTCCCTGGAGCTGGTGCGGGGCAAGACGGGGCGCGTGTACGGGGATCTGGTCTCCCTGCTCACGGCGATGAAGGGCCTCGGCCTGACCTACGGCAAGGACCTGCAGGAGGACAAGGAGCCCGTCTTCGACGCCTTCGACACGGCCTCCGACTGTCTCGACGTATTCGCCTCGGCCTGGGAGACGATGAAGGTGAACGCCGGCCGCATGGCCGGGGCCGTGGACGCCGGCGCCCTGGCCACCGAGCTGGCCGACTTCCTCGTGGAGACGGGGGTGCCCTTCCGTGAGGCGCACCGGGTGGTCGGGGCCGTCGTCCGGGAAGCCGCCGCCGGGGGGCACGCGCTCACCGACCTGACCCTGGCCGACCTGCGGGCCCACCACCCGGCCTTCGACGAGCAGGCCCTGGAGCGCCTGGATCTGCGTGCGAGCCTGGCGCGGCGCAACATCGAGGGCGGTACCGGCCCGGCCGCCGTGGAGCGCCAGCTGCTGCAGGCCAGGGAGATCCTGGCCGAGGCCGGGACGGAGGGGTGACGCCCAGGCCGACCGACGTGGGGGTCACCGGCGCGGCCCTCTACCTCCTGCCGGTGGAGACTCGGATGCCGCTGAAGTTCGGCCCGGAGACCACCACCCGCGTCACCGTGGCCCGGGTCCGCCTGGAGGTGGCCGCCGCCGACGGCCGCCACGCCGAAGGGTGGGGGGAGACGCCCCTGAGCGTGCAGTGGGTCTGGCCCTCCGAGGAGTCCTACGAGGAGCGCCACCAGGCCCTGATCGCCTTCACCGCCGGGCTGGTCCCCGCCTGGAGCGGCTTCGAGGTCAGCGGTCACGCCCTCGAGGTGGGGCACGCCTTCCAGCTCCAGCTGCCGGCGATCCTCGACCGTTTCCGCCGCGAGGACCTCCAGGTGCCGCTCCTGGCGGCGCGGGTGTGCAGCTCCCCCTTCGACCTGGCCCTCCACGACGCCTTCGGCCGCCTCTGCGGGCGGCCGGTCTACGAGACCTACGACGCCGGGTACCTCAACGCCGACCTGTCCCGTTTCCTCGAGCCGGAGCCGGGCGTCGACTTCTCCGGCCTCTACCCGCGGGACTTCCTCGCCCCCGGGCCCCTCCGCCGCCTTCCCGCCTGGCATCTCGTGGGCGGCCTCGATCCGCTGACGCCGGACGAGCTGACCGGCGGCGAGCCCGACGACGGCCACCCCGTGCTGCTGGCCGACTGGATCCGCCGCGACGGACTCAAGTGCCTGAAGGTGAAGCTGCGCGGCACCGACGAGGCCTGGGACTACGAGCGCCTCGTCCGGGTCGGCGAGATCGGCGTGGAGCACGGCGTCGACTGGCTGTCGGCCGACTTCAACTGCACGGTCACCGAGCCGGCCTACGTCAACGGGATCCTCGACCGGCTGCGGGACGAGCACCCCCGGCTCTACGGCATGGTGCTCTACGTGGAGCAGCCCTTCCCCTACGACCTGGAGTCCCACCGCATCGACGTCCACGCCGTATCGGCCCGCAAGCCCCTGTTCATGGACGAGAGCGCCCACGACTGGGAGCTGGTGCGCCTCGGCCGGAGCCTGGGGTGGAACGGCGTCGCCCTGAAGACGTGCAAGACCCAGACCGAGGCCCTCCTGAGCCTGTGCTGGGCGCGGGCCCACGGCATGGGCCTGATGGTGCAGGACCTGACCAACCCGATGCTCGCCCAGGTCCCCCACGTGCTGCTGGCCGCCTGGGCCGATACCATCATGGGCGTGGAGACCAACAGCATGCAGTTCTACCCGGCGGCCTCGGCCGCCGAGGCACAGGTCCATCCGGGGCTGTACTCGCGGCGGGAGGGCGCCCTGGACCTCGGCTCGCTCCGGGGGGCCGGCTTCGGCTACCGCCTCGAGGAGATCGAACGCGTGCTCCCCGCTCCGGCGGCCACCGCCGGCAGCCTGGCGGAATAGGATGGTTCCGGTCAGCCTTCACGAGGCCGAGCTCTCGGTGCGCAGCCGCCCGATCCGCTGTCCCGTGCGCATCGGCGGAACCGAGCTGGAGCGGCTCGACGAGATCCACCTCGCCCTCGAGCTGCGCACCGCCGACGGCCGCCGCGCCCGGGGGGTGGCCGCCGACGTGCTGGCGCCGGCCTGGTTCGACCCCCTTCTGCCGACCGGGTCCCGCGCCCTGGCCGCCGGGGCGCGCACCGCGGTCGACGTGGCCGTGGCCTCGGCGCAAGTCCCCCGCCCGGTGTACCGAATCTGGCGCGACTCGTACGAGGCGGCCGTCGCCCTGGGCGGGGACCGCGGCATGGGCCCCATGGCCGCCGGCCACGGCGCCGCTCTCCTGGAGCGCGCCCTCTTCGACGGGCTCGGCCGGGCCCTGGATCTGCCGCACCACGAGATTCTGCGCCGCAATCTCGGGGGGATCGACCTGGGCGACGTCCACCCCGAGCTCGCCGGAGCGGCCCCGGCGGATGTCCTGCCGCGGCGGCCGGCCGACCGCCTCCAGGTGCGCCACACCGTGGGCCCCGGCGATTCCCTGCGAGAGGCGGACCCCTTTGCCGGGGATGTCGCCGACCCCGACGCCCCGGAGCCGCTCGAGGCCAGCGTCCGCCTCCAGGGGCTGAGGCACTTCCGCGTCGAGCTCGAGGGCCGCGCCGAGTCCGACGGGGACCGCCTCGAGCGCATCGCCGGGGTCGTCGCCTGCGTGGAGGGGCTCTCCGTCGTGCTCGACGGCGGCGAGGCCTTCGCCGACCCGGCGGACCTGCACGCCCTGCTCGACCGGCTCGAGTCCGGGCCGGAGGCGGGTCGCCGCCTCTACTCGGCCATCGCCTGGGTGGAGCAGCCCTTCCCGAGGGCCGAGGCCCTGGGCCCCGCCCTGGGCCGGGAGGTGGCCGCCCTGGGCGCGCGCAAGCCGGTCTTCATCGACGAGTCGAACCAGACTCTCGGCGCCTTCAAGCGCGCCGCCGGCCTGGGATACGCGGGCACCACGTGCCGGATCGGCACCGGCCTGACGAAGGCGCTGGCCAACCAGGCCCTGTGCAGCCTCTGGAACGGCGGAGGACAGGGGTCGGGCCGGCCCTGCCGGCTGTCGGGGGCGGAGCTGTTGAGCCTGCCCGTGGCCGGCCTCCACCAGCACCTGGCGCAGATGGCGGCCCTCGGAGTCGATCCGGTGGAGTGCAGGGGAGCCTGGCACGGCCCGGGACTCGCCCACCTCTCCCCCGCCGAGAGGGAGGCCTGCGCCCGGAGCCACGGCGCCCTCTACGAGGAGCTGGCCGAGGACCGAGCCCCCCTGGCGATTCGCCGGGGACATCTGGACGCGGCCAGCCTGAACCAGGCGCCGGGCCTGGGGATCGGCTTCCCCATCGACCCGTCGAAGTGGACGGCCCTGTCCGACTGGAAGCCGGAGGCCGCCGGAGAGGTTCTTACCCATGCCTGAGCGGCTCTGCCTCCGCGAGGTCGGCTTCACCATGCGCAACGTGCGCACGCGCATGCCCTTCCGCTACGGCGTGGCCACCCTGACCAGCGTGCCGATCCTGCACGTGAGGGCGGAGGTGGAGCTGGCCGGCGGCTCCAGGGCCGAGGGCCTGTCGGCCGACATCCTGCCGCCGAAGTGGTTCGACAAGGACCCGGCCAAGAGCTACGAGGAGAACGTGGACGACCTGCTCTTCTCCGCACGCCAGGCGGCGCGGGCCTTTGCCGAGGCCTCGCGGGAGCCGCGCCCGGTCTTCGACATCTGGCGCGACGGATACGCCGAGTCCTTGCGGGCCGGCGACCGGCGCGGCCTCGACCATCTCACCGCGTCCCACGGCAGCACCCTCATGGAGCGCGCCCTCATCGACGCCGTCGGGCAGGCCCGGGGCCGGAGCTACCACCAGCTGCTCACCGATCCCGCCAACCCCCTCGGTCTCGACCTCGGGGCGATCCTGCCCGTCCTGGCGGGCACGCCGCCGCCGGCGGCCGTCGCGCCGCGGCCCTCGGAGAGCATCGCCGTGCGCCACACGGTGGGACTGGCCGATCCGATCCGCGACGACGACGTGCCGGCCGGAGAGGCGCTCGACGACGGGCTCCCCCAGTCCCTGGAGGCCTACGTCGCCGCCCAGGGACTCCGCTGGCTCAAGGTCAAGGTCGGCGGAGACCTGGAGGCCGACCTTGAGCGGCTCACCGCCATCGCCCGCCTCCTCGACGAGGGACCGGGCGCCGGCCGCTACGCCGTCTCCCTCGACGGCAACGAGCAGTACACCGAGCTCGACGGCTTCGCCGCGCTGCTGGCGCGCCTCGAGCGGGATCTGCCCGCTTTCCACGACGCCATCGCCTACGTGGAGCAACCCCTGGAGCGGAGCGTCGCCCTCGACGAGGAGCAGGCGGCGGGAATCGCCGCCGTGTCGGCGCGCAAGCCGATGATCATCGACGAGAGCGACGGCGACCTCGACTCCTTCGAGCGCGCCGTGGAGATAGGCTACCGCGGTGTTTCCACGAAGAACTGCAAGGGGCTGTTCAAGGCCCTGGCCAACGCCGCCCTCGCCCGCCGCTTGAGCGGCGAGAGGGGCGTCCCCTTCCTCATCACCGCCGAGGACCTGATGAACCTTCCCGTCGTCCCCCTGCACCAGGACCTGGCCCACGTGGCCGCCCTGGGGCTGGACCACGCCGAGCGCAACGGACACCACTACGTGCGCGGCCTCGACCACCTGTCGCCGCCGGAGCGGGAGCGGGTGCTCGGCGAGCACGAGGGCCTCTACCGGCGATCGGGGGAGAGCGGGTTCCTCCACGTCGCGGAGGGAGCGATCGACGTGCGCTCCCTGCAGCGGTGCCCCGGACTGGGCGCCGGAAGCGCCTTCGATCCCGGCGCCATGGTCCCCCTCGAGGACTGGCGCTTCGAGAGCCTGCGATGACGGCCCCCCTCACGCCCGGCGCCGAAGCCGTCGCCCGCCTGCAGGAGATGCTGCGCTTCGACACCACCAACCCGCCCGGGAACGAGCTGCCCCTGGTGCGCCACCTGGCCGCGCAGCTGGCCGCCGAGGGGCTCGAGCCCCAGGTCCTGGAGGCCGGCCCCGAGCGCGCCAGCCTCGCCGTGCGCCTGCGGGGCGACGGCTCCGAGCGGCCCCTGCTGATGATGTCCCATCTCGACGTGGTCCCCGCCGAGCCGGAGCGCTGGAGCCACCCGCCCTTCGGCGGGCAGATCGCCGGCGGCGTGCTCTACGGGCGCGGGTCCATCGACTCCAAGCTCACCGCCGCCGTGCACCTGCAGGCCCTGCTCATGTGCCACCGGAAGAAGCTGCCCCTGAAGCGCGACGTGGTGGTCATCGCCGCCGCCGACGAGGAGCTGGGCGGCATGAACGGGATGGGCTGGATCGCCGCCAACCACCCGGAGTGGCTGGACGCCGAGTACGGGATCAACGAGGCCGGCGGCTTCGCCGTGCTCGTCGACGGCCAGCCGATCTACACCTGCCAGGTGGCTGAGAAGGGAGGCGCCGACGTCGACCTCGTCGCCCGCGGGCGTCCGGGCCACAGCTCGGTGCCCCACGACGACAACCCCATCGTGCACCTCGGCGCCGTCCAGACCCGCCTCGGCGGCAAGCTGCCCCACCGCGTCACCCCGGCGGTGGCCGCCTTCTTCGAGGCCGCGGCCCGGGTGGCGCGGCCCGAGGTCGGCGGGCTGCTGCTCGATCTGCTCGACCCGGCGCGGGCCGAGCGGGCCTTGCGGGCGCTTCCCGTGGAGCCGCCCGTGCGCGGCATGTTCGACGCCATGCTGCGCAACACCTGCGCTCCGACCCTGCTCGAGGCGGGTGTGAAGCGCAACGTCATCCCTTCCGAGGCCGCCGTGCGTCTCAGCGGCCGGCCCCTGCCCGGGGTGACGGAGGCGGAGTTCGCGGCGGAGGTGCGGTCTCTCGTCGGGGAGGGCGTGGACCTGGAGATGACGAGGTTCCGAGCGGGTGTGGCCTTCGACCACGGGTCGCCGCTGCTCGGGGCCATGGAGGCGGCCCTGGCGCGCCACGAGCCCGGGGCGGTGCTGGCGCCGTTCATGCAGACCGGAGGCACCGACGCCCGCTTCCTCACCGGCCTCGACATCACCGTGTACGGCTTCGTGCCCATGCGCCACGAGCCCGGCTGCGACTTCTACGAGTTGTGCCACGGCCACGACGAGCGAGTCTCGACGGCGAACGTGGGGTTCGCCGTAGACGTCACCTTCGACCTCGTGGCGCAGCTGGCAGGGGACAGGGCCTGAGGCGCCGGCCTGGGTGGGTGGGTGACCGCCGGCGTCAGGGGCCGGCCGGCCAATCCTCACCCCGGGCCGCTGAGAGTCCTCCTCGGAGAGGACCTCCACGCCGAGCTCGCGCGCCCGGTCGAGCTTGGAGCCCCTTCTCGGGTGTTACATCTTCGCGCCTTGGCAAGCGTTACCACCTGGAGGGACACGCATGAACGCCGACCAGCAGATACTTGACGAGCTATGTCCTGAAGGACCACGCCCCATGAAGGAAGGGCCGACCTGCAGGGGATGTCATTTCCTCGCTGAGTACACCGTCAATGCCGATGGTTCCAGGCCGCGGGGTTCTTGGCCCGTTGATGGCCGAGGTTGCGTCCCGAATCCGATTTCCAAGCACTTGGTGATTCCTGGTTGCTACATGGAGGTCTGGAAGATGAGAGGTCGCACTTTCGGCGACTCGATATCTTCCGACGTTGATGAAAAAGACTTGGACGATTGTCTCGACCAAGATCGGGAAGGTAACTGCTTCTTCTACAGAGCTCAGGGAGGGGGAATGTCCTTGGAGGCCGCTAAGACCTTGGAGCGTCGCCAGAGTGAGCAGAAGCATCTGAGCGAGACCCGGAAGATTTCCATTATTGCCTTGGTCATTTCAGGAATCGCGGCGGTTGCGGCGGTTGCCTCGCAGTTACACTTGATCTTGTAGCTCGTTCTTCCATTTTCGACCCCATGACGGCATCTCGCATCCCTGTGAAGCGCAGCAATCCCCGCGCCAGACTTCCCAACTACGCCAAGGGTCACACGCCGAGTAACTGCTGATCCTGTTGGCGGATTAGGCGCTTAGGCCCTTCGAGCGCGGCGCTGAGCCCCCGCCTCAGGGGCCGGGCAGCCCAGCCTCCTTCAGCCGCTGCCGGAAGCCCTCCTCGTCGAGGACCTCCACCTCCAGTTCGCGGGCCCGGGCGAGCTTGGAGCCGGCCTTGTCGCCGGCGAGGACCAGGTCCGTGCTGCGGCTCACGCTCGACACGACGCGGCCGCCCTGTTCCTCCACGAGGGTCCCTGCCTGGTCCCGCGTGAGCCCTTCCAGCGTCCCGGTGATCACCACCGTCAAACCCGCGAACACACCGTCCGCCGCCGGCTCCTCCGCTGCGGCCGGCTCGGCGGCCAGCTGCAGACCGGCCTCCCGCAGCTTGCCGAGCAAGGCCCCGCTGGCCTCTTGGTCGAAGAAGTCCCGCACCGAGCGCGCGATCACCGGGCCGATCTCCTCGACCTCCTCCAGTTCCTCCACGGTGGCCTCCCGCAGCTGTTCCGCCGACGGGAAGCGCGCCGCCAGGGTGCGGGCCACGGTGCTGCCCACGTGCAGGATCCCGAGGGCGAAGAGGAGGCGGTCGAAGGGGCGTCCGCGGCTCTGGTCCAGTGCGTTGACGAGGTTCTCCGCCGACTTCTCAGCGAGTCGCTCCAGGCCCGCCAGGGTCTCCACGTCGAGGCGGTAGAGATCCCCCACGTCGGTGACCAGCTCCTTCTCCACGAGCTGCTCCACGACCGCCGTGCCGAGACCCTCGATGTCCATGGCGTTGCGCCCGCTGAAGTGCTCGAGCCGGCGCTTCAGCTGGCCCTTGCAGGCGGGGTTGACGCAGCGGGGCGAGACCTCCTCCTCGTAGCGCACCAGGGGGGACCCGCAGGCCGGGCACTCCTCGGGGAACTGAAAGGGTCCACTCCTCGTCCTCTGCTCTTCCATGACGACGCGGACCACCTTGGGGATCACGTCTCCGCCCTTCTCGATCACCACCAGGTCGCCGACGCGGATGTCCTTGCGCTCGATCTCGTCGGCGTTGTGGAGGGTGGCGCGCTGCACCGTGGAGCCCGCCACCGTCACCGGATCGAGGACGGCCACCGGCGAGATCGTCCCCGTGCGGCCCACCTGCAGGCGGATCTCGCGGAGCCGGGAGCGGACCTGCTGGGCGGCGAACTTGAAGGCCATGGCGCTGCGCGGGCTCTTGCTGGTGCTGCCGAGCCGCTCCTGCTGATCGAGGGAGTTCACCTTGAGCACGACGCCGTCGACCTCGTACGGCAGCTCGTCGCGGGAGGCCTCGCAGCGGTCGTAGAAGGCGAAGACCTCTTCCAGGCCGGCGCAGAGGGCATGTTTGGGGTTGACCGGAAAGCCGAGGCGCCGGAGGGTGTCGAGGCGTTCGTGGTGGGTGCCGCAGCGGTCGCCGGCGAGGTCGATCCAGTAGGCGAAGAACCGAAGCCGCCGGCTGGCCACGACCTTAGGGTCCTGCAGCTTGAGGGTCCCCGCCGTCGAGTTGCGAGGGTTGGCGAAGAGGGGCCGCCCCGCCTCCTGCTGGCGCTTGTTGAGGTCGGTGAAGTCTCCCGACGTCATGAAGACCTCGCCGCGGACCTCGCAGCTCACGCCCGGCTCCCGCAGCCGGAGGGGCACGGCGCCGATGGTGCGGGCGTTGTTCGTCACCTCGTCGCCCTGCACCCCGTCGCCGCGGGTCACGGCGCGCAGCAGCCGCCCGTCCTCGTAGATCAGGCTCAGGGCGACGCCGTCGATCTTCAGCTCCACCACGTACTCGACGGCCTCGCCTTCGTCGAGGGCCCTGCGCACCCGCTCGTCGAAGGCGACCACATCCTCCCGGGAGTAGCTGTTGTCGAGGCTGAGCATCGGCGTGGCATGGGCCACGGTGGGGAAGTCGGAGGTCGGCTCGCCCCCGACGCGACGGGCGGGGGAGTCCGGCAGGGCCAGGTCGGGCCATTCCTTCTCCAGACCCACCAACTCGGCGAGAAGACGGTCGTACTCAAGGTCCGAGATCGCCGGATCGGCGAGGACGTGGTAGCGGTGGTTGTGCTCGTCGAGATCTTTGGAGAGTTGCTCGATGCGCTCG
Source organism: Gemmatimonadaceae bacterium (assembly GCA_026706075.1). GTDB lineage: Bacteria > Latescibacterota > UBA2968 > UBA8231 > UBA8231 > UBA8231. Next base: position 97,891 of record JAPOZM010000076.1, read on the forward strand.
CGCGCCTGGGCATCGTTCATGAGGAAGGCCAAGCTAAGGAGCGGGGAATTCCAGCGCCAAGGTGCAGCCCGCAGCCCGGTCTTGCGGTGGCGCCCCCGTGCCGAACCCTTGATCGAGTTTCCCCATGGGATGTTCTTCCCTTCAGGTGAGCCATCGCCATGTTCGACACAAGCACCCTCGACAAGGCCCTGAGAGAGCGGCGGCAGCGGCTGGCGGCGGAGCAGGCCGAACTGCTCGGCCGTGTCCGCCGGACCCTCCAGGAACTCCGGGAACCGCTCGGCATCGAGTCCGCCTACGTGGTGGGGTCGCTGCGTTCACCCGACTCCTGGCGGGAGTCGTCCGACGTGGACGTGGCCGTGGGTGGATGCTCGCCCATGGTCCTCGAAGTGATGAAAGCCCTGGAGGAGGCTACGGGCAGAGCGGTGGATGTGATCGACCTCGACCGACACCCTTCTGCCGAGTCCTTCACTCAGGCTGGAGTCAAGGTGTATGGATAGGGAAGCCTTGGCGGTCCTCGAAGCAGGCTTGCGGTCGCGCTCCCGGGACATCGCCCGCATCGGCGATCGCATCCAGTCGCGCCTGGCGACCTTCTCCCATATCGCCGAAGGGGTGGACAGCATGGGCTATCAGCTCCACAACCTCTACGGCGCCTTCGAGCAGTTGTTCGAGGAGACGGCGCGGTTCTTCGAGAACCGCGTCGACGAAGGCAGCTACCACGCGGACCTGCTCAGGCGAATGCAGCTGGAGATCGAGGGGATCCGCCCGGCGCTGCTGTCCGCGGAGACCGCCTCCGGCCTGGACGAGTTGCGGCGGTTCCGCCACCTCTTCCGCCACGCGTACGCGGCGGACCTGGATCCCGGCAGGGTGGGGGACCTGGCTGCCAGGGCCGCGGGAATCGGCGCGACTTCGAGCGGGACTTCGAGCGGTTCCTGGCACTCCTGCGGCCTGAGTAGCGGGTAATCCGCCATCAAGCGCCGCGACCCGTGATGGATGCGGCCGGCTCACCCCACTCCCGCCAGAGCCCCGCCCAGCACCCGCACCTGCCCCGCGTCTTCGGCGTTCACCGTAAACAGGCACCCGTCGCACCCGTGACGGGCCACCGCCTCCCCCAGAGACCGCACCAGCTGAGGCGCCGCTCCCGCTGACAGCGGCGGATAGAGCGGCACCGCCCCGCTGGTCTGCGCCTTCAGGCGGGCCACTTCCCGCTCGTAGAGCGCGGCGATCGGCAGAGGTCCCGCGGCCACCGTTGCCGCGGTCTCCGGCAGGTCCAGGTCCTCCACCCCGAACATGCGCCACAGCAGGGCCAACACTTCGCGTTCGTCCAGCCCCTGGCCGTTCCGGCACAGGGCCGCGGTCCACTCCCGCGCCAGGTTGGTGACGCCCGTCGCCCATCCCACCACACCTCCGTGGGAACTGCCTCCGGTCAGGAAATCCGTCGCTTCTTCCCATTTGTTGTACCAGTGGCCGCCCAGGAGCGCCGTGGAAGGAGGGAACACGTCGCTGCCGAAGAGCTTGTCGCGGCCTCCGGCCTGCTGTACGGCCCCTCGGAACTCGGCCATGCGCTCCGCCAGGATGTGGGCCCTGAACCTCACCCAATCGAGGATCGCGCCATCCTGGGCCAGGAGGCCCAGGAAGTCCATGAACCCCGGGTGGCCCGCGGCCAGGGCCCGCACGTCGGACGGCGTCAATCTCCCAAGGCGCCGGCGCAGGGCCAGGACGCCGCGCCGCATGGCGGCGAAGTCGTAGCCGAGGCGGGCGGCTTCGTCCTGGCAGGCGGGGCAGCCGCAGGCCGTCAGGCTGTGTACGCTGGCCGGGGCCGGATAGCGGGCGTGGTCCACGTCGAAGCCGTCGACCGCGTAGCGCCGCACCGCCTCCACGAGGCAGTCGCGCGTCCAGTCGTTGACCTCCTCCCGGCTCGGGCACAGGCCGATGCCCCACTGCTGGTAGCGGCGGTCCAGCGGCCGTCCCTCCAGGTCGCGCAGGGCGAGCTCGGGATAGACGTCGCCGCCGTAGCTCCACAGGCCGATGTGGCCCCACAGCTCGATCCCCGCGCTCTTGCACGCTTCGATGACGCGCTGCAGAGGTGCATCGTCGAAGCCGCTGACGATTCCCGCCACGGGCGGGTACACCCCTTCGGCCCCGCGGGGCCAGGCATCGAGACGCCGGCGCCAGTCTTCGAAAGGCCCCCGCCGGGCGAGCTCCTCCGAGAGGCTGAAGCCCGAGGTGTGGCAGACCGGGCTCTCGGGCATGATCGTCGTCAGGCCGACGGCGTCCTTGAGCCTCTGCAGGGACTCGGGATGGCGGGCCACGTACTCGGTCTGGCAGAACCAGATGCGGCGGGACTTGTGGTTGGGCCTCGGGCCTTCGGCGGTCACAGGCGGATCTCGAATCCGTTCTCGGCGCACGCCCTCTGGAACGGCTCCTCCTCCAGGCCCAGGCCGAAGCCGGCCTTGCGCGGGACACTCACGAGGCCGTCGGAAATGGAATACCCGGAATCGTCCAGGCCGGGAGTGGTGGCGTCATCCCACTCGACGAACTCGAAGCGGTCGACTCTCGCCGCCAGGTGGCACGAGACGTAGTTCCCGTAGTGGCCGCCGTAGTGATGGGGCGCCGTGCCGACGCCGGATGCATCCAGCTCGGGACCGAGCTCGAGCCAGCGCGAGAAGCCGGGGCGGAAGATGTCGTACTGGAGGATGTCGACGAGCCCGTCCTTCGCCCAACCGACGAGATTCGGCGAGGCATCCCCTTCCCCGTCGGCGATGCGGGTCTCCAGGCCTTCGGCGTGCAGCCAATCCTTGAGCAGTCCATAGAGACGGGCATCTTCGTGGAAGGCCTCCTCCATCCAGTAGACGTTCGCGTCGGCCGTCGCGGCCAGTACCTGTTTTGTGAGGTTGAGGTTGTAGCCGTTGTTCGCATCCAGCAGGATCGCGGCGTCCGGTCCGACGGCATCGCGCACGGCGTGGACGACGTCGATGTCCCGCTGCGTCCCCGCGTCGAGGGGCATGTGCACGGCTCCGCGCCCGACCTTGATCTTGAAGGCCCCGTGCCCCCGGGCCTTGCCCTCCAATGCCTCGGAAGCGATGAGCGCCGCCGCCTCGGCATTCTCCTCGAGGTGCAGATCATCGATGTAGAGGGACGTGTCGTAGCACGGAACGCGGAAGTCGTCCTCCTCCCCGGAGAGCATCTCGTACACCGGTCTCTGCGCCAGTTGCCCCACGAGATCCCACAGGGGGTACTCCAGCACCCTGAACTCCTCGGCGACGCCGCTGGCGGCGAAGGCATCGCTGAGCCGAAACCCGACGATAGACGCGGCTTCCTTGCGCGAGATCCACGAAGCGCCGAAGCCGCTGGCGCCGTCCGCCGTCGTCAGGCGGGCGATGGCGGGACGGACGTGGAGTCCGTGCTCTCCGAGCCGGGAATTGCAGCCGGCCTTCCGGGGGCGTTCGCCGGCCAGGCGGGCCCATTCGATTCGTTCGATTCTGACGTTATCCATGCCTCCCGCTTCCTGTTGACCGCCTCGAGCAAGGGCGGTTTCCTTTCTCTCTCATGCCAGACAGGGGAGCCTGACATGCACGAAGCTGCAAGAGAGTGGTCGGCCCGGTGCCGGGACAAGCTCCGCACCGGGGCGATCACCGCCGAGGACCTGGACCGTCTCGACGTGCTGCTCGCCGAACCCCGGCAGCAGATCCTCTACCTCTACTCCAAGTCGACCAACATGCGCTCCCAGCTGGCCAGCTGGGCCCTGTACGACGCCACGCGGCCCCAGGGGCCGACCCTGCCCGGCGACGAGCCGCCGTATGAATCGGTGCTCGCCGCCGTGGCCGATGGCTGGCGGGTGGTGCAGTTTCCCATGGCCAAGCTCTACGCGTACGAGGGTCAGGACAACGACTACCTCGGATATGAATTCGTCCTCGAAAAGCTCGTTCAGGAGAAGGAATCCTCATGATTGAACCGACCCTGAACGACGACGGCGTCATGGACTTCGTCGCCTCGGGTGTGGTCGTCCTCGACGGCGTCATCGACGAGAGCTTCAACCGCCGCTGCGACGATCTCGCCCCCGGCAACTGCGACGCCTTCATCGCCTCGGAGGAGTTCACCCGGCAGGTGCTCCTCCATCCCAAGGTCGCCGGTGTCGCGCGCTCCCTCCTGGGCGAGGACTTCCTCGTGCCCCGCGGCGGCCACCACCACTTCTTCAAGGAGCCGCACCTCGGCCAGACCTGGCATTCCGACGGACTCTCGGGAAGCGGCTACGATGTCTTCGAGCTGCAGTGCTACTACTACCCTCACAGCGTCGCCCTCGAGGACGGGCCGACCATGGTCCTGCCGGGCTCCCACTGCCGCGCCGTCGACCGCGAGGCGATCGCCCACTACGGCGACATCCGCGGCCAGCTCTCGCTGACGGTCCCGGCCGGCACCGTGGCCATGACCCGCTACGGCATCTGGCACAAGGCCGGCCCCAAGACCAACGACCGCGCCCGCAGCATGATCAAGTTCTCCTACCACCGCACCGCCGAACCGCGGCGGGACTGGCTCTGCGATTCGCCGGAGATCCCCGCCTACCGCGACCGCCCGCGCCTGGCCTACGTGACCGAGGTCGAGTCCTACCGCGACCGGGTGCGGCGCATGCGCACCTGGAACTGGCTCTGCGGCATCGACCAGGAAGTCGCCCTGCGCTGGGAGAAGTCGCAGCGGGTCTCGGAGCTGGTATAGCGTCTGCGCCCGCGCATTCTCGCGCGTGTTCGTTCGACGATGCATCCGGGCTCGCGGCACGGACGCCACGGCTGTCAGTGGCCCCTTCGACGGGGCCGCCGATGCGCAGGACATGGCCGTCCAGGTCGACGACCAGCATTTCACGCGCCCCCCAGGGCTGGTCGACCGGTTTCTGCGTGATCCGGGCCCCGGCCTCCAGGTAGCGGTCGTGCAACTCGTCCGCGTCGTCGACGTTGTAGTAGATCCACACGGGCCGTGCGCCCTGGTTGTTCTCGGCGAGGAAGATGCGCGCCCGGCCGTTTGACATGGAGGCGAAGCTCTTGTCCTCGTCCTCGGCGGGCCAGTCCCACTCCTTGCGGAACCCCAGGACCGAGGTGTAGTACTCGACGCTCGCCTCGACGCTCTTCACGTTGAGGATCGGTGTCATGGCGGTGAAGGCCGTGGGGCCGGGCTCCGCCGCCCCGTGATCGTCCTCGTGGGCGGCGGCGACCGAGATGAGGCCGGCGGCGATCGCTGCAACGGCTGCGGCGGCCAGTCGGTGAACAGTCATGGACTCTCCCTTCAGATGGATACCGAGAACAGCTTGGCCTTGTAGAGGTGAAACCGGAGGCCGACGCTCTCGCCCCTCAGGGCTGCGAGATCGGCCCGGCCCCGCCAGCGCGCCGCCTCGCGGATCGAGTCCCCCGAGAGGGGATCGGCCTCCTCCAGCGAGAAGCCGGGGTGGGCCTCCACGGGACGGGGGGGCGTGTGGATGGTCCGCACGATCTCCGCCTTGATCCACCCACCGGGGGCGGTGCGGAAGTTGAGCAGCAGCTCGCGGCCGGCGCAGGTCCGCTCGATGAGCGTGACCCGCCCCTCGCCGCCGGCCTCGATCCCGGCGAGCCGGTCCGGCTCCCAGCAGGCCCAGCGGAACTCCCCGTCCTCCGGGTAGACGGCGCCGCGGCGGAGGAAGTCGTGGCGCCGCTGGTAGCCCCTGAAGGGCAGCCGCCAGCTGCGGCCGTCATCGACGAGGTTCGGGCTGGCGTAGAGCTGGCCGTACGATCCCCCCTCGCAGGCGAGGTCGATGATGGGACGGCGGAAGGGACGGACCCAGTTGTGGCTGTCGCGGCTGACAGCGAGCTGCACGTCGACGGTGGAGGCGATGCGGTGATAGATCGACGGGAACATCAGGTAGCGCGGCAGCGCCCCGGGGTACGGCGTGTAGCAGGGGTTGTAGATGTCGTCGTCGATCGGGTCCAGCGGGTCGGGCAGGAGGCAGGGGCGAGGCTCGCCCAGGGACTCGAACCGGGGTCCCGAGGCGCGGCGCACCAGGCGCCGCCGGTCGATGTGTCCTCGCAGGTAGGCCACGTACATCCCCTCGTGGGGGTCGTAGGCGCAGAGATTGTGGGTGTCCAGCTGGGTCGCGCCGGCGTCGAAGACGGGGGCGCCGAGGTTCGTCCAGTGGAGGCCGTCGGGAGAGGTGGCGCCCAGCAACTGCTGCCGGATCTCGATGCCCCGGGCCTTCTCGCCGGCCGACACGTCGCCGAGGTCGCGGGCAACGAGCAGGGCCTTGAAGCGCTCCGAGTCCATCTCCGGATCGGGCCGGCCGCCGCGGTAGTAGCGCGCCCCCGGGCCGACGGCCTTGTAGCGCTCGGCCGACGGGGCGCCGGGGTCGAGGAAGACGCAGCCGAGGGGATGGTCGCGATCCAGGCTGATGATGTTGTTGCGGGTGGAGCCCTCGTACTCGCACAGGCCGAGATCCGGCCGCCGCCAGGCGAAGCCGTCGTCGCTCTCGGCGTAGCAGACGTAAGAGCGAGTGATGTCGTCGAGGCGTTGCACGCCGTACCAGAGCCGGTAACGCCCGCCGTCATGGAGCATGGCGTTGATCTGCAGGTTGGATCCCTGCTCCCAGGGGCGCTCCTTGTGGAAGAAGACCTCGGACTTGCGGGCCATTTCGGGCGCCAGGGCGATGCCCCGGGGCGGGTCCTGCGACCAGACGGTGCCGTCGTCCTCGAGTTTTCGATGGGAGGGCCAGATGCCGTACCAGTCGAGGAACGGTGTGGGTGGGGGTTGCATCGGTCAGGCCGAGGGCCGCGGCTCGTAGACGATCTGCCGCATCCTCCACTCGAGCGGGGGTTGGCCTTCGAGAGCGGTCCTGGCTTCGAGGGCCCGGCCCAGGGCCGCAAGTCCCGCGGGACCGGCCGCGGCCTGCACCGCGGGATCCTCGCGGAGCGTCTGGAAGGTCATCCCGAACATGGTGGCGGCGTCCTTCGCCGCCACGCTCTGCGGCTCGACGCGGCTGGAGCGGAGGCGCAGGCCCCTCGGGGCTCCGGCCTCCGCCAGCTTCCGGCCGACGTAGAGCTCGCCTCCGCGGCCGCCGATCGCTTCTTCCACCAGCGCCAGGTACTCGACGAAGACCGGGTCATCCGTCTGGATCGACTCCACCTCATCCACCAGGATCACGCCCGCGGGGGTCAGGCAGGCCTTCCAGGACTCGATGGCCAGCAACGGTGCGGCGAGGTGAGAGAGCAGCAGATGGCAGAACAGAAGGTCCGCCGGTTCGACCGGCGGCGGGCCCTCGGTCAGATCGTGCCGCACGAACCGCAGCGCCGGGGCGGAGTCGGCCGCCACTCCCAGGAACTGTTCCGACAGGTCGACGCCGACGGCCACGGCGGCACCGGACGCCTGCCGCAGGAGCCGGGTGGTGCAGCCGGGGCCGCAGCCGAGGTCCACCGCGACCCTGGGGTGAGGGGGAGCGGCGTCCCGGATGAACCTCCTCATCTCCGGCTCGAAGAGCCGCGCCACCAGCTTCAGCCGTTCGGCGGCCAGTTGGGAGTGGCCCAGGGCGTACGCCTCGTCGCTCATGACCGGCGCTTCTCGGCGATGATTCCCACCATGGGCGGCGCCGACAGGAAGGCGCCGGGATCCCGCTCGCGCTCGTGCCACTCGGCCTCGAAGGCGCGGCGTTCCGATTCCGTCAGCAACCCGGCCTCCACCAGACGCGGCATGTAACCGAAGAAGAACCCCGTCGGCCACTCCCACAGGGCTGTGCCGGGACGGGCGAAACGCACGATCGGGACCAGATCGACCACGTGGCACCCGGCGGCCTCGAGCAGTCCGGGAAGCCGGGCGCCGATGTCGAGATCTCCTCCCGTGAGTCGCCAGCTCTCGGATACCGCCTCGAGCACCCGCTCGCACGCCGGGCCCTGCGGATGGAGCCTGGTCGCATGGTAGTTCAGGTAATCCCAGACCACGAACCGGCCCCCCGGCCGCAGCCCCGTCACCACCCTCTGGACGACCGGCGCCGGGTCCGGGAGAAAGCAGAACAGCCAGCGCGCGAAGGCGCCGTCGAGGGAACCGGGCTCGAGCCGCAGGGCTTCGACCCGCTCCAGGCGCGTCTCGAGCTGAGCGAGCCCTCGCCGTTTCGCATCCCGGACCAGGGTCTCGATGAAGCGGCGCGACTCGTCCACGGCGAGCACGTGTCCGCCGCCGCCGACCCGGTGCGCCAGCTCGACGGAGGCGAATCCCGGACCGCAGCCGAGATCGAGCAGACGGTGGCCCGGACCGAAACCGCCGCGGTCCCAAAGGTCGTGCGTCTCCAGCGACCACAGGAGATGCTGCCGCTCGAGCCGCCGTCCTTCCTCGGCGTCGGTGCCGAGGAGATACGGCTTCTCGGGGGCGGATCGGGCGTTTGTCACTGGCCGTGGTCGGAGCGGTGGAAGGGGAGTCGGGTAGTGTAGAGGCGGCAGCTTCCCGGGGAAAGGACGGGGCGGTCACCAACCCAGCACGCCGTAGTCGCCGTCCAGGATCAGGCGAAGGGATACGTACAGTCCCAGCAACGCAAACAGCACCCAGGGGGCATTCGTGGCGCCGACCCAGGCGTACAGCTGGCCCCTGGTGATCTGGCGCTGCCTCCCGACCAGGAAGAAACTGACCCAGTAGACCGACGTCACGTAGGTCCACTGCCAGCATAGCATGAGCCCGAGGATGCCGGCGACGACAGGGGGAAGGAAGTCGACGGTAAAGGCCGCGTAGAGGATCAGTGTCGGAACCGGCGTCACGAAACCGTTGGCGACATCGGCATTGAAACCCCACGTGCGGCGATCCGCAAAGGATCCATCGAACAGCGAATATGTTGCCCAGACATCCGCCCAGATCGCCGGGGACAGGATCCGCCTCATGGGGACCCTGGTGGAAAGGAACTCGATGGCCGGCGTTCGCCCGGTCTCACGCTGCCGCCTGCGCCAGAACTCCGTGCGCGTCTCGATATGGTCTCGCCTGAGAAACAGACATACCTCCCAATAGCAGATCAGCAGGTTGATCGAGAAGAACAGACTCAGCAGAGAATGGATGATGTGGAGATCCCCGTTGAGGTAGTAGCGAGTACCCAAGCCAGGAAGCGCCAGAAGGGCGACCACCAGCGCCGCCAGCAGCCCGGCCGGCATGCCCACTGCCGTTGCGTCCGCCCCGGTTCCGGGCTGTTCGCCCGGGACTGTATTCGCCTTCATCCTCTTTCCCCCTGGGTCCGGGACAAGCGGGCGAGGAGCTCTCCTGACGCAACATCCTCGACGCGCACCCGCTTGTCACGCCCCTTGTGCCCGCCCACGATCTGCACCCTGCCCCTGGCGACCTTGAGTCGCTTCGCCAGCAGGGCCACGACGGCTGCGTTGGCCTTGCCGCCTTCAGGAGGTGCGGTCACCCGCACCGTGACCCTGTCGCCGTCGACCTCGACGCTGTTGCGTCCGGCCCTCGGCTGCACCCTGATATCGAGTTCCATAGGGAGGGGAGGATCTCCGGCGTCGTTCACGGGATCCGCTTGATCGAGAGCGCAATCAGGGTCTTTCTTGCTGACGGTCCCATGTCGGCTGACAGTGCAGATGCAAGGAGCTTCATCGGGAGAACGGTCGATGTCTCCATGGATCGACCGCTGGGCTCCAGGCATCCCGAGGCCGGTTTCATGCATCGCCGTGATTCAACGATCCGACGACGATGACGACAAGCTGATCGTCGTACCCCATGGCAGGGAGTACACCGATGAGCAGATCCTCGCCCTCACGGAATTCCAGGAGCGGTTCTTCGAGTCGTCCGTAACGCGTGAGGCGGGCAGCTGATGGGCGCCGGCCCCGAGGAGGCAGCTGTGACGAAACGGTATCATCCCGCGATCCTGGTGAGCTGCGAGATCCCCTGGGACGACGACGAGCGCCTCATCGAGGACGTCTTCCGGCAGGAGATCCGGGCGGCGCTGGAACAGTTCGACGACCTCTACATTTTCGGCACCGCCGGCGAGGGGTACGCCGTGACCGTGCCCGTCTTCCGGGAGATCGTCGCCATCTTCCGCGAGGAGACCGACCGCGAGGGCGTCCATCCCATGGTCGGCTGCATCGGCCTGTCCACGGCCCAGGTCGTCGAGCGCGTCGGCATCGCCTGCGACGCCGGCTTCCGGGTCTTCCAGATCTCCCTGCCGCCGTGGGGAGCGCTCAACGACGCCGAGCTCGTGACGTACTTCACCGACGTCTGCGGTTCCTTTCCGGATGCGAGGTTCGTGCACTACAACCTGCTGCGGCCGAAGCGGCTGCTCCATGCCGCCGACTACCGGCGGCTGCAGGACGCCGTGGGCAACCTCGTGGGCACCAAGAGCACCGGCCTCGGCATCGGCGAGACCCTGGAGCTGGCCCGCGACACGGAGCTGATGCACTTCTACGGCGAGGCCAACTTCCCCCTGGGATGCCGGCACGGGGAGTGCGGGCTGCTGGCCTCGTACGGCGCCATCTTCCCGGCGCAGACGAAGGAGCTCTTCGAGCTGGGCCGACAGGGACGCTTCGGCGAGCTGGCGCGCCTCCACGCCGAGTACCTCGCCGTGGCGGACGTGTTCTGGGAGCCGGCCAAGGCCTTCGGCGACCTGATCGACGGCGCCTGGGACAAGATGATCGTGCGCGCCAGCGGCATCGACATGCCCCTGCGGCTGCTGTCGCCGTACCAGTCCTTTCCCCTCGAGGTCTACGAGGCCTGCGTCGCCGGCCTGCGGGCCCGTCACCCGGAGTGGTTGGAATGAACACCGACGAACTGAAGCGGCGCCTCTTCGCCGAGGTCGACCGCCGGATGCCGGAGTTCCTGGATGTCCTGCGCGACGTCGTCGCCATCCCCACCGACAACCCGCCCGGCGACACCAGGGCCTGCGTCGAGTACCTGGTCCGCTACCTCGAGTCGAAGGGTCTGCCCGCCGACGCGTACGAGCCCCAGCCGACGGTGCAGAGCCTGGTCTCCTGGCTGGAGGGCCGCGAGCCCGGCCGCAACCTCGTCCTCAACGGCCACCTGGACCAGTTCCCGGCGGGCGATCCGGAGGACTGGTCCTTCGACCCCTACTCCGGCGAGTGCGTTGACGGGCGCGTCCTCGGCCGCGGCGTGGGGGACATGAAGGCGGGATCGGTGGCCTCCCTGCTGTCGCTGGTGCTGCTCCACGAGCTCGAGGCCCCGATCCGCGGGCAGTTGACGCTGACCCTGGTGGGCGACGAGGAGACGGGCGGGGTCTGGGGCTCGGAATGGCTGCTGGACAACGTGCCCATGACCCGGGGCGACGCCTGCCTGAACAGCGAGCCGACCTGCATGGACCAGGTCCTGATCGGGCACAAGGGGAAGTACACGCTGATCGTCGAGACCCGCCACGGCGGCGGCCTGGCGGCGGTGCCGGTGGAGGACGACGCCATCGCCCGGGCCATGACGGTCGCCGGAGCCCTGATGAGCCTGAAGGGCTGGCGTCTCGAGACCCCGTCCGAGATGGCCGGCGCCGTGGACCGGGGGCGGGATCGGTCGGTCCGGCGCGGCGAGCTGGCGGGCAAGGAGTGGGTGGCCGACTCGACCACGGTCAACGTGGGGGTGATCCAGGGCGGCGTGCAGAGCAACACGATCCCCACGGCCTGCCGCATGGAGGTCGACTTCCGCACCCCCCTCGGGGTGTCGACGCGGGACCTGCAGGAGAAGGTGGAGGAGGTCCTGGCCGGCGCCGGCCTCGACCGGGGGGAGATCGACCTGGAGTGGTCGGTCTGCCTGGAGGCGGCCTGCTCGGCCCCCGGCGAGGAGATCGTGCGCGCCGTGGCCGCCAACGCCGGCCGGGTCACGGGGCGCGAGATCGAGGTCAACACGAGCTACGGCTCGACGGATACCCGCTTCTGGTGGCAGCGGGGCATCCCGGCCGCGATCTACGGCACGGATCTGGAAAATATCGCCGTCCCCGACGAGCACATCCTGGAGCCGGAGTTCGGACAGGTCCTGAAGGTCCACGCCGCCACCTGCATCGACTACCTGTGCGGCTGATTTGAGGGGACCGGCGAGAACGGTCATCTTCTATCGCCGATGACCCTCCTGCAGGCCTGCTTCGAGCTCACCAAGCCGCGCATCGTGGCCATGGTCCTGGTGGCCGCCGCCCTCGGGTTCCACCTCGGCGGCCAGGGCGGGGCCGACCTGGCCCTGCTCGGGCTGACCCTCCTCGGCACCGCCCTCACCGCCTCCGGCTCCGGGGTGCTCAACCACTACCTGGAGCGCGACGTGGACGCCCTGATGCGGCGCACCCGCTCGCGGCCCCTGCCCGCCGGAGAGGTGCCGCCCTCGACGGCCCTGTCCCTCGGCTTCCTCCTGATCCTCGGCGGACAGGTGGTCCTCGTCCTCGGCGTGAACCTGCTCACCGCCTGGCTGGCCCTGCTGACGGCCTTCCTCTACGTGGTCGTCTACACGCCGCTGAAGCGGCTCACCTGGCTCAACACCTCTCTCGGCAGCATCCCCGGGGCCCTGCCCCCCGTCGGCGGGTGGGCGGCGGCCACGGGCGGTCTCGACGCCGGCGCCTGGGTGTTGTTCGCCATCCTCTTCGCGTGGCAGCACCCGCACTTCTACGCCATCGCCTGGATCTTCCGGGAGGACTACCGGCGAGGCGGCTTCCGCATGCTGCCGGTGCTGGAGGAGGACGGCCGCCGCACCTGCCGCCACATCCTGGCCTTCAGCCTGATGCTGCTGGCCTTCTCGGTGCTGCCCGCGACGCTGGGCATGTCCGGGAAGCTCTACGGGGCGGGGGCCCTGGTCCTCGGCCTGCTGATGCTCGCCCCCGGGGTGACCCTGGCGCGCTCTCGCTCGATCGGCGACGCCCGGCGCCTGCTGCGGGCCTCCGTCCTCTACCTGCCCCTGTTGTTCCTGCTCTCCATCGTCGACCGCGGCCTGTAGCGGCGCTCACTCCCCGGTCTCGCCCAGCCACCGCATGGCCCGGCGGTAGTCCGCCGGTTCGTTGAGGTTGGCCAGCAGCCGTCCGTCGGCGTCGAAGCGCTGCCATTGCGGCCTCGGCAGGAGCCGGGCTCCGATGGCGCGGACGAAGTCGTGGACGCGCAGCCGGCGGGCCTCGATGCGGTTGCGCAGCTCCCCGCGGCAGGAGGCCGGGTAGACCGCGCACAGGGGATGGCAGCGGTCGTCCTCCTCGGACGGGACGAGGGCCTGGATCCCGCTGTCCTGTGACACCAGCCAGGACAGGAAGGGCAGGGTGAGAAAGGGGAGGTCGCAGGCCAGCAGCAGGACGCGGCCGGCCCCGGTTGCGGCGAAGGCGGCCTCCAGGCCGCCGAGGGGGCCGGCGTCAGCGTGGAGGTCGCGGACCACGGGGCGGCCGAGCCGCTCCAGCAGCCGGGCCAGCTCGTCGCCGTCGGCGGCCGCCTCGCGGCCGGCCACCAGCCCCACCGGGCAGCCGAGGCCGTCGGCCTCGTGGAGGACTCGTTCGAGGACGGTGCGGCCGCCGAGAGGCAGGGCCGCCTTGGCGCGGCCTCCCATGCGACGGCTGCGCCCCCCCACGAGGACGGCGACAGCCGTGTCGGCCGCCAAGGCTACTCCGCGGAGGCGTCCGGCCCGGCGGAACGGGCGTTGATCACCGCCGCCGCGTACCCGGCGCCGTAGCCGTTGTCGATGTTGACCACCATCACCCCCGGGGCGCAGGAGTTGAGCATGGTCAGCAGCGCCGCCAGGCCGCCGAAGCTGGCCCCGTAGCCCACGCTCGTGGGCACGGCGATGACCGGGGCCTCCACGAGACCGCCCACGACGCTGGCCAGGGCCCCCTCCATGCCGGCGGCGACGACGATCGCCCGGGCCTCGAGGAGGCGCTCCCGGCAGGCGAGGAGCCGGTGGATGCCGGCCACGCCCACATCGAAGATCCCCTCGGCATGGGCGCCCATGGTCCGGGCCGTGACCAGGGCCTCGCGGGCCACGGGCACGTCGGAGGTGCCGGCCGAGAGGACGAGGACGAGCCCCGCGGACGACGGGGAGGATGCGTCATCCCGGCGGATGACCACGGTGCGCGCCTGCTCGTCGTGCTCGGCCTCGGGGAAGCGCTCGATGAGGGCGTGCGCAGTGGGGGGCTCCGCCCGGGTCGCCAGCACCAGGGACCCGGCGGCGGCGAGGCGCTCGGCGATGGCCACCGTCTGCCCGGGGGTCTTGCCCTCGCAGAAGATCGTCTCGGGATAGCCCCGTCGCAGGGCCCGGTGGTGGTCGACGCGGGCGAAGCCGAGGTCCTCGAAGGGCAGGTTGCGCAGGCGCTCCAGGGCCTGCTCCGGGCTCGTCGCGCCGGCGGCGACCTGGTCGAGCAGGGCTCTGAGCTGGGCTGCCTCCACGGCGGTCGGTCAGGGACTCCCCGTCGCCTCGACGACGAGGGTGAACCGGGCGGAGACCGTGTCGGAGGGGGATTCGATGGCGTCGGTCACGGCGATCTCGATCTCGTGCCGGCCCGGGGCGAGGGAGATGAAACGCACTCGGGCCGAGTCCTCCTCCGTCGCCGAGCGATGCTGGCGGATCCACGCCGCCCCCTCCTCGTCGGCCTCGTGGACACCCACGCCGAGGGAGAGCACCATGGCCAGCTCCTGCTCGGCCTCGTCGAGGAGGCGGACGCCGGTGTAGTCGGCCCACGTGGGGGTCCCCGCGCGGAACCGCCAGAGGTAGGTGAGATCGTCGCCGTCCGGGTCCACGCCCCGGGCGGCCAGGACCAACGTGTCGCGGGTGGTGATCGTGGCGTCCCCGGGAGTGGACCGCAGCGCCGGGGGCCTCTGCAGGACCTCGATCTCGAAGCTCTCCCTGGGGTCCTCGGTCTCCAGGTCGCCGTCCTGGATGTCCACCGTGAGCAGGAAGGTCTCGGAAGAGCCCTCGATCGCCGTCGGCGCGATCCAGTCGGTGACGTTCCCGGTGGAGTCGGTGAAGGTCCCGGCCTCGGCGTGCCACAGGTAGGTGAGGGGGTCGTCGTCCTCGTCGGAGGCGCCCACCCGCAGGGAGACCCGGCCGCCGCGCTTCACCCGGGTGGTGTCGGCCTCGGCCAACTGGACCACGGGGGGGACGTTGGGAAGGTCCTGGTGGAAGACCGAGCAGGAGCCGGCGCCCAGCACCGCGGCCAGGACCGCGGCGGCGGGCGGGGAACGCCGGGGCCCGTTCATTCCGGGAGAAGCAGCCCCAGGAGGCGCTCGAGGTCGTCGTCGCCGTAGAACTCGATCTCGATGCTTCCCTTGCCGCGGCGGCGGCGGATGGCGATGGCCGTGGCGAAACGCTGCCGCAGCCGTGACTCGAAGTCGGCCACCACGGCGTCGGCGGCCCCGCCGCCGGGGCTCTCCTCCTTTGGGCGGCGCTTCCGACCCTTGCCGAGGCCGCGGACGGCGCGCTCGAGATCGCGCACGCTCATGCTCTCGGCGGCGCAGCGGCGGCCGAGGTCGAGGGCGGCCTTCTCGTCGAGGCTGACCAGGGTGCGGGCGTGGCCCATCTGCAGCTCGCCGGCGCGCAGCATCTCCTGCACCTCCTCGGGCAGGCGCAGCAGGCGCAGGGCGTTGGCCACGGTGGAGCGGTCCTTGCCGACGCGGGAGGCGATCTGCTCCTGCGTCAGCATGCAGGTGCTCATGAGGGCGCGGTAGGCCTCGGCCTCCTCGATGGGGTTCAGGTCCTCGCGCTGGATGTTCTCGACCAGGGCCAGCTCCATCAGATCCTGGGCCGACTCGATCTGGTGGACGATGGCGGGCACCGTCTCCAGTCCGACGAGGCGGGCGGCGCGCAGGCGGCGCTCCCCGAGGATGAGGTGGTAGCTGCTGGCCGAGGTGCGGTTCACGGCCAGGGGCTGGATGATGCCCTTTTCGCGGATCGAGTCGGCGAGCTCGCGCAGTCCCTGGTCGTCGAAGTCGAGGCGCGGCTGGTGCGGGTTGGGCTCGATGTCGCCCACGGGCAGCTCGACGACCTGCGCCTGGGGGCCGTCGTCGCTCTCGGGGTACTCGGTGATCAGGGCGTGGATGCCCTTGCCGAGCACCTCGCGGCGGCGCTTACCCATGCTGGATGATCTCGCCGGCGAGGCTCATGTAGTTCTGGGCTCCAGTGGAGACGATGTCGTAGAGCACGATCGGCTGGCCGTGGCCCGGGGCTTCGGCGAGGCGGACGTTCCGGGTGATCTCGGTCTTGAAGACCTTGCTGCCGAAGTAGGAGCGCACCTCGTCGGCGACCTGGCGGGAGAGGTTGAGGCGCTGGTCGAACATGGTGAGCAGCACGCCGGCGATCTGGAGCTTGCGGTTGAGGTGCCGCTGGATCAGGCGGATCGTGTTCAGCAGCTTGCCGAGCCCCTCGAGGGCGTAGTACTCGCACTGGATGGGTATCAGCACCGAGTCGGCGGCGGTCAGGGAGTTGAGGGTCAGCTGGCCGAGGGAGGGAGGGCAGTCGAGGATGATGTACTCGTAGTCGTCCGCCACCTCGGCGAGGATGTTCTGCAGCTTCTGCTCGCGGGCGATCATGTTGACCAGCTCGACCTCGGCGCCGGCGAGGTTGACGTGGGAGGGCGCCAGGGTGAGGAGGGGGATCCGGGTCTGACGGCAGATGTCGGTGAGGGAGACGTGGCCGAGGAGGGCGTGGTAGATGTTGGCTTCATCCACCTCGCCGGCCTCGAAGCCGCAGCCGCTGGTGGCGTTGGACTGGGGGTCCATGTCGACCAGCAGGGTCGGCTTCTCGGCCACCGCCAGGCAGGCGGCGAGGTTGACGGCGGTCGTCGTCTTGCCGACGCCGCCCTTCTGATTGGCCACGGCCATGATCGCCGCCCGCGGCGCCGCCCGCCCGCCGGGCTGCTCCCTGGAAACGGCGCCCGGCGCCTCCTCGGTGATCCGGCTCATCTCCGCATACGGTCAGGACAGCGCCGCCTGGGCCGCGGCCAGGCGCGCGATCGGCACCCGGAAGGGGGAGCAGGAAACGTAGTCGAGTCCGACGCCGTGGCAAAAGGCCACCGACGAGGGGTCGCCGCCGTGCTCGCCGCAGATGCCGACCTTGAGGTCCTTGCGGGTGCGCCGGCCCTCGGCGGTGCCGATCTCGAGGAGCTTGCCCGTGCCCTCCTGGTCCAGCGATTGGAACGGATCGGCCGGCAGGATGCCCTGCTCGACGTAGTGGGGCAGGAACTTGCCGGCGTCGTCGCGGCTGTAGCCGAAGGTCATCTGCGTCAGGTCGTTGGTCCCGAAGCTGAAGAACTCGGCCTCGCGGGCGATCTGGTCGGCCACCAGCGCCGCCCTCGGCACCTCGATCATGGTGCCCACGAGATAGGGCACCTCGGCCTTGCGCCGGCCCATGATCCGGGCGGCGACCTCGTCGGTCATGCCCTTCAGCTGGGCGAGCTCCGCCACCGTGCCCACGAGGGGAATCATGATCTCCGGCAGGGCCCGGACCCCCCGCTTCTGAACGTTCAGGGCGGCCTCGATGATCGCCTCCACCTGCATCTCGTAGATCTCGGGATAGGTGATCCCGAGGCGGCAGCCGCGGTGGCCGAGCATGGGGTTGAACTCGTGGAGGGAGGCGATGATCCTCCGGACCCTGGCCGCGGGGACGCCCATCTGGCGGGCCATCTCCCGCTGTTGGGGCGCCTCGTGGGGCAGGAACTCGTGCAGCGGCGGGTCGAGGAGGCGGATCGTCACCGGCAGCCCGTCCATGGCCTTGAAGATGCCTTCGAAGTCTTTGCGCTGCATCGGCTTGAGTTTGCGCAGGGCCTTCCGGCGGCCGGCCTCGTCGGCGGCCAGGATCATCTCGCGCACGGCGTCGATGCGGTCGCCCTCGAAGAACATGTGCTCGGTGCGGCACAGGCCGATGCCCTCGGCGCCGAAGACGCGGGCCATTTCCGAGTCGTGGGGGGTGTCGGCGTTGGTGCGCACCGCCAGCTTGCGGGCGCGGTCGGCCCAGCCCATGAAGGTGTTGAAATAGCGCAACAGCTCGAGGGCCTCTTCGCCGGGGCTTTGTCCCAACAGGGCCTTGAGGAGCGGGGCCTCCCTGGTAGGCACCTGGCCCAGCATGACCTCGCCGGTGGTGCCGTCGATGGAAATCCAGTCGCCCTTCTTGACGATCCGGTCACCGGCGGTGAACTGCTCGCGCCCGTAGTCGATGGCGAGGCTCTCGCAGCCGGCCACGCAGCACTTGCCCATTCCCCGGGCCACGAGCGCGGCGTGTGAGCTCTTGCCTCCGCGAGCGGTGAGAATGCCCTGGGCCGCGTCCATGCCGCCGATGTCCTCGGGCGAGGTCTCGAGCCGGACCAGGATGACCCCCTCTGCCTTCCTTGCCTCGGCTTCGTCGGGCTGAAAGACCACCACCCCGGTGGCCGCGCCGGGCGAGGCGGGCAGGCCCTGGCCGATCACCGTCCTCTTGGCGGATTCATCGAAGATGGGGTGGAGGAGCTGATCGAGATCGTCGGGCGGCACCCGCTTCAGGGCTTCCTTCCGCGAGATCAGCCGCTCCTTGACCATGTCGACGGCGATCTTCACCGCCGCGGCGGTGGTCCGCTTGCCGGCGCGCGTCTGCAGCATCCACAGTCGGCCGTTCTGGATCGTGAACTCCAGGTCCTGCATCTCCCGGTAGTGGCGCTCGAGCTGGCGGCAGATCTTCCCGAACTGCTGGTAGGCCCGGGGCTGCACCTCCTCGAGACGGGCGAGAGGCTCCGGGGTGCGAATGCCGGCGACCACGTCCTCGCCCTGGGCGTTGACCAGGAACTCTCCGTACAGGCTCTTCTCCCCGGTGGAGGGATCACGCGAGAAGGCCACGCCGGTGGCGCAGTCCTCGCCCATGTTGCCGTAGACCATGGACTGCACGTTGACCGCGGTGCCCCAGTCGTGGGGGATGCCCTCCAGCTCGCGGTATGTGATCGCCCGGTCGCCGTTCCAGGACTCGAAGACGGCTCCGATGGCGCCCTGGAGCTGCTGGGCGGGATCCTCCGGGAAACGGCGCTTCAGCCGGCGCCGGATGAGGGCCTTGAACTCGGCCACCAGCTCCTGCAGGTCGTCGGCGGTCAGCTCGCTGTCGAGCTCGACGCCCCGCGCCTCCTTCTTCTTCTCCAGGAGCACCTCGAAGGGATCGGTCTCCCGGCCTTCGGCGCGCAGGCCCATCACCACGTCGCCGTACATCTGCACGAAGCGGCGGTACACGTCGTACGCGAACCGGGGGTCGCCGGAGCGCTCGATGAGACCGGCCACGATGCGGTCGTTGATGCCCAGATTGAGGACGGTATCCATCATTCCCGGCATGGAGGCCCGGGCCCCGGAGCGCACCGAGAGCAGGAGCGGGTTGGAGGGGTCGCCGAAGCGGCCGCCCATGGTCTCCTCCACGGCTGCCACGGCGGCGTCGATCTGCGTCTGCAACTCGGCGGGGTACTCGCCATCGTGGTCGTAGTACCAGGTGCAGACCTCGGTGCTGATGGTGAATCCGGCGGGGACGGGCAGCTTCAGGCGGGACATCTCCGCCAGGTTGGCGCCCTTGCCGCCGAGGAGCTCCCGCTGGGTGGCGTCGCCCTCGGTGCGGGCGGTACCGAACTGGTACACGTACTTGACGGACGGGTGGCGCTTGCTCTTGGCCATTCTCTCAGATCTTGGGTTGGGGGGGTGTGGTCTCGGGTGCGGAGGGGGGACGGCCCGCCGGGGCCGCTCCGAATGTACCGGGCCCCGTCAGGGGCGCAAGCAGGTCCCGCCCGCCCCGGGGGGCGGCGGTCAGTCCCAAACCTTCTCCCAGGCGCCGCTGGCCGCCGACCGGTAAAGGGCCAGGGCGGTGCGCAGCTCGCCCAGGGAGTGCTCGGGGGGCGCCGCGGGCTCGGCGCCGTCGAGGACGACGCGGGCGAAGTCCTCGAGCTGGGGGCCGAAGGACTTGGGGTAGCCGGCCGGCTCCATGACCGGCCGACCCTGCCGGTGGCCGGCGTCGAAGAGGCGGATGCCGCCCTCGAAGGCGCCGTCGATCAGGATCTCGCCCGCGGTGCCGGTGATCCGCCACCACGGGTCGGGCCCGAGGACGGTGTCGAGCATGAGGGCGTCGAAGCCGGCCACGACGCCGGAGCGGAAGCGGAAGAGGGCGCGGCACAGGGACTCGCCCTGCATGCTCCGCAGGGGATGGCCGAGGACGGCCATGACCTCGTCGATCTCGCCGAGCCACATGCGCAGGGGCCGCATCCAGTGGGAGCCGCCGTCGATGACGATGCCCCCTCCCGTGCGGCCGCGGTCGAGGCGCCAGGCCCTGGCGTCGGGGAACCAGTAGGTGTCGAACTCGCAGACGAAGGCGGCGCGGGCGGTGACCACCTCGCCGATGGCGCCCTCCTCGAGGAGCTCGGCGGCGCGCACGATCTCGGGCCAGTACTGGGCGTTCTCGGCGACCATGAAGGCGGTGCCGGCCCGCGCGGCGGCCTCGAGGATGCGGTCGCAGGCGTCGAGGGTGGGAGCCATCGGCTTCTCGAGCAGCACGTGCCGGCCGGCGGCCAGGCAGGCGGTGGCCGCCCACTCGTGCAGGTCGTGGGGCAGCATGATGTCGACGGCGTCGAAACCGCCCGCCTCGAGGGCATCGTCGAGGGAGGTGAACACCGCGGCGCCCGTCTCGGCGGCGACGGCCTCGGCCTTGGCCGCATCGGTGTCGACGGCGGCGGTGACCTCGATGCGGCCGCTGCCCTCGGCGATGCCGTCGAGATGGTACCGGGAGATGGCGCCGCAGCCGATGAGGGCGAGCTTCAGAGGTGGGGTCATGGTCCGGAGATTCCTGAGGGAGGGTTTCGAGCGATCTTAAGGCGGTTGCGGAACGCCGGCAAGGCGTCTGTGGAGGGCGATCCCATTGCTTATAATACCGGGCTGTCCGAAGGAACCGCGCGAAGCGAGGGTGCTTCGCTGCAGCATCTCCAGGGAGGATCCCATGACCCGTACAGCACTGGCCGTTCTGGCCGCCCTCACCATGACCGCCTGGTCCGTCGCCGCCGGCGCCGCCGACCTGAAGGGCACGATCACCGGCAGCGACGGATCGCCGCTGCCGGGGACCAACGTCGTCGTCACCGGAGGCGGCCTCGAAGAGCCGAGGGGCGCCGTCTCCAGGGCCGAGGGGGAGTATTCCGTCACCCTGGCGCCCGGCATGTACGACGTCCGCGTCACCCACATCGGCTACCGCACGATCAAGTCCCGGGTGCGCGTCGATCCCGAGGGGACAACCCTCGACTTCGAGCTCGAGGCCGCCGTCATCGACCTCGAGCAGAGCGTGGTCTCCGCCTCGCGCCGCCAGGAGAAGGCCCTCGACGCGCCGGCGTCGATCTCCATCGTCGAGGCCGCCGAGATCCGGGCCCGACCGGCCCTGAGCGTCTCCGAGCACGTCCGCGACCAGCCCGGCGTCGACTTCGCCAAGACCGGCCTCGTGCAGAGCAACGTCGTGGCCCGGGGCTTCAACAACGTGTTCTCCGGGGCCCTGCTGACGCTGACGGACAACCGCATCGCCCGCGTCCCGTCGCTGCGGCTCAACGCCCAGAACTTCATTCCCGCCACCAATCAGGACATCGAGCGCATCGAGGTCGTCCTCGGCCCCGGGTCGGCTCTCTACGGTCCGAACAGCGCCAGCGGGGTCATGCACATCATCACCCGCTCGCCCTTCAACTCCCCGGGAACCGCGTTCTCGATCGGGGGCGGCGAGCGCTCCCTGGCCAGCGGCTCGATGCGGCACGCCGGCGTCGTCAACCCGCACCTGGCCTACAAGATCTCGGCCCAGTACTACTCCGGCACCGACTGGGAGTACGTAGATCCGGTGGAGGCCGGGGCGCGCCAGCGGGCGATCGGCGCCGGCGCCGACCCGGAGAGCCTGTTGATCGGCGCCCGGGAGGACCAGGTCGAGCGCCTGGGCGCAGAGGCCCGGATCGACGTGCGCCCCACCGACGACCTGACGGCCGTCCTCACCTACGGGTACAACCAGGGCACCCACGTCGAGCAGACCGGCGCCGGCGCCGGCCAGGCCAAGGACTGGACCTACAACTTCCTCCAGGGCCGCGCCACCTACGGCGACCTGTTCCTCCAGTACTACCGCAACCAGAGCGACGCCAACGACACCTACCTGCTGCGCACCGGCGAGCCGATCGTCGACAAGTCCACCCTGGACGTCGTCCAGGCGCAGCACGCCTACGGGCTGGGCGACCGCCAGCGCTTCACCTACGGCCTGGACGCCCAGTTCACCCGCCCCCGCACCGAGGGCACCATCACCGGCGGCAACGAGGAGGACGACGCCATCGACGAGATCGGCGCCTACCTGCAGAGCGAGACCGGCCTCACCCCGCAGCTCGACCTCGTCCTCTCCCTGCGTTACGACAGCCACAGCCGCCTCGACGAGGCCCAGCTCTCGCCGCGGGCCGGCATCGTCTACAAGCCGCAGGAGACGCAGTCCTTCCGCCTCACCTGGAACCGCGCCTTCTCGACGCCCTCCACGAACAACCTCTATCTGGATCTGCTCGCCCAGCCGGCGGTCTTCGCCCCCCTGGAGGCCTTCGAGCCGGTCCTCGGCTACAACCCCAACATCGACGTCCGCGCCCAGGGGACCTACCGCAGCGGAATGGAAGGCGGGTTCACCTTCCGCCGGGGCGCCGACGGACGGGCCAAGTACCGCTCCTCCTTCCAGCCGACCATTCACGGCACCCTTCAGTTGATGGGCCTCAACCCCGGCGACCCGGGATATTCGATCGACGGCGACGGCTACATCGCCCTCGACGATCCGGTGGTCACGAACGTGCAGTGGGGCATCGGCCGGGCCGCCGTCCTCGATCAGTTCACCCCGGCCCTGCAGCTCCTGGCGCCGGGCCTGATCGCCGGCATGCTGGTGCAGCAGGGCATGGACGCCGAGACCGCCCAGACCACGGCCCAGGAGCAGGCGGCGGCGGTCCTGGCGGTGCTGCCGTCCCTCGTGCCGGAGCAGCTCCCCGGCCTGACCAACAGCCTGGGCCGGCTGAACCTGGCGACCCAGGGCTTCGACCCGGTAGCCGCGGCCAACGACGTGCCCGGCACGGAGTCGACCATCACCCAGACCCTGGAGCTGGGCTACAAGGGGATCCTCTCCGACGACCTTGTGGTGTCGGCCGACCTCTATCAGACCCGGACGGAGGGCTTCGTGGGGCCTCTGGCGGTGGAGACTCCGAGCGTCTTCCTGAACCCGCAGAGCCTGATGGCGGTCCTGGAGCCGGCCTTCGCCGCGCAGTTGGCGGACCCGAATCTCGCCCAGGTGGCGCAGGTCCTGGGAGCCCTGGACCAGCTCTCCCTCCCGGGCGTGATCGAAGGCGACAAGGACGGCAGCAACGCCGACGAGCTGGCGACGGTCTTCGCCGCGGGCGCGTCCCAGATCCCCTTCGGCACGGTCTCGCCGGAGCAGGCCTGGGACCCCACGGCGGTGCTCCTCACCTACCGCAACTTCGGCGAGATCACCTTCTACGGGCTCGACCTGGCCTTCGGCTGGTACCCCGGCGGGAGCTGGGACCTGACCGGCGGCTACTCCTTCGTCAGCGACGACTTCTTCCCGAAACTGGACGGCATCACCGACGTCGCACTCAACGCGCCGATGCACAAGTTCAACGTGGGCGGGTCCTGGCGCCTGCCGCAGTATGACCTCGGGCTCGGCGCCCGAGTGCGCCACACCGGCGCCTTCCCCATGAACTCGGGGGTCTACGTGGGAGACGTGGACGCCTACACCAGTCTCGACCTGCGGTCCCGGTACGACCTGCCCTTCGCCGACGGGCTGCACCTGCTGGTGAGCGTGGACAACGTCCTGGACAGCGCCTACCGGTCCTTCATCGGCGCCCCGGAGATCGGCCGCCTGGCCCACGCCCAGCTCGGGGTCGAGTTCTGACGGACTCGGGAATGACCGCCTGGAGGGGTGCCGCTGCCGCCCTGCTGGTTCTGTCGGCCTGCATCGAGGGGCCGACGGGACCTGCGGGACCTCCTGGACCACCCGGCCCCGCGGGAGCGGATGCCCGGCTCTCGATAGACCTGATCGAGTTCTCTGCTTCGGAAGCAGCCTGGGAAGTCAATGGCTGGTCGGACAGCTACGTGTTCTTCGACCCCAGGATCACTCCTTCGGGGCTGATCGAGGTCTACATCAAGAAGTTCTACCAGAATACGGGGGGAGCCTACTACGAGCAGTTCGCCCTCTGGACGGCTTTCGCGGAGGCCGCCGGCGGCGGGTCGACATTCTACCAGCTGTTCGACGGGGGGATCCGATTCTACGATCCGGGGAGGAGGCTGCAGAACCGGACCATCGTCCTGGCCGTCAGCACCTGAGGCCGGCAAGCCGCGCACCCCGGTACCCGATGGGCCGCAGGCCCAACCGCCGCCGGGGTACGGAGATTCACCCCCGGGCGATCAGAGACCGCCGCGGGTCGACAGTCCGATGGTCAGCTGATTCCCCGCCGGGAAGTTGCGCCCCCCCAGGGTGCGCCGCAGCGCCAGTTCCGCCGCCGTCTCTCCGAACAGGGTCCAGCTCACGGTGGGCGCCAGGTAGACGATCCGCTTCTTCAGGCTGGGGTTCGTGAAGCCGAAGGAGGTGCCCGCCTTTCCGTGCAGCAGCTCCAGCTTGAGGGCCAGCAGCAGCCGGGGTTGCGGCGACCAGCCCGCCTCGGCGTTGAGCAGCCACTCGTCGCCCGGGTCCCGCTGCACGTCCTCGTTCTCCATGCGCAGGCGGTACCCGGCCTCCACGTTGGCGTACGCCGGCAGCGGCCAGAAAGACCGCCCCGCCTGCATCAACAGATCGAAGTCCCATTGGCCCTCGCCCACGGGGATCAGGCCGTCCTCGTTCCTGAAGTCGCCCGTGGGGACCTTGGCCCCAAGCTTGAGAGTCAGCACCGCCGGGGCTTGCAGGGCCCGGAGCTTGGTGTAGATCCGCAGGTCGCTGAAGCCGGCGTCGCTGGGCGCCTCGGTGCGCGTGCTGTCCTGGTAGACCTGGTCGAAGTACGGGATCTGGAAGCCGAGGTTCAGCCAGTCCGTGACCCCGTAGAAGCCCTCGGCGAAGACCGCCATCGAGCGGTACTCGCCGCCGAAGCGGTAGGGCTGCCGGCTCCCGGCTGGGACCTGGGTGATCTCGACGCCGTCGGCGGTCTGCACCACCATCGGCAGAGAGCTGTCGATGTACCACTCGCCGGTGGTCTGGCGGAAGTAGCTGACCTTGCCCCAGAAGCCGGAGGCGGGCACGGTCCAGGCGCCACCGAGGGCGGGGGCGGCCCACAGGCCGATGATGGCGAGGGCCCGGAGGGCGGCCCCCCCGGCGTGGTTGTCTCCGGCGCCGGGCACCGGATCAGGTCACGTCCGTGCCTCGGGCCATGACCACTTTGCCGGTGCGCACCATCTCCCGCAGGTCGAACCGGGCCAGCATCTTTTCCAGAGCGTCCATCTTCTCCGTCGTGCCCGTGACCTCGACGGTGATCGTCTCGTCGGAGATGTCCACCGTCTTGCCGCGGAAGACCTCGGTGATCTGCAGGACCTCGCTGCGCTGAGCGATGGTGCAGGCGACCTTGAACAGGGCCAGCTCGCGGGTGACGGCGGCGTCGTCGGTGTGGTCGTGGGCGTGGATCACGTCGACGAGCTTGTCGAGCTGGAGGATGATCTGGTGCAGCACGTCCGCCGGCCCCGAGCAGGTGATCGTCATCCGGGAAGTCTGCGGGATGACGTGGGCGGGGGAGACGACCAGGGACTCGATGTTGTAGCCCCGCCGGCTGAAGACCTGGCTGATGCGCATGAGCACGCCGGGGCGGTCGTTGACCAGCAGGCCGATCGTCGTCTTGCGGACCTCGCCGCCGAGGCCGACGCCGCGGCGGTAGGCGGCATCGGCGACCTCCGTGGACCGGCCGTTCTCCGGCCTGGTGAGTTCCTGCGGCCGTTCCATCAGGTGCTCCCCGTCGGCTTGGCGAGTTTGCGCCGGGGAGGCTCGATCAGCATCTCGTGGACGGCGGCCCCGGCGGGGATCATGGGGAAGACGTTGTCCTCCTTCTCGCAGTGGCAGTGAACGACGGCCGGACCCGAGTCGTGCTTGAGCATGCGCGTGAGGATCTTGTCGATGTCGGCGGTGCGCTTCAGGTGCCAGCCCTCGATGCCGTAGGCCGCGGCGAGCTTGACGAAGTCCGGGTTGCCCTCCAGATCGACCCCGGAGAGGCGGTTGTCGAAGAACAGGTTCTGCCACTGGCGGACCATGCCGAGGTAGGCGTTGTCCATGATGAGCACCTTCACCGGCAGGTCGTGCACCGCCGCGGTGGCCAGCTCGCACATGGTCATCTGGAAGCCGCCGTCGCCGACGATGGCGACCACGGTCTCGTCGGGGCGGCCGAACTGGGCGCCCACGGCCGCCGGGAAGCCGTATCCCATCGTCCCCGCGCCTCCCGAGGAGAGCCACTGCCGGTGGTGGGCGGTGCGGTAGAACTGGGCGGCCCACATCTGGTGCTGCCCCACGTCGGTGGAGACCACCGCCCGGCCCGCCGTCAGATGGTAGAGGCGGTCGAAGACGGCCTGCATCTTCAGCCCCCCCTTCTTCCCGTACTTGAGGGGGTACTTCACCTTCCACTCTTCGATCTGGCCCAGCCAGTCGGCGGAGTCGAGGGGCCCCACCATGTTGATCAGCTCCTCGAGCACCTCGAGGGCGTCGCCCTGGAGGAAGACGTCGGGCATGACCACCTTGCCGTACTCCGCCGGGTCGATGTCGACGTGGATCTTCACCGCGTCGGGACAGAACTCGTCGAGCTTGCCGGTGATGCGGTCGTCCCAGCGGCCGCCGACGGACATGATCAGGTCGCAGCCGACGACGGCCTTGTTGGCATAGGCGGTGCCGTGCATGCCGAGCATGCCCACGGACAGCTCGTGCTGCTCGGGGAAGGCGCCCTTGCCCAACAGGGTGTTGGTCACCGGCATGCGCGTCTTCTCGGCGAAGGCCTTTGCGGCTTCGTGGGCCCCGGCGGCGATGGCGCCGCCTCCCAGGTAGAGGAGGGGGCGGCGGCTGCGGCGCAGGAACTCTGCGGCCTCCTGCAGCCGGTCGGGATCGGCCTTGGAGCGCACGCTGTACCCGGGCAGGTAGACGCGCTCGGGGTAGTCGGCGCGGCACTCGGCGGAGGTCACGTCCTTGGGCAGGTCCACCAGGACCGGCCCCTTGCGGCCGGTGGTGGCGATGTGGAAGGCCTCGTGCATGACCCGGGGGATATCGTCCACCTCCTTCACCAGGTAGGAGTGTTTCACCACCGGCATGGAGATGCCGAAGACGTCCGCCTCCTGAAAGGCGTCCTTGCCGAGCATGGGGGAGATGGTCTGCCCCGTGAGGACGACCATCGGCACCGAGTCCATCTGGGCCGTGAGCAGCCCGGTGACGGTGTTGGTCGCCCCCGGGCCGGAGGTGACCAGGACCACCCCCGGCTTGCCGGTGGCGCGGGCGTAGCCGTCGGCCATGTGGGTGGCGCCCTGCTCGTGCCGGGTGAGGACGAAGCGGATGTGCTCCGAGTCGACGAGGGCGTCGAAGATGGGCATGGCGGCGCCGCCGGGGTGGCCGAAGATGAAATCGACCCCCTGGCGTTCAACCGCCTGGATGACGGCGTCGGCACCTCTCATGGGGAGAAGCTCCGGGTTGTGAGGCACGAATGCGAGCAATCATGCGAGTTTCGCAGACATTATGTTTCTGGCAAGGGCCAAGTATAGCGATGGCGAGTGATATTCGCAAGCTGCGAGGCGGGAGGCCGCCTCGTTTCGGGAAGCATGCCGCCACCGCCGGACCGCTCGTCGGGAAGGGAGGGGGTCAGTCCCGCCAGTTGCCGCGCAGGAGGCGGAGCCAGTTGCCGGAGAGGATCCCCGTCAGGTCCTCCTCCCCGTAACCCCGGTCCCGCAGGATGGGGACCAGGCTCTGCAGGTCGGCGATCGTGTTCAGGTCGCGGGGGGCCTGCTCGGCGCCGAAGCCGCCGTCGAGGTCGGTGCCGACGCCGCAGTGCCGGCTGGTCCCCGTGATCTGGGCCACGTGGTCGATGTGGTCGGCCACGCTCTGCAGGGTGGCGCCGGACGGCTGCTCCCAGGCCTGCAGGTCCCGCCGCCACCCCGGGTCGAGCATCCACGAGTCGAAGGCGGCGCCGATGACGCCGTCGCGGCCGGCGATGTCGCGGATCATGTCGTCGGTGAGCTGGCGCTGGCCGGGGGTGAGGGCGCGGCAGTTGTGGTGACTGGCGCAGACCGGGCCGTCGTAGATCTCGAACAGCTCGCGGTGGGCCTGGTCGGTCAGGTGGGTCACGTCGACCACGATGCCCGCCTCCCGCAAGGCCTCCAGCAGCGGCCGCGCCGGGGGCCGCAGGCCGCCCTCGGTGGCGGTGCCGTGCGAGTAGGTGCTCCTGCCGTAGTGGGACAGACTGACCATGCGCAGGCCGAGGGCGTGCCACTCGGGCACCTGGTCGGGGCCGAGGATCGGGTCGGCGCTCTCCATGGCCAGCACCAGGCCCACCGGGGGTCCCGAGCCGTCGGCGCCGACTTCGGCACTCTCCCACAGGGCGGCGGTCTCGTCGAGCTGGGCGAGGGTGCGGCAGATGCGCACGTGGCCGGCGCGCTCCAGGGCCTGGTAGTACGCGAGGTGGCCGCGGCCGACGCCGTGGCACTGGCTCTGCGCGTACATGCCCGTGCGCGTGGCCCGGTCCCGCGGGTCGATGCGCGACATGACGGTGGCGCAGACGATGCCGACCCGTCCGCGGCGCAGCTCGGGCAGGGTCACCGTGCAGCTGCCGAAGGACTCCATCGTCTCCACCGGATCGTGGACCCGCACCGTGGCCGCCGGCTGCGTCAGATCGCGGTTGAGCTGCAGGGCGCTGAAGGCCAGGTCGAGGTGGCTGTCGAGGATCAGCGGCGGGTTCACGGCATCACCTCCGCGAAGAACCGCAGCAGGTTCCCGTGGGCGATGCGGGCCACGTCC
Organism: Gemmatimonadaceae bacterium; assembly: GCA_026706075.1. Classification (GTDB taxonomy): domain Bacteria; phylum Latescibacterota; class UBA2968; order UBA8231; family UBA8231; genus UBA8231. The sequence goes on from JAPOZM010000076.1 coordinate 126,763, forward strand.
CCGGCGGAGTAGCCGCGGCCCTCGAGGATGGCGAGGAACTTCTGCAAGTCGGCGATGGTGTCGTAGTCGACCGGCGCCCACTCGCGGCCGAAGCCGCCGTCGAGATCGGAGCCGATGGCGACGTGGTCGCAGCTTCCGGTGAGCTGACAGACGTGGTCGATGTGATCGACGGCGGCGGCCATCGTCCGGCGCGCGGTGCGCGGGGCGCTGCGCAGGTCGTCGAAGTCGATATCGGGGTTCAGCATCGGCTCGGCGAAGACCATGCCGATGACGCCGCCGCGCTCGGCGAGGGCGCGGATCATGTCGTCGGAGAGATGCCGCTGGCCCCGCACGAGGGCCCGGCACATGCAGTGGCTGGCGTGAACGGGGCCCTCCCAGGCATCGAGAATCTGCCAGAAGGTCATGTCCGAGGCGTGGGTCAGGTCGAGGGCCACGCCGGCGTCGGCGAGGGCCTCCATCAGCGGGTAGGCGCAGGCGTAGAGCCCGCCCCGGGTGCCGGTGCCGTGTCCCCAGGTGTTGGCCCCGAAGTGGGTGAGGCCCACCGAGCGCAGTCCGGCCTCCCACCAGTTGGCCACGTCCTCGGGACCGAGGATGGGGTCGGCGCTCTCCATGCTGAGGATCAGGCCGATCGGCGTCTCGGGATCGACGCTCTCCGCCTGCCAGAGATCGGCGCAGCGGCGCAGGTCCTCGGCGGTGCGCAGGAAGGCGAGGTCCCCCTCCCGCTCGAGGGCCTTGTAGTAGTGAAGGTGAGCCTGCCCCATGGCGTGGGCGGCGAGCTGGTTGCGCATGCCATCGGAGAGAGACTCGTTCGGCAGCTGCACGCGCGACATGATCGTCGACAGGACGATGCCCACGCGGCCCTTGCGCATCTCCGGAAGGGAGACGGTGGCGACGCCGCCGAACTCCATCCGGGGGCGCTTGTTCAGGGCGTCGCGGTGCGCCGCGGCGGGTGCCACGCCATCGCGCCAGGGGTCCTCGCGCTCGCGCAGGAGTTGCACCGGCCGGGTGAGGTCGCGGCGGTAGAACAAGGCGTTGAAGGCCAGGTCGAGGTGGCCGTCGATGATCAGGTTCATCGGTTGATCCGTCGGGGTCAGAAGCTGAGCACGGTCTCGATGGAGCTGATCTGGCGACGGCGGAGGCGGCCGTCGGCCTCGCGGTCGAAGAGAAAGTGCGTGTCCAGGTAGACGGCGGCCCCGTCCATCTCGAAACCGATGGAGTAGCCGTAGAAGGTGTCTTCCGTGGACTCGAGGAAGGCGTCCTCGGAGCCCGGGGTCCCGTCGCTGTCGAGGCGCCGGCCGATGTGGTTCTTCTGGTAGTGGACGGCGAGGTGGCTCAGCCTGCGCACCGACTTCATCACCACGGGCGACAGGCTCATGGAGCCGTGGAACTGGCGCTTCGAGGCGTTGTCGCCGAGGAGATGCTCGTAGTCGGCGGACCCGGTGGCCAGTCCGAAGAGACTGGCTGCCACGCGGCCGTAGACGCCTTGCAGGCTCTGGCCCCGGGTGAGGCCGGCGTCCTTCGGCGTCGCCCGGCCGGTGACTCGGTCGAGCCGCGCCCGGTCGAGGTCGTAGAGGTTGTCGAAGTAGCCGGCCTCGAAGTCCTCCAGGAAGTAGCGGTACTCCATGCGGCCTTCGAAGGCCCCGGTACGGGCCCTGAGACCCGGGGCCGCGATCCCGAGGCCCACGGACCTGCGGTTGCCGCCGCTCACGTTCTGGACGCGGGCCTGGCGGAGGGTGAGCTCGTCGTCGTCGTCGTGGAGGATCCCCAGCTGGCCGTACAGGGTCAGGTCCCACTCCGCCCCCTGCTTCCAGTGGTAGCCGGCGTCGACGCCGAGGATGCCGAAGCGGTCGGCGCCGGCCTCGTCCTTGTTGAAAGGATTCGTCCGCTGCACGTCGCGGTCGAGGCGGAGGCCTTCCTCCTCCAACGCCTCCAGCCCGTTGACGACACTGCGGCTCAGCCCGCTGCGGGGGTCGAAGTCGATGACTCCGTCGTTGTCGTCGTCGATGTCGCGGCTGTCGGGGACCCCGTCGCCGTCGTTGTCCCTGGCCGACGCATCGTCCCCGGGAAAGGCGTCGACGGCGTCGGGATAGCCGTCGTCGTCCCGGTCGAGGAGTCCGGCGTACTGATTGATGTCGAGCACGTAGGTCGCGCCCAGCTCCACGCGCTCGCCGACATAGGTGAAGAGCCGCGTGCCCAGGACGGCGCCGCCCTGCTGGAAGTCCTGAACGTTGTTGACCATCCCCTGTAGGCCGAAGCGGTTGCCGGCGAGCCGGTCGAAATGGAAGACGGCGCCCGTCCTCTTGATCCCCGGGTACTCGAGGGTGTTGCGGTAGCGGTCCATGATCAGACCGTAGCCGAGGGTGACGCGGTCGAGGGCGCCGACGCGGACGAAGGCGGGTTCCCGAGGCTCTCCGTAGCGGACGTAGTAGATCTTGCGCAGGAGACTGTCGAAGGTCTCGGCCGGGGTCGCGAAGGACCACCCGAGGCTCTCGACGGATCCGTCGTCGCCGATGAACAACTCCAGGTCCAGGACCACGGCCGCCCGCCCCAGCGGAAACTGGGGACGCAGGGCCAGGCGGTAGAGCTGGCGTTCCTGCACCGTCACCGAGCCGATGCTGGCGCTGTACTTGGAGCCGGTCTCGTAGCGGCTGTCCCGCAGGCCATCGCGGACGTCACCCGCCGCCGGCCCGGCCGCCAGCAGCACCGCCAGGAGGGCGGCACGCAGCGTCCATGGCCGCCCGGACAGGCGCTCCGGCCGCCGGTGTGTGAACTTTTCCGGGGTTTCCCCCATTGTCGGTTGTCGCCGCCAGAAATTCATCTGTTATTATGCTCTGTTGCTGTTCGCTTCATGACAGGCAACATAGGCAACAGGGGTAGCCGCCACCACAAGCGATCGAGGTGATTCCCGTGGAGACTCTCAAGGACCTTCTGGAGAGCAGCTTCTCCTCTCGCGCCGGCCATCCCGCGGTGCGCTGCGTGACCCGTACCGACGCCGGCGAGGCCTATGCCCCCATCACCTATGCCGAGCTGCGGGGACGGCGCGACAGCCTGGCCGCCGGCCTCGCCGCCCTCGGCCTGCGCAAGGGCCAGCGCGTCGGCATCCTCACCGACGGCGGCTTCGAGCCGCTGCTGGTCTTCCTCGCCGCCGACGCCCTGGGGCTGGTCTCCGTCCCCCTGTGCCACAAGTCCTCCACCGAGGTCCTGGTGCACAACATCTCGCGATCGGACATGGACCTGCTCCTCGTCGACGACCGCGGCCTGGAGCCCTACGGCCGCGTGGGCCCGGCCCTCACCCGGCCGCCGAGGCTGTTGCTGAGCCCGGGGACCGAGGGCGACGGCATCCCCTGGGAGGAGGTGCAGTCCGAGGACGATCCTCCGGAGGTCGAGGTATCCGCCGACGACGAGTCGAAGATCCTATTCACCTCGGGCTCCTCGGGTCTCCCGAAAGGGGTGGTGCAGACCCACGGGAACATCGTCGCCAACGTGCGCTCCGTCTGGGACATGGTCAGCGAGAAGGAGGTCTGCCGGTTCTTCAAGTCCGCCCCGGACTACCACTCCATGGGCGTCCTCAACATCTACTACCCGCTGGCCAAGGGCTGGGTCCTCGACATGGCGCGGTCGCCGGACCGCGTCCTCTCCGACATCCGCATCTCCGAGCCCGAGGGCTTTCTCACCGTGCCCCTCGTCCTCGACAAGGTCTACGGCAACGTCCGCAAGGAGATCGACGCCGGCGGCCTCAAGGGCCGGCTGGTGGACCTGGCCGTACGTTCCCGCGACAGCGTCACGCGGGGGACCGCCGGGTTCGGGGCCCGCCTCGTCGACCGCACCCTCGGCGGCAAGGTGGTGGCGAAGATCAAGCAGCAGCTCTCCAGCCGCGTCGGCGCCGAGCTCGAGATCCTGATCGTCGGCTCGGCCAAGGCCGATCCCGACGCCCTCGACTTCTTCCACTACGTCCTCGGCATCAACTCCTACGAGGGATATGGAGTCACCGAGTGCGCCCCGCTCATCTCCACCAACCACCTGCGCGGCCGGCGCGTCGGCACCGTGGGGCGGCCCCTCTTCGAGGTGAAGCTGGTGAGCGAGGAGGGCGCCGAGCTGGCCCGCGCCGAGCCGGCGGAGGACTCCTTCCGGACCACCGACCCGGCGGCCGTGGGCGAGTTGTGGGTGAGCGGCGCCAACGTCATGCAGGGGTACCTCGACGAGCCGGAGCAGACCTCCCGCGTCCTCGTGGAGGACGAGGAGGAGCCGGGCAAGCTCTGGTACCGCACCGGCGACCTCTTCAGCATGGACGCGGACGGCTTCTTGACCTTCCGCGGGCGCGTGGGCCGGCAGTTCAAGCTCGCCAACGGCGAGTTCGTAAACCCCGAGCTGCTGGAGCGTATCTACTCGCGGGCGGCGCTGGTGGAGCACGTCCTGGTCACCGGCCAGCAGGCCTGGAGCCACCCGGTCATCGTCGTCACCGTCGAGGTCGAGGAGGCCGGACGCCAGACGGACCTGCCCGGCCTGCCGGGCGACGAGGATCAGCTCCGGGCCTTCGAGCCTCTCCACGAGCGCATCCGCCAACAGTTGCTGGCCGAGGCCGATGCCGCAGGCCTCACAGGCCACGAACGCCCCGTGCGCCTGCTGGTCCTGCCCGAGGCGCTCTCGGAGGACGCGGGCACCCTCACGCGGGGCCTGCGCAAGATCGTCCCCAAGTCGATCACCGAGCGGTTCGCGGGACAGATCGAAGCCGCCGCGGGCTAGACCCGCGGCCAGGGGGGAGCCCGGAGCCCGGCTCCCCCATCAGTCGCCCGAGGCTCTCCCCTTCAGGTGCCCCAGGTCGTCTCCTCGACCGTGGTCCGCCGGTCCGCCGGCACCACCAGGGCATCAGCCAGCCTCGCCCCGCCCAGCCGGGACGGCTGTACTCCGGACCTCGGGAATCCAGGACATCGACAGGGGTGACCATCGCCTCCGAGCAGGGTGATCACCCCCCGCTGCCGGCGGCCCGGGCCCCTTCGCGCTCATCGACGCGCAGAAGCAGGGCGCCTCCCACCACGAAGAAGATCACCAGCGAGACGATGCCGAGGCGGCTGCCGCCGGTGAGCTGGCTCACCATCCCGAAGATCAGGGGGCCGAAGATTCCGGCGAAGCGGGAGCTGGTGCTGTAGAACCCGAAGAACTCGGCCGACCTCTCACGGGGGATCATCGAGGCGTAGAGGGAGCGGCTCAGGGCCTGGGTGCCTCCCTGCACGAGGCCGACCATCACCGCCAGGATGTAGAAGTGCAGGGCGGTCTCCATGAAGTATGCGCCCACGGTCATCAGCAGGTACACCCCCAGGCCGGCGAGGATCGACCTCTTGGTCCCCAGGACCCCCGCCAGCCTCCCGAAGAGGAAGGTGCAGGGGATGCCGACGAACTGGGTCACCACCAGCGCCGTGATCAGGTCGTTGCGGCCGATGCCGACCTCGTCCCCGTAGGCGATCGCCATCTTGATGATCGTGCCGATGCCGTCGTTGTAGAGCCAGAAGGCGACGAGGAAGAGCAGCAGCTGCCGGTAGCGCCGCACCTCGCGGAAGGTCTGCGCCAGGCGCGAGAAGGCGTCGCCCAGGCCGGGGCGTCGAGGGCCGCCGCCGGCGACAGGGGGCTCCTCGACCCGCCGCAGCACCGGGATGGCGAAGACCGCCCACCAGACGGCGACGCTGAAGAAGGTCAGGCGCAGGGCGAACCCGGTGCCGGGAAGGAGGAACCACCCGGGGTGCATGATCCAGAGCAGGTTGAACACCAGCAGGATCCCGCCGCCGATGTAGCCCATGGCGTATCCCCGGGCGGAGATGCGGTCCAGGTCGCCGGGGCGCGCCACGTGGGGCAGCAGCGACTCGTAGAAGATGTTGCCGGCGGCGAAGCCGATGTTGCCGGCGATGAACAGCGCCGACCCCAGCAGGTAGTCGTCGTCGCCGAGGAAGACGAAGAGGGCCGATGCGCAGACCCCGAGGCCGGCGAAGAAGGCGAGGAACCGCTTCTTGCTGCTGGCCTGGTCGCAGTACGACCCGAGGACCGGGCCGACGAGGGCGACGATGAGCAGGGCCACGGACGTGGTGTACGCCCAGGCCGCGGTGGCGTCGGCCTCGCCGAGGCCGGCGCTGGTCGCCATGGACCGGTAGAACAGGGGGAAGACGCCGGCCATGATGGTGGTGGCGAAGGCCGAGTTGCCCCAGTCGTAGAGGCACCAGGCGTTGACCGTCTTCCGGTAGTCGCGGTCGGTCGATGCGGGCATGGTCAGAAGAGCTGGGAGAAGGTGATGTAGAGGCCGCTGCCGCCGCCCGAGAAGCCGTGGTCGGCGCGCACGATCGTGCTCTGCCAGAGAAAGCGCAACCCGAGACCCGCTCCCCGGCGCCAGTCGCCGCCGGCGGGCCACTCGCCGCCGGCGAAGATCTGGCCGGCGTCGGCGAAGAGCAGCCCGCCGAGGTGGATGTTCTGCGCCGAGGAGAGGCGCACCCCGCGCCAGCGCAGCTCGCCGTTGAGGAGCACCCGAGTCTCGCCGCGGTCCCGGGCCTTCGGGAGCCCGCGGACCGTGCTGCTGCCGCCCAGCGCCAGCTCCTCGTAGAAGGGCAGGTCCCCCGCGGTCCAGTCGAGGGCGATCCGGTGGGCGGCGACGAGGCCGGGGAGAAGGGAGGCGAAGTGCCGGTGCTCGAGGCGGGCCTGAAGGCCGTTGTAGTCGCCGCCGGCGCCGAGGGTGTACTGGACGACCAGCTCCTCGAGGAGCCCGGCGGAGCTGTCGTTGTAGTTGTCCCGGGTGTCGTAGCGCAGGGCCGCGCTGGCCTGCGCGAGAGGTCCGCCGTCGGCGCCGAGGGGGTCCTGCTCGGCCAGGATGTTGCCGGCGTCGGCGTTCGGCGTGATCTCGTGGTAGCTCAGCCGGCTGCCGAGGCGCAGCCTCCACGGGGTGGGCCCGCCCGCCGATCCCAGGGGGCGGATCCACCTGACCTTGAGCTCCGGGAAGGCCTGGGTGAAGGTCCGCTGGCCGCGGTCGAGGCCGCGGGTCTCCGCCTTCGACAGGCCGCCGTAGTAGTTGGCGAACTCCTCCTTCTCGTAGACCAGCTCCACCTCCAGGCGGTCGCCGCCGCCGCGGAACCGCGGCGTGTCCATCAGCAGCCGATGCACCCACTTGCCCCCGGTGGTGAAGAACAGCTGGGCGGAGTACTTGCGGCGGTAGGGGACGGTCCGGCCGTCGTACTCGTAGAGGTTGGCCCGCAGCCCGTACCCGGTGCCGTCGTCGGAGCTGAAGTTCAGCAGGGGGATCGCCGTCGGCCGCCAGCCCGTGCTCTCGTGGGCGGCGCCGGCATCGGCGGGGGCGGGCCGGAGCAGCAGCAGGCCGGCCGCGGCGCAGAGGAGCCCTGCGGCCACCGGGGCGCGGCCTTCTCCACCTCTCCGTGAAAGGACCATGTCGATCTCCTACCTGCGCTGTTTCATCAGGGCGTTGGCGATGCCCCAGATCCTGAACAGACCGGGGATGACGTCGGTGACGAGGGCTCGCAGGGACGTCCCGTCGATCTTGATGTCGACGTGGGTGAAGAGATCGAGGATCGAGACGTCCGCCGCCGGCGCGTCCGGCAGGTGGGCGGCCAGGGCCATGCTCTCCGGGTAGGGGATGACCTTGTCGGCGCTGCTGTGGGCGAGGAGCAGCTTCGTCCTCACGCCGGAGGTGTGATGGCGAAGGGAGAAGGTGTCGACCCAGGTGCGGAACGTCTCCGGCAGCAGCGGGTAGAGCGAGTCGAAGCGGGCCGGGTCGGTGTTGGCCGTGAACTCGAGCATGAGGCGCTCCTCCGCCGAGAAGCCGGCGCGCAGGGCCGGGTCGTCGTAGGAGGGGGTGTCGGCGCGGGCGGCCACGAAGGCGGCGAACTCGCCGCGGCTCGGGGAGGAGGGGACGAGGTCGATGTTGCCCCGCAGGAGCCGCCAGCGGTTGCGCCGGCTGCTCGCCTCGAAGTCGACCGCCGGCAGACCCGGGGCCTCGTAGGAGCCGGTGAGGGTGAAGCGCAGGGTACGCCGCATGTCGTAGTAGGCGCCGAAGAGCAGGCCGAAGCGGACCTGGCCGCCCAGACCCGGCCGGGCCAGGGCCATCAGCATCGGCCCGGCGCCGAAGCTCGGGGCGACCACGCCGACCCGGCCGCCGTCGACGAGGGCGGAGTCGAAGAGGTATTCGAGGCAGGCGGCGAGGGCGTCGGCGTCCTCGAAGCCCAGGCGGTAGCTCTTCATCTGCAGCAGGTCGGGGGCCATCACCGCGAACCCGCCGCGGGCCAGCCGCCGGGCCATGGCGATCACTCGGGCGTCGCGGTTCCCCTCGTGGACGGCGCCGTGGGCGAGCAGGAACGCCGGCAGGCGCTCGCCCACGGCGGCCGGCTTCGCCGCCGTACGCGGGCTGTAGAAATCGAAGGGCACGCGCACGCCGTCACCGGCCGTCAGCTCGCCGCTGGTGGTCTTCGGTTCGCGGGTGAGCAGGTCGAAGGGGGTGGTGCGCTCGCCGGCGACGAAGTCGCCGAGGAAGAGCAGTCCCCAGAAGGCGTCGCGGGCGGAGGGGATCAGCAGCACCAGCAGCAGGACTCCGAGTATGGCGATGGCGCCGCGGACAGGCAGGAGGGCGGCGGCTCTCATGCCCACAAGACACGAACAACCGCCCCGGCGGGCAACCGCGCCGCGGATGCGCCGCCCCGGGTGCCCGCGAGGGGGTCAGAGCCTCCGGAGGGGGCGCGGAGGAGGCCGGGGAAGCGCCCCGGCGCGCTCCTGGGGAGAGGGACCCGCATGGGCCGTGAGGCCCGGAGGCCGCGGCCCAAAGCGTGGGCGGCGCCCCGTCACGGCCGCCTGGGTCCGTGGTCAGAACATGTGCGCGAAGGTGAGGTAGAGGCCCGCGGCGCCGCCGGCCCGGCCCCAGTCGGCGCGCGCCACGGTGCTCTGCCAGCGGCCCCGCAGCCCCAGGCCCAGGCCGTGGCGCCAGCGGCCGGGGGCCGCCAGGGCGCCGCCGCCGAGGATGCGCCCGGCGTCGGCGAAGGCGACGGCCCCGAGGTGCATGCTCTGGCGAGCGGAGAGGCGCATGCCGCGCCAGCGCAGCTCGCCGTTGAGCAGCACCCGTCCGCGGCCCCGGTCCCGCCCCCGCACGAGGCCGCGGAGGGTGTCGCCGCCCCCGACCTCGGGCCACTCGTAGAACGGCAGGTTCCCCGCGGTCCAGTCGAGGGCGAGCCTGTGGGCGGCCACCAGGCCGGCGAGGGGGGAGGCGAAGTGGCGGTGCTCGAAGCGGGCCGTCAGGCCGTGGTAGTCGCCGCCGTGACCGATCCCGTATTCGAGGAGCAGCTCCTCCAGCAGGCCGGTGGAGGTGTCGTTGTAGTCGTCCCGCGTGTCGTAGCGCAGGGCGGCGTTGACCTGTCCCAGGAAGCCCCCGTCGATCCCGGGCGGCGCGGCCTCGGCCAGGACGTTCCCGACCTCGGCGTTGGGGGTGATGCCGGTGTGGCTGAGCCGCGCCCCCAGGCCCAGACCCCACGGGGCCGGCGCCGGGCGCGGAGTCCCCAGGGGCCGTATCCACCGCAGCTCGATCGAGGGCAGGGCATACCGGAAGGTCTTCCGGTCCCGCGCAAGACGGCTGGCCTCCGCGTCGGTGAGGGAGCCGTAGTAGTTGGCGGAGGCCTCCTTCTCGAACCGCAGGGTCATCTCCAGGCGGTCGCCGCCGCGAAAGCGCGGCGTGTCCATCGACAGGAAGTGAACCCGGCGGCCCCTGCTGGTGTAGAACAACTGCGCCGAGTACTTGCGGCGGTAGGGGACGGTGCGGCCGTCGTACTCGAAGAGAGAGGCGCGCAGGCCGTACCCGGCGCCGTCGTCGGAGCTGAAGCTCAGCAGGGGGATCGCCGTAGGCCGCAGGCCCGTGGCCTCATGGGGAGGCCGGGCCTCGGCGGGGGGCGCCGCCAGCAGGGCCGCGGCGAGGAGGCCGGACCAGGGAAGGCCGAAGGGCGGCCTGAGAGAGATCAGCCTGCTACGTTCCGGGTGGTGGCGTATCGCAGACGAGCCCCGGGAAGGTCCCTGCCATCCGGCCTCAACTCCTGGAGTGGGACCGGAACCACCTGCCGAGCGCGGCTTCATCGATGTGGCCGGCGGCGACGCCTTCCATGATCCGGATTGCGTCCAGGGGCTCGAACTCGAGGCCATATCCATTGTCGGCCAGGAAGAGGCGGGCGACGACCCAGGCGGTGCGCTTGTTGCCGTCGACGAAACCGTGGTTCCCGGCCAGGCCCCAGGCATAGGCCGCGGCCACCGCCGCTGCGTCCGGATCGCCGTACCGAGCGAGCTGCCCGGGACGAGCGAGGGCGGACTCGACCAGCCCCGGGTCGCGGATCCCATCCGCTCCGCCGTGCTCGGCGAGCTGACGGTCGTGGATCGCAAGGACGACGGAGACGTCGACCCAACGCCACGAGGGCTGCGCCCCGGGATCCCCGGGGCTCACTTCGCCAGCGCCCGCAGCACCTCACGGTCGTCGTGCATGATCTCTTCGGCCAGCGCCATCTGGCGGGCGAACTCCGGGTCGTAGGGGGTGATCCGGTATCCCCCGTCCGGCGCCTCGGTCAGATAGAGGGTGTCGCCCTTCCTGACCCTGAGCTGCGCCATCGCGGCCTTTGTGAGGATGATTCCCGACGACGCGCCGACGGTGGTCACTTTGAAGGAGAGCACTCTGCACCTCGCGGATAGGGGCCTGGATTATAATAAGCATTATATGCCACGGGACCAGGCTCCGAGCGCGCTCGCCCCAGCGCCTCGGTTCAGAGGACATGCACCCCTCGGGGAGGGGCGGACGGCGACCGCCGCCCGCCTCCGCCCTTACTCGGACCCGATCGTGAACTCGAAGGTCCGCGAGCTGTACCCGGCGAAGATGCCGTACCCGTTCTCGACGTTGCCGT
>JAPOZM010000022.1 GCA_026706075.1 Gemmatimonadaceae bacterium
AGCCGTCCAGCTGGCCGAAGGTCAGGTCCATCCAGCCCAGGCCGCTGAGGTTCTCGAGGGCGATCAGGTGTCCGGACGGCGCCAGCAGGTCGCGGCAATGGCCCAGAGTCTCCGGCAGGTAGCGCGTCGCGTGCAGCACGTTGGAGGCGATCAGCAGGTCGTAGCCATGGGAGTCGAAACCCTGGACGATCGGGTCCTTCTCGACATCGAGCGGACGGTACTCGATGCCCTGGTCCCCGAAGCGCGCCTCCGCCTCGGCGAAGAAGCCCGCCGAGATGTCCGTGTAGACGTAGTCGAACCGCCCCTCGGGCAGCTCGGGCAGCACGGAGGCGGTCGCCGATCCCGTTCCCGCGCCGACCTCGATCACCCGCAGGCGCCGCCCCTCGGGCAGCGCCGCCACCAGCGTTCGGACCGCCTCGGCCAGCATCTGGTTGGCCGCGCGCGCCACGGGTGCCTTCAGGTAGAGATCGGCCGCGGTCGGCTCGCCGCTGCTGAAGAGGAGGGTCAGGGGGTCCTCGTTGCCGCGCAGCACCGCGGCCAGGGCGTCGCCGGAGCGGCGGAAGAGCCCGATCTCGGTGAGTCCGTGGGGCTGCTGGTCGGCCAGCCGGGAGGCGAACGCTCCCAGATCGCCCGGCATCTCCTCCGGCAGCGGATCCCCGGGCCCCAGGACCACGGCGAAACCGTCGTCCCTTTCCTCCAGCACTCCGGATCTGGCGAGCATCTCCAGCATGCGGCGAAAGAGCCGCCCGTGCTCCGGGATGACCTCGAGCTGTTGCCGCAGGTCCTCCGGGTCCACGACCGCGCCGGGTGTGCGCTCCCACCCCAGCTCTTCCAGGGTCGCCAGGGCCCGGGACCAGGACCATCGATCCAGGTCCGCCAGCAGGGTATCCCGGTCGCCGGGATCGACGCCCGCGTCCGTCAGGTATCCGGCGAACAGCTGGGAGCCGGCGGTGACTGTCGCCGGACTCGGGAAGAAGTCCGCGGGTGTCACTCCGGGTGGAAGGCCGCGCTCCCGCCACACCACTTCGTAGAGGAGGTCCTTCACCCCTTCGACGGCCGAGAGCAGGGCTTCCGGGGTCGCCCGCTTCACCGTGTACCCGTTGATCCCGCCGAGGGGCGCCCCGTTCGGATCGTAGATGCGCAGCTCGCCGCTCAGGACCTCGGCGGGCTCCCCGGGGCCGGTCTCGGCGTCGATCGAGGCGTCGCTCAGGCGCACGTGGCAGACGACCCGGTCGGGCAGCCGGCCCGTCAGCCACAGCCGCTCCCAACCGAAGGGCAGGTAGGTGGCGCCGCCCTCGGCACCGGCCAGATTGCGCGCCGCGCCCACGACCTGGAAGCAACCGTCCAGAACGAGGGGATGGAGATCGAGTCCGTGCCTGGTCAGTGCTTCGGGCAGAGAGACCTCTCCCAACGCCTCGCCCGGGCGGGACCAGACCCTGCCGAGGGTGCGGAAGGACGGACCGAGCTCGACGCCGGTGCTCGCCCTGTGGCGGTAGTAGCCCGCCACGTCCACCGGCGACAGGCCCGTCTTCAGACCTTCCAGGTCGATTCGCCCGCCAGCTTCCGGAACAGGGGCGCCCGACGACACGCGGCCTTCCACGTGGACCGTCCACTCCTCTTCGCTGCCCTTGCTGAAGATCTGGACCCCGCGCGCCGACGCCTGCTCGGAAGCGTCGAGCACGACCTGCACCTTGCGTCCCTCTTCATCCGTCTCGTCGTCCTCCTCGAAGACCAGCGGGTTGTGCAACTGCAGGTCCTCCACGACCACCGGCCCGACCCCCTCGAGGAAGGAGGCCGATGCCGCCATGGCGCCGTAGAGCGCCCCCGGCGCCACGACCCGGCCGAAGACCTTGTGATCGTCCATCCACGCCGGATCGGAGGGGAAGACCTCCGTCTCGAAGGTGAGCTCCCCGCGGGCGGACTCGTGGCGGACGCCCAGCAACGGGTGGCCCGAGCTCCGGTCCTGACGCCTGGGCGCCTCGACCCAGTGATGCTCGCGCTGGAAGGGATAGCCCGGCAGGGAGATCCGCCGCCGACTCTCCCCCGCGAAGAGTCCCGCAAAGCGGATCGGAAGGCCTGCCTGGTACGCCTCCGCAACGGCCTCCAGGAAGCCGTCGTGGGCGCTCCCGAGCTCCACCGCGTCGTCCGAGGGCGGGCTGAGGCTCGAGAGCACCACCGGCGCCGGCGCAGCGGGCGACTCCGGCCAGGCGGAGGCTGCCATGGGAGCCAGCACCGAGCGCGGGCCGATCTCCAGCACCGCGTCCACCCCGAGCTCCGCCAGCGTCCCCACCCCCTGGGCGAAGGCGACCGCCTCCCGGGCATGGCGTCGCCAGTAGGCTCCGTCCTGGGCCTGGTCGGCCTCGACGGCCCGGCCGGTCAGATTGCTGACCACGGCGACAGCGGGAGGCTGGACCGCGACGCCGTCGAAGAACGCTTCCAGCTCGTCCAGGATGGGCTCGACCAGGGCGCTGTGGAAGGCCCGGGTCGTGTTCAGCCGCCTGACCCGGATTCCCTCCTGGTCGAACTGCTTCGAGATCGCTTCGATCTCCGGGATCGGGCCGCTGACCACCTGGTGGCTGCCGTTGTAGCCCGAGATGCTCAGGCCGGCGCCGGAGGAGGCCGCGTTCACCGCCTCCACCGCGGGAGCTACGCGCTCGGCGGGTGCGAAGACCGCGACCATGCCGCCCTCGGCCATCTGCGACATCAGCCGGCCCCGCACGGCGGCGAACCGCATCCCGTCCTCGAGGCTGAAGACGCCCGCGGTCTGCGACGCCGCCAGCTCCCCGATGCTGTGTCCGACGACCACGTCGGGCCGTACGCCGATGCTCGACCAGAGCGCCGTCAGGGCGCACTCCAGCGCGTAGAGGGCGGGCTGCTCCCACGCCGTATCGCCGAGCTCCCCCTCTCCGCCGTCCCTGCCGAACATCACGTCCAGGAGGGATTCACCCCGCTCGTCCCGGAAGACGGCCTCGCAGCGGTCCAGAACCGCCGTCGCCACGGGCTCGCTCTCGTAGAGAGCCCGGCCCATGCCGACCCACTGGCTTCCCTGTCCGGTATAGACGAAGGCGATCCTGGCCGGAGTTCTGGCCGCGGCACCCGTGCCGGACTCGGCCAGCGGGGCGAGGCCCTCGCGCAGCGAAGCGAGATCGCCGAACACGACGCCGGCCCGGTGCGCGAAGTGGCTGCGCCCGACGGCCGCCGTCCAGGCCATGTCCGCAAGCATGGTCTCGTACTCCGGACCACCTTCGCCGGCGTGCTCGTCGAGCCAGGACAGGTACAGCTCCCCGAGGTCCCGGAGCGCCCCATCGGACTTGGCCGACAGCGGCAGGAGACGGGTCCGGCGGGGCTCGACCCCCTGCTCCGCCAAGGGCAGATCCGCCATGGCCGCCGGTACCTGGACCGCCACCGCCTGCGGCCGGCCCGGAGCCTGGCCGCCCGAGGGTGCGGCATCCGGGTCGGCGTACTCCTCCACCACGAGGTGGGCGTTGGTCCCGGAGATGCCGAAGGAGTTCACGCCGGCCACCCGCGGCCATCCGCGGCGCGGCCAGTCCATCATCTCCGAGGTGATCCGTACCGGAAGCCGGTCCCAGTCGACACTCGGTTCGGGGTCGTGGAAGTGGAGGTGCTTGGGGATCACCCCACTCTTCAGGACCAGCGCCGCCTTGATCAGTCCGGCCACGCCGGCCGCCGACTCCAGGTGGCCGATGTTGGTCTTCACCGAGCCGACGAGGAGCGGGTGATCCGGCTTGCGTCCCCGGCCATAGACGGCCGTCACCGCGTTGATCTCGATCGGATCGCCCACGGTCGTGCCGGTCCCGTGGGCCTCCAGGTAGTCGACCTCCGACGGAGGGATGCCCGCCTCGGACAGGGCCGCATCCATCACCTGCTCGAGGGCGGGTGTGTTCGGGACCGTCAGTCCGACGCTGGCGCCGCCGTTGTTCACCGCCGCGCCCCGGATCACCGCCCAGATGCGGTCGCCGTCCGCCTCGGCCTCGCTCAGCCGCTTCAGGACGACGACCCCGCAGCCCTCGCCCCGCACGTAGCCGTTTGCGGAAGCATCGAAGGTCTTGCACTGCCCGTCGGGAGAGAGCATCATCGCATCGGCGCGCAGCTCGTAGATGCGCCCGTTCAGGAGGGCCTGCACGCCGCCGGCGATGGCCAGGTCCGCCTTGCCCTGCTGCAGGTCGGCCA
>JAPOZM010000113.1 GCA_026706075.1 Gemmatimonadaceae bacterium
GTCGAGCAGGTGCGAAAGCAGGGCTTAGTGATCCGACGGTTGCGCGTGGAAGCGCCGAAGCTCAACGGATAAAAGGTACTCCGGGGATAACAGGCTCATTGCCCCCAAGCGCCCATAGCGACGGGGCAGTTTGGCACCTCGATGTCGGCTCAGCGCATCCTGGGGCTGGAGAAGGTCCCAAGGGTTTGGCTGTTCGTCAATTAAAGCGCTACGCGAGCTGGGTTCAGAACGTCGTAAGACAGTTCGGTCCCTATCCGCCGTGGGCGTAGGATATTTGAGGAGAGCTGTCCCTAGTACGAGAGGACCGGGATGGACGAACCTCTGGTCTACCAGTTGTTCCGCCAGGAGCACCGCTGGGTAGCTACGTTCGGACGGGATAAACGCTGAAAGCATCTAAGCGTCAAGCCCACTCCAAGACTAGATATCCCGTGGGGTAACCCACCTGAAGGCCCCTCGCAGACCACGAGGTTGATAGGTCGCAGGTGGAAGCGCAGCAATGCGTGAAGCCGAGCGATACTAATGGGCCGTGAGGCTTGACCGTATTCTCCTCCTGTGGGCGCGCGGGATCCGGACGTGACAGTGATTCGCGTGTGAATCTGTATTCTGTGTCAAGCCGAGCAATAGCGAAGGCGCCCCCAGGTGGGGCATGACAGTTACCCATGATTTTCCGGTGGTCATAGCGGAGGGGAAACACCTCTTCCCATTCCGAACAGAGTAGTTAAGCCCTCCTGCGCCGATGGTACTGCTGGGGTCACCCGGTGGGAGAGTAGGACGCCGCCGGGTTTTCTTTCGAAGGGCCTCCAACAGGGGGCCCTTCGTCATGTACGCCTCCCGCCCCGGGACCTCCGAGGGCGGCCCACTTCGTCGATCTGATTCCGAAGTCGCCTCAGCTTTCCCAAGCGGGCCAGGTCGGGGTAGGTCTCCATGAGCCGCAGGTAGGTGGAGAACCACAATTGGAAGTCGGGGTGCCGGGCGTAGCGGGTCATCGCCGCGCCGCGGTGGAAGTACCAGGGCTTGAAGCCGGCGAAGTGGGTTCCGTAGATGACATCCAGGCGAGGATAGCCGTTGAGGGAACTGTAGCGAACGTCGATGTTGCGCCACTGGCCCGACCAGCGCAGGGTCAGGTATTGCATGTCGGGCCAGTCGAATCGGTCGCCCACGAAGGCCCGCATATCCGGGCCTTCGATGTCCCGCAGGATTGCCCCGAACTCGGCGGCGTCGGGACGCATCACGAAGAGTGACCCGTTGAACCCCATGTTGGTTGGATCTTCCCGGGGCCGGTCCGAGATCGATGCCGGGACCGGGTGGCCGTGGGGGCATTCGGCATAGATCTCGTGCCAGTTCCAGCGCCCCGTCTCCAGGGCCCCCGGGGGCACCACCTGGCGTCCGGCGTCGTCCGTCTGAAGGAGATGGGACTTGCGTTCGTTGAGGACGCCCGCCGGGGGCTCCAGGTCCAGGAGGCGGCCATAGTGCCGCAGGGGGAGCACGTCCGCGTCGAGCACCACCACCCGCTCGAAGTGGTGCCCCAGCCCGCCGCCGGCCCCAAGGCGCAGGGCGTGAATGCGGGTGAAGAAGTAGGGCCGGTCCTGGCGTTCCTGGCGGCGCGCGTGCGGAACGAAAATCGGTTCCACCTCGATCACGTCATCGAAAAGCCGGCCCAGTGATTCCCGGGCCTTTGGAGATACCCCTTCCGTTACCAGGCATATCAGCGGGGCCGGCAGCCGTTGGAGGCGCAGCCCGAAGGCCAGCACGAGTGCCCCGGGCAGGTAGTTGTCGTTGAGCATGAGGAAGGTGGCGAAGGCGCACCTCGGCGGCCTCTCGGAAGCCGCTGGTTCGCGCTCGGGGTTGTCCACGCAAGTCTCGTCCGGGGTGTTGTTTATGGAGAATCGGGCGGCTTGACAGTGCCGGCCGGGGCGGCATAGTTTACCCGCTGTTCGAGGTCCGCTCAATCCAGAGTCCCCCGGGTGCTGGTCCGGTGGACTCTGCGCCGTTCTGGCGTCCCAGATCGGGCGTGGTGGATACCTCCCCTGACCACCTCAACCTCCTCACAGGTGCAACCGTGCCACACACGATCGATGAAGTGCGCAATGTCGTCCTCGTCGGCCACAGCGGCTCCGGCAAGACGGCCCTGGCGGAAGCCGTCATCTACAACACCGGTCAGCTCACGCGGCTCGGCCGCGTCGAAGATGGTACCACGGTGTCCGACTTCGACTCGGAGGAGATCGAGCGGAAGATCTCCCTCAAGACCTCCCTCCTCAGCGGCGAGTGGAAGGGCATTCACTTCGACCTGATGGACACACCGGGGTACGCAGACTTCATCCCCGAGACGCAGTCGGCGCTGCGCGTGGCCGATGCCAGCGTGGTCGTCGTCGAGTCGGTCTCCGGAATCGACATCGGCACCGTGCGCGCCTGGCGCCTGGCCCAGCAGAGCGGCCTGCCCTGCATCCTCTTCGTCAACAAGATGGACCGCCCCGAGATCGATCTGGATGGGGTCCTTCAGCAAATGCACGAACGTCTCGGCCGAATGGCCGTGCCCCTTCAGTATGCGGTCGACCCGGGGGAGGGCTTCCACCAGGTCGTCGACCTGGTCGACGGCAAGCTGGTCACCTACGCCGACGGCAAGGTCGAAGAAGGCGAGATTCCGTCTCCCCTGCAGGAGGAGGTGGAGCCCTTGCGGGAGCAGCTCGTCGAAGCCGTGGCCGAGACCGACGAGGAGTTGATGGAGCGCTACTTCAGCGAGGGAAGTCTGGAGCCGGATGAGCTCAGGGCTGGGCTGCGCAAGGCCGTGGAGGCGCGCGAGATCTTCCCCGTTCTCTTCGGAGATGCCTACAACAACATCGCCGTCGACCGGCTGATGGGGGCCGCGGCGGAGTTCTTCCCCTCGCCGGATCGGAGTCCCGGTCTCGCCTATGCCGACGGCAACGGCGAGGAGCGGACCCTGGAGGCCTCGCCCGATGGGCCGCTGGTCTCCTATGTATTCAAGACCACCGCGGAGCAGCACGTGGGCGAATTGAGCTACCTTCGCGTTTTCTCCGGCAGTCTCCGCCACGGCGACGAAGTGAGCAATTCCGTGCGCCAGAAGACCGAGCGCATCGGCCAGATCTACCAGCTCAACGGGCACGAGCGCACCGAGGTCGAGAGCGCCGGCGCCGGTGACATCGTCGCCCTCGTCAAGCTCAAGGATACCCATACGGGGGACACCCTGTGCACCAGGTCCGAACCGGTGCAGCTTCCGAGAGTCGAACCTCCGGAGCCCCTCATCCGCGTCGCCGTGGCGCCGCGGGAGAAGGGCAGCGAGGAGCGCATGGCCACCGGCCTGCAGCAGTTGCACGAGGAGGACCCGAGCTTCGAGTTCAGGTACGACGGCGAGATTCGCCAGTCGGTGCTCGCCGCACAGGGCGACCTGCATCTGGAGACGATCCTCAAGCGCCTCCGGGAGCGGTACAGTGTCGAGGTCGACACCGAGGCCCCGCGGGTGCCTTACCGCGAGACGATCCGCGGCAACGCCGAGGGCCACTACCGGCACAAGAAGCAGTCCGGGGGGCGCGGACAGTTCGGAGAGGTTTACCTCCGTGTCACGCCGAAGTCGCGGGGCGAGGGCTTCGAGTTCGTCAACGAAGTCGTGGGCGGCAGCATTCCGACGAACTTCATCCCCGCCGTCGAGAAGGGACTCCAGGAGAGCCTGGCGGTGGGTCCCATCTCCGGCTCGGCCGTCGTCGACGTGGCCGCCACCGTGTACGACGGCAAGCACCACGCCGTCGACTCGGACGAGGTCTCCTTCAAGATCGCCTCGTCACAGGCCTTCAAGGACGCCTTCCTCAAGGCCCGTCCCGTTCTGCTCGAGCCGATCTACCAGCTGACGATCACCGTGCCCGAGGAGTTCATGGGCGACGTGATGGGCGACCTCACCTCCCGCCGGGGCCGCATCAGCGGCACCAGTGCCGATGGCCATCTCCAGATCATCGAGGCCGAGGTGCCCCTGGCGGAGATCGATCGGTACGCCACCCGGCTGCGCTCCATGTCCCAGGGCGAGGGCATGCACACCCAGAGCCTCAGCCGCTACGAGGAGGTGCCCGGGGACGTGCAGGCCCGCATCATCGAAGAAGCCAGCAAGGAACAGGCGCAGGCGGCCTGATCCGCCTGCGGTCTTCAAGGTCGGGCCTCGCCCGCCGGCCGCCCGGTCCGGGCCTGGCGGCGCCGGTCTCCCAGCCTGCGTAGATTCAGGAAGCCATGTCCGGTCACTCCAAGTGGAGCACGATCAAGCGGAAGAAGGGTGCCAACGACGCCAAGCGCGGGAAGTTGTTCACCAAGCTGATCCGGGAACTGACCGTGGCGGCGCGCCAAGGCGGCGCCGTGGAGGATTCCAACCCGCGGCTGCGGACGGCCGTGCAGAACGCACGGGCCGCCAACATGCCGCAGAACACCATCGATCGCGCCATTCGCCGCGGCTCCGGCGACGAGGCCGGCGTCCTCTACGAGGAGGCGGTCTACGAGGGCTACGGCCCCGGGGGCGTGGCCATCATCATCGAGACCCTGACGGACAACAGGAACCGCACCGTCTCCGAGGTGCGCCACGTCTTCGGCAAGTTCGGCGGCAACCTGGCCGAGAAGGGCGCCGTCTCCTGGATGTTCGCCCTCAAGGGGCTGATCGAGGTAGACGAGTCCTCGGCTGGCGAAGAGGATGTGATGCTGGCCGTGATGGACGCCGGCGGAGAGGATCTGCAGCAGGCCGACGGCGTCTTCGAGGTGCTGGCCCCCGCCGACCACTTCGACGCCGTCAAGCGCGCCCTCGAAGAGGCCGGCATAGCCTACGGCCAGGCGTCGCTGGCGTGGATCCCGCAGAACACCCTCTCGGTGGAGGGCGCCGACGCCCAGGGCACCGTCCGCCTGCTCGAGGATCTCGAGGATCTCGACGACGTGCAGAGGGTGTTCTCCAACTTCGACGTGCAGGAGGAGGAGCTGGCGAAGCTGCTCGCCTGACCGGCTCTCGGCACTCGTGCTCGTTCTCGGTCTCGACCCAAGCAGCACCAGCACGGGATACGGGGTGGTATGTGCCGAGGGCCGGGCACTGACCCTCGTCGACTGCGGCTGTATTCGACCCCCGAAGGGAGCCGGCGACTTCGCCGGGCGTCTGGCGGTCCTGGACGACGGCCTGGCGGAGCTGCTCTCCCGGTCCCGGCCGGAGGCCGTAGCCCTCGAGAGCAGCTTCTACGGCCGCGACGCCGACGCCGCCGCCAAACTGGGGGAGGCCCGCGGCGTCCTTCGCCTCCGCCTGCACAAGGCGGGCTATTCGCCGGCCCTCTACTCGCCGGCGGAGGTCAAGAAGGCGGTGGTCGGCAACGGCCAGGCCACCAAGGAGCAGGTTCAGTCCATGGTCGCCCGGCTCCTGCGCATGGACGAGTTGCCGACTCCACTCGACGCTTCCGACGCCCTCGCCGTGGCCGTCTGCCACCTGCACAGGAGCCGCCGCCCTTCGGCGATGGAGGCCGTCGGCGTCCGCAAGCCCGAGGTGCAGGCCCTGCTGCGGCGCGTCGTCAACCGCTGAGAGAGGGTCCCCCGGGTGATCACGCACCTCCGCGGCCTCCTGGCCCACAAGGCGCCGACCCGCGCCGTGGTCGAGGTCGGGGGGGTCGGCTACGAGCTGTCCATCTCCCTCGCCACGTACGACGGTCTGCCGGCGGCTGGCTCCACCGTCCAGATCCTGGCCCACACCCACGCCCGCGAGGATCAACTGGCCCTGTTCGGCTTCCTCCAGGAGGAGGAGCGCGAGATGTTCCGGCTCCTCATCGGCATCTCCGGCATAGGTCCCAACCTCGCTCTGACGATCCTCTCCGGCCTGTCCGTCGACGACCTCGCCCGGGCCATCCAGGAAGAGCGCGCCGGCGACCTCACCAGGGTGCGCGGCATCGGCCCGCGGACGGCCCAGAGGGTTGTCGTCGACTTGAAGGACCGGATCCGGCGGCCCTCGCGGACCGGCCCCGAAGCGCCCCAGGCAGCCGGCTCCGACGACCTCGTCGACGAGGCCATGCTGGCCCTGGAGGCTCTCGGCTTCGCCGGTCCGACGGCGCGCAAGGCCTTGGAAGCGGTGCGCAGCCGCCTCGGAGAGGGTGAGGCGTCGGTGCAGGCCCTGATCAAGGGCGCCCTGCGAGAGCGCTGATGGAGACCAGATTCGTCGATCCCGAAGACCAGGGAGACGAGGGGCTGGATCCCTCGCTCCGCCCCAGGCGTCTGGATGAGATGCTCGGGCAGGACAAGGTCAAGGAGCAGCTGCGGATCGCCATCACCGCCGCCAGGGAGCGCGGCGAGGCCCTCGACCACGTGCTCCTGTCCGGGCCTCCCGGCCTCGGCAAGACCACCCTCGCCCGGGTGATCGCCAACGAGATGGGCGTGGCTGTGCACGACACCTCGGGTCCGTTGCTCGACCGCCCCGTCGACCTGGCCGGCATCGTCACCGCCCTCGGGGCCCGCGATGTACTCTTCATCGACGAGGTGCACCGCGTCAACCGCGAGGTGGAGGAGTACCTCTACTCCGCCATGGAGGACTACCGCATCGACATCCTCATCGACTCCGGGCCCACGGCCCGGTCGGTGACCCTGGATCTGGAACGGTTCACGCTCGTGGGCGCCACCACCCGGCAGGGACTGCTCACGGCCCCCATGCGCGCCCGCTTCCTGATAACCGCCAACCTCGACTACTACACCGTCGAAGAGTTGGTGCAGATCGTCCTGCGCGACGCCAGGCTCCTGGGCTTCACCGTCCTGCCCGAGGGGGCTGGCGAGATCGCCCGCCGCGCCCGGGGAACGGCGCGTCTCGCCAAGCGCTGGCTGCGGCGCTGCCGCGACTACGCCCAGGTCGAGGGCGACGGCGCCGTCGACCGGGACACCGCCGCCGCCGCCCTCGAGATCCTCAAGGTGGACGAGCTCGGGCTGGACGAGGTCGATCGCCGGCTGCTGGAGGTGATCATCGACAGGTTCGGGGGAGGTCCGGTGGGGGTGAACAACCTGGCGGCCGCCATCGGCGAGGAGGAGGGCACCATCACCGAGGTCTACGAGCCGTACCTGATCCAGCAGGGGTTCCTCAAGAGAACCCCGCGCGGGCGGCAGGCCATGCCGCGGTCCTGGACCCACCTGGGAAGGACGCCCCCCCAGGGGCTGGGCCCCGGCGACCAGATGGACCTTCTGTGAACCTGCTCCTGGCCATCGACACGGCCACCTCCGCCGGCAGCGTGGCGGTATCGGCCGATGATTCGATCCTTGCTCTGAGGACCTTCCAGGCCCCTCGGGAGCACTCGCGGCGGCTCTTTCCGGAGATCGACCGGGCCCTCGACGACGCCGGCGGCCAACGAGGGCAGATCGGCGCCGTGGCCGTCACCATCGGCCCGGGCTCCTTCACAGGGCTGCGCATCGGCCTGAGCGCGGCCAAGGGTCTGTGCATGGCCCTGGAGGCCCCGCTCGTCGGCCTGTCGACGCTCGAGGTGCTGGCGGCGCGGGTCCCGTGGTGCCGACTGCCGGTGTGCGTGGCCCTGGCCGCGCGGAGGGATGAGGTCTACACGGCGGCCTTCGACACCTCCCTGGGCCGGCCTCGGCCGCTGAGTCCCGAGCGCCTCGCCAACCAGGCGGAACTGGTGGCGGAATGGAACGGCCGGGACGTACTGTTTACCGGCGATGGCCTGGACCGGTCGCCGGACTTGCCGCACGGCCTGAGACGCGCGCCCGCACCCGTGCGCAGCCCCTGTGCCGCCGAGGCCGCCTGGCTCGCCGGGCCGAAGCTGGCGCGCGGTGAGTTCCTCGATCCGGGTCGGGCGGAGCCCGTCTACCTGGGCCAGACCGCTTTCGTCACCCGTCCGGCGCAGGAGGCCGGCGCTCCGGCCCCCTGATCTGCGGGTCCCGTCGTCCCACAAACACCCGGTGGTGGCAAGGCCCGCCGGTCTCCCGGGAGAGAGTCGATGGCAGAGGTCGTCCTGAAAGGCGTGAGCAAGGTCTACGGCAAGGAGGTGGTTGCCGTGGATGGCGCCGACATCCACATCGAGGACCGGTCCTTCGTCGTCCTCGTCGGCCCCTCGGGGTGCGGCAAGTCGACGACCCTGCGCATGGTGGCGGGGCTGGAGGAGATCACCGAGGGCGAGATCTACATCGACGGCACCCTGGTGAACGACATCCCGCCCAAGGACCGGGATATCGCCATGGTCTTCCAGAACTACGCCCTCTACCCGCACATGAGCGTCTATCAGAACATGGCGTTCGGCCTCAAGCTGCGGAAGTACCCGAAGCAGGAGATCGAGGCCCGGGTCCGCGAGGCGGCCGAGATCCTGGGGATCGAGGAATTGCTGGAGCGCAAGCCTCGGGCCTTGTCGGGCGGCCAGCGCCAGCGCGTCGCCGTGGGCCGGGCCATCGTGCGCAAGCCGAAGGTCTTCCTCTTCGACGAGCCGCTCTCGAATCTCGACGCCAAGCTGCGCGTGCAGATGCGCACCGAGATCAGCAAGCTCCACCGCCGGCTCGAGGCGACCATGCTCTACGTCACCCACGATCAGACCGAGGCGATGACCATGGGGGACCGCATCGTGGTGATGAAGGACGGCCGCATCCAGCAGAACGACTCCCCCCTCAACCTATACAACTTCCCCGCCAACCAGTTCGTGGCCGGCTTCATCGGCAGCCCGTCGATGAACTTCTTCGAGGGCCGCCTGACCAACGGCGGCGGCGGCCTGGTCTTCGACGAGGGGGGGGTCCAGTTGCCCCTGCCCGCATCCCAGGCCGGGGGGCTGGGGGATCACGCCGGTCAGGAGGTGGTCCTCGGCATCCGGCCGGAGGACATCCACGACCCGGCCACGATGGCCCCGGGCGTCGACGCCATCGAGATCGAGGCGACCGTCGAGGTTGTGGAGCCCATGGGCAACGAGGTCTTCCTCTACCTGACCACGGGCCGCTCCTCCTTCGTCGCACGTGTCGATCCCCTGCACGTCCCCGCCGTGGAGCAGAGGGTCCGCCTGGCCGTGGAGATCGGCAAGGCGCACTACTTCGACCGGGAGACCGAGGTCAGTCTCCTCGACCGGAACTGACCCGGGCGGCGTGTTCGATCGGGTCATCGGCCAGGAGCGGGCGAGGGCGCAGGTCCTGGCCTGGCTGAACTCCGGCCGCCTTCCCCACGCCATCCTCATCACCGGCCCGGAGGGCGCCGGCAAGCGGCTCCTGGCCATCGAGCTGGCGCGCGCGGTCCTCTGCGGCGGGAGCGGCCCGGCGGGCGGCTGCGGCGACTGCCCGACCTGCCACCAGATCGATCATCTGGTCCACCCCAACCTGCAGGTCCTGCTGCCCACGCCCACGGGTGCGGGGCGCACCGGTACCGACGCCGAGCAGTTCGCCGCCCTGCGGGAGACGGCCCTCGAGTACCTTCGAGGCGGCCGGGCGGCACGGACCGGGGGCAACATCCCCAAAGAGCATGTGCTGCTCTTGCAGCGCGAGATGGCCTTCGCCCCGGCGCCCGGTTCCTCGCGTCGCGTGGCCGTCATCTTCGAGGCCGATCGCATGCAGACCGCCGGGGCCAACTCGGTGCTGAAGACCCTCGAGGAGCCGCCGGGCCACGCCCTCTTCCTGCTGGTCTCGGAAACGGCGGAGCGCCTGCTGCCGACGGTCGTCTCCCGGTGCCAGCGGTTGCCCCTGCGGCCACGGACCGCCGCCCAGGTCCGCAACGAGCTGCAAGGCGCTGGTGCGTCGGAGGAGCGGGCCTCCCTCGCCGGCCGCCTGGCCGCCAGCGGCCCGGTCCGTCCGGCGGCCGTGGCGGACGAGTCCTTCGACGCTCTGCGCGACCTCGTGGAGCGCTTCATCGACTCCGGGCTCGGAGGCCGCGAGCGGGACTACTGGACCCTCCTCGAGGACTTCGGCGGGAGGCCGGACAAGGAGCGGATGGAAGCGTTCCTGGAGTTGTGCTCCACGTACCTGAGGGACGTGCTGCTGCTGCAGGGAGATCGCGGCGGGTCCGTGGCCCACGTTGACCGCGGCGAACGGCTCCACGCCTGGAGCCGGCGGATCCCGGGGGCGGGGCTCGACCGCCTGGCGCGTACCCTGGATTCGGCGTACGAAGCCCTCGGTCGGAACGTGAACCCCCAACTGCTGCTGGCCGATCTCTGGTACCAGTTCCGCCGCTGCGGAGCTTCCTCGGCGTGAAGCGTCCTCCGGGGGCCCGGCCCCGGGCGCGCAAGCGCTTCGGCCAGCACTTCCTGATGGACGCCGAGGCGCGGGCGGCGATCGCCGACCTGGTGCGTCCGGCGCCCGACGACCTCGTCCTCGAGATCGGCCCGGGAAGGGGAGCGATCACCGCCCCTCTGCTGGACCGGCTGGACCGTCTCGTGGCCGTGGAGATCGACCGGCGCCTCGCCGGCCAGTTGCGGTCCCGGTTTCCGGACCCGCCCCTTCGCCTCATCGAGGGGGACGTCCTTCGCCTCGACCTGGCGGCGCTCCCCGGCGAGGAGGGCCGGCGCTGCCTCTTCGTCGTCGGCAACCTGCCGTACGACATCACCGCTCCCGTCCTCTTCCGGCTCCGGGAGCATGCCGGCCTGGTCCGGCGCGCTGTTCTCACCCTCCAGAAGGAGGTCGCCGAGCGGCTGGTGGCGGCCCCGGGGTCACGCCGATACGGCCGCCTCACGGTGATGCTGAACCAGTGCGCCCGTATCGACCTGGCGCGGCAGATCCCGCCCACCGCCTTCCGCCCCGTGCCCCGGGTCGATTCCGCCGTGGTCGATATCGAGTTCCTGCCCGGCCGCGTTTCCGTGGTCGACATGGGGCGCTTCGAGCAGATCGTCAAGGTTGCCTTCGCCCAGCGCCGGAAGATGCTCCGCAATGCCCTGGCCGCCCTGCCCTCTCCCGGTCCCGAGGGCGGAGCGGTCGCCCCCGGCCGGCTGGCGGACCTGGCCGGGCGCGCCCGGATCGACCTGACGAGGCGCGCCGAGAACCTGAGCGTTCACGACTACGCCCGCCTCACCGGGGTGTGGGCCGAGTCGGCGGCGTGAAACCCCTCCTGATCGCCGTCCTCGTCTTGGTGGCCGCGCCGCCGGAGGGCTGGGGCCAGAGCTATTCCCTGAGATTCAGCGGCACAGGCGACCGAATGGTCTGGACGCCGACCTTTCCCGGATGGCGTTTCTCGACCCCCGTGACCCTGGCGGCGGCTGGGGACACCACCGCCCAGCTGAGCATGAACGCCTCGGCGTCGTTGACCTCGCAACTCGACCGCCGCGGCCACGTCTGGCAGGAGTCGGCCGGCATCCGCACCTCTGTGACCTACCCGATCCTCGGCCCCAGGGCGTCCATCGGAGTCAACGCCAGCATGCGGAGCCGGAACGCCGGTCTGCAGCGCCAGCGCACGCGCAGCCAGACGATCGGCTTCCGTTTCGGTTACCAGCCCCTGGCGGGGAGCGACGGGGCCTTCCGGAACCTGCGCTTCAACGTCGTGCCGGGGGTGATCTCAGCCAGGCGCGCGAGTCCGGTGAATCCGGACAGCCTCATCGAGGAGTCGGGGCTCCAGTACACGGGTTCCCTGAGCACGTCCCCGTCCTTCGAGATAGGGGGCCGCAAGCTCACCACGAATCTCTCCCTGAGCAAGAGGGACAATACCCTCGAGATCAACAAGAGCCGCAGCGAGGGCCTGCGCATGAGCGCTGCCTACACCCTCCCGGGGGATGCGCGCACCAGCCTCTCCCTGACCGAGAGCCGTTCCCAGTCCGGCGTCTCCCGTCCCGTCTTCGACGGCTCGAAGGCCTCCGTGGCGGCCGAGCTGCTGGAGGGCCGGAACACCAGCCTGTCCTCCTCGCT
Organism: Gemmatimonadaceae bacterium; assembly: GCA_026706075.1. Lineage (GTDB taxonomy): Bacteria > Latescibacterota > UBA2968 > UBA8231 > UBA8231 > UBA8231. The sequence goes on from JAPOZM010000113.1 coordinate 11,806, forward strand.
TTCCTTCAAGGTTTTCGGTTTCGACGTGAGGGGGAAGCAGAGCTGGTCCAGGGGACTGAACACCAACACGGCCAATGCCGAGGAAGATGCGGGGCCCCGCTTCTTTGCGAGGGACCGGAAAAACGAGAAGTGGAACCTCGGCGGCAACGCCAGCGGCCGGCTGAGCGAATCCCTCGTGGGCAGCCTGAAGCTGGGCTGGTCAACCAACGACGAGAGGCGCCTGCCGGTGACTCTCTCCACAGGGGCCGTTTTCCGGGATCCCACGGACGACCGCGAGAACCAGAACCTCGACCTTGGCGGATCCCTCAACTGGCAGCTGGATCAGGACCACAAGATCACACTCTCCGCGTCGACTCGCATGAACCGCTTCGACAACCCGGGCAAACCGGACCAGGATCGGGACCTCTTCAACCGCAACCTCTCCCTCACACTGGGAGGTGCACGCCCGAGCGGCCTGCGCTACAACAGCTCCCTGTCGTCCAGCCTCTCCCACCGGATCAACCTCCACGCTTCCAGGGCCGGCGACAACCAGCGCAACCTCAATCTCCGGCTCTCCCTGGGCACGAACTACGAACGCCACGAACTGAAAGTCAGCCACAGTTTTCAAATATCCGCACGGCGCACTATCTTCGACTTCGATCGCCAGTTGAGCCCCGACGCCGTCGACCGGCGCAGCGAAATCCACCGCAGTTGGGGCATGACTCACAAGATCCAGCGATCCTTGCTCAATTCCCTGAGCCTCAGCACCAACTACTCCTACAAGGCGGATGACCTCGGCACGCTGTTGACGGAGGAGGACGCCCAGATCGTCGAGGGGGAGAACAGCGACCACGCGGCAGGGCTCAACATGAGCTATCGCCCGGCCGACGGAGTCTCCTTGACCATGAGCTACTCGGTCCGGCTCCGGCGCCAGTGGAAGGTCCTCTACGGACGCGACGAGGTCGAACGGGATCTCTCCTCCCGCCACCCCCACGAGACCTTGAGGCTCCTCCTCAACTACAAGCCGGCCGGACAGACCGGTCTGACCTCGTCATTCAGCCGCTCGAGGCAGCGCAGCGGCACCTTCGACAGGATGAGCCTCACCCTCACCCGTTCGTTCTGACCGGCGGCGCCGGCGCGGCGCCGTGCAGGAGCCCTTTCATGCCCCCCATGCCGAAGTCCGAGCAGATCTGGTTCAACGGCGAGTTCGTTCCCTGGGACGAGGCCCGCACCCACGTCCTGTCCCACGTGGTGCACTACGGCTCCTCCGTCTTCGAGGGGATCCGCTGCTATGCCACGAAGAAGGGGCCGGCGGTCTTCCGCCTGAAGGACCACGTGACCCGGCTCTTCGATTCGGCCAGGATCTACCGCATGGAGATCCCCTTCGACCGCGGCCAGGTCGCCGAGGCGATCCTGGAGACGATCCGGGTCAACCGGCTCGAGGCCTGCTACATCCGGCCCATCGCCTTCCGCGGTTACGGATCCCTCGGCGTCGATCCCCTGTCCTGCCCGGTGGACACGGTCATCGCCGTCTGGGAATGGGGGGAGTACCTCGGCGAGGAGGCCCTGGAGCAGGGCGTCTCGGTCTGCACTTCGTCGTGGAACCGCTCGGCGCCCAACACCATGCCGAACCTGGCCAAGGCCGGGGGGAACTACCTCAACTCCCAGCTCGTGCGCATGGAGGCCAATGCCAACGGTTACGATGAGGGCATCGTCCTCGGCCCCGACGGCCTGGTGAGCGAGGGCAGCGGCGAGAACGTCTTCCTCGTGAAGGACGGCGGGATCCACACCCCCGCGTCCCACCATTCGATCCTGCCCGGCATCACCCGGCACTCGGCCATCACCCTGGCCCGGGACCTGGGCATGGAGGTCCAGTCCGGCGCCATCCCGCGCGAGCTCCTCTACATCGCCGACGAGGTGTTCTTCACGGGGACGGCGGCGGAGATCTCCCCTGTGCGCGCCATCGACAAGATCCCCATCGGCTCGGGCCGGCGGGGTCCGGTCACCGAGCGCCTGCAGACTTTGTTCTTCCAGACCATCAACGCCGAGGTGGAGGACCGCCACGGCTGGCTCACCTTCGTCTGACAGAGGTTTCCCATGCGATTCCACCTCGCCCTGTGCGCCGCCGCCCTGCTCGCCTGCCTCCCGGCCCTGACGGGGTGCCAGAGCTCGCTCACGGCCGGCAAGCTCTACATCCAGCAGGAGCAGTACGACAAGGCCCGGGCGCAGCTCGAGCTCGCCGTGGCCGAGAAGCCCGGCAACGCCGAGGGGTTCTTCCACCTTGGAAGGGTCTGCGGATTGCAGGCCGACTATCCGGCCATGGCCGACGCCTTCGACCGGGCCCAGGAGCTGGAGGACAAGTTCGACGAGCAGATCGCCGCCGAGAGGCGGCGCTACGGGGCGCGGATCTACAACGAAGGGGTTGCCGCCGCCTCCGGCGAAGCTCCCGACCTGGAGGCCGCGCGCGGCCACTTCGCCCTCGCCGTGCGGGTGCTGCCCGCTGAGCTGATGGCCTGGCGCAACCTCGCGGTGGTCGACTATCAGCTCGGTGATCTGGACGGCGCCGTCAGCGGCTTCGAGCACGTCGTCTCCCAGGCGCCCGACGACACGTCGACCTACCGGATGCTGGGCACCCTGTACCTCAGCCGGCAGAGCTACGGCGAGGCGGCGCGCTGCTTCGAGGAGGTGCTGAAGCACGGCGAGCATCAGGGCGCCCTCGTGCACCTGGCCATGGTCCACATGGACCAGGACCGCCCGGCGGAGGCGGGGGAGCTGCTGCAGCGCGCCGTGGCCGCCAACCCGGACTGTTTCGATTGCCACTTCACCCTGGGCAACCTGCACTGGGCCGGCGAGGAGTTCGCGGTCGCCCGTGAACACTTCGAGCGCGCCGTGGCACTCGACGACGGCAACGCCGATGCCCGCTTCAACCTCGCCGTGACCTACCTGGCCCTGGAGGAGCTGGACCTCGCCTTGCCCCTGCTGGAGCGGCTTTCCGTCGAGCTGCCGGAGAATGCCGCAGTGTGGCGTGAGCTGGGCCGTATCTACGCCTTGAGGTCACGCATCCAGGAGAGCGAGGCCGCGTACGAAAGGGCTGAAGCCCTGGGCGAGTAGCGTCGCTGAATGCCCGTCTCGCGCGCCCATGCCCTGCGCCAGTACGTCCTCCGGCGCCTGCTCCTGATCCTGCCCACGCTGCTGGGCATCACCTTCGTCGTCTTCCTCCTCTGCCAGTTCGTGCCCGGCGGTCCCATCGACCAGATGAGGATGCGCATCGCCGGGGCCGACCAGGCCGGCGAGGCCGGGGCCGACTCCGGGGGCCGCTTCTCCTCCATCGAGATCCCCGAGGCGGACCTGGAGAGCCTGCAGCGGTACTACGGCTTCGACCGGCCCGTGCTGGTGCGCTACGGTCTCTACCTGGCGAACCTGGCCACCCTCGACCTGGGCGACTCCTTCCGCTACACCATGCCGGTGGAGGACCTCATCGCCAGCCGCCTTCCCGTCTCCGTCTACTTCGGGGGGATCGCCTTCCTCCTGACCTACTCGATCTGCATCCCCCTCGGCATCCTCAAGGCCCTGCGCCACAAGAGCCAGTTCGACAACCTCACCTCCCTCGTCATCTTCCTCGGGTACGCCATCCCGGGGTACGCCCTCGGGGCCGTGCTGCTCGCCCTCTTCGCCGTGCAGCGGGACTGGTTTCCCCTGGCCGGGTTCGAGAGCCAGGGCTTCGCCGACCTGAGCCTCTCCGGCAAGATCCTCGACCGCCTGCACCACACGGCCCTTCCCGTCATCTGCTTCGCCATCAGCCTCTTCGCCTTCATGACCATCCTCATGAAGAACAGCCTGCTGGAGAACATGGGCGCCGACTACGTCAAGACCGCCCTCGCCAAGGGCATGACCTGGAGGCGCTCGGTCTTCGTCCACGCCCTGCGCAACTCGCTCATCCCCATCGCCACCAGCTTCGGCAACAACATCTCCCTCATCCTCGCCGGCTCCCTGCTCATCGAGCGGGTCTTCGGGATCCCGGGCATGGGGCTGCTGTTCTTCGAGGCCATCACCGCCCGCGACTACCCGGTGGTCATGGGCTACATCTTCATCTCCTCCGTCCTGCTCCTCGTGGGCAACCTGCTGAGCGACCTGTGCGTGGCGGGCGTCGATCCCCGCGTGAGGTTCGGCGAGTGACCGGCTTTCGCCTCGACCCGATCACCCGCCTGCGCCTGCGCCGCTTCCGGCGGATCCGCAGGGGCTACTGGTCCTTCCTGATCCTGCTGGGCCTCACGGTGATCTCCCTGCTCTCGGACTACGTCGCCAACCGGCGGGCGATCGTCGTCAGCTACCAGGGGGAGCTCTACTTCCCTACCTTCCGCTTCCACGACATGGCCACCTTCGGCCAGCAGGACGAGTACGGCTTCGACGACGTCGAGGCCGACTACGGGGCGCTGAAGGCGCGGTTCGAGGAGGCCGGGGAGGGCGACTGGGTGTGGATGCCATTGGTGCCCTTCGACCCCTACGAGCCGGACTTCAGCTACGACGACCCCCCGCCGAACCCCCCGGACTCACGGCACTGGTTCGGCACCGACTCCCAGGGCCGCGACGTCTTCGCCCGGCTCCTCTACGGCTTCCGCATCTCCATCCTCTTCGGCGCGGCCCTGGTCTTCACCAGCCAGGCGGCGGGCACCGTCATCGGCGCCCTCCAGGGGTTCCTGGGCGGCCGCTTCGACATTCTCAGCCAGAGGTTCATCGAGATCTGGTCCACCCTTCCCTTCCTCTACGTGGTGATCCTCCTGGCCACCTTCTTCAAGCCCACCTTCGGGCTGCTGCTGGTGATCATGGCCCTCTTCGAGTGGATCCGCATGACCTACTACATGCGCACCGAGGTCTACCGCGAGAAGACGCGCGACTACTGCCTGGCGGCGCGCTCCTTCGGCGCCTCTCGATGGCGCCTGATCTTCCGCCACCTGCTGCCGAACTGCCTGACGCCCCTGGTGACGATCACGCCCTTCGCCATCGTCGGCGCCATCGGCGCCCTGACGGCCCTCGACTATCTCGGGTACGGCCTGCCGGCGCCGACCCCGAGCTGGGGCGAGATGATCGACCAGGCCCTGGACAGCCAGAACCGGGACAAGATCTGGCTCTCCGTGGCCCCCTTCTCCGCCCTCTCCATCACCCTCATGCTCGTGACCCTCGTGGGCGAGTCGATCCGCGAGGCCTTCGACCCCAAGCAGTACGCCCACTACCGATAGACGAAAGGACCTTCATGCGGCGCCGATTCTCCCTTCTCGCAGTGATCCTGCTCTCCTTCGCCGGCCCCTCCGGCGCCGGGGACCTCTCCGCCGTCGAGTGGGTGACCAACACCGAAGACCCGCCCATCGGCGATCCCGCCGCCCGCAAGGGGGGCGAGTTCCGCACCTTCATGACCGCCTATCCCCTGACCCTGCGCATCGTCGGTCCCAACTCCAACGACGCCTTCTCGGCCTGGAAGCGGGCTGTCACCATGGCCTTCACCATGGTCAGCCGCCACCCGACGACGGACCGCCACATCCCGGTCATGGCCACCCACTGGTCGGTGCAGGAGGACGGGCGCACCATCTACTACAAGCTCGATCCCGACGCCCGCTGGAGCGACGGCGAGCCGGTGACGGCCGAGGACTACGTGCACACCTGGGAGATGATGCGCACCGAGCACATCGTCGATCCCTTCTTCAACCAGTACGCCGAGGACTACTTCGAGGAGGTCGTCGCCCTCGAGCCCCACGTGCTGAAGATCGTGGGCAAGTTCGAGAGCTGGCGTCCCCTGGACATGTTCGATCTCTGGGCCACCCCGAGGCACGCTGTCACCCTCGAGGAGGGGTTCCCCGACCGCTACAACGACGCCGTCCTGCCGGTGCAGGGCGCCTACGTGCTCACCGAGCGGGTCCCCGGGCAGTACGTCGTCTTCGAGCGCCTGAAGGACTGGTGGGGCCGGGACAAGCACTATCTGCAGGGCCTCTACAACGTCGACCGCATCCACGTGCGCGTCATCGACGACACGGACCGCGCCTTCGACTTCTTCAAGAAGGGAGAGCTCGACTACTACAGCGTGAACACGGCCCGCATGTGGGCCGAGGAGATGGACTTCGAGGCCCTGCGGAAGGGCTGGGCCCATCGCAAGCGGCTCTTCGTCGACTATCCCCAGGGGGTCTACGGCTTCGCCATGAACCTCGAGCGGCCGATCTTCCGGAACAAGGACTTCCGCAAGGCGATCCAGTACCTCCTCAACTTCGACGAGATCAACTCCAAGCTGATGCACGACGCCTACTACCGGCAGGTCTCGGCCTTCACCGGCACCGAGTACGAGAACCGGGAGCTGGTGCCGTACGGCTTCGACCCGCGCAAGGCCCGCGAGCACCTGGAGGCGGCGGGCTTCACCCGCCGCGGCGAGGACGGCATCCTGGTCGACGGAGAGGGCACCCGCGCCGCCTTCACCCTCTCCTACGGCAGCAAGGGCCTGGAGCGGCACATGACCGTCGTCAAGCAGACCTTCCAGCGCTTCGGCGTCGAAATGGCCCTGCGCCTGCTGGAGCCCGGCACCGCCTTCCGCAACGGACTGGAGCGGGAGTACGAGATGACGATCATGGGGCGCACCGCCGGCCTCTTCCCGAGCCCCCATCAATACTTCTCCACCGTCTTCAAGGAGTCGAAGAACAACAACAACGTCTGGGCCTTCGGGACCGCCTACACCGACTCCCTCATCGACGTCTACCGCTTCGACACCGACAAGGGGCGCCGCCTGGCGGCGATGCACGAGCTCGACGCCATCGTCCAGGACGAGGCCTTCTACGTGCCCTTCTGGCACGCGCCCTTCATGCGGTTCCTGCACTGGGACCACGTCCGCTTCCCGGAGTCCTATTTCCCCAAGCGGACCCAGCAGATGACGGACTGGCAGGTCTTCTGGGTCGACGAGGACCGGCAGCGGCGCCTGCGGGAGGCGATGGCCGAGGGCCGCTCCCTCGGCGAGGACACGGTCGTCGACGTCGACCCCTACCGGGTGAAGGACCGCATCGAGGCGGCCCTGGGCGCCGTGGCGGCCCCGGAGTAGAGGCGGGACGGCCCGTGGCACTCCTGCGAGTCGAGGATCTGCGCACCGTCTTCCGCACGGAGGACGGGGTCGTGCAGGCGGTGGACGGCGTCTCCTTCGAGGTGCGCGCCGGCTCCACCGTGGGGATCGTCGGCGAGTCGGGCTGCGGCAAGAGCGTCAGCGCCATGTCGGTCATGCGCCTGATCCCCGACCCTCCCGGGCGCATCGAGGACGGACGGGTCCTGTGGAAGGGAAGGGACCTGCTCGCCGTCGACGCCGACGAGATGCCCGGGATCCGCGGGCGGGAGATCGCCATGATCTTCCAGGACCCCATGACCTCCCTCAACCCGGTCTTCACCGTGCGCCGGCAGCTCGGGGAAGTTCTGGAGAAGCGCTTCGGCCTGGAGGGGGAACCCGCAGGCGCGCGCATGGTGGAGATGCTGCGCCGCGTGGGGATCGCCGACGCCGAGAGCCGGCTGGACCAGTACCCTCACGAGCTCAGCGGCGGCATGAAGCAGCGCATCATGATCGCCATGGCCCTCATGTGCGAGCCGGACCTGCTGATCGCCGACGAGCCCACCACCGCCCTCGACGTGACCGTGCAGGCCCAGATCCTGCACCTGATGCAGCAGCTGCAGAGGGAGCTGGGCACGGCCATCCTGCTGATCACCCACGACATGGGGGTCGTGGCCGAGACCTGCGACGAGGTGGTGGTCATGTACGCCGGCAAGGTGGTCGAGCGCTGCGGCGTCATCGAGCTCTTCGAGGGCAGCCGCCACCCCTATACGCGGGGCCTCCTCGACAGCATCCTGCGGCCGGGCCGGCCCAGGGGCGCCGGCGTGCCCACCATCGAGGGGGTCGTGCCCTCCCTCCTCGATCCTCCGCCGGGATGCCGCTTCGCCGACCGCTGTCCCCGCGCCGAGGAGCTCTGCCGCCGTGAGGATCCGCCTCTGGAACCGGTCGCGGACGGCCATCTGGCCGCGTGCCACTATCCCCTGGAGGCGGTGTGAGCACCCCCGTCGTCGAGGTCCGCGGCCTGCGCAAGCACTACCCGGTCGGCGGCGGTCTCTTCGGGCGCCGGAGGCAGAGCGTCAAGGCCGTGGACGGCGTCTCTTTCGACCTGCCGGCGGGCCGGACCCTGGGGCTGGTCGGTGAGTCCGGCTGCGGCAAATCCACCCTGGGGCGAACCATGATGCGGCTCGAAGATCCGACGGCGGGCGCCGTCCGCTTCGAGGGGCGCGACCTGGCGCAGGCCAGGCCGAAGGAGCTGTTCGCCCTGCGGCGTGACATGCAGATGATCTTCCAGGACCCCTACTCTTCGCTCAACCCGAGGCTGTCGGTGGGCGAGACCGTGCGCGAGCCACTCGACGTGCACTCCCTGGGACCGCGGGCCGAGCGCCGGGAGCAGGTCGACGGTCTCCTCGAGGCCGTGGGTCTGGACCCGGCCGTGCAGGACCGCTATCCCCACGAGTTCTCAGGCGGCCAGCGCCAGCGCATCGGCATCGCCCGCTGCCTCGCCCTGGGGCCGAAGGTCATCGTCGCCGACGAGCCGGTCTCCGCCCTCGACGTCTCGGTGCAGGGGCAGGTGCTCAACCTCCTCGTGCGCTTCCAGCAGGAGCGCGGCCTCGCCTACCTGCTCATCTCCCACGACCTGTCGGTGGTGGAGTACCTCAGCGACCGGGTGGCGGTCATGTACCTCGGACGCCTGGTGGAGGTCGGCCCCCGGGACGAGGTGTTCTCGCGGCCGGCCCATCCCTACACGCGGGCCCTGCTGGAGGCCGTACCGGTCGCCGACCCCCGCCGCCGCCGCGACCGCGAGCCCCTCCTCGGGGAGACGCCGAGCGCCGTCAACCCGCCCCCGGGGTGCGCCTTCCACCCCCGGTGCCCCTTCGCCGTCGGCGCCTGCCGGGAGCAGGTCCCGGAGCTGGAGGCCGTCGGCGACGGCGGCCACACCGCCGCCTGCATCCGCAAGGACGAGATCTGAAGACGCGGCGCCCGCCGCCCTCCTACATCAGGTTCAGCCAGTCGTCGAGGAGGAAGCTGACCCGCCCGATGAGCAGGGACAGTCGGGCCATGACCGTGTACCCGAAGGAGGCTCCGAAGGAGATCATCAGGAACCAGATGCCGAGCTTGGAGGCGGTGCCCACGGCCCCGGTGTGCTCCACGGAGAAGAAGAAGTAGATGAGCACGGTCAGGACCCCCACGAGGATCAGGATCAGGTTGAACCCCTCCCAGGTGAGGGTGATGGGCGCCAGGCTGGGCTCGATCTGCCCCAGGACGAAGGAGGACAGGTACCGGGGGATGGTGAGGCCGGCGCCGACGCCGACGACGAAGGCGAAGGAGAGGCGGCTGAGCCAGCCGATGCGGCGGGAGAACCGGGTCAGCATGAGCAGGCCCAGGAGGGTGGGGAACAGCATCACCCAGGGGTCGTGTCCGCCGCCGCCGCCGTCAAGATCGACGTAGGTCCGGATGATGTCGTCGAGGAAGACGTTGTACCAAGTGATGCCGAAGACGTACGCCGCGGCGACGCCCACGTACACATGCTCCGCGACCTTGAACAGGGGATTGTCCTTGTAGAGGAAGCTGTACAGGGCGAGGGTGAACCCGGCGGCGACGATCACGCCCGCCCCCTCCCAGTCAGCCTCCAGCAGTCCGCCGCCGATGAGCACGGCGTTGGCCGCGGCGAAGAGAGCGGCGAAGCCGGCGAAGAGGTAGAGGTCTCGAGTCATGGCGTCCTCAGGCCTGACTGTCACGCCGGCGGGAGGCGAAGTAGGCGACGTTGCCCAGGATGATGAACAGGACGATGATCAGGTGGGTCACGGACTGCGGCTGCATGCCGTCGGTGGCTCGGCCGGGTGCGTCCACCAGCGTCTCGTACTCGGCGGCCCCGGCCAGCCCGCCGAGGAGGCCCACGAGCTGCCCCGACTGCAGGAAGGGGTAGAGGTCGGGGGCCATCACCGCCGTGCAGCCCCCGCCGAAGGGGAACCGGTGCTTCTCCTGGCCGTACGGGATCCACCAGAACTCCATGGAATCGCCGGCGGCGAAGTCGAAGACGAAGGAGAAGTCTTTCAGGTTTTCCACCCCCGCCATCACCGGCAGGTCGCCCACCGGGGTCCCCTCGGTGTCGAAGGGGAAGGTGTCGGCCACGCTCTGCCCCATGTTCAGCACCACCGCCTGATAGCCGATCTTGTAGCCCAGGAAAGCGTAGTCGACCCCGTACCGTCGGCCGAACTCGGCGGCCAGCTCGTCCATCACCGGCTGGGCGAGCCCCACCGCCTCGGGCCACAGGCAGATGGCGACCACCTTCAGCCCCCGTTGGAAGAGGTGGCGCACGACGGCGCGGGTCATCGGTACCATCTCCGGCTCGGTGCTGGCGCCGTACGAGAATGAGACCAGCACCGGCCGGCCGGCGTCCTCGGCGGCCACTCTCTCGATCTCGTCGTACACCGAACGCACCGTGGGAGACGGCTTTATCGGAAGGGGGAGGTCCACGAGCAGGGGGATGGCCACGCCCAGAAAGACGAAAACGAAGATGAAACGGCGGTCCAGGTTGATCAGCCGGTCCATGGTCTACTCCTCCCCCCCGCCGCCGAGATAGGAACGCTCGATGCCGAAGATGATGCGCAGGGAGGTGGCGATGGCGCCGAGACTGACACCGAGCAGGATGCCGCGCTTGGCCGCCATGTTGGGCACCGTCATGAGCCACTGCATGGCCTCGGGGATGGCCTCGGAGATATAGCCCCCGATCGGCACCCGTCCGAGCATGACGATCACCGCCGAGACCAGCAGGATCGCCGCCTCGGGGGTGCGCGCCCGGAAGGTGCGGTACGCCGCCGAGGAGATGAAGAAGGCCAGGGTGGAGAACATCGTCGCCGAACTGGCCACGTGGATGTGGGTGAACATCCATTGGTAGGCGCCGGTCTTGGACTGCGCCTGCAGAGGTCCCTGGCCCTCGTTGTAGAGGACGAAGAGGCACATGACGCCGAAGCTGATGTAGACGATCAGGCTGTAGGCCCAGCCGGACTGCCGCAGGCGAATCTTGGACCAGTGCAGGTTGAGGAGGCTGTAGAGACCGAGGAAGTAGGCGAAGGCGGAGACCACCCGCAGCCACAGGGCGAAGGCCTGTGTGGTCTCTTCCGCATAGGGGTGGGGGCTGTAGAAGATGGCGAAGCCGGCGACGCCGAAGAGAAAGCAGATGGCGAAGGGCAGGGTCCGTGTCAGGAAGGGCATCGGCTTCCTCTCACAGGGAGGCGGACAGGTGGGTCAGGAAGTCGACGCCGGCCGTGGACAGGACGGTGCCGGCGATGAGCACGAGGATGAGCGCGGCCTTGCCCACGTCCTGGCCCCGCAGGCTGCCGAGGAGGCGCGGCTCCTTCGACAGGTAGGCGCTGGCCGCGTAGAGCTCCTCCCCCATCAGAGTGTAGTCGCAGGTGGTGACGAAGAACGGCAGCTGGGTATAGGCGTCGGTGCCGGCGATCTGAATGGCGCCCGTGGTGCTGCCGGTCTCGGTGAGGAGCAGCGACTCGGCGTAGAAGTAGCCCATCATGATGTGCGCCGCGGGACGGTCGCGGACCATGATGCCCTCCAGGGCCGCGGCGTAGGAGAACTGCTCGGTGCCGGCCATGAACACGTCCCCGGGCCGGTAGGCGTCGGGCCGGCCCTCCTCCAGGCAGGCCTCCTTCACCACCTCCTGGCTCACCGACATGACCACGGGGTCGACGTTGGCCACCCGCAACTCGGCGTCCAGGCGCGCCGTGCGCCGGGCCACCCTTCCGAGGATGTTGACGGCGGCGATCGTCGGGATCTGGTCCATGCCCTTCAGCCCGTGGACGAAGAGCACCGAGCGGCCCATCTCGGTGGCCCGCCCAAGGGCCTCGTCGAGGGCTTCCAGGCCCCCGATGCGCCGGATGTACAGCTCCCGGCGCCTGGCCACGGCGATGAACAGGAGGATCACCACCGACAGGGCGACCGCGAGGACGAGGTTGTTCAGCTTGGCGGTGTTGAACAGGTTGGGCGCTGGCGCGGCTGCAGCCGGATGGCTGCGCCTCGACTCCGCGCCCTCCCCGGCGACGAGGCGCACATGGTAGGTCCTGCCGTCCTCCAGGGGTCTGGGGGTCTCCTCCCCTTCCGGCGTGCAGCCCGTGAGGTGAAGCAAGTAGCGTTGCGCGTTGGCGTCGTCGTAGCCGAAGAGGGCCGGCTCGTCGGACATCCGCGCGGGGGCCATGGCCTCGGCCGCCAGGTGGAAGGGGCCCTCGGGTGATTCGGCGAGGTAGACGCGGTAGAGGCTGCCGGCGGGGGCGGCATCGGCGCGCCAGGTCAGGCTCAGGCTGCCGCCGGCGTCGTTCGGCGTGTCGAACAGATCGACGTCGATCGCCGACTGCGCTCCGGCTGCCGTCATCAGCAGGAGTCCGGCGATCAGGATCTGGGTTGCTCTCGAGCCTTCGGTCATCCTGCGATCAGCTCCACATTGGCCCGCGGCACCACGGCCCGCGAGCCGTCCTCGAACTCGACCTCCAGCACCCGCACCGAGGCGCCGGACTCGACCGCCCGCAGGTCGGGGATCAACTCGCCCACCCTGCCGATGCGGCCGAAGTACGGGGCCCGGATGATACGAAGGGGGTCTCCCTGCGCCATCCCTCCCCCGCGGCTTCCCTCCCCGGCCTCGACCTCTCCCGGCCCCGTCGGGTCAGGGACGATGATCTCGGGGCGCATGACCCCCGCCCGGATCTGGGTCGCCCCCGAGATCGAGGCCTGGCGGCCATGGCAGTCACGGAGGATCTCGAAGGTCCGGCCGGCCATGGCGATCTCGCCGAACCCCTCGGTGACGACCACCGTCAGTCCGATCTCCTCGGTGCCGGTGATGGCGACCCCGAGGTCGTAGCCCAGCAGCCGCCGCAGGTCCCGATCGCGGATCCCGCCCCCGATCACCCCGGCGGCGCCCGCCTCGCGGGCCCGGTCGATCGCCTCGTACGACAGCAGACCCGTGACCACCACGATCCGGCCCGAGCACTCGTCGTCGATCCGGTCCGCTGCCAGCGGCTCCCCGGGGTTCTCCGCGAGCATGTGGAGGGGCCCGTAGCGCTCGCCGCCGACACCGAAGATTCCCTGCACGAAGGCCCCCCGCGTCTCCACCACCACCCCTTCGTTCTCGATGACCTCGACCACCTGGCCGTCGACGTAGGCCCGCACCTCCACGGGCAGGGCCGGCTCCCGGAGCAGGACCTGCCCGGTCACCTGCGAGATGCTGTCCACCGTGCCGTCGATGGGGGACTCCACCGTGGTCTTGAACCACTTGATGAAGGGGCGCGTCTCGGCGATCGGCTCCCCCCTGTTCACGGGGTCGCCCTCGGCCTTGAGCATGAACCCCGGCAGCTCCTCGGCGGTGATGCCCAGGCGGTTGACGACGTTCACCGTGGAGACGCTGCCGGGCAGCTCGGTGCGGGCCACCACCTGCTCGCGCTCGACGGCGTCGCCCACGGCGGCCAGCACCTGGCCCCGCAGCGGCAGACGGCGGGTCCGCCGCAGGAGGGTGGTGGGCGTCACCGAGAGTCCGGGCGTGTAGGCGTGGGCCATCAGTCCGTCTCCCCGTAGAGCCCGAGGGCGCCGCTCCAGTCGCCGATCCGGGCCCGCCGCTCCCCGTCCTCCTCCGGGAAGCTCAGGGGGCGGCCCCGGCCGTCGAGGACCAGTCCGACGACGCCGCCCCTGACCAGGGCCCGGTGCTCCTGCCCCGGGCCGGACCCGGCGTCCCGGCCGCGGCCCGGCGAGATCGTCATCTCCGCCTCCTCGCCGTCGGCCAGCGGCAGCAGCCGCAGCTCGCCGCAGCGCAGCTCTCCCCCCACCGGCCCGTCCGCCAGGTGCAGCTCGTAGGTGGCGCAGACCTCGCCGGACTTGCCGTCGCCCGAAGGGGCGACGCAGGTGCCCAGGTAGATGATGCAGTCGCGCTCGAAGACGTCGGTGGCGGCCTGCTCGTCCACCGAGGCCAGCACCCCGAGGTGGGGCATCATGAAGATGCTGTCCACGGCGAGCTGGGTGACCCCCTCGGGCTGGAAGGCGTCGACCAGCATGGCGGCGGTCTGGGCCCGGCGGGGTGCGTGCGAGAGCACGCCGCCGCTGCCGACCAGCAGGTCGAGGACCATCATGTCCACCAGGCTCTCGCCCGTGGCCTCCTGGTCGAAGACGTCGGAGAGGGTGCGCTCGCTCTGCACCCCCTTCAGGCCGACGGCCAGCTCCCGGTGCTGCACGAGGGCCAGCCGCAGGGCCTCGCGGGCCACGGCGTGCTCGATCTGCAGCTCCTCCAGCATGTGGGGGATCGTCGTGGGGCGGATCATCTTGTTCTTGATGCGGTCGCGCAGGTCGGCCTCGTCGATGTCGAAGGGGATCCAGCGCACGACGTTCTCCAGGGAGGCCTCGGCCAGGACGTTGGAGATGCTGTAGGACATGCCGAGGTTGGCGCTCACCGTGCGGTTGAAGACGGTGCCCGGACCCTCCGGCGCCCCGGCGTCATCCGTCCCGTCTTCCCCGGGGGCGGGGTCCGCCTGTCCTTCCGCGGCCGTGTGGAAGACGCTGAAGACGTCGGTCGTGGCGCCGCCGATGTCGACGCCGAGGACGTCGATCCCCTTGCGTCGGGCGATGGCCTGCATGATCCGGCCCACCGCCGCCGGCGTCGGCATGATCGGCGCCGCGGTCCACGAGATCAGCTTCGAGTACCCGGGGGCCTGGGCCATCACGTGCTCGAGGAACAGGTCGTGGATGACGTGCCGCGCCGGCCCGAGGTTCTCGCGCTCCAGGACGGGGCGCAGGTTCTCGGTCACGTGCAGGGCCGTGCGCTCGCCGAGGACGCGCTCCACCTCGGGGCCGGCGTCCCGGTTGCCGGCGAAGATCACGGGCAGCTCGAAGCCGGCGCCGAACCGGGGCCGGGGGTCGGCGGCGGCCACGTACTCCGCCAGCTCGACCACGTGGGAGACGGTGCCGCCGTCGGTGCCGCCCGAGAGAAGCACCATGTCGGGGCGCAGATGGCGGATGCGCTCGATCTTCTCATGGGGCTGGCGGCCGTCGTTGGAGGCGAGCACGTCCATGACGATGGCTCCGGCCCCGAGGGCGCAGCGCTGGGCGCTCTCGCCGGTCATCGTCTGCACGACACCGGCGACCATCATCTGCAGGCCGCCGCCGGCGCTCGAGGTGGAGATGTAGATGTCGACGCCGTGTCCGTCCGCCGCCGGTGTGATGATGCGCTCGCCGTCCAGGATCCGCCGCCCGGACAGCTCCTCCACCTCCTGGATGGCGTTGAGGACGCCGCGGGTCACGTCTTCGAAGGGCGCCTCCACCGTGGTCGGGGCCTCGCCGCGGAAGGTCTGCCGGTAGCCTTCATCCAGGCGCTCGATGAGAATCGCCTTGGTGGTGGTGCTGCCACAGTCGGTGGCGATGATGACGTCCGGTCTATCCACGGCGCCGGTTCTCCCCGTCGGTGATCGCCTCGATGATCCAGTCGATGCTGCGGCGCCTTTCGAGCAGTCCCTGAAGGCGGTCGTACTCGGCAGGCGAGAAGGCGAGCTTCAGCATGGGGCCGGCGAAGGCGAGCACCTGGCTGCCCATGAAGCTCAGGGGCCGGGAGCTCTCCAACGCCATCAGGGCCGGTGCCGTCATGCGGCGGCGCACGACGAGGCGGGCCAGGCGCTCTATGAGGGCCCGCTCCTCCTCGGAGAGAGGTTCCCCGGAGTCGAGGGCGAAGGCGTGGGACCAGCCGCGCCGCAGGCGCTCAAGCGGGGACACGGGCCCGTGCCAGGGCGACGACCTCGCCGGCGTCGACGCCGGGGCCGAAGCGCAGGAAGACACCCCGGAAGGAGTCGAGCCGGCTCGGACGCCGGAAGGGACTGAGGAAGATGCCGTCGGCGTGCCGGTCGACGCGTCGGAAGGTGGACCACGACCGGCGGCGCCAGGTCAGTTGGCGCCAGGCGGCCTCACGCTCGTCGAGGATGTATCGTGTCGGCAGCAGGTAGCGGGCGGTGGCTCCCGCCAGCGCCAGGAGCGAGATCAGTCCGTAAACGGCGCCGCCGAGGCTGGCGGCGGCCAGGGTGGAGAACCCGAGGATCAGGGCCCCCAGGGCAGCCGACTTCCAGGCCGGCTCCTGGCGAAGCGGGTGGGCCGTCCATGCGAGGGGGCCGTGCCGGCTGGCGGTCGGGTCGCTCGCAACCATTCGGCACAATATAGATCCCCGGCGAGGCGGGCAGCGAATCAGAGGAGGAAGTCGGGTACGGACTCGTTCGCGATCACCTGGTCGAGCCGCTGGCGCCTGCGCAGCAGATGGAAGCCGCCGTCCTTGTCCAGCAAGACCTCCGGCGCCTCGGGGAAGGAGTTGTAGTTCTTGGCGGACATGGCGGCGCAGTAGGCCCCGGCGCCGCCGATGACGACGGCGTCACCTACGCGCGCCTCGGCGAGGGGGCGCACCCGCAGCGCCTCCGGGTCGCCAGGGGCCGGCGTCAGGATGTCGCCGCTCTCGCAGCAGTGACCGACGACGAGGTACTCCCGCAACGGGCGATCGCCGTCCTCCCGGGGGACCACGGTGAGCGGGTGCTGGGCGCCGTACATGCTCGGACGCAGGATCTCGGTCATCCCCGTGTCCGTCTTGATGAAGGAGAAGCCCTCCTTGCCGGTGTCGACCACGTCGATCACGCTGGCCACCACGGCCCCTGCGTTGCCCACCAGGAAGGTGCCGGGCTCGATCTCCAGGCGGAGGCGGGGGCCGCCGTCGGCGGCGAAGCGCCGCAACTCATCGACGATCGGCCCCGCGGCATGGAGCAGGTCCGTCGAGGTCTCGTCGCTCATCCGCCCGATCTTGTAACCCCCGCCCAGGTTGACGGCGGTCACGTCGGGCAGGTGCCGGACGAGGTTCAGCGTCAGGCGGGCGCAGTGCTGCCAGACCTCCGGATCGCTTCCCGAGCCGATGTGGGTGTGCAGGAGGGTGATACGCAACTCGTATGCGCGCGCGGCCTCCAGGACCCGCTCCAGATGCGTGTGCCAGATCCCGAAGCTGGCGGAGGGTCCGCCCACGTTGGTCCGGCTGGAGTGTCCCGAGCCGAGCCCCGGATTGAGGCGGATGCCGACCTCGGCGCCTGGAAAGCGCTCTCCGCAGGCCTGGAGCTGGCCGAGGGAGCAGGCGTTGAAGCGGACCCCAAGGGCGAACAGTTCCTCGAAATCGTCGGGCAGCTGCTGGGCGGTCAGCAGAATGTGGCCCGCCGGGACCCCGGCGGCGATGGCGCGGCGAGCCTCCCAGCCGGAGCTGGCGTCGATGTGCAGCCCCCCCCGCGTCAGAACGCGAAGCACACCCGCCGAAGGACAGGCCTTCATGGCGTAGCGCACCGTCAGGCCGAAGGGGGCGGGCAGCTGAAGGGCCTGCTGTGCCTGGGCCTCCAGCGTCGCCTGATCGTACACGTAGAGCGGCGTGCCGAAGCGGTCCTGGAGGGCTCGAACCTGGTCCTCGTCAAGGAAGCGGAGAAGCTCTTGGGCGGTCGTCATGGATGGTCCTATGTTGCTATTTTTACAGCTAGTTGGTAGCTTCTGGGAGGGCTGATTATCGGTTCCGCCCCGCACTCCGTCAAGGCGGCCGGGCGCCGCCTCTTCGTTGATCATGTGATGAGCCCTGGTTATATTGCGAGTTTGGGGCAGGCGGAGGCTTTCTGGATGTCTCGAGCCCTTGAGAGGGCGCGGCAGGCCGCCCAATCCGGCGAGGTGCCCGTCGGAGCCCTTGTCGTGCGCGACGGCGCCATCGTGGGCGCCGGCTGCAACGGCACGGAGGGGGATCAGGATCCGACGGCGCACGCGGAGATGATCGCCATTCGCCAGGCGGCCGAGGCGATCGGGTCCCGTCGACTTCAGGATACGGCGCTCTACGTAACCCTCGAGCCGTGCGCCATGTGCGCAGGAGCGATCGTCCTGGCACGGATCCCCCGCCTCTTCTTCGGCGCCTGCGATCCCAAGGCCGGCGCCTGCGGAACGTTGCGAGACGTGGTCCGGGACCGGCGGCTGAACCACACGTGCGAGGTCGTCGGCGGTGTTCTCGAGAGTGAATGCGCCGGTCTGTTGCGTGAGTTCTTCTCCGACCTGAGGTCGGAACGATCAGCGGTGCGGAGAGGTGCCCGAGTGGTCGAAGGGGGCGGTCTCGAAAACCGTTGTGGCCTTAAGGGTCACCGTGGGTTCGAATCCCACCCTCTCCGCCATCTGGAGAGATGACCGAGTGGTCGAAGGTGCACGACTGGAAATCGTGTGTGGCGTTTGTAGCGTCACCGAGGGTTCGAATCCCTCTCTCTCCGCCAGTTTGCGAATACGGTGGGGCAGTAGCTCAGTTGGGAGAGCGCTAGAATCGCACTCTAGAGGTCGTGGGTTCGATTCCCATCTGCTCCACCATTTCACCTGAGGAGCCCGCCCGCGGTTGACCGCCGGCGAGGCTCCCGCTCTTGGGCAGGCCGTGCTAGATGGGGAGTTAGCGGTGCCCTGCACCCGCAATCCGCTCTAGCGGGATCGAATCCCCGTCCGAGGTCTACAAGCCGTCTATCCGGTCGGTACCGGGAGGGCGTCGAAAGCCGGATTCCGCGCAACGCGAGGCTTCCGAACCCCGTCAGGACCGGAAGGTAGCAGCGGTAAGAGGCTGACGCGTGTGCCGCGGAGGTCTCTGGCTGGAGCCCGGCGGTCCCGGGCGGACGGCGGCGCGGGATCGAAGACGGGTGCACGGCCTGCGTTTTTCCCGCGGGCTCCCTGCGGGCGCAGCGAGCCCAACATCGCCCTGGAGCCGGCCCCTCGCCTCCGACAGCCATGCCCTTCCAGGTCACAGCCCGCAAGTGGCGCCCGCAGCGGTTCTCCGAGGTCGTCGGGCAGGAGCATATCACGGCCACGCTGACCAACGCCCTGGCCAGTGGCCGCATCGCTCACTGCTACCTGTTCTGCGGACCTCGCGGCGTCGGCAAGACCACGACGGCGCGCATCCTGGCCAAGGCCCTCAACTGCTCCGCCCGCGGCGAGGAGACTGATCCCTGCGGCGAGTGCCCCTCCTGCACGGCCATCACCGACGGCACGAGCATGGATGTCCTCGAGATTGATGGCGCCTCGAACAACAGCGTCGACGACGTGAGGGAGCTGCGGGAGGTGGTGCGCTACATCCCTACCGGGGGCGCCCACAAGATCTATATCATCGACGAAGTCCACATGTTGTCGCGGCCGGCCTTCAACGCTCTCCTCAAGACGCTGGAAGAGCCGCCGGAACGGGTCGTCTTCGTCTTCGCCACCACCGAGGTGCAGGAAGTTCCGGAGACCATCCTGTCGCGCTGCCAGAGGTTCAATTTCCGCCGCATCTCCACCTCCAGCATCGCCGGGCACCTCGGGGAGATCACCGCCGCCGAGAAGATCGAGTCCGACCAGGAGGCCCTCTACCTGCTGGCCCACCGCGCCGACGGCGCCCTCAGGGACGCCGAGAGCCTCCTCGATCAGGTCGTCTCCTTCGGGGGCTGCGTGAGCGGCGAGGGCGTCCGGGAGGTCCTGGGCCTGATCGACCGGGGTGTCTTCTTCGAAGCCACCTCGGCCATCGCCGAGGGCGATGGGGGCCGGCTGCTCGACCTCGTGACGCGGGTCCTCGAGGAGGGCGGAGACCTCGAGGAGTTCGTCGGCGGCCTGGTGGAGCATGCCTCCCGCCTGCTCTTCACCAAGGTGCAGGAGTCCGCCGCCAGGCTCGAGGTCACCGAGGACGATGCCCGTCGCTACGAGGAGGCCGCCGACGCCCTGACAGAGGCCGACCTGCTGCGTATCGTGCAGACCCTGATGGAGCTCGAGGCCGAGGTGCGCAAGTCTTTGCAGCCCCGGTTCCGCACCGAGCTGGCCCTCGTCCGGCTGGCCGGCATGGGCCGCGCCGTGGACGTGGGCCGCCTCCTGGCGCGGCTGTCCGCCCTCGAGGCCGCCGTCGCCGGCGGCGGGGCCGCCGCCGCTCCCCCATCGAGACGGAGTCCGCCGCGGTCACGCACCCCGGACTCGGGCCCGCCACTGCAGGTCCCGCCTCCCGCGGCGGAGGAGGAAGCGCCCGGGCCGGCGCCCGACCACGAAGGCTCCGGGCCCTCCGGGAGTCCCTCCGAGGCCGCCGGCCCCTCCCCGGAGGGGGACCTGGACATCCAGCAGTTGTGGCCCCGGGTCGTCGATCTCCTGCGGGAGACCCAGCCTTCGATGCCCGGCTTTCTGCAGGAGGTCACCCGCCTGGAGATGAAGGGGTCCGTGCTCACCCTCTTCTTCGACGGGAGCAACCGCTTCGTCATGGGCCAGGTGGTCAAAGCCGAGGCCGCGGTGGCCGCCGCCGTGGCCCGCGCCGGCGGGCCCGAGGTCCGCGTCCTCTGCAGCGTCGACCGCGGCGAGGCGCCGGCGCCGGCCGAGAACCCGGGGTCAGCCGCCCCCCCGCCGGCCCGGACCTCACCCGAGGCGGGCCTCGATCCGAAGGTGCGGTCTGTCCTCGAAGCCCTCGACGGGGAGATCGTGTAGCATGGGCCCCCAGGCTCTCGAGGATTTGGTGACCGCCCTGGCTCGGCTGCCGGGAATCGGCCGCAAGACGGCCCAGCGGCTGGCCCTCTTCGTGCTCAAGTCCCCTCCCGGCGAGGCCTCCGCCCTGGCCGAGGCGATCCAGGGGGCCCGTGAGCGGATCGGCCACTGCACCCTGTGCTACAACCTCACCGAGAGCGACCAACCCCTGTGCCGGGTCTGCCGCGACGAGGGCCGCGACCGCCAGGTGATCTGCGTGGTCGAGGAGGCCAGCGACGCCCTGGCCCTGGAGCGCAGCGATCTGATGCGGGGCACTTACCACGTTCTCGGGGGGGCGTTGTCGCCTCTCGACGGCATCGGACCCGACGACCTGCGCATCACCGAGCTTCTCGAGCGGGTGAGGCGCGACGGCGTGCGCGAGGTGATCCTGGCGCACAACGCCAGCGCCGAAGGCGAGGCCACTGCCGAGTACATTCATCAGCGGCTCGATTCCATGACCCGCGTCACCCGCCTGGCCCGCGGCCTGCCCGCCGGCTCCGATCTGGACCTGGCGGATCGGACCACTCTCGCCCACGCCCTCCAGGGCCGCACGACCTTCTGATGGCTGCAAAGGCAAACCCGGGCGGCGGCATCCTCAACCTGCCCAACCTGTTGACGCTCTCCCGCATCTGCGCGACCCCCCTCTTCCTGGCCATGCTCTTCACCGACATCTGGTACTGGCGCTCGACGGCCGTCTTCGTCTTCGCCGCGGCTTCTCTCACCGATCTCTACGATGGCCGCCTGGCCAGGGCCCGGAACTCGGTCACCGAGTTCGGCCGCTTCATGGATCCCCTGGCCGACAAGATTCTCGTCACCTCCGCCCTGATCGCCTTCGTTCTCGGCCGCATCGTCCACGCCTGGATCGTGGTGCCCATCGTCGTGCGCGACGTGGTCATCACCGTCCTCCGTCTTTACGGCATGCGCCAGGGCCGGATGATGGAGACCTCCGTCCTCGCCAAGTGGAAGACCACCGCCCAGCTTGTCACCATCGTGGTCATCCTGACCCTCATCGGTCTGCAGGACATGGCCGGACACTTCGAGTGGAGCGGAGTGCTGGCCGTCGGCGACTGGATCCGGCTGCTGACCAACGGCCTGATGACCGGCGTCCTTCTCCTTACCCTGCTCTCCGGTTTTCACTATTTTCTGCGGACCTGACAGCGGGTCCCCGGATCGCACTTCCCGGCACGCGGCCGAGTTCCTCCGGACCGCCATCGCCACGGTCCTGTTTTCCGGCCGGTCGCCCTTGGCCCCCGGTACCGCGGGTACCGCGGTGACCGCTACGGCCTATCTGGTCCTGTGCGATTCCCTGACCACCGGCGCATGGATCGTCCTGCTGGCCGTGACCACCGCCGTGGCTGTGGCCAGCGCCGGCGCCGAGGCCCGCGCCCGGAACCAGGAGGATCCGGGCCCAGTGGTGATCGACGAAGCCGCGGGATACCTGTTCGCGGTTGCCTTCCTTCCCCATGGTCCGCTGACCGCCATCGCCGGATTCCTGGTGTTCCGGGCCCTCGACATCCTCAAGCCGCCGCCGGCGCGCCAGCTTGAGCGCCTGCCCGGCGGATGGGGGATCGTCCTCGACGACGTCGCCGCCGGTCTCATGACCCACCTGCTGCTGCGGGCGGGATGGGCGCTGGCCGGGCGATGACAAACCCGCGGGAGCGACACATGGTCGACAGCAATGGCCCGGCGGCCGATGGTGCGCGCGAGCAGGCGTTGGACCTGGCCATCTCCCAGATCGAGAAGCAGCACGGCAAGGGCTCCATCATGCGCATGGGGGACGAGGGCGGCATCGTCGAGGTCGAGGCGATTCCCTCGGGTTCCCTGGCCGTCGACGCGGCCCTGGGCATCGGCGGTTTTCCGCGGGGGCGGATCGTCGAGATCTACGGGCCCGAGGGGGCGGGCAAGACCATGGTCTCCCTGCACGCCATCCGCGAGGCCCAGCGCGCCGGAGGGGCGGCGGCCTTCATCGACGCCGAGCACGCCCTCGACGTGGGCTTTGCGCGGCGCATCGGCGTCGACGTGGAGAACCTCATCATCTCCCAGCCCGACTCGGGCGAGCAGGCCCTGGAGATCGTCGACACCCTGGTGCGCTCCGGCGCCCTCGACGTCGTCGTCCTCGACTCGGTGGCCGCCCTGGTGCCCCAGGCCGAGCTCGAGGGAGAGATGGGCGACTCCCACATGGGCCTCCACGCCCGCCTGATGTCGCAGGCCCTGCGCAAGCTCACGGGCAGCATCAGCCGGTCGCGGACCTGCGCCATCTTCATCAACCAGCTGCGCATGAAGATCGGCGTCATGTTCGGCAACCCCGAGACCACCACCGGCGGCCGGGCCATGGGTTTCTACGCGTCGGTCCGCGTCGACATCCGCCGCGTGGGGCATATCAAGGACGGCGACCGCAACATCGGCAGCCGGGCGCGGATCAAGGTGGTCAAGAACAAGCTGGCCCCTCCGTACCGGCAGGCCGAGTTCGACATCTACTACGAGGGTGACCGGATCGGGGTGTCGCGCGAGGCCGATCTGCTCGACATCGGACTCGAGCACGGTCTGGTGGACAAGGCCGGCACCTGGTTCTCCTGCGATGGCAAGCGCCTGGGGCAGGGCAGGGAGAACGCCCGCGCCTTCCTGGCCGCTCACCCCGAGTTGGCGGAGAGCCTGGAGTCCCGGCTGCGCGAGGAGCTCGGCATGAGTCCGCCGCCGGTTGACTCGGCGGGTCCGGAGTGAGCGTGGTTTCCGGGATCGAGGAGCGGGAGAGCGCCCGCCGGATCGCCCTCGAGCTTCTCGAGGTGCGAGACCGCTCGGTGAAGGAGATCCGCCAGAGGCTGCATCGCCGCGGCTGCAAACCGGCGGCGATTGACACCGTGGTGGGCGATCTGGAGGCGCTGCGCCTCCTCGACGACCGCGCCTTCGTCCGCCGCTGGGTCGAGAGCCGCAGGTCCCGCCGCCCCGAGGGGGCGCCGAAGATCAGCCGCGATCTGGCCCGGCGAGGGATCGACCCGGCCCTCATCGAGGAGGTCCTGGCCGAGTACGGGGACGACCTCGGATCCGGGGCCGAGGCCCTGACGCTGCTGCGCCGGCAGCTGACCCGGTACCGGGGGCTCGACCCGGAGACCGCGCGGCGGCGCATGTACGGGCTGCTGGCCCGCCGCGGTTTCGACCCCGACACCGTGCGGGAGGCGGTGACGCGGGCCTGGACCGAGATCGAGGAGGCCGGGGAGAAGAGATGAAGTCCAACGAGATTCGCGAGACCTTCCTCTCCTTCTTCGAGGAGCGGGGGCACGCCCGGGTGCCGAGCGCGCCGGTGGTGCCGTCCGACGACCCTACCCTGTACTTCATCAACGCCGGCATGAACCAGTTCAAGGACGTCTTTCTCGGGCTGGGCAGCCGGCCGTACACGCGCGCCGTGGACACGCAGAAGTGCATCCGGGTCTCGGGCAAGCACAACGACCTGGAGGAGGTGGGGATCAGCCCCTGGCACCACACCTTCTTCGAGATGCTCGGCAACTGGTCCTTCGGCGACTACTTCAAGGAAGAGGCCATCCGCTGGGGCTGGGAGCTGGTGACGGAGCGTTTCGGCCTGTGCAGAGACCGGCTGTGGGCCACCGTCTTCGAAGGCGGCGAGGGGGTCCCGCCCGACGAGGAGGCCGAGTCCCTGTGGTACGAGGAGACCGACCTTCTGCCCGGGCGCGTGGTGCGGCTGCCGGCCAAGGACAATTTCTGGGAGATGGGCGGAACCGGCCCCTGCGGCCCCTGCTCGGAGATCCACTACTACATCGGTGAAGACCCCTCCCTCCAGAGCGAGGAGCTGCTGCTGCAGGATGGTCCCGAGTTCGTCGAGTTCTGGAACCTCGTCTTCATCCAGTTCAACCGCGACGAGTCGGGGACCCTGCATCCGCTGCCCTCCCGGCACGTCGACACCGGGATGGGCTTCGAGCGCATGTGCAGCCTGCTCCAGGGCACCGACAGCAACTACGGCACCGATCTCTTCCGGCCGCTGATCGGGTGCATCGCCGAGGTCACCGGCGCCGACCCGGGGTCCGATGCGGGACGGGTGCCGGCCCGGGTGATCGCCGACCACGTGCGCGCTCTCACCTTCGCCATCGGCGACGGCGTCCTGCCCTCCAACGAGGGGCGGGGCTACGTGCTGCGGCGCATCCTGCGGCGGGCCTCCCGCTTCGGCCGCCAGCTCGACCAGCACGACCCCTTCCTGTACCGGCTGGTCCAGCCCCTGGCCGACTCCATGGCTCACGTCTTCCCCGAGGCGAAGGAGAAGGCCGCCCATGTGGCCATGGTGATCCAGGCCGAGGAACAGTCCTTCGGCCGCACCCTCGACCGCGGGCTGGAGATCTTCGAGCGCGTCAGCCAGAAGGGCGAGGTCTCGGGGGCCGACGCCTTCCGCCTCTTCGACACCTACGGGTTCCCCCTCGATCTCACCGAGCTGATGGCGCGAGAGCGCGGCCTGTCCGTCGACACCGCCGGTTTCCATGCCGAGCTCGATGGACAGCGGCAGCGCGCCCGCGCGGCCACCAAGGACCGCTTCGCCGCCTCGGAGGGCCTTGGAGACGCCGTCGAGGGCGAGCACTCCCTGTTTGTCGGGTACGACGAGTTGGAGATCGAGGCGCGGGTGATGCACGCGCAGGTCGACGACGGTGTTGCGCGGGTTGTCCTCGGCAGCACCCCGTTCTACGCCGAGTCGGGCGGTCAGGTCGGCGACCGGGGGGTCCTCACCGCCGACGGTCTGCGCATCGACGTGGAGACGACGCGGAAGGGGCGTGGGGGCATCGTCCACGAGGGACGGCTGATCGAGGGTGAACCCCCCGGCCCGGGCCAGGTGGTGTGCGCCTCCGTCGACCGGGAGGCCCGCGATGCCGCGGCGCGCAACCACACGGCCACGCACCTGCTGCACGAGTCCCTGCGCCGGGTCCTGGGGGATCACGTGGCGCAGATGGGATCCCTCGTGGCTCCGGACCGCCTGCGATTCGACTTCTCCCACTTCCAGGCCATGGAGTCGGGACAGCTGGAGGAGGCCGGTGCCATCGTCAACGGCTGCATCCGCGAAGACATCGAGGTCTCCTCCTTCGAGGAGGATCTCGATCGCGCCCGGCAGATGGGGGCCCAGGCGCTGTTCGGCGAGAAGTACGAGGACCGCGTGCGGGTCGTGAAGATCGGCGACTTCAGTCTCGAGTTGTGCGGCGGCACCCACGTGGCCCACACCGGCCAGATCGGCCTCTTCGACCTCACCGCCGAGAGCGGCATCGCCGCCGGCACCCGCCGGGTCGAGGCCCTTTCCGGCGTCGAGGCCGAAGGCGCCGCCCGCCGTCACCGCGCCCTCCTCGGCGAGATCGGCCGCCTGCTGAACGCGGGCGACGAGGAACTGCCCGACCAGGTGCGGCGCCTGCTTGAGCGCAATCGCGACCTGGAGAAGGCCTTGGCCGAGGTACGCCGTCAGGCCGCCGGGGACAGCGCCGCCTCCTTGGCCGAGGGCGCCGTCGAGGTGGAGGGCGTGCGCGTTGCCGCCTGCCGGGTCGAGGCCGAAGACGTGCCCGCCATGCGCACCCTCGCCGACGGCCTTCGCGACAGCCTGGGCTCCGGCGTGGGGGTCCTCGGCGCCGAGGTGAAGGGGAGGGTCTCCTTCATCGCCGTGGTCAGCGACGACGTGATCCAGTCGCGGGGACTGAAGGCCGGGGACATCGTCAGGGAGGTCGCCCGCATCGCCGGCGGCTCCGGAGGAGGCCGGCCCCACATGGCCCAGGCCGGCGGCAAGGACCCCTCCCGGATCGACGAGGCCATCGCAGCCGCGGCCGGCATCGTGCGGCGGTGCCTGACGGAGGGCTAGCGCCCCAGGCCGCGGACGATGAAGAGCACCTTCGAACAGCTGCTCCAAGCACGGGCGCGCCGCGGCGCGGGCTACCTGACCCTCCTCGACCCCGACCGCCTGGCCATGGAAGAGCTCGAGAGGCGGGCCTCGATCTGCGCCGAGGCGGGGGCCGACGGGATCCTCGTGGGCACCAGCCTGATGCTCTCGACGGCGCGCAACGCCGAGCTCTTCGAGCGCCTGCGCGCCCTCGTGCAGATCCCCGTCATCTCCTTTCCCGGAGACGCGGGACAGGTCGTGCGCACGGCCGACGCGATCCTGTACCTGTGCATGGTGAGCGGCCGCAACCCCGAGCTGCTCATCGGGCAGCAGGTCCGCGCCGCGCCCCTGCTGAAGGAGTACGGCATGGAGGTCATCTCCACCGCCTACATGCTGGTCGAGTCGGGCACCCTGACTTCGACGGAGTTCATGAGCTCCACGCGGCCCATACCGCGGGACAAGGACGATATCGCCATGGCCCACGCCCTGGCGGCGCAGTATCTCGGCATGAGGCTCGTCTACCTCGAGACCGGCTCCGGGGCCCGCGACTCCGTACCCACGCCCATGGTGCGGGCCGTGTCGCGGTACGTCGATCTGCCGGTGATCGTGGGCGGCGGCATCCGAGATCCGCAGACGGCGCGCGACAAGGTCGAGGGAGGGGCCGCTTTCGTGGTGACCGGCACGGCCGTGGAGAACGACCCGGGCCGTCTGCGGGAGCTGAGCGCCGCGGTCCACATCGCCGAGGCTTGAGGAGACCCTCCCGCCCCCTGGGCCAAACCAGCGAAACGCATGATTCGCAAGAGCGTTGTCATCGCCAACAAGCTGGGCATCCACGCTCGTCCCGCCACGTTGCTCGTCCAGGCCGCCGGCCGTTACGAGGCGGATATCTTTCTGAGCAAGGGGGACGTGACCCGTATCAACGGCAAGAGCATCATGGGGGTGATGATGCTCGCCGCCGAATATGGCGCCGAAGTGGTGGTCGAGGCCGAGGGGCGGGATGCCGAAGCCGCCCTCGAGGCGGTGACCGGACTGCTCGGCGGAGACTTCGAGAACACCTGAGGATCAGGGCCGTGAGCCAATCAACCCGGCGTGGGACCTACCGGAGGATCGAGGGCATCCCGGCCTCGCCCGGGATCGCCATCGGCAAGGCTTTCACCCACCGGGTGGAGAGTCCCGCCGCCGACTCGCCGAGGAAGATCCCCGCCCATCGCGTGGAGGCCGAGGTGGGCCGCTTCCGCGCCGCCCTGGAGGCGGTGGCCGGTGACGTGCGCCGCACCCGCCAGCGCGTCGAGCACGAGCACGGGACCGACCTGGCGCTGATCTTCGACGCCCAGCTGGCCATGCTCGAGGACGCGCAGGTCCGCGACGCGACCATCGAGCGCATCCGCTCCGCCAAGCGCTCGGCGGAGGGGGCCTTCGCCGCGACCATGGGCGCCCTTCGCCGGGAGTTCGAGAAGATCGACAACGAGTACCTGCGCGCCCGGGTGGGGGACCTCAAGGACATCGAGCAGCAGGTCCTCGTGCACCTGGCGGGGGGCGGCTTCTCCGGCCTGCAGACGCTGCGCTCCAACACCGTGATCGTCGCCCGCGACCTGCTGCCTTCCGAAGCCGCCCAGCTGGCCAGGCGGCTGGTAACGGGCCTGGTCACCGACGTGGGAGGAGAGACGTCCCACACCAGCATCATCGCCCGTTCTCTCGGTCTGCCCACCGTGGTCGGCACGGGCGAGGCTTCCTGGGCGGTGCGCGCCGGGGATCTGCTGGTCGTCGACGGCGACGAGGGCACTGTGCACGTGCGTCCCGACGCGGCGACCCTGCGCCGTTTCCGGACCCGCCGACGGCGGCAGCTGCGGCGCGAGCGGGAGCTGAGCCGGCGGGCGGACCTGCCCACGGTGACCCGCGACGGCGAGGAGGTGGTGCTCCTGGCCAATCTCGACCTGCCCCAGGAGATCGACCTGGCGGTGCGCAACGGCGCCCGGGGCGTGGGCATGCTCCGCACCGAGTTTCTGTATCTCGGATACGGGTTGCCGTCGGAGGCCGACCAGTTCGACTGCTATTCCAGGATCGTCAAGGCCATGGCGCCGCAGCCGGTGGTCGTCCGCACCATCGACCTCGGGGGGGACAAGCTCATCCACGCCGTCGACTCTCCTCCGGAGGCCAACCCTTTTCTCGGCTGGCGGGGTATCCGCATCTGCCTCGACAACCCGGATCTGTTCAAGACCCAGCTGCGGGCCATCCTGAGGGCCGCCGTCCACGGCGAGACTCGCATCCTCCTGCCCATGATCAGCGGCCTGGAGGAGATCCGGCAGGCCCGGGAGATGATCGCCGAGACCGCGGACGAGCTGACCCGCGAGGGCGTCGACCACAGGGCGGACTGCCGGGTGGGGGTGATGATCGAGGTGCCGTCGGCGGCGATCACCGCCGAGCAGCTGGCCGGGGAGGTCGACTTCTTCAGCCTGGGGACCAACGACCTGGTACAGTACACCCTGGCCGTCGACCGCGGAACGGCGCGCGTGGCCGAGCTCTACCAGCCCTTGCATCCGGCGGTCCTTCGCCTGATCCGGCAGGTCTCCGAGGCCTCGCTGGCGGCCGGGATTCCGACCAGCATCTGCGGCGAGATGGTCGCCGATCCGGTGGCCGCCCTGCTCCTTCTGGGGCTCGGGGTGCGCCAGTTGAGCGTGAGTCCCCCCCAGATCCCGGAGGTCAGGGAGCTGCTGAGGGCCGCGGAGATCGGGCGGATGTCCGAGCTGGCCGGCCAGTGCCTGACCCTGACCTCGGCCCGGGAAGTTCGCGAACGGGTCGAGGCCGAGATGGCGGAGGTGCTGGCCGCCGCCCGTCCCCCCAGCGAGGTGGAGGGGTGACCGTGCATCGACCCAAGACGAGGAGAGGGAGGAAGTGAGTCACCTGTTTACATCCGAATCGGTCTCCGAGGGACATCCCGACAAGGTGGCCGACCAGATCTCGGATGCCGTTCTCGACGCCATGCTCGCCGGAGATCCCCACTCCCGCGTCGCCTGCGAGACCCTGGTCACCACCGGGCTCGTGGTCGTGGCCGGGGAGATCACTTCCGCATCGCAACCCGACATCCAGGCGACGGTCCGCCAGGTCGTGGAGGACGTGGGCTACACCGATCCCGCCTACGGCTTCGACTCCCGCTCCTGCGGCGTCGTCGTCGCCCTCGACAAGCAGTCCGCCGACATCTCCCAGGGGGTCACCGAGTCGGAAGGTCTGCACCAGGAGATGGGGGCCGGCGACCAGGGCATGATGTTCGGCTTCGCCTGCCGCGAGACCCCGGAGCTGATGCCCTTGCCCATCACCCTTTCCCACCGCATCCTCCAGCATCACGCCCGCCTCCGGAGGGAGGGAGCCGTCGGCTACCTGCGGCCCGATGCCAAGTCGCAGGTCACCGTGGAGTACGAAGGCGTCGAGCCGAGACGGGTCGCCGCCGTCGTCCTGTCGACGCAGCACGACCCGGACGTCGACCACTCCCGCATCGAGGGCGACATGATCGCCGAGATCCGGAAGGTCCTCCCCGACCACCTCCTCGGCCCGGACACGGTCTATCACATCAATCCCACGGGCCGCTTCGTCGTCGGCGGACCTCATGGCGACTGCGGCCTCACGGGGCGCAAGATCATCGTCGACACCTACGGCGGCGCCTGCCCCCACGGGGGCGGCGCGTTCTCCGGCAAGGACCCGACGAAGGTCGATCGAAGCGCCCACTACATGGCCCGCTACGTGGCCAAGAACCTGGTCGCCGCCGGGCTGGCCGGCCGCTGCCAGATCCAGTTGGCCTACGCCATCGGCGTCGCCCGTCCGGTGTCGATCCTGGTGAACACCTTCGGCACGGGCGAGGTGCTGAAGGACAGCGAGATGGAGGGGCTGATCCCCGAGGTCTTCGACCTGACGCCGCGGGGGATCATCGACCACCTGCAGCTGCGCCGCCCCATCTTCCGCAAGACCGCGAACTACGGGCACTTCGGACGCGGCGACGACGACTTCACCTGGGAGAGGACCGACAAGGTTCCGGCCCTCAAGCAGGCCGCCGGGATCTGAGCCGCGGCGTCGGCCGATGACCAGGGGCGCGTGATGGCATCCCCGCACATCCCCCGGGCGGCCGCCGCTCTCGGGGCGGCGCTCATCGCCGCCGGCTGCGCCGTGGAGAAGCCCCAGGTTCCCAGGTCGTCCATCGTCCTCCGCGTTCCGGTGGCCAATGACACGACGGCCCTCTCCGAGATCGTCGCGGAGGAGGCGGACTATCTAGCTCTCCGCGACGACGGCAGCATCGCCCTGCGCTACGACCGCGAGTTCAGCGACCTCGAGGGCCGCTCGGAGGTCGGAGGCCGCCTCGCCGTCACGCCCGATCCCGCCCGCTTCGCCGCTCCCCTCGGGGAGATCGCGGTCGCCGGCCGGGAGATCGTCCTGCCCCCGATCACAGCCGGGGAGTTCCTGCCCGCGGAGCTCCTCGGACAGGAGATCCGGGTTCCCGAGGAGACCTCGCTCTCCGGCCTCGAGCTGGAGCTGACCCTGCCGGGGGTCGAGTCCCTCGAGGTGGCCTCCGGGAGCCTGACCCTGACCATCGCCAACGGCCTGCCCCTGGCTTTCGTCGATCTGGAGCTGGCCCTGCTCGACCGGGGCCGCACGGTGCAGACGGCGGAAGTGCGCCGCATCGACGCCGGGGGCACCGGCGCCGCGGTCTTCGACCTCGCCGACCGGCGGATCTCGGGGGACCTGATCCTTCTCCTGGAGAGGGCCCGGCTGGAGGCGCCGGAGACCGTCACCCTACGCGCGGAGGACTCCCTCGCCATCACCCTCGGGCTGAGCCGCCTGGGCGTGCGCGAGGTCACCGCCCCCATCGAGCCCCAGGTGGTGGCGCCCGCCGAGCCCGCCGCGCTCGCGCTCCCGGGGGATCGCCTGCGGCTGACGCGGGCCCTGATCGAGAGCGGCCGCCTGAGCCTGGTGGTGACCAACGAGCTGCCGGTGGCGATGGACGTGACACTGGCGCTCCCCGAGGTGGCCGACGAGGCGACCGGGCTCTCGCCGACCGGGGTCATCGACGGGCTTGGCGCGGGAGTTTCCCGGGAGGTCGTGATCCCCCTCGACGGCCACCTCTTCCGGCCGGAGGATCCACTGGAGATGCGCGTCGGGTACACGGGCCGCACGCACCGGTCGGAGGCGGCGGTGACCCTCCGCTCGGAAGCGGCGCTGACCGTCGAGGCGGTCCTGGGAAAGCTGACCTTCCGCGAGGTCAGCGGCCGGTTCGATCGCATTCAACTGCCCGCCATCGAGCCGCGGACGCGGTCCATCGACCTGCCCGCGGGAGCCGATACGATCAACGCCGTGGCCTTCGACTCGGCGGGCATGAGGGTGACGTACACCAGCGCCGTGGGCGTGCCCGGGCGGCTGGCCCTCCGCGTCGTCGGGACCGACTCGGCGATCCCGGACTCGGCAGGGCTCGAGCGGACCTTGGAGCTGCACATCGACACCGAGGCGGGCTCGCCGGCCGACCCGGTGACGCGCTCGATCGATGTCGCACCCGGCCGGCTCACCCCCTTCCTCGACTTCCTGCCCACCCGTGTCACCGTGCACACGGACTCCATCCTCATCGGCGCGGGGTTCGAGGGGGATACCTCCCGGGTAGCCGCCGACCACTGGATCCGTCTCGACAGGGTGGCCTTCGAGGCCCCCGCCCGCCTCCTGGCCGACACCTCCTGGTTCGAGAGCAGCCCGCGCTCCCAGGGGGCTTTCACCGACGCCGAGGCCCGGAGGCGGATCAACGCCAACATCGAGGGGGCCCTGGTGACGACGACGGTCCTGAACAAGACCCCCCTGGCCATCGGCGTGCGCCTGTTCACCGCCTACGATCCCGGGCTCGTGTTCTCCGATCCGATCCTTACTCTTCCCAAGGAGGACGGGCAGTACTTCGGCGTCGAACCGGACGCGCCCGGCATCCGCCAGGTCTCCCTGAGCGCCGACGACCTGCGCCTGCTCCTCGACATCGATCCCGCCGACCCGGGGCCCGCCGACCCCGACAGCCGGGTGCGGACCCTGTACAGCGGGGTCAAGGTGCGCCTGGCGTCGCCCACATGGGACACGATCCATGGCGACGACATCGTCGTCGTCCAGGCTCAGGCCGAGATCTTCATCGAGCTCAACGAGTCCCTCGTCGAATGACCGCTGCCGCCGCCCGCCTCCTCCTCGCCCTCTCCGTGACCGCTACGGGAGCCTTCGGCGTCGTCGGGGACAGCTCTCCCCGGGCCCTCGCTCTCGGGCGGTCGTACACGGCCCTGGCCCGGGGTCCCGAGGCCGCATTCTGGAACCCCGCGAACCTGGGCCTGGGCACCAGCCCGAGGTTCAAGTGGGAGATGGTGGCCGCCGGCCTCGGCCTGGTGGCCGAGAACAACGCCATCTCGGTGAAGGCCTACAACGACCACTTCACCGACGACGAGCACATCCTCACCGACCGGGACAAGCAGGACCTGCTCGCCGAGGTGCCGGAGGACGGCCTGAGGTTCAACATGGACCTCATGCCCTCGGTGGCCGCCGGCCTTCCCGTCAACGGCGGCATCGCCTTCCCCATGCCCTGGGGCATCCACGCCGCCGTCACCACCGGTCTCGCCGCCGGCGTCGAGGGCGAGCTGCCCAAGGACATGGTCGACCTGATGTTCTACGGCAACGAGTTCGATCGGCCGTACGACATCTCCGACTGGGACGGTTCCGGCTGGGCCGTGGCCAGCCTGAACTGGTCAGGCGCCAGGCCGTGGCTGCCGCCGGAGCTGGAGCCCTACCTGGGGGAGCTCTCCCTGGGCCTGACCTTCAAGCTTCTCGGCGGCGTCTACGGGGAGGTGGTGGAGACCAGCGGCGTCCTCGAGGTCCTTCCCGTGGGGGCGGAGCTGGACGACCTGCAGGGCCTGGCCCAGTACGGCGGCGGCCTCGGGTTCGGCATCGACCTCGGCGTTGCCGGAGTGACCCGGGACCACCGCACGACCTTCGGCCTCGGCGTGCTGAACCTGCTCGACACCATGACCTGGGGCATCGCGGCGCAGCAGGACTCCTTCTACGCCGCCGCCAGCGGCCTCCGGGTGACCCGGCTCCTCGACGTGGAGAACATCTGGGACATCGTCGACAAGGCCGACCTCAACGGGGACGGCGTGGAGGAGCACCTGGAGAAGGTCGGCGAGCGGAGCTTCTCGCGGTCCCTGCCGGCCCTGGTGCGCGTCGGCGTGGCCCGCCGCCAGACCTCGCAGCTGACCCTGCTCGGCAACTACGATCAGGCCCTGAGCGAAGGGTTCGGGCTGACGACGGCGCCCAGGATCTCCCTGGGCGCGGAATACCGGCTGGTGTCCTGGTTCCCGGCGCGCTCGGGCATCTCCCTCGGCGGCCGCAGCTCCAGCACCGGCGTCGGCTTCGCTTTCGGACCCTTCACCATCGGCGGCATGGAGCTGGAGCTCTTCGACTTCGCCTACGCAACCCGGGGGGGGCTGGTGCCCGGCTCCTCCAAAGGCTCGGCCCTGTCCCTCGCGTTCTTCCGGCTCAGCCTCATCGGCTGAAGCGCCGGCGCGTTGCCGGTCCACGGCGCGTGCCGCTACCTTTGCGGGCCCTGCGGCAGGAGGAGAATCTCCCCATGAGCAAGCCGAACAAGCAGGACGAGGGCCACGGCCACGGCGCGGACGGGGACATCTACAGGAAGGACGGCCGCCTGAAGGGCGGGTTCTACGAACGCGAGCTGCAGCGGCTGCAGAACGAGCTCGTCAACCTTCAGTACTGGATCAAGGACCGCGACCTGCGGGTGGTCCTCGTCTTCGAGGGCCGCGGAGGGGCCGGCAAGGGCGGGGCGATCCAGCGCATCACCGAGCCCCTCAACCCCCGGGGCTGCCGCGTCGTGGCCCTGGCCAAGCCCTCGGACCGCGAACGCTCCCAGTGGTACTTCCAGCGCTATATCTCCCACCTGCCGTCGGCGGGTGAGATGGTGATCTTCGACCGCAGCTGGTACAACCGCTCGGGCGTGGAGAAGGTGATGGGGTTCTGCACCGACAGGCAGTACCGCGAGTTCCTGCGCTCCTGCCCCGAGTTCGAGCGCATGCTGGTGCGCGACGGCATCATCCTTCTCAAGTACTGGTTTTCCGTCAGCGCCGAGGAGCAGGAGAAGCGCTTCCAGGCGCGCGCCGAGCAGGCCAGGAAACGCTGGAAGCTGAGCGCCATCGACCTGGCCGAGCGCGACCGCTGGGTCGACTTCTCCCGGGCCAAGGACGAGACCTTCTTCTACACCGACATCGAGGAGGCGCCCTGGAGGGTGGTCCTCTCGGACGACAAGAAGAAGGCGCGGCTGAACTGCATCCGCGACATCCTGGAGGCCATCCCTCACGAGGACATCACGCCGCCCGAGGTGGCCCTGCCGCCGCGCACCGAAGGGGAGCCTTACCAGCGTCCGCCGCGCGAGGAGCAGCACTTCGTCTCCGAAGTCTACTGAGCCGCGGCCCAGGGGCCGCTGAAGCCCCCTCGGACACCAGGACCTCCGGTCCCACCCCCTGGGTGCCTGATCGGCACGGTTAGTGCCTCTCTTCCTGTTCGGATCTGCCGATCAGGCAGGATTTCGCCTGAGGTACGGCTTTTGCACCATCGCCGCTGTCACCAGGAGCGATGGAGATGGACAAGCTGACCCACAAGTCCCTGGAAGCCCTGCAGGAGGCGCAGAGCATCGCCGCGCGCCACGGCCACCCGGAGGTCGACCTGCCGCACCTGGCCGCGGCCCTGCTGCGGCATCGGGACGGCGTCGTGCCGCGCGTCCTGATGCGGCTGGGCGCTGACCCGGCGGAGCTTCACTCCCAGCTGCAGACCGAGCTGGAGAAGTCCCCGCGGGTTTCCGGCGGAGGCTCCGAGCCGTGCCTGGCCCGGGGACTCTCCCAAGCCCTCGCCGCCGCCGAGACGGAGGCTGGCCGACTGAAGGACGAGTTCGTATCCGTCGAGCACCTGGCCCTGGCCCTGATCGGCGACGGCGCCGGCTCCGGGACGGCGCGGGCCCTCGCCGCCGCCGGCGTCACCCGCGACCGCTTCCTGCAGGCTCTGGCGGCGGTGCGCGGCAACCAGCGCGTGACCTCGGAGGACCCCGAGGCCCGGTACGAGGCCCTGGAGAAGTACGGCGTCGACGTCGTCGCCGAGGCGCGCGCCGGCAAGCTCGATCCCGTCATCGGCCGCGACGCCGAGATCCGGCGGGTCATCCGCATCCTCTCGCGCAAGACCAAGAACAACCCGGTCCTGATCGGGGAGCCCGGCGTCGGCAAGACGGCGATCGTCGAAGGGCTGGCGCAGCGCATCGTCCGCGGCGACGTCCCGGAGTGGATGAAGGAGCGCACCCTCTTCAGCCTCGACATGGGGGCCCTGATCTCCGGCGCCAAGTACCGCGGCGAGTTCGAGGAGCGCCTGAAGGCGGTCCTCCACGAGATCGCCGAGTCGGACGGACGCATCCTGCTGTTCATCGACGAGATCCACAACATCGTCGGCGCCGGCCGCACCGAAGGCTCCACCGACGCCGGGAACCTGCTCAAGCCGACGCTCGCCCGCGGCGAGCTGCACTGCATCGGCGCCACCACCCTCGAAGAGCACCGCAAGCATATCGAGAAGGACGCCGCCCTCGAGCGCCGCTTCCAGCCGGTCATGGTGGAGGCGCCGAGCGTGGAGGACACGATCTCGATCCTGCGCGGACTGCGCGAGCGCTACGAGGTCCATCACGGCGTGCGCATCCAGGACAACGCCCTGGTGGGCGCCGCCGTGCTGTCGAACCGCTACGTCAGCGACCGCTTCCTGCCCGACAAGGCGATCGACCTGGTGGACGAGGCTTGCGCCTCGATCCGCACCGAGATCGACTCCATGCCCGCCGAGCTCGACCAGGTGACGCGCCGCGTCATGCAGCTCGAGATCGAGGAGGCGGCCCTGAAGAAGGAGAAGGACAAGGCCAGCGGCGAGCGCCTCCACGACCTGCGCAGGGAGCTGGGCGACCTGAAGGGCCAGGCCGACGCCATGCGCGCCCAGTGGGAGGACGAGAAGGCCGCCATCGGACGGGTGAGGGAGTTGCGCGAGCAGATGGAGGGCGTGCGGCGCGAGGTCGAGGAAGCGGAGCGCCGGGCCGACCTGAACGAGGCGGCGGAGCTGAAGTACGGCAGGCTCCCCGAGCTGGAGCGCGAGCTGGCCGAGCGCGAGTCGGGCCTCAGCGGCGAGGGCGGGGGGCGGCTGCTGCGCGAGGAGGTAACGGAGGAGGAGATCGCCGAGATCGTCTCCCGGTGGACGGGAGTCCCGGTGACCCGACTGGTGGAGGGGGAGCGGGAGAAGCTGCTCCGTCTCGACGAGATCCTGCACGAACGCGTCGTCGGCCAGGACGAGGCCGTGCAGCGGGTGGCGGACGCCGTGATCCGCGCCCGCGCGGGGATCAAGGACCCGCGCCGGCCCATCGGCTCCTTCCTCTTCCTGGGCCCCACCGGCGTCGGCAAGACCGAGCTGGCCCGGACCCTGGCGGCGGCCCTCTTCGACTCCGAGGAGAGCGTCGTGCGCATCGACATGTCGGAATACATGGAGAAGCACAGCGTGGCGCGCCTGCTGGGTGCGCCGCCGGGGTAC
This sequence comes from Gemmatimonadaceae bacterium, assembly GCA_026706075.1. Lineage (GTDB taxonomy): Bacteria > Latescibacterota > UBA2968 > UBA8231 > UBA8231 > UBA8231. Next base: position 48,840 of record JAPOZM010000113.1, read on the forward strand.
GTGGGCTACGAGGAGGGGGGGCAGCTGACCGAGACGGTGCGGCGCCGGCCGTACTCCGTGGTCCTCTTCGACGAGATCGAGAAGGCCCACCCCGACGTCTTCAACGCGCTGCTGCAGCTCCTCGATGATGGCCGCCTCACCGACGCCCAGGGACATACGGTGGACTTCAAGAACACGGTCGTCATCATGACCTCGAACATCGGCTCCCAGCACCTGATGGAGGGAGTCGCCGAGGGCGGCGTCGAGATCCCGGAGCCGGTGAAGGACCGGGTCATGGGAGAGCTGCGGGGCCACTTCCGGCCGGAGTTCCTCAACCGCGTTGACGACGTGGTGCTCTTCAAGCCCCTGTCCGTGGCGGAGATCGAGCGGATCGTCGAGCTCCTGGCCGGCGAGCTCCGCAGGCGGCTCGCGGACCGGCGGATCGAGCTGGAGATGAGCGCCGCGGCGCGTACGTTCATCGCCCGGCAGGCCTATGATCCCGTCTTCGGGGCCCGTCCTCTCAAGCGGTTCCTGCAGCACGAGGTGGAGACCCGCATCGGACGGGCCCTGATCGCCGGGGAGATCGCCGACGGCGATGTCGTCCGCATCGACCTGGAGGACGGGGAGCTGAGCGTCCACCACGAGTCCCCCACCGCCGGCGGGAACCCCGGCCGGGCGCCTTCGTCCTAATACCCTCGAACCCTTTGGAGAAGAGGTGACAGCACGATGACGAGAACGACGCTGGCGGCCCTGACGGCCGCCGCCCTGTGGTCCATCCAGGCGCCGACGCCCGCGGCGGCCGCCACCGGCCTGGAGCAGTTGCAGCTCCTGTCCGACGCCTTCGCCGAGTTGTCCGAGTCCGTGAAACCGGCGGTGGTGGCGGTGAAGACCGAGAAGGAGATGGTCCGCATCGAGCCCGAGGGGCGGCCCGGTCCCCCCTTCGAGGATTTCTTTCCCTTCCGGCAGCCGGAGGGGGGCCTGCAGAAGGGCCTCGGGTCCGGGGTGATCATCTCCGCCGACGGACACATCCTCACCAACAACCACGTGATCACCGGCGGGTGGCGCCCGACGGATTCCCCGGCCGACCACATCCGGGTGGAGCTCTCCGACGGGCGCATCTTCAATCCGCGCATCGTCGGCCGCGACCCCGGGACGGACCTGGCGGTGCTCAAGATCGAAGCCGACGAGGACCTGCCTTTCCTCGCCTTGGGGGACTCTGACCAGCTCGACGTGGGCGAATGGGTGGTGGCCGTGGGCAATCCCTTCGGGCAACTGCACACGGTGAGTTCGGGCATCGTCAGCGCCGTGGGCCGCAGCCCCAGAGTCTCCGAATACGAGGACTACATCCAGACCGACGCCGCCATCAACCCGGGCAACTCCGGCGGCGCCCTGATCGACCTGGGCGGAGAGCTGGTGGGCATCAACACGGCCATCGCCTCGCGCTCCGGCGGTTACCAGGGGATCGGCTTCGCGATCCCCGTGAACCTGGCGCGCAAGGTCATGGATCAGCTCGTCGAGCATGGAGAGGTCCGCCGCGGCATGCTGGGCATCTACATGGGCGAGATCGATTCGGACCTGTCGGCCTCCCTCGACCTGGACTCCCGCAAGGGGGCGCTGGTGACCGAGGTGATGGAGGACACGCCCGCGGAGGAGGCGGGCCTCAAGGCCTACGACGTGATCGTCGCCGTCGACGACGTGCCGACCGACGGTCCCGCGGCGCTGAAGAGCTACATCGCCCATCAGCCGCCCGGCACCGAGGTGCAGCTCACGGTGCTGCGGGACGGCCGCCAGCGCACGGTCACCGCCGAGCTCGCCCCCCTGGAGAGGGAACGCCTCGCCTCCACCCGGGAGGAACCCCGGGGGCAGGAGAAGCTGGGCCTGGCGGTGCGGGAGCTGACAGAAGAGGTCGCCGATCGTCTCGGCTTCTCCGAGGAGGAGGGGGTCGTCATCTCCAGGGTGCAGCGGGGCTCCCCGGCCGCCCTGGCGGGTCTGCGGCGCGGGGACCTGATCATCGAGATCGACCGCGAGCCCGTGGGCAGCGTCCGCGAGTACCGGGAAGCCATCGAAGAGGCCGACGGCCGGGCGTTGCTGCTGATCCGCCGGAAGGTGCGGGAGGGCACGCTAACCGACATCGTCTCCCTGAGGATTCCACAGTAGGTCCGACCTCGGCGGACGGCCCCTTGATGGCGGCGGACTTTCCGATCTACCCTCCGTGAGCGGCCGATCGATCCGAACATCGGCAGCGGTTCTGCGGCCGGTCGATACGGCCGCAGAACCGCTGCCTCTTCGTTTGTGACAGTCCCGCCGCAGACGCCCCGGCGACTACGGCCACACCACTGTCGGCCTTGCTGGGTCTGAGGAGGGGCCGTTTCCACGGTGGGGTCGAAGGCTTCGTGCAGAGCCTCGACCATGCCGGCGCCAACGGCCGGCTGCGGGGGCTCTCGGTGTTCGGGGCCGAACGCATCATCGACAGGCTCGAGACGTTCCTCCGGGCCGATTTCTTCGAGCAGAGTGTGGGCTAACGTGATCGGCATCGAATCCGCGGGCGACGGGGATGTGGAGATGATCGGCCGCTTCACCCTGCATGCCGAGGTCCTCGTCCGGCGGCCCGGGCCTCCTCGCTGGTCCCGCCCTGCCGGCGGCGGCTTGACGGCGCCGACGGCAATCCCGTTCTACCGTCCGTGAACCATCGACCCATCCGACACGCCGGCGGCAGCGGCGCGCTCCTGCTGCGTCGCCGTCTGGCCCTCGAGGGGCCCTGCCGCGGCGGCAGGCTGCGAATCGCCGCCAACGCCCCCGTGCAGCTCTACGTGGACGGCCTGCGGGTAGGCGGCGCCCCCGGCGGCGCCCTCGCCGAGCGCCCCCTGTGGCAGCCCCTGGTGCTGGAAGGCGTGCTGGAGGCCGGCTCCCACGAGATGCTCGCCGTCGTCGGGTCACCCCCCGGCGGCCAGGCTCCGTGGTTCGCCTGTCGTGGCCGCCTGAAGGGAGTGGCCGGTGGTCCCGCTCAACCCGTCGAATCCGACCTCCGATGGCAGGCCTTCCCGCTGGCCGGCGGCGACGGCTTCTCGGCCCTCGATGATCCCCCGGCAGAGGAGGACTGGGAGGGCGTCGAGAGCGCCCCGGGGATCGAGGTGCGGGGTGAGGCACCGCGGGCCGACGAGCGCCTGGCGGCCGCCCGCGGCTTCGCGGTCTTCGAGGAGACCCTGCCCGGCGGCGGCCTCTCCTTCACGCCGGCCTCGGTGGGGCCGGGGGGCTGCAAGTGCGTCCATCGCGACCAGCTGCTGGCCACGACGGGGCGGACCTCGGTGCTCACCGGCAACCACCGGGCCATCGCCTTCGTCCTCGACTTCGGGCGAATCGTCACCGGCTATCCGTGTCTGCGTCTGCGCGAGGGGCGGGGCGGTGTCGTCGAGATCGGCGCCGCAGCCGCCTGGGGCCGTATCGACCACGGGCTGCGCTACGTCTGCGCCTCCGGCCGACAGGAGTGGTACGGGCTGACGCCGGTGCGTTGCCGCTACCTGGTGGTGCGCCTGAGCGGATTCACGGAGGAGGTCGAGCTAGAGCGCCTGGCCCTGAGCGAGCGCTTCGTCGCCGCCGAGGGGCAGGCCGCCCTGGCCGTCGGCCCCGGCCACGACCTGGCGTGGGAGACGGGTCCCCCCTCCCTTCAGGGCAGCCGCCTCGACGCCTACGTCACCGATCCGCCGCCGGCGGCCTGCGACTGGTGGGGTACCCGCGCCCTGCTGCTGGCCGACGCCGTGCGCACCGGCCACCTCGCCGCCGGCCGCGCCACCCTCCTGGGGCGGGCCCCGGACCCGCACCGCCCCCTGGCCCGGGACCGCCCCTTCCCGGTCTGTCTCGAGGCCTACCACGATTACTCGGGAGACGACGACACTCTGGGACAACTGCTTCCCACCGCTGTCGAAGCCGCCCTTCGCGGGCCCGATGCCGTTGCCGGCGCCGCGTCACTGGCGGCGGCGGCGGCCGCCGCCGGCGCCGCGGAGCGGCTTTGCCGGCGGGCCGGAGAGGACACCGACGCCGGGCGCTGCCGAGAGGCGGCCGACTCGGCTCGGACCGGCCTGGAGAGGCTGTGGCGGCCCGAGCCGGGTCTCTACGCCGAGGGCGCCCAGGGCGGCTTCAGCCAGAGCGCAAACGCGCTGATCCTGGCCGCCGACGCCGCCCCCGAGGACCGGTCGGGGCACATGGCCGCGGCCCTGCGGGGCCCCGGAGTGGCGCCGGTGGCGGGCCTCACCGAGGCGGTGCTGCTGGCCGAGGGGCTCTGGCGGTCGGGGCACGGGGCGCGCGCCCTGGAGGTGATCGACACCTGGTGGCTGCGGATCGTCGGCCGCGAAGGCTCCACCTGGCGCGACAAGCGGGGACCGGAGGAGGACATCGCGGCCCCCGGCCCCGACTACCTCCTCGGCAGGTTCCTCCTCGGCATTTCGCCGACGGAGCCCGGCTTCGCGCGCCGCCGGGTGGAGCCCGCCCTGTCCCTGGCCGACGGCGCCCGGGGCCGGCTGCCTACCGCGGCGGGGGACCTCTCCGTCGAGTGGCGTACGGGCGAAGTGGAAGGCGTGCGGCGAACGACGGTTCAACTCCAGGCGTGCGGCGCCGGCCAGACGGAGCTGGTTCTCGAACGGGGCGGCCGTCCACGACCGACGCTGAGCGTCGACGGTGAGGTCGTCTGGCGCAACGAGAAGCTCTACCCCAACGCCAGTGTCCGCGAGACCGCTGCGGGTCCGGAGGCGGTAAACCTCCTCTTTCGGGGAGCGGGCGCCTGGGAGGTGATCCTCGAATGAGCGAGCCGACCCCCCTGCACACGGCGGTACGGGAACCGAGGATCGCGGGCTCCGGCCCGCCCCCGCTGCTGGTGATGCTCCATGGGTACGGCAGCGACGAGGCCGATCTGCTCGGTCTGGCGGACTTCCTCGATCCGCGGCTGCGGGTGCTCAGCTTTCGGGCGCCGATCCCCCTGGACATGGGCGGATACGCCTGGTTTCCCCTGGAGATCGCGGGGGCGGGTCTGGCCGGTGACTACGACCAGGCGGAGCGCTCCCTGGCGCAGCTGGCAGGGCACCTCGACGCGGTCCTGCACGAGCAAGGCCACGGCGGCGGGGAAACCCTCGTACTCGGCTTCAGCCAGGGCGGGGCCATGGCCCTCGAGCTGCTGCTGGCGCGGCCGCAGGCGGTCACGGGGGTGGCCTTTCTCAGCGGCCTCTGGGTGAAGCAGCGCATGCCGGGGGATCCGGACGTGAGGGCCGCGGTGAAGGGCAAGCCCGTGCTGCACACCCATGGAACCGGCGATCCGCTGATCCCCCTCGCGGATGCGCGGGCGACGCGGGGCCTGCTGGAGGAGCTGGAGGTCGACCTCAGCTACCGCGAGTACGCCATGGGCCACCAGATCGACGAGGACTGCCTGCGGGACCTGATCGAATGGATCGGAGCGCGCCTGGAGGCTTCGGTCTCCGGGGGCTGACTCCGGCCCCCTCAGTCCTCGGCGCCGTCCACCCAGCCGGAAGCCTCGGCGCGGACGATTTCCGCCATGGCGTCGAGCCAGCGCGGGTGGTCGTTGAGGCACGGCGCCAGGTGCAGGGACCGCCCCCCCGCCCCGAGGAAGATCTCCCGGCCTTCGTTGCCGATCTCGTCGAGCGTTTCCAGGCAGTCGGCGGTGAATCCCGGGCAGGCGGCCAGCAGGGTGCCGACCCCCTGTGCGGGCAGCCCTCCGAGGATGTCCTCGGTGTACGGCTGCAGCCACTCCTCCTTGCCGAAGCGCGACTGGAAGCCCAGCGCCCACTGCTCCGCCCCCAGGCCGAGGCTGGCGGCCAGCAGCCGCGCCGTCTCCCGGCACTGGTCGCGGTAGGGATCCCCCTCCTCCACGTATCGCAGGGGGATGCCGTGGAAGGTGATCAACCAGCGGTCGGGCGGGGTATCGAGCTGCACTGCCTGCTCTTCGAGAATGGCGCGCAGGCTGTCGATGTAGGCCGGGTGGTCGTAGTAGGGGGGCACGAAGCGCAGGGTGGGCATGCGGCGGCGGCGGTCGAAGAACCAGGTGCAGCGGCGGCCGAAGGCGGCGCGGGTGACGGCGTCGTAGACCGAGCCCGTGGTCGAGCAGGAGAACTGGGGGAACATGGGCAACACGAGGATGCGCTCGATGCCCTCGCCGGCGAGGGTGGCCATGGCCGACTCGATGCCGGGCTCGCCGTAGCGCATGCCCAGGACGACGCGGTAGGCGCCGCCCAGCCTCTCCTGCAGCCCCTGCTCCTGGGCCCGCGAGTGGACCAGCAGGGGCGAGCCCTTGTCGGTCCAGATGCGGCGGTAGAGCCGGGCCGAGCGCGCCGGCCGCCGGGTGAGTACGAGGAGGTGGAGGATCGGCCACCACCTCCAGGGGCTCAGATCGATCACCCGGCGGTCGCTGAGGAACTGGCGCAGGTAGGGTCTCAGGGCCCGCGCCTCGGGGGCGGCGGGGGTGCCCAGCTGGGCGATCAGCACGCCCACCGGGGAGGTTGGCGCGGAGGGCTCGGTCATGCGCTCCGATGTGGCCGGCGGTGGAGGGGGTGCCTAATATACCGCCAGATCGCCACCAGGTATTCTGCCGGAAAGGACAGCGCATGCGTTGCGTCTTCGTCGGCGTCGAGTACGCCGGCAAGTCGACCCTGATCGAACTGCTGACCGCATACTACCGCCAGCGCAGTCAGCGGGTGCACGTGGACGACCACTTCACGATTCCCGACTCCTCCCTCAGTCCCCAGTCGCGGGCCCGGTACATCGACTTCCCCGACGACGTCAAGGAGCGCATGCAGCGCATGCAGCTCCAGTACCACGTGGAGGTCATCAAGAACTACGACCACGTGATGATCGGCGGCTGGCACATCGAAGAGCGGATCTACTCGGATTTCTACGGTGAGGATCGGGACCACCCCTACTACCCCCGCTACGCGCAGAGTCATCACCGTCTCTACGAGGTCCAGGTGCTGGAGGCGCGGCTGCCCGACTTGGCCCTGATCCACGTGACCGCCTCGGACGACACCATTCGCGAGCGCATGGAGTCGGACCCCCACGAGTACCAGATCATCCGGCCGGGGGACGTGGCCGAGCTGAAGGCGCGCTTCGCGGACGACGTGGCAGCCTCCCTGTTCACCGACAAGCACCGGCTCATCGAGCTGGACACCACCGGCCGCAGCCCCGGCGAGTCCCTCGACGAGCTGCTCCTCAAGTCGGAACCGCTGATCACCCAGGGCGAGCTGGCCATCCGGAGCCTTCCCGTCCCCGAGAGCGAGTACGACGTGGTCTACGAGAACGGGGTGAGGCGTACGGTCCCCCGGACCTAGGCAGAGTCCCGGACAGCTTCCCGGAGAGGCCGCCGCCGGCGGGGTTCGTTTCTCCTCAAATCCTCCCTCCCCTCGGGCTGGACCCATGAGCGGATCCCGGTCTTCGGCGGGCATCTCCCGGCGGCTGGTCAACGCCTCTCTCGGCGCGGGCCGGGCCGCAGCGGCGACCGGCCTCGGGGCCGCCCTGGCCTGCGTGTGGCCCTTTGGCCGCGCCCCCTCCGGGGAAGGGAGCTGACCCCCGTGCTGCCCCTTCGCAAGGTCGAGATCCGCCGCCTCTTCGAGAAGGCGGCGCGCGACTATCCCCCGAGGGCGGAGCTCGCCTTCCTGCTGCAGAGCATGGAGGACCCCCGCAACGTGGGGTCCCTCTTCCGCGTGGCCGACGCCGTCGGCGCCCGCGAGCTGGTGCTGGCGGGCCGGACCCCGGCGCCCCCCGACGAGGAGATCGACCGCACCTCCCGCGGGCACGACCGGCGGGTCCCGTGGCGGGCCATCGCCGACATGCAGGAGGCGATGCGCACGCTACGCGCGGAGGGTTATCATCTCGTCGCCCTGGAGACGGCCCGGGGGGCCCGGTGCTTCCTGGAGTATCCCTGGACCGAGAAGGTCTGCCTCGTCCTCGGCAACGAGTCGAAGGGCGTGTACCCGGCGACCCTGGCCCTGTGCGACGGCGCCGTCTTCGTCCCCATGTACGGCAAGGGGCCGTCGATGAACGTCCACGTGGCCGCCGCCCTGGTGGCCTACGAGGCGGTCCTGCGGGGCGGCGGGAAGGCGGGCTGAGCGGTGGTTGCAGGTCCGGGCGTCAGGCCTCGCGGAGAGCCGCCATGGTCCGCTCCATCGACCTGCGGAACGGCTCCGGCAGCGAGTCGAGCCAGGCCGGATCCGCGTACTCCGGCTCCCGCGCCCAGTCGCTGACCACCGACGACTCGGCGGCCAGTCCGGCGTCTCCGTAGATGATGAAGAGGGACCGGCGCCGGACGCCCGGTCCCTTCAGCCCGCGGTGGATCCCCCTCGCGTCGAAGGGCGCGGCGCTGCCGGCCTCGAGGCGGACCTGGACGGCGCCGGGGCGCACCGTCTCCGCGTCCCAGCCGCTGATCCCCTCGTCGTAGCCCTCTTCCTCCTCGGCGGTGTTGGCGCGGTTGTGGGAGCCGGGGACGTACCAGAAGGAGGCGTCGTCCTCGAGGGCCACGAGGACCTGCGTCGCGGGGAGCCTCTCGACCTCCCGGAGGCGTCTCTCCGTGGGCGAGTCCTTCCCCCAGGCGAAGTAGGAGTCGCGGTGCCAGCTGGAGCGGTAGTCGTACTCCTCGTTCATGGCGAAGGCGGCGACGCCGTGCATCGCCGCATCCTCCCCGCAGAGCCGCTGCGCGAAGGCCATGATGGCGGGAGCGCCGAGCGCCTCCATGAGAGGCCTCCGCGCAAGGGAGGGGTGGTGGGGGTTCTGGAAGCGGTAGCCCTCGAGGAACCCCGTGGCCTCGTCCAGCGGGGCGAGGCCAAGGCTCAGGGCCGCCTCGATCGTCTCCTCGTAGCTCTCCTGCACCCGGCCGAGCGACTCCGAGGGGACGACCTGATCGAGGATTGCGTATCCTTCCCGGTCGTACCGTGCCATCACTTGCTCGGTGATCATCACCCCCTCCTCCTATGAGCGAACGGCCCGACATCGTCACCCGCCACGTCGGCAGCCGCGAGGCCTCGAGGCTGGGCCTGCCCCTGGGCCGAAAGATCGGCCGGCTGGACACGACCACCAACTGGGTCCTCGACGACCGCTTCGACCACGGGCCCCACGACGGGCTGCACCGACGGCTCACCGTGGTCGACGCCTACTCGGCGGCCGTCGACCTGGAGGAGATCCTGCGCGGGGGCATCGACGTGGTCATCCAGGCCTTCGGCGTGGAGGAGCGCTACGTGGCCGAGGCGCCGCTCCTCGACCCCCTGGCCGAGCCGGCCCGCGGGTCCCGGCAGTGGGAGCCGTTCTTCGAGGGGGATGACCTCGTCGAGCGGGTGTTGATGAACCTCGACGAGCACCGGCAGTTCGCCGAGGCCTGCGCCGATCACGTCGAGGTCGCCCGCTCGGGCGAGGATGTCTCCAGGATCGTCGACGGCGGCCGGGTCGCCATGGTGCTGATGCTGGTGAGCGGCTTCATCGCCGACAGCCTCGACGTCCTGCGCGAGTACCACCGCCGGGGCGTGCGGGTCTTGTGCCCGAGCCACCTGAGCGCCACCTCCTGGGCCGACTCCAGCGCCGAGCTGAACGATCCCCCCGGCCTGACCGGCTTCGGCCGCGAGGTGATCGGCGCCTGCGAGGAGCTGGGCGTGATCGTCGACCTGGCCCACTGCTCCGACTACACCTGCCGGGACGCCCTGGCCGCGGCCACCCGGCCGATGCTGGCCACCCACACCAGGGCCCGGGCCCTCAGCGGGAGTCTGCGCGACATGCCGGACGAGCTGCTGCGGGGGGTGGCGGAGGGGGGAGGCGTGGTTTGCGCCCTGGCGCCTGCGCCGCGGACCCCCCTGGAGCGGCACGAGGCCCGGCGCCGCCGCGACGACGGCCTGCACCGCCGCTACGCCGACCCCTTCGAGCGGGCCCGCGCCAAGCTGGCCGACGCCGAGGTCTGGGGCACGAAGCTCGATCTGGACACCATCGACCACCTCGTCGACGTGGCCGGGATCGATCACGTGGGCCTGGCCAGCCACGCCCAGAGCGTGCCCCAGTGGAAGGAGTACACGGGGGACCTGCTCGCCCACGGCTACTCGGAGAGGGACGCCGCCCGGGTCCTTGGGGAGAACGTACTGCGGGTGCTCTACTCGGCCGGGGGCGCCGGCTGACGGCCCGTCAGCCGGAGGGCGCCACGTACGCCGAGCCGGAGCGGCCGGCCTCCCCCCGGTCTACCGGGAAGGGGATGGGGATCCCGTCCTCGTGCCAGGGGAAGGCGTAGCTCGGGTCGTTGCTGAACCGCGACAGGCCGGCCTCGAGGCGGACCTTGGCGGCGGGCGGCAGGTCGACGGCGACGTAGCGGCCGTCGACTGCGGTCGTGACCGGTTCCTCTCCCTCGCCGCCGTCCGTCCTGACCTCGGTGAAGGTGTGCTCCCCGAAGGCGCCGGCCTGCACGATCAGCCGGCGGGAGTGCTCCCGGCTGCAGTTCACCAGCTGGACCCCCACGGCGTCGGCGGCGAGATCGTCCACGAGGGCGGCCACGTCGGAGGGCAGTCCGGGGCGCTTCTCGTCCGCGTCGTAGTAGCGGACCGTGGCGCGCAGGAGCCCGCCGTTGTAGATCGACTGGGGGGTCCCCATGGTCACCTGGGTCAGGCCCTTGGTCAGCACCGGGTTGGCGGGGATGGCGTTCTCCTTCAGTCTGTCGATCACCGTGCGCCCGTCCTTGCGCATCTCGTCGATCGCCTGCATCGACCACTCCGCCTCGGCCGACAGGATCTTCTCCGGCCAGTCCGGGTTTTTCCCGTCGTAGTACTGGAAGCGGGCGAACTCGGTCTGCCCCGAGTTCTTCTCGCTGCCGGTCTCGCCAACGCAGTTCCAGTCGCGTTCCACCTCGCCCTCGCGCACCCGCTCGATCAGCTCGTAGTCCTCCCGCGCCATGGAAGCGTGGTAGAGGTGGGTCAGCTCCTGCATGCGCCAGGGCATCGGTCCCGTGTAGACGTGGCGCATGGGCACGATCGTGTCCTCCCGCCGCGGCAGGGGCGGGTCGTACTGCCACCCCGAAGGCCCGTAGCGGGTGGGCATGATCAGCTGTCCGTCCTCCCTCGTGGTCGAGGCGTCGAGGAGGACCTTGACCTGGTCGCGCAGCAGGTCGAGGTAGCCGAAGTCCCCGGTCAGCAGCACCGCGCACTCGGCGGCGATGTTGAGGCTGTGGAACATGATGTTGAAGCCCTGGTAGTGGTTCCACCCGTACTGGCCGCCCCAGAAGTTGCCGTTGCGGCGCTCGCCGACGATGCCGGTCGGTCCCACGTTGTCGGGCATGACGCCGCCGTTCTTCGCCGCCCGCTCCATCCAGGCCTCGGTGTACTCCAGGACCCAGCGCTTGTAGCGCTCGTCGCCAGTGTAGAGGTAGGCGTGGGTGACGAGGGCGGTGGCCCCCAGGTTGTTGGGCGTGTCCGCCTGCAGGATCAGCTTGTTGAAGAGGTCGACGATCTCCGCCTGGCGGGCGGGGTCCTCCCACCAGTCGAGCTCGAGATCCTCCACGATCGGGTAGAGGCTGGCGCGGACGCCGTAGTAGTTGACCTCGCTCCCCAGCCAGCGCCCGGCCAGGAGCATGGCGTGGGCGGTCTCGGCGCTCGCCTCCTGCAGCGGTCCCTGGCTCGACTGGAAGGGGGACCGGAGGACCTTGTGCACCGGGTCGTAGTTGGGGGCCTCCGGATCGTCGCCGGTGTAGAACCCGGCGAAGAGCTGGGCCCGGCGGGCCATCTCCGAGATCGTCGGGTCGGCGACGCCGAAGTCGTAGAAGGCCATCATGCCCTCGCCGAGATGGTGCCACTCCATCGCCTGCTGCAGGTTCCAGAACTCCCGCCGCGCCGAGGGCCGGAAGACCTTCTTGTGGTCGTTGAAGCGGGTGCGGTGGACGACGCCCTCGTCGCTGATGCGGGCCGTGGCGTTCCAGGCGGTGGCCGCCATCTCGAGGAGGCTGTCGTCCGCCCCCATGGCGTAGAACAGGCCCCAGTTGTAGAACTGCTCGAAGAGGTCGTCGAAGTCCTCGGCGTAGAGGATGGCCCCGCCCCGCTCGGTGCACTGGCGGAACCGCAGGCGCGCGGCCTCTTCCATCTGGGCGATGAGATTGCGCTCCAGCAGGGCCCACGCCGGCGGCGCGCCCACCCGGGCGGCGGTGATCAGGGGCATGCCATTGGTATCGGTCACGGACGATTCCTCCTCGGGAAGCGGGGGCCGCCAAGCTAGGGAAACCCCCGCGGCGGGACAACGCTGGACGCGTCCGGAGAGTCCGGCTATCCTCTCCGCCCTTCGCCATGACCTCGAGACCCCGGCCTCCGCGCTACCGCGTCATCTTCAACTGGGACGGCGACAGCCTCGCCTACGGCGAGCATCCGCAGTCGGCGGAGCAGCTCGTGGACCAGGTCTTCGGTCCCCTCGAGGGCACCCAGGTGGACGCCGTGTTCTGGAGCATCGGCAGCCACGAGGCCCTCTGGCCTTCCGATGTCCACGAGCGCGAGGGGGAGCGCACCGGCCGCGTCTACGCCTCGGTGCGTGCCATGCGCCACGCCGAGAACGTGTGGGGTCTCTTCGAGGCCGGCGAGAGCGTCTACCAGGCGATGGTCGAGCGGGGACACCAGCTGGGGATGCACGTCTACGTCTCGATGCGGATGAACGACAACCACTTCTACAACACCCGCCCCCACGAGTTCAGGAAGCTGAACAAGGGCACCCGGCTGCGCCAGGACCATCCCGAGTGGCTCCTCGACGTCGACGACGTGCCCGAGAGCCGCGGCGTCGGCTCCTGGAACTTCGCCCACGCCGAGGTCCGCGAGCACAAGCTCTCCTACATCCGCGAGGCCTGCCGGCTGGCCGACTGGGACGGCGTCGAGCTGGACTGGCAGCGCCATCCCTTCCACCTGCCGCAGCACGACGGCTACCGCCTGCGATACGTGCTCACCGACCTGCAGCGCGCCGTCCGCGAGATGGCCGACGGCATCGCCGCCGAGAGGGGGCGCCCCTTCCACGTGGCCTCGCGGGTGGCCACGACCCTGGAGTCGTGCCGGCGCATCGGCTACGACGTGCCCCGCTGGTGCAGCGAAGGCCTCTGCGACATCCTCATCGGCGCCGGCGGGTCGTCCACCGACCCCGGCTTCGAGGTGGCCGCCTTCAAGCGCCACTCCGGCGGGGCCGGCATCCGCCTCTACGGCGGCTTCGACAGCTCGTACCGGCAGGAGGCTGCCCGCCTGGTGGGCCTCCTCGAGTGGCGCGAGGCCTTCTTCCGCGCCGTGGCCGCCGGTTACCACGCAGAGGGGGCCGACGGGATCTACACCTTCAACTGGTTCCCCAAGAAGGCCGACTGGACCGGGCTCCTGAGCACCCTCGGCGACGAGGAGACCCTGCGGGGGACGGACAAGATCTACTCGGCCCTGCGCCGCGGCGACACGTGGCACGACGACCCCTCGACGGTGGCCGTGAACGACCGCATCCACGGCGAGACCTCGGTGGCGCTCATGCCCGGCCTCACCGGCGACGGGCCGACCTTCACCCTGGCCCTGCACGACGACGTCGGCGACGACGGGTCCCTGCAGCTCCACATCGAGATGGGCCACTGGGCGCCCGGGGACGCCGTCCGCGTCACCCTCGACGGCGAGCCCCTGGGAGATCCGGCGATCCGCGACGTGGCGGAGATGGCCGAGGCTCCGCCCGACGTCTCCGAGAACAAGTGGCTCGTCTGGGACCTGGATCCCGAAGCCGTGACAAAGGGCCCGCACACGGTCAAGGTGGTCCTGGTCAGCCGCGACCCCCGCCTCGCCCCGCCCCTCGTCGTCGAGCACGTGGACCTCCACGTGAAGTACGGGTAGCCGCCGGGAGCCGCCATGGCCGACAGACCGTACCGCATCATCTACAACTGGGACGGGGCGCCCCATCACTACGACGAGCACCCTCAGTCGATGGAGTCCTTCCTGCAGAAGACCTACGCGCCGCTGGCCGGCACCCAGGTGGACGCCCTGTTCTGGTGCATGGGCATCCACGAGGCGACCTGGCTGTCCGACGACCTGCCCGTGAAGGGCGACTCCGTGGGCCGGGTCTACGACAGCGTGCTGGCCATGAGGGACACGGAGAGCCTGCGGTCCCTGCTGGAGGGGGGCGAGGACCCGTACGCGGCCATGGTCGCCCGGGGCCGAGAGCTGGGGATCGACGTCTGGCCCTCGATCCGCATGAACGACCAGCACTTCTGGTCGATCCAGGACCTGGAGGCGATGCAGCGCTCCACGGCCCACGAGATGACGGACCTGCGGAAGGAGCATCCCGAGTGGTGCCTCGGGGAGCACGCCCCGGGGTGGTGCGCCACCTCGTGGAACATGGCCGTCCCCGAGGTGCGGGCCCACAAGCTCGAGCTGATAACCCAGGCCTGCCGGCTGGCCGACTGGGACGGCGTCGAGCTGGACTGGCAGCGCCACGCCTTCCACCTGCCCGCCAACCACGAGTACCGTTTGCGCTACGCCCTCACCGACCTGCAGCGGGCGGTGCGCCGCATGACCCGCGAGCTGGGCGAGGAGCGGGGCCGGCCCTTCCAGGTGGCCGTCCGCGTCGCCGCGACCCTGGAGGCCTGCCGGCGCATCGGCTACGACGTCGAGACCTGGGTCGAGGAGGGGCTGTGCGACATCCTCATCGGCGGCGGCAACTCCGGCACCGACCCGTGCTTCGAGACCGGGGAGTTCCTGAGGCTCGTGGAGGGCACGGGGATCCAGGTCTATCCGGGCTTCGACTTCGACAGCCGGCAGCAGGCCGGCCGGCTGATCCCCCACGGCCGCTGGCGGGACCGCTGGTTCGCCGGCATGGCGCAGGGCCACCTCGACCGCGGCGCCCACGGCGTCTACGTCTTCAACTGGCACGCCGACGAGAGCATGCGCCGGGCGTCGCTGACGACGATCGGCTCCACCGGGACCCTCCGCGGCCTGGACAAGGCCTACACCGTGGTCCATCGCAGCATCGGCACGAATCCGCTGCGCGAGGACGCCGAGCGCGACGACCGCCTCTACGGCGAGGTCCCCGTCGACCTGCACCGCACCCTGACCGGCGACGGGCCCACCTTCCACCTGTCGACCCACGATCCCGGCGCCTCGGGCGCGCAGCTCCTGATCGAGATGGAGCACTGGTCGCCCACCGGCGACGAGGTCGCCGTCACCCTGGACGGCGCCGCCCTGGGGCCGCCCGAGGTGCGCAACCAGGCCGCGGAGGATCCCGAACACCCCGCCGACGTGGCCGAGAACAGCTGGCTCGTGTGGGACCTGGACCCGGAGCAGGCCGCATCCGGTGACCACGAGATCCAGGTGGTCCTCGTGAAGCGGGACCCGCGGATCCGGCCGCCCCTCACCGTGGCCAACGTCGAGATCTGGACGAGCCATGACTGAGCCCGTGTCGAAACCCTATCGCGTCGCCATCATCGGGGGTGGCCGCATGGGCGGTCTCCTTGAGGACGAGCAGCCTCCCAACACCTTCCGCAAGCCCCACGGCCACTTCGCCGCGTACTCCGCCGTCGACGAGACGGAGGTCGTGGCCGTGGCCGGCCGCCGGCCGGGGCGGCTGAAGATGTTCACCGAGCGCTTCGGCATCGCCAACACCTATCTCGACTACCGTGAGATGATCGAGAAGGAGAAGCCGGAGATCGTCAGCGTCACCACCCAGTCCCGGTACCGCGCCGAGGCGATCCTCTTCGCCATCGAGCACGGAGTCCGCGGCATCTACGCCGAGAAGGCCCTGTGCGCCTCCCTGGCCGAGGCGGATGCCATCGCCGCCGCCTGCCGGTCGAAGGGGGTGGCCTTCAACTTCGGGGCCGAGCGCCGCTACCACGACGGGTACGTGCGCCTGCGCCAGGCGATCGAGCGCGGCGACATCGGCCGGCCCCAGTTCGCCTTCACCTTCTGGTGCACCGATCTGATGAAGCACCACTCCCACTCCTTCGACACCGTGGCCATGCTCCTCGGGGACCCGGCGCCGGTCTGGGCCGAGGGGCGGCTCGTGGAGCCGGGGGATCCCCTCGACCCCGGAGAGACCCGCATGGGACCCCGCGAGGGGGACGAGATGACGCGCCAGCCCCTGCCGGTCCCGGCCTACGACCCGGAGGGCCACTGCTTCGTGCCCCCGGAGGGCACCCGCTACGCCGAGCCCGTCCTGGAGTTCGCCCGCGTCGGCTACGCCGACGGCAGCGAGTCCGTCTTCGTGCCGCGGCTCGGGGCGACCGAGTTCGAGGTCCACGGCGACCAGGGGCGGGTCTGCGCCTGGGACGACGGGGCCGACTTCCGGGTGCGGCGCCGCGCCGAGGGAGGCTGGGAGGAGGAGGTGATCCGCCCCCGGGGCGAGAGTCCCACGGTCGTCATCATCCGCGAGATCGTCCGCGAGCTGGAGACGGGCCAGCGCACCAGCGGCAACATCGACCGCACCCTGCAGGCGGCCGAGGCCGAGTTCGCCGTGGCCTGCTCCCACCTGCGGGGCGGCGCCCGCCTCTCCGTGCCGGTCGAGGACCGCAGCCTCCGCATCCCCGGCCACTGAACTCATACCCCCGGGAGACGACATGCCGGACTCCGCCTGGCCGCCGCGCCTGATCTACTACAGCGACGCCCACCACTTCCACGCCAAGCGCATCGATCCGCCCCTGAGCCATCACCGGATGCGCTGGCCCATCGACGAGCTGTCGGGGACCGGCGTCGACCTGCTCGCCTTCGGCCTCGGCTTCGGCGACGTCTACTTCCACCAGACCCGGATCGGCCGCGTCATCGGCCAGGAGCAGGAGGTCTGGGACCAGTTCATCAACTGGCGCATCATGCGCATGGTCAGGGACGCCGCGGCCATGGGCACCGATCAGCTTCGCGAGGTGATCCGCCACGGCCGGGAGGCGGGCCTGGGCGTCTTCCCCAGCCTCAAGCTGCAGGACCCGACGCCCCAGGGCGGCGAGCGCTGCGGCTGGCTCAAGTGGCGGCAGGGCATGGAGGTCACCCTGGGGGTGGGGGACGACCGCTTCCCCTCTCACCAGACCGAGTGGTGCTACGACTACGCCAACCCCGCCGTCCGCGAGGAGAAGCTCAGCCTCGTCCGCGAGGTCCTGGAGGACTACGAGGCGGACGGCATCGAGCTCGACTTCATGTTCTTCCCCCTCTACTTCCGGCGCTCCGAGACCGAGGCCCACGTGGAGACGATGAACCGCTTCGTCGCCGACGTGCGGGCCCTGACCCGCGAGATCGGCGAGGCCCGGTCCCGGACGATCCCGGTCATGGCCCGGGTCTGGCACCGGCGCGACGAGAACCTCGCCCTCGGGCTCGACGTCGAAGCCTGGCTCGCCGCGGGGGACGTGGACGCCGTCGTCGGCCAGATCCCCAACCTGTTCCTTGACCCGTGCGTCACCGACGGCCGCTGGCTGGCCGACGCCGCCAACGCCGCGGGAGCGGCCTCCTACCTGCGGCCGGGGCGCCGGCTCGAGGATCCCCGCACCGGCATCGCCAACATCGAGATGTTCCGCGCCTTCGGACAGACCCTGGATTGGCAGGGGTTCACCGGCGCCTACCTGGGCTACCTGCCGTGGCCCTTCTCGGACGCCGAGTACCGGGTCCTGCGCGAGATGGCCTTCCCCGAGGCGGCCCTGCGCCACGACAAGCGGTACTTCCTGCCGGAGCGGGAGGAGCTGCCCCCCTACGTGCGGCCCGACGGCCGGCGGCTGCCCCTCGTCCTCGAGGAGGGCGCCGCCGAAACCGTTTGCATCACCGTGGCCGACGAGATCGAGGCGGCCATCGCCGACGGCGAGATCCGCGACCCCGTGCTCACCCTGACCTTCCGGCAGTTCTGCGTGGAGGACGAGGTCGCCTTTCGCTTCAACGGCCGGGAGCTGGCCGTCGAGGGCAAGGGTATCCACGAGCCCCGGCGCGGCCTCTACTGGCTGCGGTGGACCCTGGACGCCGCCGAGGTGGTGCAGGGCGAGAACACGCTGGAGCTGGAGATCCTGCGCAAGGAGAGGACCGCCGGCTTCGAGCGCACCCTCACCGGCGTCGAGATCCACCTGCGCTACACCGAGTTCGACCTGCCCGAGGCCCTCGACCCGGTCAAGATCCCGCCGCCCTCATGAGACGGGGGGTCGAGCTGGACCTGCCCACCGTGACCGCCGCGGCGGTCACGGCTCCGCCCGCCTGGGCCCTGCTGGAGCGCCGCCTCTTCGAGGTCATGGAGGCGGCGGCCGAGCTCCGCGTGAGCCGCTACTCGCAGCGCGGCGGCGTGCCCTACTACGCCGACGACCTGGACGACCTCTACGAGATGATCCACAACTGGGGCCTGTTCTACGCCATGGGGGCGGACGAGCGGGTCCTGGAGCTGGCCCTGCAGCACTGGAACGCCGTGACCCGCTTCGGCGACGACAGCATCGTCAGCCGCGCGCACCCCCGCTTCACCCAGCAGGTCCACCGCGAGTACTACGGCCTCGTCCATCCCGGCGACGCGGAGTGGCACCACGCCGGCGAGGGCAACATGGCCTTTTACCATCTCTGCCTGGCCGATCCGACGATCTCGGAGAACGTGCGCCGGGCGGTGCAGTTCGCCGGGTTCTATCTCGGCGACGACGAGGCCGCCCCCAACTACGACCCGCGCCACAAGGTGCTGCGCTCCCCCTTCCAGACGAGCCAGGGCCCGTGGCTGCAGGCCACACCCGAGAAGGCCCACGCCTACCTCTACGGGCCGGCCGAGCTCGGCGGCAAGATCAACTACTACGGCGCCCGCTCCACCCTCTACCCGGTGGTGCGCGACCTGGAGGAGGACTGGTCGAGGGAGCCCCGCCGCCGCAAGGAGATCGTCGGCCTCTTCGACCGCATCGTCCTCAACGCCGACTCGCCCAACAACCTCGGGGCCACGGCGCTGATCACCAACGCCTACCTGCACACGGGGGACTCCCGCTACCGGGACTGGGTGATCGACTACGTCGGCGTCTGGATGGAGCGCATCCGGGAGAACGGCGGCGTCATCCCCGACAACGTGGGCCCCACCGGCCGGATCGGCGAGCACCGCGACGGCTGCTGGTGGGGCGGCGTCTACGGCTGGAACAGCTACTGCGGCTTCAACATCCTCTTCCACTCCCTGACGATCGCCGCAGAGTGCGCCCTGCTGCTCACCGGCGACTACGGCTACCTCGACCTGCTGCGCTCGCAGATCCGGGTCCTCATCGACAACGGCATCACCCGGGAGGACGGCCAGTTCCTGCAGGCCGTGCGCCACGGCCCGGAGGGCTGGGGCCACAAGATGTGGAACCCGGTGACCGGG
Organism: Gemmatimonadaceae bacterium; assembly: GCA_026706075.1. Lineage (GTDB taxonomy): Bacteria > Latescibacterota > UBA2968 > UBA8231 > UBA8231 > UBA8231. The sequence continues at coordinate 68,094 of JAPOZM010000113.1, forward strand.
CTCGACCAGCCGGTGCGCATGAACGAGCTCGCCCGCCTCTGGCACGCCTCCCTGTCGCGGCAGGACCGCGAGCTGCTCACCTGGGTCCGGGAGCGAGACGTGACCATCGACTGGAGCGCCAACGAGGTCGAGGGTCCCGACTTCTACAAGGGGGTCCACGAGTACCCGCGGTTCCAGTACTACGACGGCCACAACCCCGGCTGGCCGGAGGCGATCCTGCGGGCCGAGCTGGAGAGCGTCCTGAAGCTCTGCCGCGAGCAGTCCGAGGACGACCGCACCGTGGAGCAGATCATCGAGGACAACCGCTATCCGCAGAATCCGGTGCACACCAAGGTCCTGACGAACGTGATGCTGGGGGCGCCGCAGCCGGTCTACCACGGCGGCCTGCTGCGGGCGACGGTGCGCTACTTCGACCCCGACAACGCCCGTCCCGGCATCCCGCGGGACGTGGCCGCCCTGGTGGATCAGTTGGAGGCTGACCGCGTCGGACTGCAGCTGGTCAACCTCGACCCCGCCGCCGGGCGCCGGGTGGTGGTCCAGGCCGGGGCCTTCGGCGAGCACGACTTCACCGAGGTCCGCGTCGAGGCCGGCGAGTCGCCGCAGGTCACCCGGGTGGACGGCCGGCACTTCGCCGTGGAGCTGCGGCCGTCGGCGGCGGTCCGCCTCGAGGCGGGGATGCGCCGCTTCGTCAACACCCCCTCCCACGCCTTTCCCTGGCACGGGGACCGCATTCCCGTGCCCTTCCAGTAGAAGGAGGACCCATGTCGGCCCCTCTCCAGTACGGCCCCTCCATCGCCGCCTCGCAGGTCGCCTCGCCGCCCGAGTGGGCCCTGCTCCAGCGCCGGCTCATCGATGTGGGCGAGGAGAACGCGGCCCTCATGGTCCAGAAGCACTGCGCGCCCGGCGGCATGATGTACTACGCCGACGACATCGACGACTACTACGAGAAGGTCGACAACTGGAGCGTGTTCTACGCCATGGGCGGGGCCCGCAGGGTCTTCGACGACGCCATGATGATCTGGAACGCCTCTACGCGGACCAACGGCCCCCGGGGCAACCCCGTCTTCGGCTGGATGCTTCCCCAGCTCTACAACGAGTACTACTGCCTGGGCCGGCAGGAGGAGTCGACCTGGGTCCCGGGGCGCCGGATGGTCAACGAGTGGCACCACCACTCCGAGGGGAACATGGCCTTCTACGGCTTCGGCCTCGCCGACCCGGAGATCCCCGAGAACGTCGACCGCGCCCGCCGCTTCGCGGACATGTTCATCGGCGCCGACCCGGAGGCCCCGAACTGGGACGCCGACCACCGCATCATCCGCTCGCCCTTCCCCACCAGCCGCGGGCCCGTCTTCGAGGTCACCATCGAGAACGCCATGGCCGAGCTCCACGGGAGCCGCGTCCACGAGTCCGGGGAGGGGTACCTCTTCAAGGAGATGGGCACGAAGACGACCCTGCGCCCGCGCCTCGACCACCTGGAGGATGGATGGTGGAAGAAGCCGGCGCGCGCGGCCGAGGTGCTGAAGCTCTTCAACCGCATGGTCCTCGACGGCGACGTGGCCAACAACCTGGCCGCCTGCAGCCTGGTGACCAACGCTTACCTCTACACCGGCGAGGAGCAGTACAGGAAGTGGGTCCTGGACTACGTCGAGGCGTGGATGGACCGCATCCGCAAAAACGACGGCATCATCCCCGACAACATCGGTCCCAACGGCATCATCGGCGAGCACCGGGACGGACAGTGGTGGGGCGGCCTGATGGGCTGGAGCTACTACATGGGCTTCAACATCATCTTCCACGGCCTCGTCTCCGCCGCCGAGTGCGCCCAGCTGCTCACCGGCGACGCGGGATACCTCGACATCCTCCGCTCCCAACTGAAGGTCATCGCCGACAACGCGATCACCGGCGAGGACGGCCAGCTCCTGATCCGCTACCGGCACGACCACCGGGGCTGGGTCGACGAGAGCGAGTACGGCCACCTCGGCGCCTCGCCGATGCGTGGCAAGGACCTGGCCCACCTCTGGCACGCCTCCCTGGCCGAGGAGGACGCCCGGCTGTTCCGGCACTTCCGCGACGGCGAGGTCCGCCGCGACTGGAACGAGATGCTCGGCGCCAGCGAGAAGGACCAGGGCGACTCGGAGCTGGCCCGCTTCAACTACTACGACGGCCGCAACCCCGACTGGCCGGTGAGGATTCTGCGCCACGAGCTCGACGACGCCCTGCAGCGGCGGCAGCGCCTGGTGGACGAGGACCGCACCCCCCAGGAGCTGGTCGACCAGCACGCCCACCCCGTCAACGGCATCCGCTCCCGCGCCCTCATCCAGACGATGCTGGGCTGCCCCCAGATGGTCTACAACGGCAGCCTGCTGCGGGCGACGGTGCGCTACTACGACGCCCGGGCGAGGCGCTCCGGCCTGCCCCCCGAGACCGCCGCCCTCGTGGAGGAGATCCGGCCCGACGGCGCCAACCTGCGCCTGGTGAACCTGAGCGCTTCGGACGAAGCCGCGGTGATCGTCCAGGCCGGCGCCTTCGGGGAGCACGCCTTTACCGGCGTGACCTGGCTCGAGGGCGAGGAGACCCGGCGCCAGCCGGTGGAAGGGAAGTACCTGACGGTCTCGCTGCCGCCTTCGACCTCGATCCGCCTGGACCTGGGCATGGAGCGCTTCGTCAACACGCCGTCGTACGCCCACCCGTGGCACGACAAGGGGATCCACGTCGCCTCCGAGCCGGAGATGCCGCCGGGCTTCCCTCACTGATGGCAACCCCCCGGCCCGAGTACCGCGTGGCCGTCATCGGCTGCGGAAGCCACGGCACCCGCCTGGCCCGGACCTTCGACCTGGACCCGCGGTGCCGGGTGGTGGCCGGGGCCAACAGGGGGCGGGAGGGCCTCGACCTGTTCTGCCAGCGCTTCGGCGGGCTGCCCGGGTACCAGGACTACCGCCGGCTGCTCGCCGACGGGAAGTTCGAGATCGCCCTGCTGGCCCTGCCGGTCTCCGTGAACCCCGAGGTCGTCGAGGCCTGCGCCGCGAAGGAGGGGATCGCAGGCATATTCAGCGAGAAACCGGTCGCCGTCAGCCTCGCCGAAGCCGACCGCGCCGTCGAGGCCTGCGAGTCCCGCGGCATCCCCTGGTCGGCGGGGGACATGTTCCGCAACGCCCCCGAGATCTGGACGGCCCGGCGCCTGGTCGAGTCCGGCGAGATCGGGGAGGTACAGTCCATGAACATCTACGGCTGCGGCGGCAACCAGATGTCCGGCCAGGGCTGCCGCCAGCTCTCCGACGGCTTCATGTTCGCCGGCGACGCCGAGGTCACCTGGGTGGTGGGCGCCGTCGACGGGGACCCGGCCGACGCGGATCTGGGCCGCATCGACGAGCACAGCGACCATGACCAGGGCGTCGCCTTCGGGGTGATCGGCTTCGCGAACGGCCTCACCGCCCACGTGCACCGGAACATCTCGGCCAGGAACGGGATCGAGGTGCTCGGTTCGGACGGAGTGTTGTTCATCGGGCAGAGCCGCATCGGCCGGATCTGGCGACGGACCGCCCGCGGCCTCGAGCCGGCCCGCAGCCTCTTCCCGGATCCCGACCCGGGGCAGACCGCCCTCCACGAGTACGACGACGACGGCTGGGAAATCCCGCGCACGCGCATGACCGACAGCGTCGCAGCCTTCCTCGACGCCGTCGAGAGCGGCGGGCCCGTGAAGTGCTCGGGCGCCGACATGCGCAAGGCCCTGGAGGTGGCCATCGCCGTCCGCGAGTCCCACCGGCGTGGCGTCGTCCGGGTCGATCTCCCTCTCCAGGACCGCGGCCTCCGCATCGTTCCCAGCCGCCGCCGCCACGTCGGACGCCGGGCGTCGGAAGGCACCGAGGCCTTCCTCGCCCACATCCGCGGCCACAAGCAGGATGACTGAGATGCCCTCCTTCCCCACCTCCGAGATGAACGCCGTGGCCGGGAGCGTCCCGGGCCGCATCGGGTTTTTCGTGAAGGACCTCGAAACCGGGATGCAGTGCGAGCACAACGCCGACGAGCCGCTGCCGACGGCCAGCACCATCAAGGTGGCGGCCCTGATCGAGGTCTTCCGACAGGACCGGGAGGGCCGGCTGTCCCTCGACGACCGCCACCGCGTGCCCGGTGACGTCTCGTCCCAGGGCACCGGCGTCCTGCGCATGACCCATGACCATCCGGAGCTGACGGTGCGCGACTACTGCCGGCTCATGATGGCGGTGAGCGACAACGTCGCCACCGACACCCTCGTCGGCCTCGTGACCCCCGAGGCGATCGACGCCACCATGGAGGCCATGGGCTTCCATCACACCCGCTTCCCCATGGCCATCGGCGTCTGGCACTACCTCATGGACGGCATCACGGCCACGCCCTCGCGCGAGAACGACGAGCTGAAGGTCGCGGGCCGGCTCAGCGGCGACGGCGACCGGGACCTGCCCTTCGCCAGCTCGCTGGACAACAACGTCGCCTCGGCGCGGGACCTCGGCCGGATGATGGAGAGGATGGAGCGGCGCGAGATCATCGATCCCGGGGCCTGTGACGAGATGCTGGAGATGATGAAGCAGCCGAGGAACCCGAACCGCATCCGGCAGTACCTCAGGCCCGAGATCGAGGCGGCGCGCAAGAACGGCGGCAGCGGCCGCATCAAGGCCGACGCCGGCGTCGTCTACCTGCCCTCCGGCCCCCTCGTGATCGCCGCCCTCGCCACCACCGACACGCGCGAGGAGTCGCAGATCGGCATGGACGCCATCGGCGAGATCAGCCGGCTGGCCATCGCAACCCTGTCACCGGAGAGCCTGATCGAATGAACGACAACCGCATCGAGTGCCTCTTCCTCTCGCAGGAGGACCTTCTGAAGGCCGGATGCCTCGACATGCGGCTTGCCATAGGCGCCGCCGAGGAGGCGATGCTCGCCTTTCGGAGGGAGGAGATCCTCTTTCCGGACAAGGTGGTGCAGATCTTCGACGCGAGTACACAGGAGCGGATCAACTGCCTGCCCGCAACCCTGCTGACGCCGAAGGTGTGCGGGGTCAAGTGGGTGTCGGTCTTCCCGCGCAACCCCGAGAGGTACGGCATGCAGAACCTCTCCGCCGTCATCATCCTTTCGGAGATCGAGCGCGGTTTCCCCATCGCCTTCATGGATGGAACCCTGTGCTCGAACGTGCGCGTCGGAGCGATGGGGGCCCTGGCCGCCCGGCACCTGGCGCGGCCCGACTCGAGGAGCATCGCCTTCATCGGGGCGGGGGAGCAGGCCAGGATGCACCTGATCGGCATGAAGACGGTCATTCCCGGCATCGAGGAGTGCCGGGTCTCCGCCAAGTCGGCCGACGAGGAGCAGCAGTTCATCGAGGAGATGCGGCCCCTCTTCGCAGAGATGCGGTTCACCGCCGCGGAGACCGACGCGCAGCAGGCCATGGAGGGGGCGGACATCCTCGTCACCGCCACCAGCGCCCAGGCCCCTCTCCTCAAGGCGGCGTGGATGAAGCCGGGGAGCTTCTACAGCCACATCGGCGGCTGGGAGGACGAGTACGCCGTGGCGGAACAGTGCGACAAGATCGTCTGCGACGACTGGGAGACGGTGAAGCACCGGACCCAGACCCTCAGCCGCATGTACAAGGACGGCGAGCTGAAGGACGAGGATGTCCACGCCAACTTGGTGGAGATCATCGCCGGCGAGAAGAGCGGCCGGGAGACGCCGGAGGAGCGGGCCTACTTCAACGCCGTCGGCCTCGCCTACGTCGACGTGGCGATCGCCCACGCCATGTACCTCCGGGCCAGGGAAGCCGGGGCGGGAACGATGTCGAGCATTCAGGAGAGGATGATCTTTCAGCACCCGGAGCTGGCGGACTGGATCCGGATGTAGCGCCATGGCTTCCAGGGTGCTCGACAGCCGCGCCATGAGACCGCTGCAGCCGGCGACGTCCCTGTGGAAGCAGTACGACCCGGAGGCCGCCCCTCGCGCCTTCAAGGCGAAGACCGCCACCGAGGCGCGGCGCTGGCAGAGGACGACGCGCCGGGCCCTGGCCGGGCATCTCCGCCTGGAGGCGGGGGACGGCGTCGACCCGGAGCCGCGCAGGATCGAGGTGGTGGACAAGGGCGACTACCTGCGCGAGAAGATCGTCCTGCGCACCGGCCCCCACTCGCGGATGCCGGTCTACCTCCTGCTGCCCAAGGGCGCCGAGGGGCCCCTGCCCTCGGTGGTCGCCTTCCATGGCCACGGGTACGGCGTCAAGGACATCGTCGGCCTGTGGGAGGACGGCGGCGAGCGCGACGTTCCCGACGGCTACCACAAGGACTTCGGCATCGCCCTGTGCCGCGCCGGATTCGCCGTGGCCGCCCCCGAGATCTCCGGCTTCGGCGAGCGCCAGACCGACTTCTCATACCTGGGACAGGGGCAGGGGGCGCCTTCGACCTGCGCCCACATGGCCTTTCTCGCCTTCCACCTCGGCACCTCGGTCGTCGGTATACGTGTGCGCGACGGCCTGCGCCTGGTCGACTACCTGGAGACCCGCCCGGAGTTCGACACCGGCCGTCTCGGGGCGATGGGCATCTCCGGGGGCGGCATGCACACCTTCTTCTCCACCTGCATCGACGAGCGCATCCGCGCCTGCGTGGTGAGCGGCTACTACTCGACCTTCCGGGAGAGCATCCTCGCCATGAATCACTGCCCATGCAACTACGTGCCCGGCCTGTCCGAGTTCGGCGAGATGCACGACCTGGCGGGACTCATCGCCCCCCGGCCGATGCTGGTGGAAGCCGGCACCCACGACCCGATCTTCCCGATCTCGGCGGTACGCTCCGGCCTGGCCCGGGCGCGCAAGGTCTATGGGGTCTTCGGGGCCGGCGGGCAGGTGAAGGCCGACATCTTCTCCGGCCGCCACCAGATCAGCGGCGCCCGCGCCTACGACTTTCTCGGGGAAGCCCTCGCCTGAGATGCTTCGCGATGCCCTGAACGACCTCTTCGGGGCCCGGTTGCTCGATGAACACCCGGGCGAGTGGGGGATCGCCGATCACTGCCCGGACCCTTCCGCGATAGGCTACGCGACGACGATCACGCCGAGGTCCATCTCGGCGGCGCTCGACCTCGGAGCGGACGTGATCGTGACCCATCACGATGCCTGGAGCTTCATGTATGAGCAGCGGGAGCGGGTGTACGAGCTGCTGCGAGAGAGCTGCCTGACCCATGTGTGGGCACACCTGCCGCTGGACCAGGCCGATTTCGGCACCTCGGCTACCCTGCTGACGGAGGCGGGCTGCGCCGAAGTCTGGAAGCCGACGGAGGGGGAAGTGCGGATCGGGCGGTTGGAGGGGTCAACCGACTTCGAGGGGATCCGCTCGGTCTTCGATTCCCTGCTGCGGGAGCAGCCCCGGAGCCTGCACGACTCCGGTCGAGCGATCCGCAGGATCGGCTGCGTCACCGGCGCCGGCGTCTACACGGGCTACCTCAAGGACGCCATGGCCCATGACATCGATCTCTACCTGACGGGCGAGACCAGCCTGTACCTCTGCGAGTATGCCGTCCACCACGGGATCAGCGTCCTGGTCTACTCGCACAACCATACGGAGCTGCCGGGAGTGCGGGCCTTCGCGGAGCGGCTGGGCCAGGCCCTGCAACTGGAGGTGAAAGGGCACCTCGGGGATTCACATTTCTGACAGCAGGCGACCATGGCGGCCCGGGCCTTGACGGCCCCACAAGGGAGGACCTCGTGAAGACCGCGATCTCGGTTCCCGACGCCCTGCATGAGAGCATCGAGTCATTCATCCAGGCCACCGGGATGACGCGGAGTGAGTTCTACCAGAGGGCGGCCAGAGCCTATATGGAGACGGGATATGCCAGGGCGATCGCCGGCAACCTCGACCGGGTACACGGAGGTGAGGAGACGGCCGAGGAGATCTCCTTCCGCCGTGCGGCCCTGTCCCACTTCCGGGATCTGGCACGGGAAGAGGAATGGTAGTCTCCATCGCCACAGTGGACCGGTCGAGTCGAGCCCGGCGCGGTGCGGCGCCGCCTACATGGACCGCACGGCCCGGCCGATGTTGCCCAGCTGATCCAGCGTCAGCAGGCCGTAGTTGTAGAAGGTGGCGCCGCCGGCGCCGGCCTCGCGGGCGGCGGCCAGCTGCTCGCGGATCGGCTCCGCCTGCCGCAGGTCTCCGGTGGGGCTCACGAACACCTTCCCTCCGTCGGCGATCATCCCCTCCAGCTCGCGGATGCGATCGCCGGGCTCCTCCCCTTCGCGCAGGGAGTAGCTGAGCCGGTCCACGTGCCCGTTGACGACCGGATCCAGGTCGTTGGTCAGGGACCGCTCCGGGCTGGCCAGGTCCGCCTGCACCCGGACCCCCCGGCCGCGGATCAGCTCCACCACCTCGAGCCAGAGATCCGTCGTCTGCCGCCGGGAGATCTCCATGTAGCGCTGCAGGCGGCCGTCGAAGGCCTCCTCGATCCAGGCGGGGGTAGCAGGCTCGTCCGCGTCCGGGTCGGCGCCGGCCGCCAAGCGGGGCCTCATCCACTCCACGAGGTCCCGCCGCAGGGGCTCGGCCTCCAGGCCGGCGGCGTCGGCGAAGGCCATGGAGGCGGGGTTGAAGCACAGGGAGAGGAGCCACCGGCAGCGCTCCGGCATCTGGGCCCGCCTCTTGCCGGGCATGGAGAACCCGCGCCGGCCCAGGGACTCCACCCACACGGCGTCGGGACCGAAGCGGTCCAGGACCTCGGCGGTGAGGGCCGCGAAGTAGTCCCTCACGTCCCGGGGGGCCGTGCTGAGCGCTCCCATGTGAGGGGTCCCGAAGGCGTCGTGGCGGGCGAACTCCGGGTAGCGCTCGGAGAGGTGGTTCTGGAAGGTGTAGACCATCCAGGCGGAGAAACCCAGGCCGCGCTTGCGGATCGCCTCGACCATGCGGTCGAACCAGGCGGGGTCCGTCACCTCCCGGCTCACGCGGGGGCGAATGCGCGAGACCTCGTATCGGGACATGTCGGGGGAGAAGTACACGGCGCCGTTCTCGCCGTAGTAGACGGGGCGCCGCGGGTTGTGGGGCAGGTAGTACTCCGAGCGGTGGTAGCACGGCGTGAGCAGGACCTCGCCGCAGGCGGCCAGGTCGGCGATGCGGTCGAGGGCGAGGTCCAGGCCGTCGTCGGACAGGTCCCACGGATAGGTGTAGAGGGATGCGAGGAAAGAGTCCGACCTCACTCCGTCACCCTCCTTGCGCCACGGCGCCGCCGAGGGGCCTTCCGGCGGCCGACTGGATCTGCCCGGCGTAGTGCTCCTCGCCGAAGGTCTCCTTCTTGTTGAGATAGCGGCTCATGGCGGGGATGATCTTCAGGCTGCGGTCCTGGATGGGGAAGCGGACCGGAGCGTGGCCCTCGCGGTGGGACTGGCGCAGGCCGATGGCGATCTCGAGGACCTTGCGCATGTTCTGGCCGCTGCAGCGGGGCTCGATGCCCCGGTCGAGGGACTCGACGATCGACTGGATGCCTCCCCGCTGGCGGGTGCCGCTGGGGTTGATCCAGTCCTCGGGGTCGCCGAACTCGGTGAAGAAGTCCTCCTCTTCCACCAGTTTGCCGTGGGGGTCGCCCCGCCAGAGATGGCCGCTGGTCCAGGTGGAGTGGTAGACGCCCTCGCTGCAGACGACCTCGATCCCCTCCATCGGCGAGCGCCGGGTGTGGATGAAGGCGTCCACGCCGTTGGCGAAGCGGACCGCCCCGCCCATGCACTGGTCGTCGTCGGAGAAGGGGTCGCCGAGGCACCAGCCGGTCACCCACTCCACGTCGGCGTCATCGGCGAAGAGGCGCAGGACGCTGAGGCCCTGGCAGCCGCCCCCCGAGATCTCGCCGGTCGACTGGTAGAGGTTGATGCTGCACAGCTCACCCAGGCCGCCGGCATCGATGAGCCTCTTCACCTTCCAGTGCTGGGGCATGTTGCGGTAGGCGTCGCCCGAGGCGAAGGCGATGCCCCGGGACTCGCAGGCCTCGACCATGGCGTCGGCTTCCTCCAGGCTCGCCGCCATCGGCTTCTCGCAGTAGACGGCCTTGACCCCCGCCTCGGCGCAGTCGATGACGACCCCCGGGTTCGGCCGCACCGGCAGGATCGGCGCGGCGATGTCGATCTGTTCCTTGGCCAGCAGCTCGCGGTGGTCGGAGTACCCGGGCACCGGGAAGTGCTCCAGGAAGATCCTCAGGTTGTCCTCGTCCGGGTCGGCGGCGGCCACCACCTCGGTCCGCGGGTTGCCGGCGTATCCCCGGGCATGGCCGTGCCCCTTGCGGCCGCAGCCGATGATGGCGGCGCGATAGTCCCCGTCCTTCGTGGTCATGGGCTTCTCCTTCCCGCCCCGTAAGCACGGGGATATCGACATGGTACACAACCAGCCCCTTTCTTTTCTGAATGGATGACCCAGGCGCTCCGCAGGCGGCCGCCGAGCCCAGGCTGCGCTTCGTCCGGAGCATCGTCGCCGGGGCGCTGCTCTCCCTGATCATCAGCGTCGGCTTCGCCTACTGCCGGCTCGCCCTGTCCACGGCCGGCATGAACTCGGACTACATCACCGCCGGCGCCGTGGCCGTCTTCTTCCTCGTCACGGCCTTCCTCAACCCCTTCCTGAAGCTGGTGCACCAGCCCTGGGCCTTCACACGGGGCGAGCTGGCCGTCGTCTACGTGATGCTCATCATCGCCTCGACGATCCCCACCTGGGGCTTCTCAGCCAACCTGATTCCCATGCTCCCGGGGGTCTACTACTTCGCCACCCGCGAGAACGAGTGGGCCGAGCTGGTCCATCCCCACGTCCACCGCTGGACGGTGGTCGACGACGAGGTCGCCGTCACCTACTTCTTCGAGGGCCTGCCAGAGGGAGCCTCCATCCCCTGGGGCGCATGGGTCGTGCCCCTGGCCGCCTGGCTCACCTTCATCGTCGCCATCTACCTGATGATGATCACCCTCATGGTGCTCCTGCGCCGCCAGTGGGTGGACCACGAGCGCCTCCTCTTCCCCCTCGTGCAGCTGCCCCTGCAGATGATCGAGGAAGGTCGGCCCGGCGACCGCTTCGGCCCCTTCCTGAAGAGCCCCCTCATGTGGGTGGGGTTCCTGGTCCCCTTCTGCCTGCTGAGCACCTACGGCCTGAACTACTACTTCCCCGTCGTCCCCAAGGTCGATCTATACACCATCATCGTGCCCTTCCGCGACTGGGGCGCCATGGAGATCCTCCTGAGCTTCACCGTCCTCGGCCTCTCCTACTTCCTCAGCTTCGCCCTCTCCTCCAGCCTGTGGGTGTTCCACCTCCTCGCCGACGTGCAGATGGGGATCCAGTACACCATCGGCTACCGGCTGTCGGGGGAGATCGAGAAGTTCATGGAGGGGACCCTGATGCTGGCCCACCAGGGCATGGGGGCGATGCTCGCCCTCATCGGCTACGGCATCTGGACGGCCCGGGGACATCTCAGGGCGGTGGCCCGCAAGGTCTGGCGCCCCGGCGCCGGGACGCTCGACGACAGCGGCGAGATGCTCTCCTACCGGACCGCCGCCGTGCTGCTGGGGGCCTGCAGCCTCTACGTCACGGTCTGGCTGACCCTCTCGGGCGTGCCCCTGTGGGTGACCGTCGTCTTTCTGCTCGTCGCCTTCGGCGTCTTCCTCTTCATGGCCCGCCTCATCGCCGAGAGCGGCCTCGGCTTCATCCGGCCCCAGATGACGGCCCAGCCGATCGTCATCAACTTCCTCGGCACCCACAACGTCACCGCCTCGGGTCTCTTCAGCCTGGCCATGACCTTCAGCTGGGCCGGCAACCTGCGCATCCTGCTCATGGCCTCGGCGATCAACGGCATGAAGCTGGCCGAGCGCGTCGGCGCCCTGCGCCGGCCCCTGTTCTGGGCGATGGCGGTGGCCATGCTCGTGAGCCTGATCTCCTCGGTCTGGCTGGTCATCCACCTCGCCTACGACCGCGGCGGCATCAACCTGGAGTTGTGGGCCTACCAGGCGATGGCCAAGAGCCCCGCCAACTTCACCGCCTACAAAATCCTGAACCCCGTGAGCCTCCTCGAGCCCTTCGACGTCATGGGCCCGCGGCTGCTCTTCACCGGTGTCGGCGGCGCCGTCATGACCGCCCTCATCTGGGCCCGCCACCACCTGCTGTGGTGGCCCGTGCACTACATCGGCTTCGCCGTGAGCGCCACCAACATGACCTCGGCGAGCTGGTTCAGCATCTTCCTGGGATCGATCTTCAAGGCCTTCATCCTCAGGTACGGCGGGGTGCGGCTCTACCGATCGCTGCGCCCCCTCTTCCTCGGCTTCATCCTGGGCCAGATCTCGTGCTCCGCCTTCTGGCTCGTCGTCGACCTGATCGCCGGCGGCACGGGCAACAAGGTCCCGGTCTTCTCGCATCACTACTAACCCGACAAGGAGGTTCATCGTGGCCAGGTACAGCTTGACGGCAGGGCTCTTCTCCCTGGACGAGAAGGGCGAACCAGGGGATCTCGCGGCAACCCTCGAGGCGATCGCCGCCGCCGGCTTCGGCGAGGTGGAGCTGATGGCCGAAGGCGCCGAGTGGGAGAAGCCGGGGGCCCACGACGCGGGACCGTGCCGCGAGGCCCTGGAGCGAACGGGGATCTTTCCGCACACGATCCACACCCCCATGACGGGCACGAACCTGGCGAGCTCCATCGAGGCGATCCGGCGTGACAGCATCGCGCGCATCGCCGACGCCATGCGCTATCTCGGGGAGGTCGGCGGACGGACCGCCATCGTCCATCCGACGGGCCACCCCACCCCCGATGAGGAGCCGTATGCGTTGGAGAACAGGGGGGCGGTGATGGAACGCAGCCACCGCTCGGTGACCGAGCTGGTGGCGGTGGCGGCGGAGACCGGGGTCCGCATCGCCCTGGAGAACCTGGGGAGCAAGACGAGGAACCCGTACCGTCCGTTGTCGTCCATGCAGGAGCTGCGCGCCTTCATCGCCGGTTTTCCCCCCGAGCACGTGGGGCTCTGTCTGGACACGGGGCACGCCTGCGTCAGCGGCCTCGATCCGGCCGAGCAGGCACGCATCGCCTCCGAGAGGCTCTGTGCCCTGCACATCCAGGACGTCGATGGCCGGGAAGACTGCCACTGGGTTCCGGGGCGCGGCGTCATCGACTGGTCCGCCGTGGGGGAGGCGCTTGCGGCGATCGGCTTCGACGGCGCGTGGACGATGGAGGCGATGACGTCGAGCACGGAGGCGACGGCGGAACAGGTCGCCGCCGAGTGCAAGGCCCTGTCCGAACGCTGGGAGGCCGAAGGAATGGCGAATCCGGACAAGGGCTGAGCGTCCGGGAGGGCCGGGAGCCGGGCACGACCGCCGGGGCGCCGGCGGCTTGCCGCCTGAGACCCCCCTACAGTCGTAGCGCGATCTGGTCGAGGAGCAGCAGTACTCCCAAGGGCAGGAAGTCGCCGAGGATCAGCCCCAGGAAGAAGGGCCGCATCCGGGTGAAGAGGCGGGGGCCGCCGTAGTTGAGGATGACCGTCTTCAGCAGCCAGGCCACCAGCACGGTGAAGAACATTTTGTGGATCACCAGGCTGATGGGGAAGCCGATGGGGTGCAGGGGCCACCAGACCCACTGCTGCCGCAGCAGCATGAGTCCGGCCATGATGCTGCCGCCGACGGCCATGTAGCCCCAGTACTCCCACTTGGGGCCCACGGAGGAGCGCACCCGCGCCAGGGCGTCCTGCCAGGGATACTGCGTCTGCTCGAGGAAGTAGTGGGAGGTGTTCAGCCCGCCGTGCTCGTAGGCGATGCTCAGCATCACCCAGGCGGAGCCGCCCATGGAGACGACCAGGGCCACCACCATGCTGGGGAAGATCAGCCGCCGCCCCTTCTTCACGTGCTCCTCGATGATCTTGAGCCCGTTGGAGCAGGAGACCATGACGAAGGTGATGATGTCGCTGGCCCACATGTAGGTGAGGGAGAGGGCGGCGATGCCGGTCAGCCCCAGGGCGCGGGTGCCGATCCCGCCGATCACCACGTCGGAGGCCACCATGGGGGTCACCAAGTAGGGCAGTCCTCCCTCGGAGATGATGCGGGTGACACCGAGGAATAGGACGAAGGCCAGGAAGAGGAAGACCACCGTGATCCAGGCCGGCATCCCCGCCTGCCACAGCCAGAAGCACATGAAGCCGAGGCAGCCGAGCAGCAGCAGCACCGCCCCCCGGTAGGAGAGGATCTCGTCGCCGTCGTCCATGCGCGGGCCCCGGCCGAAGGCATGGGCGAAGACCCCGCGGATGTGGCGGCGGCCGTTCCACAGGGCGAAGAGGGCGAGGACGAGGAAGGCGCCGAACCCCTGGTGGGAGGCGATGGTGCCGCCCTGGGACCAGGGGCTGAAGAGGGGATCGACGCGCTCCACGCCCAGGGAGATCATCGCCGCTTCCTGGGCGAAGTTGATGATGGCGAAGACCCAGAAGCCGAGGGAGACCTCGCGCCGCACGAGGTAGGTGAAGCCGATCATCATGAAGTTGATGCCGATGCGCAGGCGCAGCTGGTCTTCGAAGAAGTGGAGGTAGTAGCCGCCGATGGGAATGACCGGCAGGAACCAGAAGTGGCGATTGACGCCGTTGTAGCACTGGATGAAGAAGGGGATGGCGAAGCCGAGCCAGAACAGCCAGCTCTTGAAGAGGGGTTTGATCAGCCCCGGGCGGTCCCCCTCGTCGATCATGGAGATCGGCACCTGGGTCATGGGGAAGATCAGGCGCTCGTGGTGGACCCATTGCCTTCGCAGGATGATCATGATGGCGATCATGGCCAGGTGCAGGGAGAGGGCGAGGGGCAGCCAGTGGAGCAGGGGCGGCAGCCACAACCCCCAGGGCACGCCCCCGCCGGGGGCGCCCTCGTAGAAGTCCTTGATCTTGCCGAACTCCTTGGTTGGGATCGCCCAGTCCGGGATCAGGGGCAGCACCTCGTAGCCCCAGTTGTTCTCGGGACTGGCGTAGTAGACGGCGGAGGTCAGGATCGGCAGCAGGTAGGAGACGATGCCGCAGGTGGCCACGGCCGAGCCGACGATCCACATGACGTACATCTGGGCCAGCTCGGCGGGTGACAGCATCCACCGCCGGCGCAGGAGGCCGGTGAGCGGGTTGAAGACGAGGATGACGGTGAAGAGGATGATCAGCGCGCCGGGCGTGTAGTACCAGCCGGTGAAGCCGGAGCGCTTGAGCATCATGTCCGTGTACTGGGAGCCCGCCCCCACCAGCAGGCACCCGAGGGCGCCCAGGAACAGGGCCCTGTAGGTCGGCCGCAGTGAGCTCATGGGCTCCTCTCCGCCCCCGAGGCCGCAGGCGCCTCACCCGATGCGCCCAACAGCCGGCGGAGCTCCTCCACCTCCCGGCGGGCGTCGGCGTCGTCTCCGGCGTGGCGCTCCAGGGCCCGCACGTGGGGCCGGGCCGCCTCGGGGTTGCCGCGGTGGATCTCCAGCCGCGCCAGCTGCCGGTGCAGGGGCAGCGCCGCGGGGTCCAGCTCGAGGGCGCGCCGGTAGGCGGCGGCGGCCCCCTCCAGGTCGCCCAGATGGCTGCGGGACCCCGCCAGCCGCGCGTGGAAGACGGCGCGTTCCGGCTCCTCGGCCGCCAGCTGCTCCAGGTGCCGGAGCGCCCGGACATGGTCACCCGTGTCCTGGCTCATGGCGGCCAGCCGGAAGCGGACGTCGGAGCGGTCGGGATAGTGGTGCAGCAGGCGCTCCCAGCTCTCCGCCGCCCGGCGGATGTCCCCGCGCCGGGCCAGCATGGCGCCGGCGTCGTAGAGGGCGATCTCGTGGTCCGGCTCCCGTTTCAGAGCCTCGTCGTAATGGCGGAGGGCGTTGGCCAGCAGGCCCTGCTCGGCGTACGCCGACGCCAGGTAGACGTGCTCCTGGCTGCTGCCCTCCGTCTCCATGGCGGGCAGGCCCGTGTTGAGGGCGAGCCCCAGGACGGCCGGCAGGGCGAGCCCCAGGGCCAGCCGCCGCCCCCGCAGACTGGACAGGCGCGTCACCGCGTACCCCGCGAAGAGCAGCAGGGAGGGGATCGCCGGGAGCCGGTAGCGGCCGGTGACGAAGAACAGGACCACCGCCAGCATGTAGGCGGCGGCGAAGAGCAGCAGCAGGTCGGCGGCCGGCGACCTTTCCCGCGGGTTCCGCAGGTAGAGGACCAGCCCGGTCAGCGCGAGGGGCCCCACCAGGCCGAAGGGGAAGGCCAGCCCCCGCATCCACAGCAGCCCCTGCAGCAGCCCGGACCAGCTCCGGGCGAAGTAGGGGTCCAGGTTGCGGGGGATCTCGTCGCCTCGCCAGAGCTGGTGGAGCTTGCGCAGCTGCAGGAACAGGTAGCCCCCGGGATCACCGGCGAGGTATTCCAGCGAGCGCCCGAAGAAGTATCTCGAGGAGGCCCCCTTGCCGGTGATCCCGGCCTCCCGGTCGGGCATCTCCGTCAGCTCCTGCCAGTCGCGTCCGGGGCGGATCCTCGTCGTGCGCTCCGAGTCGGGGTTGTTGCCGATGTAGAAGTTGATCCCCCCGTTGTAGGAGATCGGAACCCACTCCCCCCCGACGATGCGGTTGCGCAGGGTCACCGGCGCGATCGCCAGGGCGACGCCGAGGACCAGGGCGCCGAGGGCGGGAAGGGATGCGCGCGCCCGGAGCCCCGCCCAGGCGAGGGCCAGGGGCGCGAAGAGAAGCACGCTGGGCACGTTCAGGGCGGCCACCCCCAACAGCAGACCCGCGGCCAGCCAGCGGCCGGTGGACCGGCCCGCGGCGGCCCACAGCAGGGTGGCCAGGGCCAGGGTGTTGAGGAAGACCGCCAGGGAGGCGGGCAGCAGCTCGCCCTCGAAGTAGAGGAAGGGGCCGTAGAGGGCGGCGGCGGCGGCGGCGATCCAGCCCGCGGCGGGAGCGAAGGCGCGGCGGCCCAGGTGGAAGACCAGGAGGCAGACCGCCGTCCCGGAGAGCGCCTGCACGAGGCGGGGCAGATGGTAGCTCTCGCCGAAGAGGGCGAAGGACCCGGCGAGGAAGTAGGGGTACAGGGGCGGCTGCCAGAACGGCTGAGGCGGACCGAGCCACTGGCCCTCGGCCAGGTGCAGGGCCGTCCGCACGTAGGTGCGGGCGTCGACGATGGGGTGGTAGAAGAGGGGGCTGTCATCGGCCTGGAGCAGGTAGACCATCCGCAGGGTGAAGGCGCCCGCGGCCAGCAGGCCCAGGCCGACCCAGTGTCGGCGTTCCATGAGCGGATCGAATAAAAAAAGCGCTGGGCAGGTCGTCAGACCTGCCCAGCGCGGGTGCTAGAGGGACCTTCTGAACCTACAAGGCCTCAGAACTGAGCCTTGATCCTGCCCCAGCTGTTCGATTCGACGGCCGTCGGCCAGGCGATGCCGGGGTTGACGGGCTCCAGGAAGAGGTCGCCCTGGCCAAGCCAGGATCCGCCGTCGGTGCTGCGGTTGGTCCAGGCCTTGCCTGAGCCGCCTTCGTCCTCAAAGAGGGCGTCGTCGTCCCACTGGAAGAAGGTGTAGTGGATGGTCTGTCCCTCGCTGAGGGTGGCGGGAACGTACATGGCTGGAGTCTTGTCTTCCGCTTCGAGGCCGCCGACCCAGTGGTCGAGGGGCAGGCTCTGTTGCTCGTAGTGGTAGGTGCTCTCGCCGTACTCCTCGCCATCGAAGGTGTATTCCAGGGTGTAGAACTCGCTGCCGGTGTCGAGCCAATCGCAGCCGGCGCAGATGCCGATGACCATCCACCAGGTGGCCGGCGGGGGCAGCCTCGGAAGGGCAAAGTTGTAGCCCCAGTAGGTGTTGATGTTCTCTGCGCCCAGGTCTCTCACTTCCTGCTCCGAGAGGTGCCGGGTGGTGTAGAAGTACTCGCAGCCGTCGTCGTGCCACCAGTCCCACCCCGTGGGATCGGCGCGGTCGATGACATGGCGGTCATCGAAGATGGAGTTGCAGTAGTAGAGCTGGTTCGTGGTAGCGCTCCAGCCGAGCCGCCAGGTGACGTCGAAGGAGCTGGGGTCGATGTCGCCTTTGCCAGCACCTTCGTCGTGGTGATGGCCTCCATAGGCGGGATAGAGGTCGGCGTTGGTGATCCAGTACTGGTCGCCGGGGACGGCTTCCCAGTCGGAGCAGTCACCGTCGATGGTGGGTTCGGCGCCGGCGGGGAACTGGACCGCGTTCCGGATCTCGTCCGGAGGGTCGTGAGCCCAGACCGCCGTCGACACGACCAGAAGACCGATGGCGATCATCTGCGTGCTCTTGAACATGATCTCTCTCCTTGAAGGTTGAAGGATGGGAGAAGGGGGGATGAATTATGAAGCTGCTTGAATTCCAGATGATTGAGCCAAGGTAACGAATGCAAGTCCCCTATACAAGGATTAAATGGGGTCCGCCAGGGCCGAATCGGGCGCGGTTCAGTAGGCCAGCGAGACGAGGGCGGTGGCCGTCCTGCGCCCCTCGTCGCTCTCCAGCCGGACCTGCGTCAGGTAGAGCCCCGGCGGCGCCAGGCGTCCGGCCTCGTCCAGGCCGTCCCACCGGTGGGTGAAGTGGCCGCTGGCCGTCGACGCGCCCGACAACCGCCGCACCAGGCGTCCGGCCAGCGTCAGGATCCGCACTTCCACGGGGCGGGCCTCGGTCAGGTCCCGCAGGTCGAAGGAGAGGAGGGCCTCGTCGTTGATCCCGTCCCCGTTGGGGGTGAAGACGGGGGGGCTGATGTCGAGCCGCTGCAGCAGGCCGCCGCCGGTGGGGGTGCGCACCGAGAGGCCGTCTCCGACGAATCGGACCGTGGCGTCCCCGGGGGTGACGCTCTGCTTCAGATCCGGCTCCCGGCTGTCGTAGACCCAGCCGCTGAACTCTGCGCCGAAACGCAGGACGCGGGCTCTGAACTCCACCTCGATTCGCTTTTCGCTGTCTCGCCCCGGGTCCTCGAGCCGGTCGAAGGAGAGGATGATGCGGTCCTCCAGGACCTCGGGCGGGAACCGGTCCATGACCTCCTCCCCGCCCACGCGCACCGCGCTGACCCCGGAGGCGGGCCCCCCGGTGAGGATCTCCAGGCGGTCGAAGCCGCGGTTGCCGTCGCGCAGGACCGGTTTGACCACGTAGGTGAAGGCATGGGGCTCAAAGCCGTCCACCTCTACGGGCCAGATCTCGCCGATGACCTGCGCGGCCGAGGGCGCCTCGGAGAACAGCAGGGACAGTTCGTGGAGGACGGGAGTCCGGTCGCTGGCGGCCATCAGCACGATCTCGAACTGGATATAGCGGCTCGGGCCGGGTGAGAGCAGCGGCGTGCCGTCCGTCCAGGCGGCGGAGCCCTCGCGGCCCTCGCCCGCGGAGATGTCGTAGGTAGAGGACCAGAAGCTCCAGTTCTTCAAGTCCGGGGATCGCTTGACCTCGCCCGAGGGGAAT
This sequence comes from Gemmatimonadaceae bacterium, assembly GCA_026706075.1. Lineage (GTDB taxonomy): Bacteria > Latescibacterota > UBA2968 > UBA8231 > UBA8231 > UBA8231. The sequence continues at coordinate 87,429 of JAPOZM010000113.1, forward strand.
CTCTGCTTGAAGGTGGGCCAATCGATGGGCTGGTAACGCCCGCTCAGGCCGCGCCGCAGGAAGAGGTCCGGGCTCGGGGTGTTCCCGGTGCGGGTGCGCACCTCGATGGAGGTGCCGGGGGGCCGTTCCGACCTCCAGCGGATCTTGCTCCACGAGACGGGCTGGCCGAAGTCCAGGATCTGGGTGCGGTAGACGGAGCGGCGCACGTAGCCCTCGCCGTAGATCTCGATCTCCGCCATCTCCCAGGTCCGCTCGGGGAGGTAGGGGCGTACCGAGACGAAGCGCTCGTGGCGGGTCGGGAACCTCAGATCGATCACCGGGTCCAGGTTCTCCCGGGTCTGGATCAGGGCCTCGAAGTTGGGGTCCGTGGAGGCCGAATCGCCGTACGCGGTGCCTTCGAAGTACCGCTTGAACTGGCCCTGGCCCGGGCGCTCCCCGCCGCCGGTGCTGCCGGGAAACTCCTTGATCGGAGCGTCGTTGTCGGTCACCGCGATCTCGTACCACTCAAGGTAGTTGTCGGCGAAACTGGTCTCCCCGAACAGCTCCGGGTCGGGCTTCGGCTCCGCCATGGCGGCGATGGCGGCGGCATCGTCCAGGCGGCCCAGCCGCGGGTAGACGCGGACGCGGTTGATGGGCGTCTGCTTGCCCAGATTGACGATCACCGCCGAGGCCCAACCCCCGTAGTATACGCCGCCGCGAACCAGAGGCACGACCAGGAGGGGATTGTGGAGCAACAGGATCAGACGGGTGGTGGTGGGGTCCCCGTCGATGACCTCCAGCAGGTCCGGCGTGGCGCGGCGGCTGGTGTTGGCGCTGTTGTAGACGTTGCCTCCCCGGGCGAAGAGGACGCTGTCGCGGGCGAGGTTCACCAGGGGATCGATCCATTCCGCCCGGAGCATGCCATCTTCCATGTGGGGCAGGTCGGGACCCCGGTAGTTGAATTCCGGCAGGTAGCTTCCGCCCCCCAGCTCCTCGATGGAGCTCACGGGATGCTCGCGGAGCACATTGCGGGCCGAGTCCACGGTCACGTAGGCTCCCGCGGGGGACCCTTCCTCGGGGACGGCGAAGGCCTGCCAGTCGTTGGCTCCGGATCCCAGGTGGAATTCGGCACGGGCCCAGAGGGTGCTGGCCAGGGCCAGGAGCAGGGCCCCCGCGAGTCCGATGCGGTCGATCATGATCTGCAGCCCCCCTCGTCAATAAGCCAGGGCGATCACTCGGGATCGCTTCCGTCTTCCCGCCTCGGCATCCGCCAGGGCGCCGACCTGGCAGAGGTAGAGGCCCGGCGGCGCCAGGGCTCCGGCGTCGTCGTGGCCGTCCCATACCACGCTCTGGGGCCCTCCCACCAAGTCGAGCTCCAGGCGGCGGACGAGGCGGCCACCCAGGGAGTAGATGCGCACCTGCACCGGGCGAGCGGCAGCCACGGAGAACAGGGAGAACCGGATCCGGGCCTCGTCGTTGATGCCGTCCCCGTTGGGCGTGAAGGGATTGGGCGCGATGGTCAGATCGTCGACGATACGGTCGATCTCGCCCGCCAGGATGGCCAGGGAGCCGGCAGGTCTCAGGCCGGTGACGTCTTCCGCGGCGGCTCCCTGCCAGGGGGTCTCCAGCCAGCTGCTGCGAACCGCCACCGCCAACAGGGTGCTGGGCAGGTACACGGCCGAGGAGAAGCGCACTCTCAGCAACCGCCCGGGACCGATCACGCGGCCTCGCTGGTCGGCCCTGAGGCGCGCGTACTGCCGGTCGCTCAGGGAGTCCCCAAAGGCGGTGAATACCGTCTGCTCCCCGAGTGTCGTGACGATCCTGAAGTAACGCACCGGGCCCCTCTCCTCCTCGGGCAGCTCCCCCCAGGCGGTGCCGTCCACTTCCTCCAGCGCCTCTCCATTCCGCCGGAAATAGCGGACTGGCCCCCGCTCTTCCTCCGGCAGCTCGTTGTAGCCGTTTGCCGTGAGCAGGCGTCCGTCCAGGCCGGCGGGGACCTCGTCGCCGGGGGCGAGCCGGCGGTAGTAGGTCCGGGGCAGCAGTTCCTCGGGGGCGCTCCCCACCGGCTCGGGCAGGCGCAGCCACAGGGAGTCGCTCTGGCCGAGGATCTGCAGCACCCGGCCCTGGGCGTCCTGGAGTCCCTCGGCGTGGGGCCCGTCGAAGAGCAGGTCGGGCTCGTTTCGGGACAGCTCGTCCTCGGTGCCGGCCGCCAGGCCGATCAGGCGGAGGTCGAGGGGCGGGTCGGCCCGCAGCAGGATCTCGTCGAAACCGGGGCTTTGCCCTGCGGAGGACTGCTCGAGGAAGCCGGGCTGCAGATAGACCTCGAAGGTATCGAGCCGGCCGGCGGTGGCCCGCTCGGGCCAGACCTCGGCCCCCAGGCGCTGGGCCACGGGCGTCTTCAGATCGACGCTGATCCGCCGGATCGCCGGCACCGACACGCGGTCGTGGTTGAGCAGGCGAACCTGGATCCTCATGAACCGGCGCAGCCCGGGTGAGGTGGCCAGATCGCCCGGGCGCTCGTACTTGCGGCTCCAGGGGCTCCATCCTGGACCCGCCACGTAGGAGGTGTCGATCGGCCCCTTCTGGGTGAAGGAGAGCCTTTTGTACTGGGACGCCGTCTTCTCGCCCCCGGCCTTGTCGAAGTAGCGGACCCGCTCCAGCAACTGGTCGCCGGTGCGGGTGCGGATCTGCACCTCCGATCCGGGGGGCGTGTCGGCCTCCCAGCGGACTGCGCCGAGGGTGACCGCCCCGGGCAACTCGATCAGGCCCGACTCGAGGACCGCATCCGCCGTGGGCCCCTCGGCGAAGATCCACATGAGCCGGACCCGCGCCAGTTCGACGGGACTGCGCTCGGTGTGGTCCTCCTGCAGGGCGAAGCCGATCATTTCGAGGAAGCGGGCGGGGCGGGAGACAGGCAGCACGTCTGCCAGGAGGCGGAACCAGCCATGGTGGAGGTTGGCCTCCCGCTCTTCGGGGGAGAACCGCTCCCACTGGAGATTGCCCTGGGCGTCCCGGGCGCCGATGGAGCTGCGCAGGCGGTAGCCCCGGAACGGGGTGATGGTGGTGGTCCGCACCTCCTTCAACCAGACCGTGCCGCCCATGTCGACGGTGGTCGTGTTCTTCTCCGGCTGGGAGAGGATGTAGTTGTCCACCGTGTTGAAGCTTCCATAGCTGCCGTCGAACATCATTCCCGGAGTGCCGGAGGCGGAGGTGTGCTCCACGGAGCCGCCGCCGCCCACCAGCTCGATGCCGATGTCGTCGCCCTGCCCCCAGGCCTCGACCTCGGCCAGGCGGGGCAGCTCCCGGCGGTAGTGGACCGTGCCTCCCCGCCGGTCCTCGGGCAGGGAGAGCCAGGTCTCCTCGGAGACCGGCTCCTCGAAGTCGCCGTCCCTCAGGAAGTGGACGATGTCGCCGCGCTCGGCCGCTGGCAGGGCCTGCCATTCCTCTTCCTCGATCTCCTCCGCCCGCCCTGCCCGAGAGTCGGTGACCACGATGCGGATCAGCTCCACCAGCTTGCCGGACCACTCCAGGCTCGGCTCGGGGACGCCGTAGTAGCCGCTGGACCTCTTGTTGCTGTCGGTGATCGGCAGTTGCCTCTCCGGGTTCGCCCGGTCGTCGGCCGGCAGATCCTCGCTGATCCGTTCGGCGTCGAAGACGAAGGTGCGCTGGTCGGTGTTCACCCCGTCGAAGGCGACCAGGGTCTCGAGGTTCCGGGGGAGGTCGTCCATGTAGGTGCCGTGGGCCGGCCCCAGGATGAAGAGGAACCGGTAGAAGGGATCCCCCAGCCCCTCCTCGACGAAGGACAAGCGGATCCTCTCCAGGGGCACCGGGCGGCCCAGGCCCACCTCGATCCACCAGTCCTCGGGCGGGTCGTCGAGGTCGGGCTCCCAGAACGTCTCCGGATCGTCGTCGACGATGTAGTGCATCAGGTGCGGGTTGGACCCGGCGCGGCTCACCCCGGGACGGACCACGTGGTCGTAGACGAGGTTGTCGCTTGCGTCCCTGACCGGGTCGCCCCGGAAGTCCAGCCGGACGGTGCTGTCCACGTTGGCGATGCGCGGAGCATCGCGGGTGAGGACCACGGGACGGCCGAAGGACCGGTCCGACAGCAACTCGAAGACGCCGCGGAAAATCCGGGACCGGACCGTGCCGTCGCGCTCCAGGCGGACCAGGTGGGTGGGCATGGTCCAGGTCTCCCAGTGCCTCGCCCGGTCGACGACGACCTGGCCGCCGCGAACGGCGTAGCCGCTCTGCGCGAGGAGGGGGCCGCTGCAGAGCAGGAGGAGACCCCACAGGGAGGCGGCCGCTGCTCTCCGAGACGTGGTCATCACCATCTCCCCAGTCCGGCGTACACGGTGATGAAGGACTGCACCCGGGTGAAGGCCTCCTCCTCCCGGGGGGCGGTGCGCTCCACCACGAAACCCGTGATGAACCACACCTCGTAGCCCTGGTAGGCGGAGGAGCTGCTCAACTGCAGGCCCGTGGAGACGCCCGTGAAATCGTCCGCCCGACCGTCCAGGTCGCGGGAGAGGAGGTACTCGATCCCGCCCTGAAGGTTGGTGGAGCTCAGCAGCGGCACGATCGCCAGGCCGGAGAGCAGTTGCGTCAGCGTGGTGCGCTGCTCGTCCCTGAAGAGGCTGCGGCTCTGGTTGACGTACTCGCTCTTCCAGCGCGGCACCAGCTCCAGCGGCCCCAGGCGGTAGCGGTAGGCTGCCTTGTTGACCAGGCCGAAGAAGTGGTCGGACTCGTCGAGGCCGTGACGGAGCCGTTCCTCCCGTCCCAGCCGCTGGAGGTAGCGCAGGTAGCTCAGCTTGCTCTGCAGGAAGAGGTCTCCCAACTGCCAGTGGTGGCCGAGGAAGGAACGGTGGATCCAGGTGTCCCGGGCCAGCAGCGGGTCTTCCAGGGGCGTCACCCGTCCGCCGTCCAGGGAGGTGTCCGGCGCCCACTGCCGCAGCGGGTCGGGGATGTCGTCGCGGACCGACTCCAGGGTCTGGAAGAGACGGAGCCGCCCCCACGGCGAGATCCGGTGGAATTCGATCATCGCGTAGTCGCTGTGATTGCGCCGGGCGGAGGCGATCGACGCCTCGCGGAGGACGCCGGCCTTGACCTCCAGGCCCGGGGCCGGACGGATGCCGCCGAAGAGGTTGAGGCCCCTGCGGTCGCGGCGGTAGGGGTAGTCGGGCTCGTCGTCGTTCTCGAAGCGGTCGACCCAGAAGTTGTGGTTCATGTCGACGCCGAGGAGAAACTCCGGGCGGTCGGAGCCGAAGCGCAGGAAGGGCTCCTCGTAGTCGGGGACGGTATTCGGGCGGAGCCGGTTGTCGTTCTGGTTGTAGTCGGGGATGAAGTCGTTGTTGAGGTCCCAGCCGGGGAAGACGAGGTAGTCGACGGCGCCTTCCCCCCTGGCGTAGGGCCCAACCGTGCCTTGGGCCACGGTGTCGAAGCGGAAGAGGTCGGGCCGCCGGTCCTGGTCGTCGTTGTCGTCCACCAGCTCCAGCTTCAGGCGGTCCTCGTCGTAGAAGACGGCGCCATCGGCCCCGGTGATGAAGGTCTGGGTGTTGTACAGCGGGTCGATGGCGTAGGCCTCGCCATAGAAGAAGAAGGGATGGACCGCCTTGCCCAGGTTGAGCATCCACGCCGGCCGGGCGGCCTGGCCGATGATGCCGGAGGAGACCTCGTGCGTCTCGGCGAGGGGGTTGGGGTACTTGCGGTAGCTCCACCCCAGGTCGTACTCGCCGTAGAGGTCGAGGCCCCAAAGGTCGGTCACCTTGAGGGTGCTGCCCACCAGGTGGGTGGCGGTGGGCAGCCCGTACTGGAAACGCACGACGCGCAGGTTGGAGCCGTCGCTGACGTTGCCCTCGGCCCGCTCTACCATCAGCAGCACGGGGCCCCGGCGGCCGGTCTGCCGGTCGGAGGTCATCCAGATCTGGTAGTCGTTGGCCAGGGTCAACTGGAACTCGACCTTGACGATCTCGCTGCGGTCCGCCCGGGCCCTGGAGACGAAGGACGGAGCGGTGAAGTCCCAAGTCAGGCGGATCTCGTCATGGCCGCTGGCGGTGAGGTAACCCGCGCTGGGGGTCCCTCCTGCGACGACGGGCTCGAAGCGGATCTCCTTCCCCGTGTCGGTGCTGCCGTCGAGGTAAGTGATGATGATGTCGGATCCGGCCGGGAACCAGGAGGCGCCGCTCGCCGGGTCCTCGGGGGAGTCGTCGCGCAGGACGATCTCGACGGTGGAGACCAGCTCGTTCCTGGATTCCGGCAACGAGCCGGAGAGCAGGTTGTCCATGAGCCGGCCGTTGAGGCTGTTGGACTGGTGGGCGTTGGCCATGTGGACCCCCACCTCCACGAAGTCGCCCACCTGGGCCAGGAAGCGGCCCCCCATGATGGTGGTGACGTCGGTGCGGGGCCTCAGGTCCGACTGGCCGCCGATGCCGCCCTGCGAGTATAGCAGGGTCGCCGTGTACTTGTCGGTGGCGAAGTCGAGCTGCGCCCCGTTGAACCGGGGCTTGGAGAACACCAGCGGCGTCAGGGTGGTGCGCAGGTCCCGGCCGGCGGTGAGGGCGAATCGGTACTGGCCCTTGCCCTCGGAGGCGACGGCGACGTTGGAGAACCACTCCGCCATCCTCTGGGCCTCGAAGAAGACGTGGCCGCTCTCCCGGGGGGTCGTCTGGCTGGTGTTGTAGAGCAGCCATCCCCGGGTGAGCAGGTTGCCGTAGAGATCGTAGAAGAAGTCGCCCTCGATGGCGGTATCCACGTAGCGCTCGTACGGCTCGCGGGCGTAGGAGGTCGTCTCCCACTGCCAGAACCCGGCCTGGGAGTACAGCTCCTGCGGCAGGTACCACTTGCGCATCGCGGGATCGACGGCCTCCATCAGGACCATGGGGCCCCGGGGCTCGAAGCCTCGCACCCCTGCCTGGGCGTTGCCGAGGCGGCCCCCGTAGTCGACCTGACCCCGCGCCGCGTCCGGGACCAAGGCGGGACCGGCGGCCAGGAGGACCCAGACCAGCGGCGGCAGACCTCTCCACCTCCTCCGCGGGGCCGGGCGGCCTCTCACGCTCACGGATTCCCCCATGGCCGGCCCCTAGTAGGCGATCCCCAGGGGGCGGACGGCCGAGGTCGATCGGGCGTCGCCCTCAACTCTCAGTTGCACCAGGTAGAGGCCGGGCGGCAGCGGGTTCCCCCGGTCGTCGCGGCCCTCCCAGTCGAGGCCGGCGCCGGTGTAGGTGCCGTTGCCGCCCTGGTGCTCGAAGATCGTCGCCCGCCGCTGGCCGCTCACGTCGAGGAGGACCACTTCGATGTCGGCGGGGCCCACCACCGTGAGCACTTGGAAGGTCATTCGCAGTCGGTCGTTGACCCCGTCCCCGTTGGGCGTGAGGACCGGCGCATCCAGGGAGAAGCCGCCGATCAGTCCGCCGCCGGTCACCCCGGGGCTGAGCACGGTGATTCCCGAGTCCCAGCCGGCGTCGGCCTCGTCCAGGGAGGCCGCGTCCCCTCCCTCCACCCACTGGAAGGCGTCCGTCCCCTCCACCAGGGCCCGGCCCGCGAAGTCGCTGCTGTAGGCCAGGACCTGGTTGACGAAACGGACCTTGAGCACCGTGCCGTCCTCGGTGATCCGCGGGAAGCGGACGGTGAACCCCTCGTCGGTGAAGGAGGTGATCGCCGCCTCACCCTCGTCTGCGAGCCCGTCCTGCGTCTCGAAGTCGTGATCGAGGATCGTCGTCCCGTCGGGACCGACGATCTCCACCCCCTCGATCCGCTCGGCCCGGCCCTGGGTGGACAGCTCGAAGCTGTCGAAGCCCTGCAGCTCGGCGCGCCCCATCTCCGCCCGCACCGCGTAGACGAACCCGGTTGGGCGGGCGGCCTCGACCTCCCGGGGGAAGACCTCGGCCACGAGGGCGTCGGCCAGGGCCGGCCGGGTGAACTCGAAGGCGATGCTCTCGAGGATCTGGCTCGAGTGCAGCTGCCGGCTCAGGAACTCGACCTGGAACTGGAGGTAGGTCCGCGGCGCGGGAGAGACGATGCGGGCGCCCTCGGCGCTGAGGCCGTCCGCGGCCGGGTAGGGCGGCGACCAGGGGCTCCAGTTCTCGACGTCGTCCCTTATGGACCCGCGCTCCCAGAGATCGGCAACCGTCCCGTCGACGGGCAGGCGGAGGAACTCCCTGCGGGAGAGGGGCTCGCCCGGATCGTCGACCGACAGCGGGATGTCCTCGGCGTTGGGGTTGCCCACCTCGCGGCGGTTGTAGGCGAGGGGCGTGTCGTCGCTGCCGGTGCGGGTGCGGATGACGAGACCGGTGAGGGCCTCCTCTCCGGTCACGCCCCTTTGCCAGCGCACGTGTCCCCAGTTGCTGGGCGTGCCGAGGTCGATCACGGGGGAGAGGTACCGGCCGGTTGGGAAGAACCCCTCGCCGAAGATCTGGAACTTCTCGATTTCGAAGGGTATGGCGGTGGTGGCTCGCAGGCGCACGAAGCGCAGGTACCGGGGCGGATCGATCTCCACCACCGTCACCGGCTCGGAGTTGTCCTCCACCGTGAGGAGGGACTCCCAGGTGCCCCACGCCGGGAGGCCGGCCTCGTTGAGGAGCAGGCCGTCGTGGACCCGCACCTCGAAGTTGCGCAGGAAGTCGTTGTGGAAGGGCGTGGTCGGCGCGGGCAGGAGGGTGTTGCGCGGGAAGAAGCGGAGGCGGTTGACACCGACGATGGCCCCCAGATCGACGGTCAACAGAGTGCCCCGGATCTTGTCGCCCTTGCGCTCGAAGGCGGTGCCCGTCGACCTGGGGGTGAGCAGCCCCTGCAGGATCTCCGCCAGCAGCCTCCTGTCGATCTCCGTGGACGTCTCGGAGACGATGCTGCCGCCGTTGGCCACCAGACTCGAGGACAGGTTCTCTCCCTCGTCCAGCTCGACGGGCAGGATCGCCCGGGGATGGTCGGCATGGGCCAGCTCGACCCGGCCGTCCGGGGCGACCCCGATTTCGGTGACCCCCGGGGTGAGGGAAGGGCGGAACTCGGGCTGGATGGTGGCCACATCCTCCAAACCGGAGACCTCTCCCTCCCAGGTGATGTTGCCGTCCCGGCCGAAGCGCAGTTCCTGGGCGCCGGCGGCGGGCAGACCCGTGAGCGCCGCCAGGGCCAGGCGGATCAGGACGCCGGCCCTCACTGTCTCATCCCCACGCGGGACTGCAACTGGTCGGTCATCAGGCTGGTTACCAGCTTCATGTGCCCCTGCAGGTCCTCGCGCTCGCGGTCCCGCTGGTAGCGGACGTATGAGGAGCGGGCCTCCTCCGCCAGGATCTCCTCCCCGAGGCGCTCGTAGATCAGGGCGAGGTAGTAGTGGGCCCGGTGGTCCTCGGGCCACAGCTCGCGGAGGCGCTCGAAGTGGGCGGCGGCCTCCCGGTGGCGGCCCTGATCGTGGAGCTGCCTGCCCCTGAGCCCCAGGGCCGCCCCCGAGTCCGGCGCCGTCTCCAGGACCTGCTCCAGCACCTCCGCCGCCTCTGCGTCGCGTCCAGTGCGGATCAGGAGCTGGGCCAGGACGGGGCCGTACTCGGCCACCCGTCCCTCCTCGAAGAGGCGGCGGCTGGCCTCCTCCGCCTCGGGGAGCCTGTCGGCGGTCGAGTAGAGCAGGGCCAGCATGCCGCGGGCCCCGGCGTTGCCCGGCTGCGCCTCCAGGGCCTGCTCGTAGGCGTCGATGCCCCCCTCCACGTCGCCGCTGCGGACCAAGGCGTCGCCCAGCAGGGTCAGCAGCGAGTCCACGGGCCCGGCCCGGGCCTCGATCAGCTCCCGGTACGATCTCGCCGCCTCGGCGGCCCGTCCCGAGGTGATGTAGACCTCGGCGAGGGCCCCGCGGGCCTCGTGCTCCCCCGGCCACCGCTGCAGCAGTCTCTCGTAGAGGCCGGCGGCGCGGATGGCGTCCTCCGAGGCCAGGTAGTGGCCGGCGAGGGCGTTATACGTCTCCAGGCTCTCGGGGTCCAGGGCGAGGGCCGTCTCGTACTCCCGGACCGCGTTGGCGCGTAGTCCGAGCTGCGCGAAGCCATGGCCGAGCCAGTAGTGCTGGCGGGCCCGGCCGTCGGCGCCCGCATCGCCGGCGTTGAGGCCGGCGGCCAGCAGGAGGCAGGCTGCCCCCGCTGCCAGCGCCGGTCCCCTCGGAAGACGGGCGATGGCCGTCACCCCGGCGGCGGCGAAGATCAGCAGGACGGGAACGGCCGCGGCGCGCACCGCCGAGTCGGCGGACGGGAAGAGCAGGGCCTGGGCGGTGAAGCACGCGGCGAAGATCAGCAGGGCGGTCTCCAGGGGCCGCCCGCCGCGCAGGCGCGAGACGATGCCCGCCAGCGCCAGGGGACCGACCAGGCCGAATGGGAAGGCCAGCCCGTTGTCCCAGAGCAGCACGGAGAGCAGGCTGGATTGGTGGCCGCCGTAGTAGGGGTCGAGCTCCGCGAGGAACTCGCCTCCCTGCCAGAGGGCGTGGGTCCGGCGGACGCCCTCGGCCAGTCCCGGAGCGGTCTCCGGCGTCCACGCCGACCAGAGGAAGGCGGGCAGCAGGACGGCGGCGGTCCCAACGGCCAGGGGCAAGGCCGCACCCCGGTTGCTCCGGACCAGCCAGAGGGGAAGGGCGAGGGCGAAGAGGCAAACCCACGACTCGGCGAGCACGGCCAGCCCCAGCAGCACCCCCGGCAGCCAGAACCCCCGGGCATGGGAGGAATCGAAAGCCCTCGCCAGGGCGATCAGGGCGAGCAGCACCAGGCTGGTGGCCAGCACCGGGGGCAGGATCTCGCCGGAGAAGTAGATGGCCGGTCCGTAGAAGGCGAGGGCCAGGCCGGCGGCGAGGGCCGCCCCGGGCGGGAGAGCGGCCCTCGCCAAGGACCACAGCAGGACGCAGTTGAGGGCTCCCAGCACCACCTGGGCCGCCCGGGCCAGCTCGAGGTCCACGCCGGCCCCGGCGAGAAGTGCGTCGTAGAGGGAGGCGAACCCGGCCGCCTCGCCCGAGGCCCGTTCGACGTGGGGGATGCCGGGCCCCAGGGGGACGTCGCGCAGAGGGTGGCCCCCGGACTGGTGGACGTAGATCCACCGGGCCGCCAGGGCCGCGGCGAAGATGGAGGCCGCCTGGGCGGCGGCGCTGCTGGTCTTGTCCCTGAGGAGCATCCCTAGTCCAGACCGGCGAAGATGGTGACGAAGAACTGGTTCGTGGTCCGGGACTCGCGCTCCTCGAAGGCCCGGTGCTCGACGGAGACGCCGAGGAGCGAGCGCAGGCGGTAGCCCAGGTAGGTGGAGTCGGTGGTGAACTGCACGGCCACCGTGAAGGAATCGAAGTCCTGCTCGTCGTCCTCGAGATCGTTGAGGTAGAGGTACTCGACCCCGGTCTGGACCCTGGAGGAGGTCAGGACCCGGGTCTGAACCACGGCTCCCAGCATTTCGGTGAGGCGAGACCGCCGGCCGGGGCCGAAGAGGCCGCGGCTCTGGCGGGTGTACTCGCTCTTCCACCGCGGCTCCAGGAGGAAGGGGCCGATCTGGTGACGGTAGCTCACCTTGTCGATGAGGCCGAAGAAGTAGTCCTCGGGGGAAAGTCCAAGCTCCCGCCGGCGCTCGCCGGACATGCGCTGGTCGTAGAGGACATGGTTGACCTTGTTGACCACCAGCCACGTGCCCTTCTCCAGGGAGTGGCCGAGAAAGACCTGGTTGATCCAGGTGTCGCGCGCCAGGAGCGGGTCCTCCACCAGGAGCAGCTCGCCGCCGCGCAGGGTGTTGTCGGGGGCCCACTGCAACAGGCGGTCGGGGATGTCGTCCTGGACCAGCTGGCTCATGAGGAAGACGCGCAGGCGGCCGAAGCGGGGCGTGTCCGAATCGATGGTGAGCAGCGCGTAGTTGCTGTGGTTCTTCTTGTCGCTGGAGATCAGCTCCTCGCGCAGCGCCCCCGCCATGACCTTCATCCCCGGTGCGACCTCGGCCCCTCCGTAGAGGTTGAAGCCCTCGTGGTCCTTGCGGTACGGGAAGTCGGGGGCCTCGTCGTTCTCGTACTGGTCGACCCAGAAGTTGTGGTTCATGTCGACGCCGAAGAGGAACTCCGGCGGGTCGACGCCGAAGCGCAGGAAGGCCTCCTCGTAGTCCGGCACGGCATTGGACCGGACCCGGTTGTCGTTCTGGTTGAAGTCGGGGACGAAGTCGTTGTTCTGGTCCCAGCCCGGGAAGACCTCCTGGTCGCCCCTGAGCCAGTCGGCGCGAACCGTGTCGGGGATGCGGTCGTGGTCGTCGTTGTCCTCCACCAGCTCGTACCCGCTCCGGCGCGTATCTCCGTAGTCGATATCCCCGACCCCGGTGGTGAGGTAGGAGCGCGTGTTGTAGAAGGGGTTCATGCTGTAGGCCTCGCCGAAGAGGAACCAGGGGGCCTTCATCCGGGAGACGTTCACCATCCAGGCCGGGGCGCTCTCGGCGCCCTCGATCCCCGAGGAGGAGTGGTGGATTTCCTCGGCGGGGTTGGGATACTTGCGGTAGCTCCAGCTGCGGTCGTACTCGCCGTACACGTCCAGGCCGAAGGGCGCCCGGATCTCCAGGCTGCCGCCGGCCACGTGGGTCGCCGTGGGCAGGCCGTAGTGGAAGCGCAGGGTGCGCAGGTTGGTGATGTCGCGGACGTTGCCCTCGGCCTGGGCCACGAGGAGCAGCACCGGCTGGTCGTGGAAGTCAGTCTGCTTGTCCGAGGTCATCCAGACCTGGTAGTCGTTGCCCATCTGCAGCTGGAACTCGACCTCGACGATCTCCGCCTTGGTGTACCTCGCATGGTCCAGGAAGCCGGGGCTGTCGAAGTCGTAGATCAGCCGGATCTCCTCGGTGCCGTCGGCGGCGATGAAGCCCTGGCGGACGATGCCGCCCTCCACGACCGGCTGGAAGCCGATCTCCCGGCCGCGCTCCCGGGTGCCGTCCTGGTAGGTGATGAAGATGTCGGACCCGGCGGGGAACCAGGCGGCGCCGCCCTCCCCGTCCTCGGGGGAGTCGTCGCGCAGGACGAGTTGGATGAAGCCGATCGGTTCGTTCTGGGCCACCGTCAGCTCGCCGGCGAAGGGGTTCCAACTCGTCTTGTCCCGCAGCGTGTTGGACTGGTGGGCGTTGACGCCGTGGACCCCGAGCTTGAGGTAGTCGCCGATCTGGGCGGCCAGCCGCCCGCCGAGGAGGCTGGTGTTGTTGGTGCTCAGAACCTCGCGGTCCTGTGTGCTGCTGCCGCCGGGGCTGCTGATGCGCGAATAGAGCAGGGTGGCCTCGACGCGGTCGGTGCCCAGGTCGAACTGCAGCCCGTCGAAGCGCGGCTTGGAGAACACCATGGGCGTCAGCACCGTGCGCAACTGATTGCTCACGGTCAGGGAGAAGTGGTACTGGCCCTTCTGGTCGTGGGTGACCACGACGCCGGAGAACCAGTCCCGGAAGCGGTTGGACTTCAACACGGAGCTGCCGAACTGCTCCGGAGTGGTCTGCGAGTTGTTGTAGATCAGCCAGCCCCGGGTGAGGAAGTTGCCGTAGATGTCGTAGAAGTGCTCCCCCTCGAGGGTGGTGTCGATGTAGCGCTGGTAGTGGTCGCGGGCGTAGTTGGTGTAGTCCCACTGGCGCCAGCGGTAATCGAGGTAGAGCTCCTGGGGCACGTACCACTTGCGCATTGCCGGGTCGACGGCGTTGAGCATCACCCCCGGCCCCTGGGGGGCGAAGCTGTATTCGTCGCCCTGAGGCAGGCCCAGCCGGGCGCCGTAGTCCTGCTGGGCCGAGGCCGGCAGCAGGCTCAGGGCGAGCAGCCCCACGAGACCGCGAGCAGCTGCCAGATTGCCGTGCCGGTTCATCGCCTGACTCCTTACCCCTTGGCGTGCCGTTGTTCCAGGCGGTCTTCGAAGACCTGTATGCGATCCCCGTACCTCTCCCGAAGCGACTCGAAGAGGCCAGAGACCAGGGAGTCCCGCCGCTTGGTACGGAGGTGATGCTGCACGGCCGGGCGCGCCTCATCGAAGGTCCTGAGGCGGCTGCCCTCCCGCTCCAGGACCCGCAGGATGGCATGGCTGTCCACCCTCTCCAGGTACAGGGGCCCCACCAGCTCGCCCAACGGCGCCGAGAAGGCGGCTTCCACCAGCTCGGGAAAGCTCTCGGCCAGATGGGGCTGCAGGATCATCTTGCCGCCCCTCTTGTGGATGCCGTGGGAGGCCGTTCCCGGACGGCGGAGGATCTCGGCGAACTCCGTCCCCGCCTCGATCTCGTCCCGCCAGTCCTTGGCCAGGGCCTCGTCCTTCGCGTGCACCTCCTCGATGCGGGCCGTCTCGGCGGCGCGGAAGACCTCGCGGTTCGCCTCGAAGTAGGCCCGCACATCCTCCTCGGAGAAGACCAGGCGGTCCTCCACCTCGATCTTCATCAGGTGGTCCAGCAGGATCCCGGCGCGGGTACGGGACCACCACTCTTCGAAGGCCTCGTCCTCGTGCCACCCCCGTTCCCGGGCCTCGAAGGCGAAGAGGCGGGGGTAGAGAAGCTCCCGCTCGGCGATGGAGCGGATGAGAGCGCTGTCGGCCACGGCCGAGCTCCTGGCCATCTTCCGGACCCGGTCGACGAAGTCGGCGGCGGTGACGGGGTTGCCGCCGGCCCAGGTGAACAGCGGCTGCCCGGCCTGCTCCGGGGTCAGCTCCGGCTGGCGCGCCTCGGCGCGCTCGATCAGGGCCCGCACTCCCTCCTGGTGGAAGCGCACGTCCTGGTTCCGCCGGAGCAGCTCGACCTCCTCCTCCGTGCGGCGCCACCACTGCTCTCTGTAGAGGAGCTTGCCGACGTCGTCGTCGTAGAGCTGGATCGGCACCTCCCGGTCCTGCTCGAAGCGGATGATCTGCCAGACGAGGGGCGAGAGGGGGAGCAGGGCGGGCGTTCCCACTGGCAGCGAGAGGAACTCGCTCTGCGGCACCCGCAGGCGCTTGAGCCCGGGCACGCCGACCCAACCGATGGTGCCGGTCGAGTCGATCCTGGCGTCATTGGCGGCATGCTCTCTGACCAGCGCGGCGAAATCGGCTCCCGACTTGAGCCGCTCGAACACGTCTTGGGCGTCCCTCTCGCTCCCCCTGACGACGATGCGCTGCAGTAGCCGCTCGCGGTCGAAGCCCATGTCGTGGAAGGCTCGTTCGATTTCCTTGGGGCCGACCTCGATCCTGGGGGCGATCACCTGGCTATTGAAGCGGCCGGAGAGGTAGGCCCGCTCCTCGTCCTCCATCTGCCGGACCAGCGCCGTGGTGGTGTCCAGTCCCCGGTTGCGGGCCTCCAGCAGGAGCAGTTCCTGGTCGACCATGGACTCGAGGTGGTCCCGGTCGGCCTCGACCCCCTCCTGGTCGCTCACCAGGTGGTCGGGCAGGCGGTCGACGAACCTCTCCAGGCCGGCCTCGGTGATCTCGGCATCCCCGACCCGGGCGAGGACCACCTCGTCGGGGCCGCAGCCAGCGAGGACGGCGGCGAGGACGGCGGGCGCGAGCAATCGCACGCGGCTCTGGAGGAGGATGGAGGAAAGACCGGCGGGAAGCTCGGGAATCGGCATGGCCATCTGGGTCTGGTGAACGCTGGGCCCGGGGCGGGAATATATACGGAAATACCGGCTCCTCATACCGAAACCTCGCTCTCGATCCCCAGGATGCGCCCCGCGGTCCCGCCCATGATCGCCTCCCTGTCACCGGCGGTCAGGAAGTCGCAGTAGTGCTCGATCCACCGCCGCGACTGCCGGTAGGTGCAGAACCGGTTCTGGAAGGGCATGTCGGTCCCCCACAGCAGGCGGTCGGACCCGACCCGGGCGACCATCTCCTCCAGGGTCGGCCAGACCTCCCGGTAGGGGAAGTCGAAGAGGTCGCCCAGGCGCACCGGGAAGCAGACCTCGAGGTGGCAGCTCGGGCTGTCGAAGGGCTGCCAGACCTCCTCGGGCAGAACGATGCGGCCGCCCTCGAGGAAGAGGCGCCACGGGAAGCCGTGGGTGAGGGAACAGACGGTGTCGGGGTAGCGCTCCATCCAGCGGGTGAGGATCCGGAGCTCCTGGAGATACTCCTGCCGTGGCCCGCCGGGCGGATCCTCGCCGGCCATGCCGGCCGGTCCCGATCCCAGGGTGAAGAACACGGGGACTCCCAGGGCCGTGGCCGCCTCCCAGAAGGGCCGGAAGGGGCCGTCGTCCCAGGGCTCCTGGTTGCCGAGGTAGGCGTGGGGCGGGCAGAACTTGACGGCGTGCAGGCCGAGCTCTCCGATCGCCCGCTGCAGCTCGCCGATGACGGCGTCGGTCTCAGGGGGAATCCGCCACTCGTCCACCGGCGCCATGGAGCGCAGGCGGTCGGGGAAGCGCTCCACGCAGGCGGCCTGGAAGCCGCTGTCCCGCCCCAGGATGGGATCGACGTGGAGCAGGGCCATGTCGACGCCGGCGTAGTCCATCTCGCAGGTCAGGCTGAAGTGGGTGTAGTCAAGCTCCCCCATGTCCGGGGGATAGAAGTGCTTGGTGTACTCCTCGCCCTCGTGGTTCCACACCACCCGCCCCCTGGCGGAGTTGACGCGGAAGTCGACGTCGGGGGCGGCGTCGGGGTCCCACCTCCCCGAGGGGTTGAGCGGCGTCGACGGTCCCGGCGAGCGGTCGCGGATGCGGATCGCCGGCTGGTGGTGGCCGGCGTGGGCCAGCTGCAGCCACCTCATGTGGTCCTCGCCGCTGGCGTGGCCGGCGGGGCTGGTGGCCGGCTCGAAGCAGTAGACGTGGGAATCGATGATCATCGCGTCTCTCTCGTCTGCGGTGGGGGTCCGAAGGTAAGGAAAAAGCCCCCGGCCCGATGGGGCGCTTCCTCCCCGTCGGGGGCCGCCCTATACTTGCCCCCCTTTCGCCGGCCAGGCGCCCGGCGTGACCCCGATCTACCCACAGAGGAGACGCGCCCCATGGCATCCACCCCGGCCATCGTCGCCACCGACATCGTCCCCCCGCCCGAGTGGGCCCTGCTGCAGCGCCGCCTCTTCGGCATCCTCGAGACCGCCGGCGACGCCGCCACCGAGGGCTACGCCCGCTCCGACGGCCGGGTCTATCACTTCTTCGACGTGGACGACGCCTACGAGAGCCGCTCCATGCGCGCCATGCTCTACGCCCTGGGCGGCCACGAGCGCTTCCTGCACATCGCCAAGCGCGAGTGGGACGCCATCACCTGGCTCTACAGCGAGGAGCGCCAGCTGACCGACGACGAGCCGATGCACCCGATGTACATGCCCCAGCTGCGCAACGAGTACTGGAACCTCAACGTCCCCTTCAACGCCGACTGGTTCCACATGGGCGAGGGCAACCAGATGCTCTACGACTTCGGTGTCGCCGACCCGACGAACCCCTCCAACCGCGAGCGGGCCCGCAAGTTCGCGGCCATGTACATCGGCGAGGACCCGGCGGCCCCCAACTTCGATCCCGAGCACGGGATCTTCCGCTCGCCCCTCCACGGAGGCGCCGGTCCCATGACCTCGGTGCGCCAGCACAAGGAGATCGTCCACCGGGAGGGAGGCATCTCCAACTACGTCCACCTCGTGCGCCACTGGCTCGACCGCGGCTCCATCGGCGACTTCGGGCATCGCAACGTGATCCAGGACAACCCGAGCCCCGGGCCGCTGACCCCCCACTTCCTCTACCCGAAGATCAAGGAGCTGGAGTCGCGGTGGTACGAGGACGAGGCCCGCCGCGAGGAGATCCTCGACCTCTTCGACAAGATGGCCCTACAGGGCGACGAGCCGGCCGGTCTCTGCGCCACGGCCCTGGTGACCAACGCCTACCTCTACACGGGCGACGAGAAGTACAAGAGGTGGGTCCTCGACTACGTCGGCGGCTGGATCGAGCGGATCGAGAAGAACGGCGGCGTCATCCCCGACAACGTCGGTCCCAACGGCCAGGTCGGCGAGCACCGCGACGGCCAGTGGTGGGGAGGGCTGCACGGCTGGAGCACCAACGAGAGCGCCGCCGACCGGCTCTTCCTCGGCCTCATCGTGGGGGCCCAGTGCGCCCACCTGCTCAGCGGCGGCGACGACGGCTACCTGGAGGTCCTGCGCTCCCAGGTCGTGGCCCTCCTCGACCGGAGCCGGATGGAGGACGGCCGCCTGGTGGTGCCCAAGGGCCACGGCCCCGAGGGCTGGTTCGGGTACGACGAGTTCACCATCCGCGGTGGCCCCGCCCACCTGGTCAACCTGTGGCACGAGTCGATGTCCCCGGGCGACTACGAGCTGGTCACCCGCGTGCGCGACGGCGGCGGCACCGACTGGAACGAGCTGCCCGCCATCGGCGACCGGGGCGGCGCCCGTACCGAGTTCTCCCGCTTCCAGTACTACGACGGCCGGAACCCGGGCTGGCCGGTACAGTGCCTGCGGTCCGACTACCAGCAGGCCGCCGCCTTCCTCGAGGGCATGAACCGCGACGACCGCAGCGTGCAGCAGATCATCGACGACAACGCCTGGCCGCCGAACCCGGTGATCGTCAAGGGCCTCGTGCAGACCACCATGGGCTGCCCCGGCCAGCTCTACAACGGCGGCATCCTGCGCGCCACGGTGCGCTACTTCGACGCCGACGCCGTACGCCCCGGCCTGCCGCCGGACGTGGCGGCCCTCGTGGACGACCTCTCCGCCGGCGGCTGCGGGATCCAGCTGGTGAACACCAGCCACACCGAGAGCCGCAACCTCGTCGTCCAGTCCGGGGCCTTCGGCGAGCACTCCTTCACCGAGGTGGGGTTCACGGGGACGGCCGTCGGCAGCGACGAGCCCAACCCCAACACCCGCGTGCGCGCCGAGAGGACGGCCACGACGGACAGCGTCCAGGTCGACGGCCAGCACTTCACTGTGACCCTGCCGCCCATGACCTCGGTGCGCCTGACCTGCGGCCTGAGGCGGTTCGCCAACGACCCCACCTACGCCTTCCCCTGGCACGGCGGGACGGTCCCCGTCGAGTAGCGGTCTGAGGCCGAAGGCTCGCCGGCTAGTTCAGCCGGATCGCGCGGATGCGGTTGTTGAAGTAGTCGCTGACCAGCAGGATCCCGTCGCCGTAGAGGCAGATGCCGGAGGGCTCGCTGAAGAGCGCCTGCCTCGCCGGCCCCCCGTCTCCCGCGAATCCCTGGCCCTCCCCGCCGGCGATCACCTCCAGGACGTTTCCCGGGGCGCAGCGAAGGAGGCGGCTGTTCCCGGAGTCGCAGACGTAGAGGACCCCGCCGGCGGTGACGGCGATGCCCTTCGGGGTGTCGAGCCGGGCCTCGCCGGGGCGGGTGCCCTCGGGCGAGCAGCCGGGTTCGCCGGTGCCGGCGACGGTGGAGATCGTCCCGCCCGCGTCGACCACGCGGACGGCGTGGTTGGAGCTGTCCGCCAGGTACATGCGGCCTCCCCCGTCGAAGCGGATGGCGGTGACGGCGCCGATGCGGGCGGCGGTGGCGGGCCCCCCGTCCCCGGAGTACCCGGGCTCCCCGATGCCGGCGACGGTGGTGATGATGCCGGTATTCGCGTCGATGCGGCGCACCCGGCCGATGGTGCCGTCGGCGAGGAAGATGTCGCCCCCCGGCCCGTGGGCCACGGCGGAGACCGACAGCATGCAGGCGCTGGTCGCGGGTCCGCCGTCCCCCTTGTCCCACTGGAAGCCGGTTCCGGCGATGGTGGTGATGATCCCCCCTTCGTCGACGCGGCGGACGTAGCCGTGGCGGGTGTCGGCGATGACCGCCCGTCCCCGGGCGTCGACCGAGACGTCGGCGGGATTGCTCAGGTAGGCTTCGGGACCGGGGCCGCCGTCGCCGCCGAAGGCCCGGGCGCCGTTGCCGGCGACGGTGCGGATCACGCCGCTGACCGGGTCGATCGCCCGGACCCGCTGGTTGAAGGTGTCGGCGAAGTAGACCTGCCCGTCCGGTCCCGCGTCGATCCCCGAGGGGGCCGCCAGGAACCCCTGCCGCGCCGGCTCGCCGTCGTGGATGCTGGTGCCGCCGAGGACCGTGGTGACGAGGCCCGTCTCCCCGTCGTAGCGGCGCATCCGTCCGGAGCAGTCGCACCAGAACACGGTCCCGTCCGGGTCGGCGAGGATGCCGGCCTCCACCGAGTTGCAGACCGCCTCGGAGCCGTGCACTCCCTCGTCGCCCCACCCGGGCACGCCGGTGCCTACCAGGGTCGTGACGATGCCGGTGGCGGCGTCGACCCGGCGGACGCGGTACCCGTACTTCTCGCCGACGAAGAGGTTGTCGTGCGCGTCCAGGCAGATGGCGTCCGGCATGAGCGTGCTGGCCTCGGTGGCCGGCCCCCCGTCGCCGTTGGACGAGGGCATGCCGTTGCCCAGCACCGTGGTGATGATGCCGGTGGCCATGTCGATCCTGCGGATGCGGTGGTTCGAGTTGTCGCAGACGTAGAGGTCGCCCCGGGAGTCGAAGGCCAGGTGCTCAGGATGGTAGAAGGAGGCGTCCGCGGCCGGCCCGCCGTCGCCGTGGTAGCCGCCCCAGCTGAGGCCGCCCCAGTCCTCCAGCCCCTTGCCCAGGTAGGGCCGGCTCCTTCCTTTCTCCGACGGATAGTGACGGGCGTCGTGACCGGCGAAGAGCTCGATGATGCCGGTCCTTGCGTCCACCTTGCGGATCGTGTTCTGCCACTCGCTGGACAGGTAGAGGTTGTCGGCCGCATCCACCGCGATGCCGCAGTGGACGTCCAGCTCCGCCTCGAGGGCGGGACCCCCGTCGCCGCCGCGGCCGCCGCGGCCGGACCCGGCGACCCGGGTGATGATGCCGGTCTCGGCGTCGATCCGGCGGATCGTGCGGTTCGCCAGGTCGGCGGTGTAGATGTTGCCGCGGCGGTCCAGGGTCAGGCTGTGGGGCCCGCGCAACCGCGCCTCCAGCGCCGGCCCGCCGTCGCCGCGGTTCCCGGGGACGCCGTCGCCGGCGAAGGCGTGCAGGATCCCCTCGCCGTCGATGCGCCAGAGGCGGTTGGCGTGCCAGTCGGCGACGATCAGATCGCCGTCGGCGCGGCGGACGACGCCGATCGGCCATCCCACGTGGGCCTCCTTCGCCGGCACGCCGGTCTCGTGGGGCGCACCGGCGATGGTGGTGACGTGGCCGGCGGGCAACTCTGCGAAGAGGGAATTCAGGTTCACGGCGAGCCTTCCTTGAATCGGTCGGGACTAAAGAGGGCCTGCCGGACAGGGCCTGCAAGGCGGAGGGCTCCCCGTTGAAGGTGGCCATCATCCAGGCCCCGGACCCCCAGTGACCGCGGCCCGGACTCCACATCGCGGCCCCGGAGGGCTGACGCCCTGGGTCGTCCCGTGCCTGTTCTTCCTCTCGGGGGCCTGCGGACTCGTCTACCAGGTCGTCTGGGCGCGCATGCTCGTCGTCGTCTTCGGCGCCACCGTGCTCGCCGTGAGCACGGTCCTGAGCGCCTTCATGGCGGGCCTCGCCCTCGGCAGCTTCCTCTTCGGGCGCTACGTGGACGGCCGCGGCGCCGGCGGCGCCGGCGCCCGCCCGCTGCGGGTCTTCGCCCTCCTGGAGGCCGGCGTCGGCCTCTATGCCCTGGTCTTTCCGGCCCTGGCCGCGGAGATCGGCTCCTCGGCGGCTCTCGTGCAGGCCCTGGGCCCCGGCGGCGGCGCCCTCGCCCCGGTCCTGCGCTTCGCAATCACCTTCCTGCTCCTGCTGGTGCCGACGACGCTGATGGGCGCCACCCTGCCGGTGCTGTCGAAGTTCGTCGTCCGCCGGCTGGCGGGCGCGGGCCCGGGGGTGGGCCTGCTCTACGGGATCAACACCCTGGGCGCCGTGGCCGGCGTCGTCCTGGTCACCTTCCTGCTGATGGAGGCCCTCGGGCTGAGGGGCAGCACCTGGGTGGTGGCCGCCGCCAACTTCACCGTCGCCGCCCTCGCCATGCTGCTCGACCGGCGGCTGACAGGTACCGCGGCCAAACCGCACCCGGCGCCCGACACCGGCCTCGAAGCCGGAACACCCGAGGTCTCGCCCCCCTCGACGCCGGCCGGCGAGCCGGTCCCCGCGTACCTCGTCACCGCCGTCATCGCCGCCTTCGGCCTCTCCGGCTTCGCCGCCCTCGGCTACGAGGTCGCCTGGCTGCGGCTCTTCATCGTCTCCTTCGGCGTCAACACCCACTACGAGTTCAGCATCATCCTCATCGCCTTCCTCCTCGGCATCTCCCTCGGCAGCCTCGCCTGCAGCCGCTATCTGCGGGCGGCGAGGGACCTGCCCGCCCTCTTCGGGACGATGGAGGTCCTCATCGGCCTGGTGGGCCTCTGCTCGGTCTCCCTCTTCGCCTGGTGGCCGGAGTGGAGCGGCTGGATCCAGCGGGCCGACACCTGGTGGAGCCACCGCCTGGGGATCTTCGCCGTCTCCTTCGCGATCATGCTCGTGCCCACCCTGCTCATGGGCGCCCTCTTCCCGGTGGTGAGCCGCATCAACACCCCCGGCCTCGGGCGGCTCGGCCGCGGCGTCGGAGACGCCTACGCGGTGAACAGCCTCGGCGCCATCGCCGGAGCCGCCGCCACCGGCTTCGCCCTCGTTCCCGCCTTCGGCACCGAGGGGGCCTTCAAGCTCCTGGGCCTCATCAACGTCGCCGCCGGGCTCGTGGTCCTGGGGCTGCACCAGCGCCACCGCCCCCGGAGGCGCAACAAGGCGGTGGCCGCCGGCGCCCTGGTCCTCTCCATCGCCGCCCTGACCCTGGCCCCGGAGGACGTCCTGCGCGGGATCGTGGAACCTCGGAGGCCGGGGGCCGAGCTGGTCTTCTACCGCGAGGGCCGCGAGGGGGTGGTCACGGTGGCGGCCGAGCCCGGGTACCGCGAGATGAGGTTCAACCGGGGCAGCCAGGTGCCCACCGACTACGGCTCCTTCCAGGTCTTCCGGCTCCTGGGCCACCTGCCCCTGCTGCTGCACGAGGACCCGCGGGAGGTCCTCGTCGTCGCTCTCGGGGGCGGCATCGCCCTGGGGGCCGTGGCCCGGCACGACCTGACCCGCGTCGACTGCGTCGAGATGGTCCCCGACATGGTGGCCGCCGCCCGGCAGGAGTACGGGACCTTCAACCACCGCGTCCTCGAAGGTCTGGAGGAGTCCCCCATCCACATCTCCTTCGACGACGGCCGCAACCACCTGCTGGCGTCGGGGCGCCGGTACGACGTGATCACGGGCGACGCCACCCACCCCACCAGCACCGACAGCTGGATCCTCTACACCCGCGACTTCTACGAGCTGTGCCGGTCCCGCCTGAAGGAGGGCGGCATCTTCGTGCAGTGGCTGCCCTTCCACGGCCTGCTGGTGGACGACTTCAGGACCGTGCTGCGCACCTTCGGCAGCGTCTTCGAGCACGCCACCCTGTGGCGCACCAACCACTTCTCCGTCATGGTGGGCACCGCGGGGCCCCTGCGCGTCGATCTGGCGGAGTTGGAGGCGAGGTACGACCGCCCTGAGGTGCGCGAGAGCCTGCTGGAGGCGGACCTGGGGACGCCCCTGGACGTGCTGAGCTGCTTCCTCCTCGACGAGGACTCCTTCGCCGCCTACGTGGGGGAGGGGCCCGTCAACAGCGACGACCACCCGCACCTGAGCTTCGCCAGCCGCCGCGGCTTCGGCGCCGACGTGTGGAGGGTCCTGGCCGACCTCGACCGCCACCTGGAGGAGCATCCCCCGAGGCTCGGGCCCTGGCTGCGATACCCGGACGAGGCCGCGCGCCTGGAGATGGAGCCGCGGCTGCAGGCCTGGTTCGAGGGCAAGCGTCACGTGCTGAAGGGGGACATCCTGCGCCTGAGCGAGGACTGGTCCGGGGCGCTGGCCGCCTACGCCAGGGCCCTGGAGGCGAACCCCCGGGAGCTGACGGCCCGCCACTTCCGGGAGGAGATCGACCGGCCCTTCCGCGAGCGCCGCCGCCTCCTGGAGCACCTGCCGCAGGTGGGAGGACACCACTGAGCGGTTGCCCCGCCGGCGGTTCCGGTGCGATGATTGGACCCTTCCGATGAAGATCACCGCCTCAGGCTGCGTCCACGACGGGCGCGAAGGGCCGCCCCACCGCCGCTCCTGCGCCTTCACCACGGCCTACCTCGCCCGCGACGGCACCCTTTACGTCACCGGCCGCTGGGGCAGCCGGCGTGAGTCCCTCGACGGCCATCCCTGCATCTTCGCCAGCCGTGACCTCGGCGAGAGCTGGGAGATGCGCCACGACGGCCACGGCCGCTGGGACTGGGACGGCGGCCCCGGCGAGAACAAGTGCCTGGCCCTCACCGAGCTGAGCCCGGGCGAGTTCGTCTCCACCTCCCTGCTCGTGGACCGCTCCCGCCCCGAGCGGCCCTTCATCAACCCGCGGACCCAGGGGCTGCTGCCCATGCGGGTGGTGCACGCCACCTCCACCGACGGGGGACGCACCTGGGGCCCGCCCCGGGTGATGGAGACCAGCCCCCATCCCGCGGCGTCGACCTGCACGCACGCGGTGATGCCCCTGCCCGGCGGGGTCCTGGCGCAGCCGTACGAGCACTGGAAGGAGTACGACGACCCCGCTCCCGGGAAGCCCGGCGCCCTGCTGCGGTTCTCCTTCGACGGCGGCGCCACCTGGCCGGAGTTCGCCACCGTGGCCCGCCACCCGGAGCACCGCATGGCCTACTGGGACCAGCGGCTGGAGACGCATCCGGAGACGGGCCGCCTGGTGGCCATGTTCTGGACCCACGACTTCGACGCCGGTAAGGACGTGGACTCCCACATCGCCTGGGGATCGGCGGACGGGCGCCAGTGGTCGGAGCCCGAGTCCACGGGCCTGCCCGGACAGCACAGCCAGCCCCTCTCCCTCGGCGGTGACCGCCTGCTGGTGGCCTACCCGCGGCGGCAGGACCCGCCCGGCATCGTCCTCTCCATCAGCGAGGACTTCGGCCGCACCTGGGACCGGTCCCGCGACCTGGTGGTATACGACAGCAGCGAGGGCACGGAGGCGGGGGTGGGCCTCCGGCGCTCCGACGCCGACCTGTGGAGCGACATGGAGAGGTGGCGGTTCGGCCATCCCCGCGCGGCCCGGTTGCCGAACGGGGAGGTCTTCGTCGTCTGGTACGCGGGCGATCACGAGGTCGCGAGCGCCCGCTGGGCCAGGGTTTCGGTGGAGTAACACAAGATGATAGACGACTACGACCTGCGGCTGGTGGAGGACGAGCTGGCCCCCGGCGCCCGGATCGCCGTCCCGGCCCTGGCCGGGTTCCGCGTCACCTACGTGGCCGAGGGCCGCGCCGAGGTGGCCCCCGCGGGCGGCGCCGGGCGGGAGGAGCTGGAGGAGAACACGGCCCGCTTCGGCGCCGAGGCCTGCGCCGTGAAGGCCGGCGCCGGCGGGGCCACCCTGTGGCGCTGGGAGATGGTGCGGGGCGACGGCGGCCGGCGCGCCGAGGGCGAGGAGGCGAGCTGCCTCCTCAAGGCGTCACACGACCTGGAGCTGGATCCCGGCCAGGAGTGGATGATGCGCTGCGACCGCGTCGACTTCCCCCCCGGCGGCATCGCCTACACCCACGTCCACTCGGGACCGGGGCTTCGGTGCCTGCTGCGGGGCGAGCTGACGGTGCGGGTGGAGGACGGCCAGGAGTGGATGGTGCGGCCCGGGGAGACCTGGTTCGAGCGCGGCCCCGACCCGATCTACGCCCGAGCCTCCGACGAGCCCACCAGCTTCGTGCGCGCCATGGTGGTGCCCCGGGCCTACAAGGGGCGGACCACCATCACCTACGTGAAGGCCGAGGACGCCGACAAGCCGAAGCCACAGCAGTACACCCGTTTCGTGGACGAGTTCATCGACCCATGACCGACCTGGTTCTGAATGGAAGAGTCAACTGGTCCGGCGAGCACTGGATCAGCTACCTGCGCCCCCCGGCCGCTTCGGCCGACACCGGCATGGTCAGCCTCTACAACATGCGCTACACCGAGGCCGGCCACGGCTTCGTCGCCTTCGTCGTCATCGACGACGGCGGGGGTCCCGCTTTCAAGGGCCTGTGCACGGACAACCCGGAGCTGGCCGACTTCGTACGCGAGCAGGTCGTCCAAAGCGCCAGTCATCCGCCCTACGACGAAGAGCTGCCGGTGATGGAGGCCCGCTTCACCCAGGGCGGCCACGTGACCCGCGACCCCTCGTGGACGATCGCCTCCGGCGGGTGCGAGATCACCGCCCGGTGGGAGCGGATCCACCCGGTGGTCATCGCCGCCGGCCCCTGGCCGGGCGACAGCGCCAGCAACTACGTCTGCTCCCTGCTCCACTTCGCCGACGAGTCCTCCATCACCCTGGACGGCCGCGCCGTGGCCGGTGCGCCCTACCTGCGGGACATCTGGAGGCCCTCCATCGGCGGCGACCGCAGCTCCTGCGTCTTCGCCATCTCCGAGAGCCTGCTGACGGTGGAGCTGGGGTGAGCGGGCAGCAGGTCCAGGCAGGCTGAGCTGTATCACGCGCTGACAGCTGGAACAAGAGTAGGAACATGAGCGGGAAGGCAGGCGATCGCGACCACATGGTGCTGGTTGTGAGCCTTCACATTCCCAAGACTGGCGGGAGCACCCTTGGCAGGATTCTGGAGACGAGGTTTGCGGACAAGCTGCAGAGGGCATATCAGCCACCCAGGGAAGGCCTGTCGAAGACAGGATCGGATGGATGGCCAGACCTGGCAGAGCCGCAATGCATCCACGGTCACTCCGTCATAGATCGGTTCGGGAGCGTCATTCGAGGCCATCCCAACGTACGATGGATCACGATGCTCAGGGAGCCATTGAGCAGCGCGATCTCCATCTACCATCACAAGAGGAACTACCAGCCCTGGGATCCCT
Organism: Gemmatimonadaceae bacterium; assembly: GCA_026706075.1. Taxonomy (GTDB): domain Bacteria; phylum Latescibacterota; class UBA2968; order UBA8231; family UBA8231; genus UBA8231. The sequence continues at coordinate 114,140 of JAPOZM010000113.1, forward strand.
CCAGTGAAGAGACGTTTGAAGACGAGGGGCTGGATACCTTTCTGGACAAAGGCTACAACCACAACAGGTATCAGCAGTGGCTCACCATGGCCGAGATGACGGTCCGGAAGTTCTCCTTCGTAGGCATCATGGAGATGTTCGATGAGTCCATGTTTCTCATGTACAAGGAGCTCGATTGGGAGCCGATCCATTACGACGTCGTGAACAGAGGGAACTATGACAGGTCGAGCACGGGAATCGGGAGGGAAGCCAGGGAGCGGTTTACAGATCGCAACCTGGATGACTATCGAATCTACCAGGAAGCGGTAGAGTACTTCCATGAGACCAGGCGATCACAAGGTGAATCCTATCCGGTAGAGTACCGTCGCTTTGCGGAGGAGCTTGAAGCAAGGCGAAGGATCCGCAAGACATGAGGAGCAGGGACATCTGGAGGCCCTCCATCGGCGGCGACCGCAGCTCCCGCGTCTTCGCCATCTTGGAGAGCCTGCTGACGGTGGGTCGGACTGAGCGGGGAAGCGGCTCCTTCTTGAGGAGAAGCACCTTTTCGCCTCAGAGAAGCCTGCCTTTGGGCCCTCGTGCGGCCCAACAGAAGCTCACCGGAGCCCGCCAAAGCGGCCTCTTCGTCTGCTTTCAAGATAGAGCCGGCGCGCCCTTCGCCGTGCCGCCTTCCCTCTCCAGGCGTGCGACACCGAGAGTCTTCTCGCGATCCACCGTTCCAACCCTACCACTCCGTGTATCCGCACGAAACAAAGCAGCTTCCAGAGCATCAGGGCGACCCTCAATCTTGAGCTTGACCATCGTCCCACGGGCCCCTCGTTATGCATGGGGGGGACTCCGCGGAAGGCCTCGACCAGTTCCGGGTAGGGCCCCGTGCCCGACGCCCTCTTCCGTGACTCCACGCAGACGTGCAACCTCATCGACGGCGCCTCGCTCTCCGGGGTCGCCGTCTCCAATACCGCCTCTTTCAGCTCTTCCGAGATCACGTCCCACAGCGACACTCCCATCGGATTCTTCAGGCTCGCGTTGCCAGCGTCCTCGTACTGCTCCGACCGTTCATCGCGCCATTGGCGCAGCGCCTCAGGCGTCGTGTCCCAGATCACGATAACCTTCCTGAACGGACAGTCCCGCCTCCTCAACACCCTTCGCCGGAGGTCTTCCAGCCCAAGGGTTATCCGAGTCATGAAGTCATCGATCGCGTTCTCCGTCCGGAAAGGATTGTCGGGAGGGACTGCAAACCAGAGCGGCATCCCCAACACAAGCGTCCCGTATCCGTAGGTCTCCAGGAGTTCGCGATACGAGCTCTTGGCCAGCTTCCTCTCAATCTGCGCGATCGCCCGGTCAGCGGCACGTCGCTGTTCAACCCTCGAAGGGCGTCCGAGTCTCAGTGCCCTTCGGAACTCGTTGAAGTCCACGGGGTGCTTGTCGGGGATACCGTTCCATGCCCGCATCGCTCCCTCGACATCCGACGCCGGCACCGTCGTGAACACCTCGGTCACTTCAAGCCACTCGAAGCGGTTCTCGACCATGCTAGCGAGGTACACAAACCCGTCGCCCGGCTCGTCGCTCTTTCTCCCGATCTCGGTTCGGTCCGGCCACCAGGACAGGGTAACATTTGCGATCGGCTCTCTGCCGGACTTCAGATCCGCGCGCCGTGCCCAGTACACCTCGCGTAGTCGGCCCGTCCTGACCCGCTCCGGCGCCGCCGCCCAGTCCTGCTCTTCAGCAGCCTCGCTTGCGTAGAGGACGCTCAGACCCGTCACCGACCGTGTCCTTCACGAAGTGTCGCTCCACCTCCTCGCCGCTCTGCCATCGTTCGCTCTCGCCGCACCCGGTGCCGGCCCATCCGCGCCTTGGCGACCCCCGGTCCCCGGTCCAAGTATCGGTCCTCCTGCCCATCCAACGCGTCACCCCTCGATAGCCCTTGCCTCAGCACGACTTCGTTCCAGTCCAGAAAGCAGCTCCCTCTCTCACCATGCGGTAAGAGGCCCCCCAGAGCAGGCGAGCGCCCGATGGCGTCACGAGAGTGGTCGATTCGCTCGGACGCCTCCTCGCCGGGGATCACCAGGAATTGCCCTCGATGCGCGGACTCTTAGCCCCGCGCGTGCCGCCTCTCCAGCTCCCGGTACCCCTCCAACATCCCATCGTAAATCCCCCGGTTCGCCGGGTCCGGCTCGACCGGCGCGGCCGTCTGCAGCCGCAGGAAGGGCTCGGCCACCTCCTCCCAGGAGCGCGCCTCCCCCGAGGCTTTGGCGTGTCCGTGGGCCGCCCTGAGCGCAGCGCCCAAGGCGGCAGCGTTCGTCGTGCGCAGCCGCTGAACCGGGCAGCCGTGGACGTCGGCAAACACCCGCAGGATCGCCTCGTTCTCCGAGGCGCCGCCGGTGACCCGCAGGGAGCGGATCTCCACCCCCATCCACTCGGAGTGGATCCTCGACGACAGGGCCTGCGCCTCGATGACGGCGCGGACGTTGGCCGCGGGGTCGGCCTCGTCGAGGTCCTGGCGCACGACGCCGGGGCGGGTCACGCGGGGGACGATCTCCTCCTCGAACCAGGGCAGCATGAGGGCGCCGTCGTTGCCGGGGGGCGTCGCCGCCAGCCCGCGGGAGAAGCCGGCCCAGTCGAGGCCGTAGCGGTCGCGCACGGCCTCCCGAGCCAGGCTGCCGTTGAGGAAGCAGATCAGCGCCATGTAGTGGGCGCCGTCGGGCGAGGCGAAGAGGGCGCCCTCGCCGGTCTCCGGCAGCCGGGGCTCGCCCAGGCAGGCGAAGAGGGTGTCGCTGGTGCCCAGGCTCAGGGCGGCCTGGCCCGGCTGCAGCAGGCCGAGGCCGATGAGGCTGCAGGGGTTGTCGCCGGAGAAGGGCAGCACGCGGCAGTCGGGCGAAAACCCGAAGCGCCCGCTCCAGAACGGGCTCAGGGTGCCGGCCACCGCATCCGGAGGGATGACGGGCAGCAGCCGGCGGCCGAGGTCGGGGGCGGTGGCCTCCAGGGCCGGCCGGCTCCAGCGGCGGGTGCGGATGTCCATCAGATTGGTCCCGCTGCCGTCGCCGGGGTCGACGGGGACCAGCCTCCCGGCGAGCAGGCTGGCCACGAAGGAGCTGACCAGGCAGATGCAGCCGGTGCGCTCGTAGGCCTCCGGCTCGTCCTGCCAGAAGCGGCGGATCTGGGGGCCGCTGAAGCGCTCGAAGGCGGTGTTCCCGGTCAGCTCCAGCAGCAGGCTCCGGCCGCCGACGCCGTCTTCGATCTGCCGGCACTGCCCGCTGGTGGAGGTGTCCATCCAGATCGGGGCCGTGGGCCGCGAGAACACCTCGGCGAGCTGCTCGGTCAGGTCGTGGTCGGGGTCGAGGCCGCCGAAGGCCCCGGCGGCTGCCTCGTTGAGGTAGACGGTGCCGTGCTGCTGGCCGCTGCCGGCGAGCGCCTCGATCCGGCCGAGATCGACGCCGGTGTCCCGCAGTCGTGCGCACAACAGCTCCAGGGCCTCGGCCCACATCAGCGGCGGCGAGTGCACCCGGCCGCCGCCGAGGTCGAGGACGCCCTTGTCGACGCCGTAGCGGGCGGCGAAGTGCTCGTCGAAGCTGATCGACTCCTCGGCCAGGAGAGCGCCGGCGTCGGTGTCGATGACCAGGCCGGTCATCGACTGGGTGCTGCAGTCCAGACCGAGGAAGTTGCCCATCTACCGACCCCTGGTTAGTTTCGCGCCGCCATCCGATCGAGAAGCTACGTCCAGCCCCGGGACCCCGGAAAACCGCCCATGCCCGCGCTGCACGACGCCGATCCCGAGGTCGCCGGGATCATCGCCGCCGAGAACGCCCGCCAGCACGCCAAGATCCGCCTCATCCCCTCGGAGAACTACGCCAGCCGGGCGGTGCTGGAAGCGACCGGCTCCATCCTGACCAACAAGTACTCCGAGGGCTACGCCGGCCAGCGCTACTACGAGGGCCAGCAGGAGATCGACCGCCTCGAGGAGCTGGCCGTGGCGCGGGCCCGGGAGCTCTTCGGCGCCGAGCACGTCAACGTGCAGCCCTACTCCGGCTCGCCGGCGAACCAGGCCGTCTATCTCGCCCTCGCCGATCCGGGGGATACGGTCATGGGCATGGCCCTCGACCAGGGGGGCCACCTCACCCACGGCGCCGCCGTGAGCGTCTCAGGCCGGCACTACAAGCCGGTCCAGTACGGCGTCGACCCCGCCACGGGCCGTCTCGACTACGAGGTCATCGAGGATCTGGCCCGGCAGTACCGGCCCAAGCTCCTGTTCTGCGGCGCCACCGCCTACCCCCGCGTCATCGACTTCGAGCGCTTCGGCGCCATCGGCCGCCGGACCGGGGCCGTGGTGGTGGCCGACATGGCCCATATCGCCGGGCTGGTGGCCGCCGGCGTGCACCCGAGCCCGGTGCCCCACGTGGACGTGGTGACCACCACCACCCACAAGTCCCTGCGCGGCCCCCGGGGGGGCATGATCCTGTGCCGGCGGGAGTATGCCGAGGCCCTGGACAAGGCCGTCTTCCCCGGCCTGCAGGGGGGGCCCCACAACAACACGACAGCGGCCATCGCCGTGGCCCTCAAGGAGGCCGGCACCGGGGAGTTCCGGACCTACGCACGGGCCATCGTCGACAACGCCCGCGCCCTGGCCGAGGCCCTGGCCGGCCGCGGCTTCGACCTGGTCTCGGGGGGGACCGACAACCACCTGCTCCTCGTCGACCTGCGCGGCAAGGGGGTCACCGGTTACCAGATGGCCAAGGCCCTGGACGCGGCCGGCATCGTCTGCAACTACAACCTGATCCCGGGGGACCCGAAGCCGGCGCGCCGGCCCAGCGGCATCCGCCTGGGGACCCCGGCCGTCACCAGCCGGGGCTTCGGCGGCGCCGAGATGGAGCAGCTCGCCGGGTGGATGGACCGCGTGGCCGCCATCCGCGCCGACGAGGGACTCGACCGCAAGGCGCGTTCCGCCGCCTACCGGAAGGTCGCCAACGAGGTCCGCGGCCTGTGCAGCCGCTTCCCCGCCCCCGGCCTCGCCGAGGTCTGAAGAGATGAAGATCACCCGCATCACCGTCTACGTGGTCAACGTGCCCGAGACCCGCTGGTGGTGGTCCGACGACGAGCACGGACAGCCCGGCCACATGCGCGACGAGCACGCCGTCGCCGAGGTCGAGACCGACCAGGGGCTCACCGGCCTGACCCAGATCGGCCGCTTCACCACCCGCGAGGGGATCGAAGAGGGCCTGAGGAGCTGGCTCGGCCAGGACGTGCTGGAAGTGAACCTGACCGACCCGTGGCCCCTGATCACGGCTTTCGAACAGGCCGTACTCGACCTGCGGGGCCAGGCCCTCGGCGTGCCGGTCCACCAGCTCCTCGGGGGCCGGCGGCGGGACCGGGTCCCGGTCACCATGTGCACCGGATACAAGACGCCGGCGAACACCGCCGAGCAGGCGGCGCGGGGCTGGGAGCAGGGATTCCGGTGGTACAAGATGAAGTGCATCTCCCGGGAAACGACCGCGGAGGCCCGCATCCGCCACATCGTCGACCGCTGCCGGGCGATCCACGAAGCCGTCCCCGGCATGGGCATCCGCCCCGACATCCGCTGGAGACTCCAGGAGGTCGGGGTGGCCCAGGAGCTGTCCCGCCGGCTGGAGGGGCTCCCCATGGAGTCGCTGGAGAGCCCCATCGCGAAGGCGGCCCAGGGGGGGACCTACTCCGAGTGGCGGCGGCTGCGCTACTCCATCGGCCATCCGGTGGCTGATCACGTGGGCGGCGCCGAGGACCTGATCCAGCGCAGCCGGGCCGAGGCCCTGGACTACACCATCCTCGGCGGCAGCCACCTGGAGCTGCTGCGGCTCTCGGACTTCTCCCATCGGCTCGGACTCGAGGGCTGGTCCCAGTGCGTCGCCTACGGCCCCGGCGCCGCCATGGCCCTCCACGTGGCCGCCTGCATGGCCAACCTCAGCCGTCCCTACGACATGGTCGGCCCCTTCGCCTGGGAGCACGACCTGACCAACGAGCCCTTCGAGCTGGTCGACGGCGGTTTCGTCGTCCCCTCGCGGCCGGGCCTGGGGTTCACCCTCGACCACGACGCCGTGGGCCGCTACCTCGTGAACCGATTCACATACCAAGAGGAATAGAGAGCCCATGAGCGGCGTCTACCAGCGCTTCGGCGTGCGCACCATCATCAACGCCTCCGGCCCCGCCACCCGCCTGAGCGGCTCGATCATGGCGCCGGAGGTGGCCGAGGCGATGGCCGAGGCCGGCCGGTCGTGCGTCGACATCGCCGAGCTGCAGGCGGCGGCCAGCTCCGTCATCGCTCGCCACACCGGCGCCGAGGCCGGGTACGTCACCAGCGGCGCCGCCGCCGGCCTGCTGCTGGGCACGGCGGCCTGCGTCACCGGCCTCGACCCGACCCGCATGAACCGGCTGCCCGACACGACGGGCATGAAGAGCCGCGTGGTCATGGCCCGCAGCCACCGCAACTTCTACGACCACGCCGTGCGCTCCGTGGGCATCGAGCTGGTGGAGATCGGCATCTCCGACCGCTTCAGCGGCGCCGGCGTGCGCGACGCCGAGCCGTGGGAGTACGCCGCCGCCATCGACGACGACACGGCGGCCGTGGTCTACGTCGCCTATGCCCACACCCAGCCCGAGCTGTCCGCCGTGGTCGAGGTCGCCCACGCCGCCTCGGTGCCCGTCATCGTCGACGCCGCAGGGCAACTGCCCCCGGCCTCCAACCTCAGTCGCTTCCTCGCCGAGGGCGCCGACCTCGTCGCCTTCTCGGGCGGCAAGGCGATCGCCGGCCCCCAGTCCTCCGGCATCCTCGCCGGCCGCCGCGAGCTGATCCAGGCCGCCGCCCTGCAGCACCTCGACCTCGACATCCTCTGGGACCAGTGGAACCCGCCGGCGGGGCTGATCGACAAGAGCCGCCTGCCCGGCGCGCCCCACCACGGCATCGGGCGGCCCTGCAAGGTCGGCAAGGAGGAGATCGTCGGCCTGCTGACGGCCCTGGAGCGCTTCGTGGAGGAGGGCGACGACGCGAGGCGGGCCCGCTGGCTCGAGCACATGAGGCAGCTGGCCGAGGCCGCGGGGTCCCTGCCGGGCGCCGAGGTCGAGCTGCGCGACGACCCGAAGCGGGCGGCGATCCCCGCCGTCCACGTGCAGATCGACGAGGACGCCTGCGGCAAGACCGCCCTCGACGTGGTCCGCGCCCTGCAGGACGGCGACCCGAGCGTCCACGCCAACCCCAGCCACGTGCGCGAGGGGGTCGTCGCCTTCGGACCCATGTGCCTGAAGGACGGGGAGCCGGAGGTCGTGGGCCGGCGCCTGCGCGAGGTGCTGGGGGGCTAGCCGGGGGCTGCCCTCCGGGGGAGCGCGCTCGACGCCGGGAGTCTCCTCCTCCGATGTTCGTCGAAGGCTACACCGATCAGCTGAGCTACCGCGCCGGGGACACGGTGCGCTTCCACGTGTCGACCAGCGCACAGACGTACTCGCTGGAAGTGGCGCGGATCGGCGCTGCCCGTGAGGTGGTGTGGCACCGGGACTCGCTGCCGGGAGCGAGCCATCCGGTGCCGGAAGACGCCTCCTCCCACGGCTGCCGCTGGCCGGTCTCCCACTCGCTGCAAGTGCCCGCCGCCTGGCGGAGCGGTTACTACGAGTTCGTCCTGCGCGCCGAGGACCACGGGGGCGAGTTCGTGCGCCGGGGGCGGCGCACCGCCGAGAGCCGGGGCTTCTTCATCATCCGTCCGTCAGGCGCCACGGACGCGCGCATCCTGCTGCAGCTGGCCACCAACACCTACGCCGCCTACAACAACTGGGGCGGGTACAGCCTCTACGCCTACCACGGCCGCGGCGGCCTGCAGGGGCACCGCGTCTCCTTCGACCGGCCCATGGCGGGCCTCTTCGACCGCTGGGAGCGGGACTTCGTCGAGTGGGCCGAGACCGCCGGGTACGCCCTCGACTACTGCGTCAACTCCGATCTCGAGCAGCATCCCGAACTGCTGGACGGCTGCCGCCTCGTGCTCAGCGTGGGCCACGACGAGTACTGGTCCGGACCGATGCGCGACCACCTGGAGGCGTTCATCGCCGCCGGCGGCAACGCCGCCTTTTTCAGCGGCAACTCCGTCTGCTGGCAGGTCCGCGGCGAGGACGAGGGCCGGGCCCTGGTCTGCTGGAAGCAGTGGTTCAACATGGACCCCGCCTGGGCCGCCGGCGACCACGCCAACCTCTCGACCTTGTGGAGCCACCACCTCGTGGGGAGGCCGGAGAGCACGCTGACCGGCGTCGGCTTCCTCTACGGGGGCTACCACCTGAGCCACGGGCAGTACATGGACGGCTCCGGGGCGTTCACGGTCCATCGACCGGAGCACTGGGTCCTCGAGGGCACGGGCCTGCAACGCGGCGACACCTTCGGGGGCGGGCATACCATCGTCGGCTACGAGTGCGATGGCTGCGAGTACGAGTTGAAGGACGGCCTGCCTGTGCCGAAGGAAACCCAGGGCACGCCGCCGGACTTCACCATCCTGTGCACCGCGCCGGCGCGGTGGCACCCCGACGACAGCGAGTGGTACGAGCGCTGGGAGAAGGGGCGGGAGGGCGCCGCGGTCATGGGCCTGTACACCCGCGGCGGCACGGTCTTCACCGCCGGGACGACCGACTGGTCCCACGGCCTCAAGGGGGATCCGGCCGTCGACCGCATCACCCGCAACGTCCTGGACAGGCTGAGCCGGTAGTCGCGGGGCGGTACTACAGCAGGTCCCTGGAGCGGAACCGCCACCAGGCCAGCAGCAGGAGGATGACGCTCACGTTCAGGGCATACAGGGTGAGGATGGAGATCTCCTCCAGGCCGATCATCCGTCTCTGCCAGAACAGGGTGAACAGGTTGAAGCGGTCGTAGCTCGGCAGGATGTAGTAGAGCGGGTTGGGAGGCGAGAAGTAGGTGGCCGAGGCGAAGAAGGCCGCCACCCCGGCGATGGCGGGATGGACCAGCAGCGACAGCAGGAGGGCGGCGGAACCCATCATGAGGTTCTGGCAGAGCATGAGCCACGGGGCATAGGCGAGGGCCAGCTTCAGGTCCAGGCCATGGCCCCAGGAGTAGATCACGAAGGCGGCCCCGGAGAGCACCGACCAGGCGAGCATCACCGCCGCGGCGCCGCAGAAACGCCCCAGGAGGAATTGCGTTCGAGAGACCGGACGGGACAGGATCATGCGGATCGTGCCGCGGCGGATGTCGCCGGCCACCGCGGTGCTGCATATGAACACGGTCAGCAGGGAGCCGGCGAGGGCCGTGAACCAGCAGAATCCTCCCAGGACCATGGTACCCGTCGACTCCATCCCCTGGCGCACCAGGGCCAACTGGGACTCGTCCAGCTCGCCCTCGTACGCCTCGGAAGCCCCATCCGAACCCTGGACCACCATGTTCGTCCCGTAGGTCGTGGCCACCGAGACGGCCGCACTCAGGCCCAGCGTGCCGAGGACGAGGACCACCAGCAGGCGCTGGTGGAGCAGGTTGCGAAGGCTGTCGCCGGCGACCAGGAGTGTCGGCCTCATTCGTTCTCCTGCCCTTCTATGGCGCCGAAGAAGATCTCCTCCAGCGACTGGCTTCGCGTCTCCACCTGATCGGCCTCGACGCCGAACCGCTGGAGCACCTCCTCCACCTCCTCCAGGACCCTGCGGTCGGGGCACGAGATCGTCGACGCTTCACCCTCCACCGTCAGCCGCGCCCCGGCCGCGGCCAACGCCTCCATGGCGCCTCCCGGCAGCTCCCTCGCCCGGACGACGAACCCTGCCGACTCGGCGGAGAGCTCCTCCAGGGTGCCGGCCCGCTTCAGCTCCCCCTGCTGCAGGATGGCCACGCGGTCGCACACCGACTCCACCTCGGAGAGGATGTGGGAGCAGATGAAGACGGTCGTCCCCCCGGCCTTGAGGTCGAGCACGATGTCCCGGAAGTCGCGCCGGGCCACGGGATCGAGGTTCGACGTGGGCTCGTCGAGGATCAGCAGCTCGGGGTCGTTGAGCAGGGCCTGCCCCAGGCCCAGGCGCTGCAGCATGCCCTGGGAGTACTCGGAGATCTTCCGCTCGGCGGCCTCCGCCAGTCCCACCCTCTCCAGCCGTTCCATCGCCTGCCGCGACACGTCCTCCGCCGCCAGGCCCAGCAGGCCGCCGTGGAACTCGAGCAGCCCCCGTCCGCTGTAGTAGCCCGGCAGGTCCACCGACTCGGGCAGGTATCCGAGCCCCTGTCTCGCCTCGGTGCACGAGACGGGCCTGTCGAAGAGGAAGGCGGCCCCCGTGCCGGGGCGGATGAAGTTCAGCAGCAACTGGATGGTGGTGGACTTGCCGGCGCCATTGGGACCGAGGAAGCCGAAGACCTCGCCGGCCTGCACTTCCAGGTTCAGCCCGCGCAGGGCGACGGTGCCGCCCTTGTAGGTCTTGCCGAGGTCTTCGGTGCGGATGACGGCCATGGGGTAGGAGGCTCTACTGGGCCAGCGGCTCCAGCAGCTGCCGCAAGTGGTCCTCCATTCCCGGACCGAACCCGACCTGGATCGACTCCACGAGACCCTCCCGGTTGACCACGATCTGGGCCGGGATGCCGCCGACGCCGAAGAGGCTGCCGATGGCGAAGTCCTGGTCCGCCACCACGGGGAAGGTGTAGCCGTTCTCGTCCAGGAAGCCCTGGATGACCTCGGGGTCTTCCCCCAGGTTGACGGCCAGGATCTCCACGCCGCGCCCGCTGAACCCCTCGTGGACCTCCTGCAGCCCCGGCATGGCCAGCAGGCAGGGGCCGCACCAGGTGGCCCAGAAGTCGAGGACCACCACCTTGCGGCCCCGGAACTCGGAGAGGACGACCGGCCTCCCCGCCAGGTCCGTGGCCGAGAAGTCGGGCGCCTCGCTGCCCTCGCGGAGGTTCCCGAGCTGGCCCGAGACGGGGGACCCGCCGCCGACTCCCTCGATCTTGACCTGGTGGTGGATCGCCGCGGTGCCGATGGCCAGGAGGACTCCGAGGAGGATCCACATCACGGACCTTCCGTTCCGCATCTCACGATTTCATCTTCCGGCTTTCGGGGTCGTAGAGAGGCTCCCTGGCGACCGTCGCCGCCAGGCGCTCCCCGAAGTATAGGACCTCGACGCCAGTCCCGACCCCGGCGTACGCGACCGGCAGGTAGCCGTAGACGATGCCGCGGCCGATGGAGTGGCCGTAGTTGGCGCTGGTCACGTAGCCGAGGACCTCGCCGCCGTGGAGGATCGGCTCCTTGCCGACCACCACCGCCGACGGGTCGTCCAGGGTCATGCAGCACAGCCGGCGTTCCACCCCCTCGGCGCGGATCCGCCGCAGCGCCTCCCGGCCGGTGAAGTCGCCCTTCTCCATGCTCACCGCGAAGCCGAGGCCCGCCTCGAAGGGGTTGTGCTCGGTGTGGATGTCCTGGCCCCAGAGCCGGTAGCCCTTCTCCAGCCGCAGCGAGTCGAAGGCGCCGCCGCCCGCAGCGGTCACCCCGAGGGGATGCCCCGCCTCCCAGAGAAGGTCCCACAGACGCAGGCCCTGCTCGGAAGGGGCGTAGATCTCCCAGCCGAGCTCGCCCACGTAGGAGATCCGCAGGGCGAGGGCGGGCACCTCGGCGATGGTCAGCCGCCGGGCGGTCAGGTACGGGAACGCCTCCTCGCCCAGGTCCTCCTCGCACAGGCCGCTCAGCAGGTCGCGCGCCCGCGGCCCCCACAGGCCGATGCAGCAATACGTCGCCGAGACGTCCTCCACGCTGGCGGAGCCGTCATTCGGAATGTGCGCCTCGATCCAGCCGAGGTCGTGGAGACCCATGGCCCCGCCTGTGATCACCAGGAAGCGCTCCTGCTCCAGGCGCGTCACGGTCAGGTCGCACTTGATGCCGCCCCGGGGCGTGAGCATGGCCGTGTAAGTGACGGCGCCGACGGGCCGGTCCATCTGGTTGGCGGCCAGGCGCTGCAGCGCCGCCAGGGCGCCGGGGCCCGTGACCTCGAACTTGGCGAAGGGGGTCAGGTCGAAGAGGGCCACCCGCTCCCGCGTGGCGGCATGTTCGGCGGCCACGATCGGCGACCACTCCACCGCCTCCCAGCCGGAGCGCACCTCACCCGCCACCTCCAGGGAGTCCAGCAGGCCGGCGTTCGCTTCGTACCACTGGGGCCGCTCCCATCCGGCGCTCTCGAAGAGCCGGGCCCCCAGCTCCCGCTGCCGCGGGTGGAAGGGCGTCAGCCGCAGGTCCCGGGGGCTGGCGATCTGCTGGCGCGGGTGGATGATGTCGTAGACCTCGCGGTACTGCTGCGCCGCCCGGGCCCGCACGTAGGGCCGCGTCTGCGCGTGCGGGTGGAAGCGGCGGATGTCGCACTCCCGCAGGTCGACGCCCGGCTCGCCGTGGACCAGCCACTCCGCCACCGCCTGGCCGACGCCCCCGGCGTGGGTGATCCAGACCGCCTGGGCCGACCAGAAGCCGGGCACCCGGGGCGACTCGCCGAGGACGGGGAAGCCGTCGGTGGTGAAGGAGAACAGGCCGTTGAACCGGCGCGTCAGCTCCGCCCCCCTCAGGCAGGGGAGCACCTCGCCCGCCGCCGCCAGGCCCTTCTCGAAGTGCCGGGGGGTGAAGGGCATCTCCGCCGGCGGCGTGGAGGTCTCGCCGTGGGCGGGGATGTCGCCCGCGTCGACGAGGAGCGGCTCGTGCTGGTAGGAGCCGATGCCGTAGCACTCCCCCACCTGGCGGAAGTACATCTCCTCGTCCTGGTGGCGCAGGACCGGCTGCGATATCTCCTCGGCCGCACCGGCCAGCTCCGGGAGGGGCGCCGTGACGGCGTAGAGGTGCTGCATCGGCGACAGCGGGATCGGGACCCCCGCCATACCGCCGAGCTTCGGCGCCCAGATCCCGGCGGCGGCGACAACGACGTCCGTGCGGATCTCACCGTGACTGGTACGGACGGCGGCGATCCGCCCGCCGGCCATGCCGAAGCCGGTGACCTTCACCCCGCCGTGGAAGGAAGCCCCGCCGCGCTGCGCTTCCCGCGCCATCGCCTCGGCCGGCCGGGTGGCCCGGGTCTGGATGTCGGAGGGCACGTAGAGCGCCCCGAGGATGCGCTCCGAGAGCAGGGGGATCAGCTCCCGGGTCTCGCCCGGGTCGAGCAGGTGGGCCTCCAGGCCCCAGCTCATGGCGTACCCGAGCCTGCGCTTCAGGTCCGTGAGCCGCTCAGGGGTCCACGCCACCTCGAGGCTGCCCACGCTCCGGGCGCAGGGCTCGCCTTCGAGCTCCAGGCGGGTGAAGAGGTCCACTGTGCGCTGCGCGAAGGCGGACATCGCCTTCGATGGGTTGACCTGGAAGACGAGGCCCGGCGCGTGGGAGGTGGACCCGCCGGTTTCGAAGAGGGGCCCCTGGTCGACGACGACGACGTCCCGCCACCCGAGCCGGGTCAGGTGATACGCCACGCTGCAGCCGGCGATGCCGGCGCCGACGACGACGCCACGAGCGTGGGTCGGGAGGTCGATCACCTTCCGGTCAAGCCTTGGACAGGTCGAATCTCTTCAGTTTGCGGTGCAGGGTGGCGCGGCTGATCCCGAGGGCCAGGGCCGCCTGGGTCACGTTGTTGTTCGTGGCTTCGAGGGCCTGGACCAGGGCCTGACGCTCGACCTCGATCAGCGGCAGGACCCCGGCCGGCGTGGAGTGGTCCTCTGCCGCGGCGAGGACCGGCGACAACTGGGTGGGGAGGTTGCCGGCCTGCAGCACCTCGTCCGTCTCCAGCAACACGGCCCGCTCGATGGCGTTCTCCAACTCGCGAACGTTACCGGGCCAATCGTACTGAAGCAACAGGCGCAGGGCCGCGGTGGAGATGCCGCTGATCGACTTGCCGGCGCGCTCGGCGTGGCTCTCGAGGAAATGCCTGGCCAGGAGGGGAATGTCCTCGCGGCGCTCCCTCAGCGGCGGAATGGCGATGGGGAAGGCGGAGACGCGATAGAACAGGTCCTGGCGGAACTCCCCATCCCTCACCGCCCGCTCCAGATCCTTGTTGGTGGCCGTCATGATCCGGATGTCGACGGGAATGGGAGCGGTCCCGCCCACGCGCTGGATCTCGCGCTCCTGCAGGACGCGCAACAGCTTGCTCTGCAGGGCATACGGCATGTCGCCGATCTCGTCGAGCAGGATCGTTCCCCCGTGGGCGCGCTCGAAGACCCCGGATCTCTGCTCCGTCGCCCCGGTGAAGGCCCCTCGCTCATGTCCGAAGAGCTCGCTCTCGATGAGGCTCTCGGGGATGGCGGCGCAGTTGACGGCGACGAAGGGCCCGTGCCGGCGCGGGCTGTTGACGTGGAACGACTTGGCCACCAGCTCCTTGCCGGTGCCGCTCTCGCCGCGGATGAGGACGGTGATGTCCCCTTCGGCGGCCTGCTGCATCAGCGCGTACACCTGCCGCATCCCGGGGCTGGTGCCGACCATGCCGGCAAAGGAAAAGGTGGTCTCCAGCTCGGTGCGCAGGCGCAGCACCTCGGCCCTCATCTTCTCGGCCTCGACCTCCTTGGACACGTCCCGGTACAGGACCACGCTGCCGATCGTCTCTCCCCCGCTGTCGCGCACGGGCGCCGTGGAGCGGTAGAACAGCCGCTGTTTCGGCATCTTGCCGGCGCTGGTCGTCTCCACCACGTTGCCGCTGTCGAGGTAGAACCTGCCCTCCACGTCTCCCAGGTCCGGCTCGCGGAACCGCTCCTCGAAGCGCGCCGTGAGATCGGACGGCGGGATCTCCTTCAGCTCCCTCTCCTTCAGCCCCAGCAGCTCCTCGTAGACCTGGTTGGCGAAGACCAGGCGGCCGGCGCTGTCGTGCATGGCGATGGCGTCGCCGGTGGCGTTGAGCACCGCTTCCAGTCTGCGATGGCTGTCGGTGAGCTGCCGCCCCCTTTCCTCCAGCTCCCGCTCGACGTTCCACTTGCCGGCCAGGGAAAGGGTGATCTGCTGGATCTCCTCGTGCTCGAAAGGTTTGCGGATGTAGAGCAGCTTGTGCAGCAGGTCCATGTCCTCGACGATCTCGGACAGCGCCTTGTCGGTGTAGGCGGTCATGATGACGATTTCCACGTCGCGATCGATCTTCCGAATCCGCCGGATCGTCTCGACCCCGTCGATGCCCGGAGGCATGCGGATGTCGATGTAGGCGACGGCCACGGGGCGGTCCGACTCCCTTCCCTCCCGGATGACCTCGTACGCTTCGTCGCCGTTGCTCGCGTGCAGCAACTCGAACTCCGGGAGCCAGGCCTCCTCTTCCTCGCGCAGGAAGGCCGCGGCGAGACTGTCCGCCTCACTCTGCCCGCTACCGGCCATCAACATATCCTTGAAGTCGTCGTGGATCTCGGTCTGATCGTCGACGATCAGGACTCGATTGTTTTCGAGTTTCCCGAAGCTCATCGGAGCGCTTCTACCGGGCCCGGTGGAGCGGGCGGAAGGACCGAGGCAAGCCGCAGCATGACGCGCATGGTGGCGCCCTGGCCGATGCCGTCGCTGAAGGGGCGGATCTGCCCGCCCGAGCTGATGACGAAATTGGCGACGGAGTGGAGACCGAGGCCGCTTCCGCTCCCTTTCGTCGAAAAGCCGGCGGCGAAGATCCTGGAGCTGTTCTGATCCATGTCGATGCCGATGCCGTTGTCGCTCACGTCGATCTGGAGGAAATCCCCCTCGACGCCGGCCCGGATGCGGATGCGGGGCGTCTCCTCGAGTCCCCCGGACGCCGCCAGTTCATCGATGGCCTCGATCGCATTCTTCAGCAAGTTGACCATCATCTGGTGAAACTGACTCTCCTGGATCCGGATCGCTTCCGGCGCGTCTTCGTAGTCGCAGTCGACCCTGGTGCCCCTCTTGTGGAGGGAATCCTGCAGCACCCGGATGGCGCTGGTCATCGCCTCCTCCAGGTTGAGGTCCTTGCGGTCCATGCTCGGATTGCCGAGGGCCTTCTGGGTGCGCACGATGTCGGCGATGTGTTCCGCCCGGTCCCTGACGCGCTCTACCGTCCTCATCAACCTTTCCTTCATCGCGGCGGAATCCTCGGCGAGGGCGATGATGAAAGGCATCACCTTCTGGCCCTGCGGGTCGTTGCTGATGTAGTCGATCCAGTCGTCCCGGCGCGTCTCCACGGCATCGGCGAGGGCGCGCAGGCGGCGCAGGACCTGGTCGTTGGTCAGGTCCTGGTGGACGGTCCGGATTCCCACCGTGACGCTGCTGATGGCGTTGCCGATGTTGTGAAGGATGGTGTCGATCATGTCCAGCCGCCCCTGGGCAAAGGCCCGCGCCAGGGCTTCCTCGGAGAGCATCTGCTCGGTGGCGTCGCGAAAAGCGATCACGCCTCCCCTGATGCCGCCGATTTCGTTGAGCAGCGGCCGCCCGCTCACCCGGATGAACACGCCATCCGGCCGCTTGGCGTTGCGTATGAACAAGTCCACGTCATCCGTCGACTCGCCGGCGGATACGGCGCGCACGAGTGGCAGGTCCTTCGCTCCCACCGGGGTTTCCCGGTCGGGATAGAACGTGCCGTATGTATCGGACCACTCCTCCGGAGACGTGTCGGTCGGACCGATGCCGACGATCTGCTCGGCGGCGGGATTGACGTAGAGGAAGTTGCCCTGTTCATCGGCGACGACGATGCCGTCGCTGATGCTGTTGAAGGCGGTCTCCATCAGTTCACTCTGATTTCGGAGCTCCCCCATGGTTTGGGACAGCTCGGCCTGCGCCTCCTTGTGGGCGGTGATGTCGCGAAGGACAACCACGCCCCCCGGCGGCTCGTCCGAGGGGCCGGCCAGGGGCCGTCCACTGACGCTGATGAAGACGCCCTCCGGCTTCTGCTCGTTGCGGATGCACAGCTCCATCTCGTCCACCGCTTCACCCGCCATGGCGCGCACGAGAGGAAGCTCGTGGGTCGGAACGTGGGTCTTCTCGTCGAGGTAGAAGATGCCGTAGCGGTCGGTCCATTGCTCGGGGGGTACCTCCAACATGCCGATACCGACCATGCGTTCGGCGCTGGGATTGAAGATGGAGAAGTTGCCCCCGGCGTCGGCGACGATCACGCCGTCGCTGATACTGTCGAAGACGGTCTGCATGAGCTGCGTCTGTCTCTGCAGCTCGGCGATCGTCTGTTGCAGCTCGGTCTGCGTGCTCTTGTGCTGAGTGATGTCGCGGACCACCATGACGCCGCCCCCGAAAGCGCCCTCCCTGGTCTGCAGGGGCCTGGTGCTGACACTGATCTGGATCCCGTCCGGCTGTGACTTGTTGCGCAGAAAGAGCTCGATTCCGTCCAACTGTTCGCCGCGGATGGCGCGCACGAGGGGATTCTCGTCCATGGGCAGCAGCGTCTCCCCGTCAGGGCGGTAGATGCCGTAGTCCCGGGCCCACCGTTCCATTGAACGGCTCCGCGTGTACCTGCCGCCCATCTCATACGCCCTGTGGTTGGAAAACAGGTATCTTCCGTTTTCGTCGGTGGCGATGACGGCGTCACTCATGCTGTTGAAGACGGTCTTCATGAATCCGGTCTGGTTCCTCAGCCTGGCGACGGTTCTCGACAGCTTGGCCTCCGCTTCCTTGTACCGGGAAATGTCGCTGAAGACGACCAGACCGGCCCTGATCTCCTTGCCGTCATCCCCGTACAGGGGCCGCGCGTTGGCGCTGACGAACACCCCCTCCGGCTTCTCTTCGTTGCGCACGAAGACCTCCATGTCGTTCGTGACCTCTCCCCGGAGGGCGCGCACGAGGGGAAGCTCGTCCGTTGCGACCATCGTCTCTCCGTCGGGATGAAAGGCGCCGTACGTGCTCGACCAATCGTCCGGGCCCGAGTTCACCATCCCGATACCGAGGATCTCTTCCATCCTCCGATTCGCCAGCAGCAGGCGGCCCGTTGAATCGCAGAGGACCACCCCCTCATTCATACTGTCGAAGACCGTCTCCAGGAGTTGCCGCTGGCTCTCGAGCTCGGAGAGTGTCTCTTGCAGCTTCGCCTTTTCCTCTTGCTCCTCGGTGACGTCGCGAAAGATGATCACGCCCCCTCTCTTCCCGTCGATGGGTTGCGGGAAGGGTCTGCCGCTGATGCTGACACGGAGACCCTCGGGCACGTGCGAGTTCCTCACGCACACCTCGACCTCGTCGGAGGACTCGCCCTGGATGGCGCGGGCGAGGGGAAGCTCGGCGGACGGAAACAGGGTGGCGCCGTCCGGCCGGTAGAGGCCGTAGCCTTCGGAGCGGTGATCCAGATCGAATTCCTGCATCTTCTTCCCGACCATTCTCTCCGCGCTTGCATTGAAGACCAGGTACTCACTGTCCTCGTTGCAGGCGATCACGCCCTGGGGCACGGTGTTCAGGGCAAGCTCCATCAACTGGGAGCGGTCGACCAGTTCCCGGTGCGACCGTTCCAGCCGGCTCTCGGCTTCCCTGTGCCTGGCCTCCCTCTCGAGCGTGGCAATGGCGGTCTGGATGTTCAGGTGCAACTGGCGTTCGTCGATCGGCTTGAGCACGTAGCCGAGGGGATCGGTCGCCCGGGCGCGCGGCGACAGGGCTTTCTCGACGTCGTCGGTCAGGTAGATCACGGCAACGCCGAAGCAGTCGCCGATCTGCTCGGCTGCTTCGACACCGCCGCCGTCGAGTCCGAGATCGATCAGGGCCAGGTCGGGGCGCGTTTCGGCGGCTTTTTCGAGGGCTTGCGACGCGGACGAAACAGTGGCACAGACTGTATATCCCGGGTCTTGCAGGACTCCTTCGAGCCGGGCAGTGGCAGGATCTTGGTTCTGAACAATCAGGATCTGCACCTTCGTCATGTGGGCAGCATCCCCTCCAAACTCAGGGACGGGCAATCCTTGGTGATCCAGGTGCGCATGCGTATGTGGTAGTAGCGGAGACAGCGGCGGGATCGAGGTCGCGGGGAAGGTGTGGGACGAGATCAGGCGCCCTCAGAGTCGCTTGTCGCGCTCAAGGGTGGTCACGCCGCCGGACAGGCCTCGGCGCGGCGGGCGGCGGACCGGTCGCGTCGTCTCCGGGCTGGCTGACGAGTCCTGGCCGTGGAGGATCTGGGTCCGCGGCACCCGAGCGGTGCCCTTCACGCACCTGAGCAGGTCGTTGAGGACGTTGAGGATCTTGTGACTCCAGCAGCGCGGCTGCGCGGCCTCGGGCCGGACCTGGCCGACGGCGGTCCGGATCGGCGTGCCGCTATCGGCCAGGCCCAGTCGCGGCGCCGGCAGCCCTCGGTACGGGAGATCGCGCAGCACGGCGCGCCACGACTCGGTGGGCTCGCGATGGCCGGGCCGGAGCGACAGGATCCCCTTGCGGCCGTCTCTCAGGGCCCCGATCACGAGCAGCAGGGCCGCCTTGTTTTTCTCCGGACCGGCTGTCACGTAGATGCCGTCTGCCCAGGCGTGGACCAAGCCGTCAAGACCGCGCAATTCATATACACTTAGGATAGTGATCTGATAGAAACTGATAGAAGTCGGGGCATGTACGATTCGTGAGGGAACGATGTTATTTTCGTGTATCAAACGTTTTTTTTACTTCTAAGCGCATCCTCTGGCCCCCCCTTGCAAGGTTGCATGTGCCGAGTCCCTGCCCAGGGTTCGTCCGACGGGGCCGGGACCCGGGGCCATCGACCGTCTCCTCCGTCCGGTACGAAGGGAGTGCCCATGACCAGCGCGAAGGCGAGGCAGGAGATCGAGGCTCTCCGCCGCCGCTTTTCCCAGTTGACCACGGCCATCCTGCGCATCAGCTCCGACCTCGAGGTGGATACGGTCCTGCAGGAGGTCGTGGAAGCCGCCCGTGCACTGTCCAGGGCCCGCTACGGCCTCATCACCACCCTCGACGCCACGGGACAGCCCCAGGACTTCGTCAGCTCCGGCTTTTCCCGAGAAGAGCACGAGAGGATGGCCGACTGGCCCGACGGGCCTCGGCTCTTCGAGCACTTTCGGGCTCAACCCGGAGCGCTGCGCCTCGACGACCTGCCCGCCTACGTCCGCTCCCTCGGGTTCTCGGCGGACCTGATTCTCTCGAAGACCTTCCAGGGCACGCCGATGCGTCACCGGGGCAAGGAGGTGGGTTTCTTCTTTCTGGCCGGCAAGGAGGACGGACAGACGTTCACCGAAGAGGACGAAGAGGTCCTGATGCTGCTCGCCTCGCAGGCGGCGACGGCCATCGCCAACGCCCGGGCCCACCGGGAGGAGCAACGGGCGCGGGCGGACCTGGAAGCCTTGGTCGACACCTCGCCGGTGGGGGTCGTGGTCCTCGACGCCCGGAGCGGCCGGCCCGTGTCGTTCAACCGGGAGGCGAAGCGGATCGTCGAAGGTCTGCGCCAGCCGGGCCGCTCGGTGGAGCAACTGCCGGAAGTCCTGACCTTCCGGCGGGCGGACGGCCAGGAGGTCTCCCTCCAAGAGCTGGGCATGGCGCAGGCCCTGAGCACCGGCGAGACCCTGCGCGCCGAGGAGATCGTCCTGGAGGTCCCCGACGGGCGCCGGGTCCGGACGCTGGTCAACGCCACGCCGATCCGATCCGGCGACGGCGAGGTCGAGTCGGTGGTCGTCACCTTGCAGGACCTGACCCCGCTGGAGGAGCTGGAGCGGTTGCGGTCCGAGTTCCTGGGCATGGTGAGCCACGAGCTGCGGGCTCCGCTGACCTCGATCAAGGGCTCCACCGCCACCGTGCTCGGGGCCTCGCCGGTGCCGCCCCCGGCCGAGATGCTGCAGTTCTTCCGGATCGTCGACGAGCAGGCCGATCACATGCGGAGCCTGATCAGCGACCTGCTGGACGCCGGGAGCATCGAGGCCGGCACCCTGTCGGTGACCCCCGAGCCCTCCGATGTGAAAGACCTGGTGGACCAGGCCCGCACCACGTTCCTGGGCGGGGGCAGCCGGCACACCGTCCTGATCGACCTGCCGCCGGACCTGCCCCGGGTGATGGCCGACCGGCCGCGCATCGTGCAGGTCCTGAACAACCTGCTGGCCAACGCCGCCCGGCACGCGCCCGAGTCGTCGCCCATCCGGATCGCCGCCGAGCTCGATGACGTGCACGTGGCGATCTCGGTCTCCGACGAGGGCCGGGGCCTGTCGGCCGAGGAGCTGCCGCGCCTGTTCCAGAAGTACTCCGGCCGCCACGGCGAGGGGGAGCGCGGGCTGCGGGGCACCGGGCTGGGGCTGGCCATCTGCAAGGGGCTGGTGGAGGCCCATGGCGGCCGCATATGGGCGGCCAGCGGCGGTGTGGGACAAGGCGCCCGGTTCACCTTCACCCTGCCGGTGGCCGAACCGGCCGACGACCGCGCTGCCGCCGCCGCGGCCGGAGGCCGTGCCCTCCCGGCCGGCCAGGGAGGGGAGCGCATCCTCGCGCTGGACGACGATCCCGAAGTCCTTCGCTTCATGCGGGACGCTCTCGCGGAGGCGGGTTACGACCCGATCGTGACCGGCGACCCCCGGGAACTGTCGCACATCCTCCGCTCCGAGGACCCCCAGCTGGTCCTTCTCGACCTGTTGCTGCCAGAGACCGACGGCCTCGAACTGATGGACCTCGTCCCCGAACTGGCTGAGCGGCCGGTCATCTTCATCTCCGGGTACGGAAGAGACGAGACCATCGCCCGCGCCCTGGAGAGGGGAGCCGCGGACTACATCGTCAAGCCCTTCTCGGCCACGGAGTTGACGGCCCGGATCCGCGCCGCCCTGCGCCGCAGCGCGCAACCGGAACCCTTCGTGCTCGGGGACCTGACCATCAACTACGTCCAGCGACGGGTAACCCTGGCCGGCGATCCCGTGCCCCTGACGGTCACCGAGTACGAGTTGCTGCGGGTGCTCTCGGTCAACGCGGGACGCGTAGCCCCGTACAAGGAGTTGGGCCGCCTGGTGTGGCGGGACGACTCCGTGGCTCCGCCACGGGTCCGCACCTTCGTGAAGAGCCTCCGGCGCAAGCTGCGCGACGACGCGGCCCGGCCGACCTACATCCTGACGGAGCGAGGCGTCGGCTACCGCATGGCGAGGCCGGAGATGCCCGAGTCCGCCTAGGGTGTGGCCAAAGGCGGGGCTCCGTGTCTTGCTGCTGCCTGTGGGTCCAATGTGCATGATGGGTCGTAGCGCTCCGGACCGCGCCACGGGGGCCCAGATCTTCCGGAAGCCGGCGGGACCCGGGAGTCCCGCCGGCCTGATGCGAACCGGCCGACGGACCGCTCCTCGGCCGGTCGCATGCCCTCAGTGGGACAGGGTGGCCTGCAGACCCAGGCGCCGCTCCGAAGAGCGGCCGGCGCCGGCCTGCTGTTCACCGAACAGCTCCAGTCGCCAGCCACTCGTCCGCGGATCGGCGGCCTCCACCAGTCGCGTGCCCACTCGCAGGCGGCCGGAGCCCGCGCTCTG
>JAPOZM010000005.1 GCA_026706075.1 Gemmatimonadaceae bacterium
AGATGTCGAACGGCTGCATCTGCTGCACGGTGCGCGGAGACCTGATTCGCGTGCTCGGCAATCTCATGAAGCGCCGCGACAAGTTCGACTATGTGCTGGTGGAGACCACGGGGCTCGCCGATCCCGGCCCGGTCGCTCAGACCTTCTTCATGGACGACGAGATTCGCGCGGAGTTCGCGCTCGACGGGATCGTCACGCTCGTCGATGCAGCCCACATCGAGCAACAGCTCGGCCGAAGCGACGAGAGCACGGAGCAGGTCGCATTCGCAGACGTCCTCGTGCTCAACAAGATGGACCTCGTCGACGGCGAAACCCTCGACAGGCTCGAAGGGCGGCTCCGAGAGATGAACCGGATGGCGCGGGTCGTGCGCAGCGAACGGGGCAACGCCCCCGTCGACACGGTACTCAACCTCGGCGCCTTCGACCTGGACCAGGCGCTCGAGCGTCGTCCCACTTTCCTCGAGCCCGAATACCCGTTCGAATGGACTGGAGTCTACTCGCTCGATGTCGGCCGCTACGAGCTCGGCCTGGCCGAAGGACCCGACCCGGCCATGTCCCTCGTCGCCGTCTCCGGCCAGGGCACGGATGACGCCGCCCTCCGGGAGAGTGCGGAGTGGTGTGTGCGGCGCTACGCCGAGCCCGCGGAGCCCATTCGCCCGGGGGAAGCGATTCCTGTCGGGAAGCACGTGAACCTGCAGCTCCATTCCCCGGGGCCCAAGTCGTTCTTCCTCGAGGTCGACGAGCAGGTGCGGGTGGGCCTCTACGGCCAGCACACGGCCGAGGAGTTCGACCTCCGACTGACGAATGCGGACGGAGCGACGATCGGGCCAGAGGTCGAACGCACCTGGGTCGCGCAGCACGAGCACGACGACGCGGTCGGCTCGATCGCGATCGAGCGGGAGGGCGACGTCGATCCCGACAGGCTCAACGCCTGGCTCGGCGAGCTGCTCCGTGAGCGCGGGGTGGACATCTTCCGGATGAAGGGCTTCATCAGCCTCGCGGGTGAGTCGCGCCGCTTCGTCTTCCAGGGGGTTCACATGCTCTTCGACGGACAGCCGGACCGTCCATGGGAGGACGAGCCCCGCCGCAATCAGCTCGTGTTCATCGGCCGCAACCTCGATGAGCAGGGCATGCGGCAGGGCTTCGAGGCATGTCTGGCCTGAACGTCGACGGCCCGAGGGGTGCGCTTCGCCGGGGCTGGTCAGCGGAGGTCGGCGACTACGCCATCGCCGGGGGCTGGACCCTCCGCGGCGAGGCGCTGGTGGTGGGTGACGCCGCGGGTGGCCTCTACGCCTTCGACGGCAAGTCCGGCGCAGGCGCCTGGGCGCGACAGGGCGCCCACGATGGCGGGGTCCTCGCCATGGCGATCCACCCAGATGGAACAGCCCTCGCCACGGCGGGCCAGGACGGACGAGTCCTCATCTGGGGTGTCGCCGACGGCCGGATCCGCCATGCGATCGACGTCGGGAGCGGTTGGGTGGAGAACCTGGCGTGGTCGCCGGACGGTCAGTGGTTGGCAGCCTCCTGCTCCCGGCAGGTTCGCGCCTATGGTGCGGATGGAGCGGAGGTCTGGCGATCTCCGGATCATCCCAGTACCGTCGCCGCCATCGCCTGGTCCAGCGCAGAGGAGCTGGCGACGGCCTGTTACGGTCGGGTGGCGTTCTTCGACGCGTCCACCGGAAGGCTTCGCCAGAAGCTGGAGTGGCAGGGCTCCCTGGTGTCGATGGTACTGAGCCCGGACGGGGACATCGTGGCCTGCGGCAGCCAGGACAACTCGGTTCACTTCTGGCGCCGCTCCACGGAAGAGGACTCGATGATGTCGGGATATCCGGCCAAGCCGTCGGCCCTCGCCTTCGATGACACCGGCACCCTTCTGGCCACCGGCGGAGGCGAGGCGGTGACGGTCTGGAGCTTCCAGGGAAGTGGCCCCGAGGGCACGCGGCCCGGTGTTCTGGAGCTTCATGTTCGAACGGTTACAACCCTCGCCTTCGCTCACCGCGGGATGCGCCTGGCCTCGGGAGCCCGGGATGGCGGCGTCGTCGTGTGGTCGCTCAGGCGCGATGGTCAAGGCGATCCGATAGGGGGTGCGCCCGTGGCGGATGTTGTCGGCGCCTTGTACTGGCGACCCGATGGACGCGCCCTTGCTGCGCTCGACGCTCAGGGCGGCGCCACGGTCTGGCGAGTGAGCAACGGGTGACGCACCACCGAAGAGACCGACGAGGGCCCGTGAACCTGGCATTGCTCTGCTTCGGAGCCCTGCTGATCGGACTCTTCCTGGCCCTTCCCTTTGGTCACGAGCTGTTTCACGAGCACGAGGGGGAAGCAGAGGCGGAGAGCTGCCCGGTCTGCATGATCGAGAGCAGCCCTGTGCTGCTCGTGGTCGTCATCCTTCCGCTCCTTCTTGTGAGCGCCCGCAGCCGCATCTGCCGGGGGACTCGCTGGTCCGTCCCCCTGCCGCTCTTCTTCCGCGGCTACTCCTTCGCGAACCGCGCCCCACCCCGCTACTGAGCATCCGCACCCGCACCAGGTAGTCCCTTCTCACCGTCACGGGGGATTCCGCCTGCCCTTCAGCGGCAACCCGGACCGTGTGTGCGGATGCTGCTCTCCCGGCTCACATCCACCACATCGTTCCCTGGTCCCATCCGGGCACGGGGACACTACCCGGAGAACCGTACCATGAGCAGGATCATCGCAACCGCATCACCCCTTCTCGCATTGCTGTTGCTCGCCGGCTGCGGCGACGACGACAATCCCGTGGACCCCCATGAGTGGGATGACCACGCCGAGGCCTTCGGCCTGGTCATCCTCAGCAGCGGCGAGGAGCTCGTCCGCCAGGAGAGCGGCCAGGTAGAGGGGGAAATCGAGGTCGGCCACGGCCTGGAAACAGCCCTGCTGACCGTGCGCTTCCTCGCCGAGGACGGCGACCGGTTTGTCCCCGACGCAGACGAGGGATACGGCCTTGGCTGGGAAATCGGCGACGAGAGCATCGCCGAAGTCGATCACCACGAGGAAGACGGCGCCTGGTCCTTCCACATCGTAGGCCTGGAAGAAGGGCATACCACCCTGGTGATCAAGCTGAACCACAACGACCATGCCGATTTCGTCTCGAAGGAGATCGAGATCCACGTCGAAGAAGACGGCCCGGGCTCCGAGCACGACCACGAGGAGGAAGGCTAGAAGGACGCCGGTCTTCCGCGCGGCAGCCCTTGCCGCATTCCTGGCGCAGCGCCCCTGTACGCCGCTGAAACAGGGGCGCTCGCGCCGGCATGTCGTCGACCCCCACACGGGTGGGCCGGTGCCCCGGTGCCAAGGGTCATCGGCCATCGGTGGCACGAAGGCTCCGACTCCTTGCCGAAGCCACCGAACCATCCCTACCGTTGACCGCCGTGCCCAACCGCAACTACTACAACGCTCCCAGCCCGATCCACGGCACCGGCGTCTTCGCCGCCCGCCGGATCCCCCGCGGCGACCTGATCGGGGTGTACACCGGAGTCACCACCAGGCGCGACAGCACCTATGTCCTGTGGGTCGAGTGGGGGGAAGGCCGGACCGTGGGCCGGCTGGGCCGCAGCGGCCTGCGCTTCCTCAACCACTCGAGCAGGCCCAACGCCGAGTTCGACGGCGACCGGCTCTACGCCCGGCGCGTCATCCGCAAGGACGAGGAGATCACCTTCCACTACGGCGAGGAGTGGGCCGATGAACCCTGATGCCGTGAAGGCAGGCGCCCGCGCGGTTCTACTCCGGGCGGCGGTCCTCCTCCTGTGGGGAGCGGCGCCAGCCTTCGCCGATGCATTCGAGTTCGCCGCCATCGGCGACGTGCCCTACAGCGAGGCCGACAGCCTGCGCTTCCTCCGGCTCCGGGACCGCATCAACGCCGAGGACCTGGCCTTCGTGCTGCACGTGGGGGACATCAAGGGCGGCAGTAGTTCCTGCGCCGACGAGGCCCTGGAGTCGCGGCTCGAGTTGTTCTCCACCTTCCGCCATCCCTTCGTGCTGACGCCGGGCGACAACGACTGGACGGACTGCCACCGGCCGGGCCCAGGGTTCCGGGAGCCCCTGGAGCGGCTGGCGAAGCTGCGGGCCCTGTTCTTCACACCGCCCGGGCGGGTCCTGGGAGGCGGCTCCCTGTCGGTGGTCTCCCAGGCGGCGGACCCGGCCTTGGCGGAGTTCCCCGAGAACGTCCGCTGGAGCCGGGGCGGCGTCGTCTTCGCCACCCTGCACCTCGTGGGCAGCAGCAACGCCACGGCTCCCTTCCCGATGCGGACCCCGGCCGACGACGCCGAGGTGACGCGGCGCACGGAGGCGGCCGTCGCCTGGATGCGCCAGGCCTTCGAGGCGGCGGCGGAGTCGGACGCCGCCGGGGTGATGATCGCCATCCACGCGAACCCGCGCTTCGAGCGCCATCAGGGGGCGGACCCGCCAGAGCCGTACACCGGGTTCATCGAAGCCCTGTCGGCGGAGACCTCGGCCTTCGCCAGGCCCGTCCTCCTCGTCCACGGGGACGCCCACTACTTCCGCATCGACAAGCCCCTGTTGGGGCCGGTCAGCCGCCGGCGCCTCGACAACTTCACGCGCCTCGAGGTCTTCGGCTCGCCCCACCTGCACTGGGTCCGGGTGCAGGTCGACGCCGCCGACCCGCAGGTCTTCCGCTTCCGCCAGGAGATCGTGCCCGAGCACCTCCAGCTCGACTGAGTCCGCCATGCTTCGCCCACCCTGATGGGGGAAGCAGCCGGGGAGTTTCTTGGTAGGCACGGTGGGCGTCGGACTATACTTCGGCTCGCTCCAGGTCGGTGAGGTCTTCAACGCCCGTGATTTCTGCCAGCATGCGATTGTAGTTGCTGTAGTTGCGCAGCTCCTCTTGCAGGATCGCCAGTTCCCGGCGGAACTCCCTGCACCTGGCCTCCTCGGCGAAGGCTCCAGCCAGACTCTCGCGGTGCCACTTCGCGGTGAAGGGACGCACAATCTGGTTCAGCACGGGGATTGCAGTCATGCTGAACCTGACAGTGGAACGTCCACGCCTGCGCAGGATCTCGCGGGTCATATCGGACTCCATCGGGTTGTGCCCCTCTTCTCTCCATCAGGCGCGACAGGTATCCCGGGACTCCACCCTGGGTGTCCCTTGGTCAAACAGGATTCTCAAGGCTGAGAGGGAGGCCGCGCTTCGTCTACGCCGACGCCTTGTCGATGTCACCCGTGGCGTCAGCCCGCCCTGACGCTGTGAAGGGGCAGCGCCTCCGTTTCCAGCGTGGACAGATCCAGGCGCCGGGACGCTTGGTCGATATCGAAGCCAACCACCTCGCCGTGGTCATCTACATCGACGTTCAGCCCCTCGGTAACCTCGATCGTTTCCGCCCCTGGTCTCGCCTTGAACTCGACGTAGAGGCTGTCGGTCTCTGGATAGTAGTGAAGTTTCATAGGTAAGCGATGTGAATGGTCTCGCCATCTTCCAGCGTCACGACGCGCAGATAGCGGGGACCGGATTTGCCGGGTAGGTGACCTCCCCCCAGAAGCGCAGGCGTCCGTCGGCTTGCTTCTCCCGGTGAAGCGGCGCATTGACTGCCTGAACGCACCAAGTCAGTTCGATATGCGGCCGCTTTCGGCGTACCTGTTCATCGAAGTACCGTGTTGTCTTCACGGTGCGCCGCTCTCAAGGTTCACGCGTCTAAGCCCCGCCTGCGCCCGTGGTCGCCTCGACGTAGGTCGAGGCGAAGACCGTCTCGGCGAGCCACTGGCGGAAGGACTCGTTGTCGCTGAACTGCTTGAACAGCTCGGTGTGGTCGGCGAGAAGCTCGGTCATGGCCCGTTCCAGGGCCTTGTCGTGCTCGATCCGGGCGTTCTGGCGGTCGGAGTTTGGCCATCGCGTTCTGGTAGGATGACCGTCATGGGCAGGATGACGTCCCGGTATTTGCCACGCACGTAGATGTCGCGCAGGACATCGTCTGCGATTCCCCATATGAAGCTGCTGATGTTGAGGGCGGTCATTGACTTCGGCTATAGCGACGACTATCCACTTGTGCAATCTCCGCCGCCGCCAGCCCCCAAAGGAGGTCACGCGTGAAGATCCGCTCCGTGCGCACATACAAGTTCAGCGTCCCCACCGGGCAGCGGATCCTCGATCCCGCCACTGGCGAGCTGCTGTGCTCCACCTCCAAGCCGTGGCTGTTCCTGGAGCTGCGGACCGACGCCGGCATCAGCGGCTGGGGGGAGGGCACGGGCGAGTGGCTCACCGAGCCGGTGGAGGCGGCCCTCCACGGCTGGGAGGAGCTGCTCGTCGGCCGCGATCCCTTGCCGGTGCAGGCCCTGTGCGGGGACATCCATGACCGCCTGCCATGGAGGGGAGGCCCCGTCTTCGGCAGCGCCCTGGCGGCGGTGGACCAGGCCCTCCACGACATCGCCGGGAAGGCCTGGGGGGTACCCGCCCACACCATTCTCGGCGGCAGGTGCCGGGACCGCGTCCGCGTCTACACCTCGACCTCCCTGGCCTCCCCAGAGGAGGCCGTCGCCGGCGCCACGGAGGCGGTGGAGGCCGGGTACGCCGGCGTCAAGGGCAACCCCCTGGAGACGCGGACCTGGCCGGTGGACCGGGAGGCCGTCGACCACTCGACGGCCTGCGTGCAGGCGATGCGCGAGGCCGTGGGGGACCGCCTGGACCTGCTCCTCGACGCCCACGGCAGCCCCACGCCGGAGCTGAGTCTGGCCTTCGCCGAGGCGGTCGCGCCCTGGCGGCCGCTGTTCCTCGAAGAGCCGGTGAAGGCCGGCTCGGTGGAGGCCCTGCTGGAGGTGTCGAGGAAGAGCCCGGTGCCGGTGGCCGCGGGGGAGAAGCTCTTCACCCTGGCCGACTTCCAGCCCCTGATCCGGCGCCGGGCCTGCGCCTACCTGCAGCCCGACGTCTCCCATTGCTCGGGCATCACCGGCCTGGTGGAGATCGGACGCGCGGCGCGGGCCGAGCAGATGCTGATGGCGCCCCACAACGCCGGTGGCCCGCTGACCCTGGCCGCCTCGCTCACCGCCGACGCCGTGACCCCCAACTTCCTGATCCAGGAGATGAGCCGCTCCTGGTTCGACCGCTTCGGGGAGTACGTCGAGCACGACTGGACCATCGCCGGGGGCCACATCAGCCTGTCCGATGCGCCGGGGCTCGGCGTCTCGGTCAAGGCGCGGGACATCGAGAAGCTGCCGTACGAGCCGCTCCCCTGGCGCCAGTACCGCCACGAGGACGGCAGCTGGAAGGGGTGGTAGCTACAGGAGCTTGGGCAGCAGGAGGGCGAGGGCGACACTCACCGCGAGTCCGGAGAAGACCTTGGCCAGGTCGGTGAGGACCAGGCGGGTGACCTCCGGGCGGCCGCGATGCTTCTCGTTCCAGGCGATGGCGATCTCCCGTCCCGCCAGCAGGCCCACGAAGACCCAGGTCGTGCTCATGGGCAGGTTGCTGACCTCCTTGAACAGGAACAGGACGATCCCGTAGATGAGGTCGACGAAGGTCGCCGAGCGAATGTCGGTGGTGTTCGTCTTGGTGAGCACCACCTTCTGGATGGCGCCGCCGTGGGTGTAGAAGATGTAGGCGAGCAGGCCCAGGATGACGACGACGCTGAGGGCGAACCACCCCGCGGCCATCTCCGGCGTGCGGGTCTCCGGGTTCCGGGGCAGGAAGACGTAGAGGTTGGCCAGGTCCTGGATCAGCCACTGGCTCCAGAGGAAGCCGGTGGAGCACCACTGGGCCACCACCCACCAGCCGCCGGTGGGGCCCTCGGTCTGGTTGAAGCGGTGCTCGAGGGCGCGGGTGACCAGCTTGTAGACGAGGATGGCGGCGACGAAGGCCGTCGCATATCCCAGCAGCGACTTGACCAGCATCGCCGGCAGCGCCTTGGGGGCGAAGATCGTCAGGGTGAGGAAGGTGGTGCTCACCGGGACGCCGACCCGCGTCAGCAGGAGCAGGACGAAGGGGGGGATGCAGTAGATCCAGACGAACCGCTCCGGCACCGGGATCGCCTGCAGCCGGCCGTAGGATACGTCCCCGGAATGGACGATCCACCCGTACACCAGGACCACGGCGATGACCCCGGCGCCGAAGAGCCAGAGCACCCACCACGGGCGGTGGGCGTTGGAGCTGAGGAAGGTGCCCAGGGTCTGGATCGCGTCGTTGCCGACGATCGAGTAGGCGCCGAGCAGGAAGCCGATGATCATCAGGGTTTCCTGGGGCATGGCGGATCTCCTGTCGTACGTGGCTCTTCCCGCGCCCCTTCGGTGTCCACGCCGATGGCATGCGGAGAGCGGGGTAGTGGAGCCGTGCTGTGAAGAGGCGGGGGAGAGTCATCAAGCTAGGGCGCCGAAGTGACGATCGCGCGGCGCGACCGTTACAGGTACTCGACAATCGACTTTCTGAGGCCGCGGCCACCGCCCCGGCACCGCGAAGCCCGAGCACCCGGCCAGCAGCCGTCGGCGGCGGGGCATCTGGCGCCACCAGCGCTTTCCGCAGCACCCGCCCGGCGCGGCCGGCCCCGGGCCACCCGTCGGCGGCAGCCCCTCCGACGAAGCGGTCGGCTGCGGTTCCCGGCCCTCGGTGGCGCCGGCAACCTGGGACTCAGGCGGCCCGGACCCAGGCGAGGAGCGTCTTCAGGCCGGGCGGCTTGCCCTGCATCAGCAGTCCGATCCGGAAGACCTTGGCCGCCAGCCACACGGCTCCGACCACCGAGGCGGCGCCCACCGCGATCGACAGCCAGACCTCCCACCAGGGCGGCGGCTGGGTCGAGGCCATGCGCATGAGCATCGCGTAGGTGTTGACCGGCGGCAGGTAGCTGGCGACGACGGCGACCGTGTGGCCGGGGCTGCGGGAGACCAGAGGCCAGAGGAGCCACGGGGCCATGGACACCAGCATGAGGGGCGTCAGGAGCGGCCCGGCCTCGTTCATGTCGTTGACGGCGGCTCCGGCGGCCAGCATGAGGGCCCCGAGGGTGAAGAAGCCGATGAGGAAGAAGATCACCAGGTAGAGGATCAGCCAGGGGTCGAGGAGGCCCAGGAGGGAGAAGGAGGCCAGCATCGCCAGTCCCGACAGGAGGTAGACGCCCATCATGACCAGGCTGACGGCCACGCCTCCGATGAGCTTGCCGGCCATGAGCTCCATGGGGGACACCGCCGACAGGAGCACCTCCACGACGCGGCTCGACTTCTCCTCCACCATCGAGGTCAGCAGCGTCTGGCCGCCGGTGATGACCCCCATGAACAGGAGCAGGGTGAAGGCGGCGGGCAGGATGAAGCCGAAGCCGCTGACCGTCTGCCGTTCGTCCCCCGCGCCGACCGTGGTCGACCGCGGCCGGGAGACCCGCACGAGGGACTCGATCCTGGCCCGGTCCTGGCCCCGGGCGGAGACGCGGGCGCCGACGATCGCCTCCCGGGCGATGCGGTGAATGAAGTCCAGCTCCCGCTCGTCGAGGCCGGGGGGCACGTACAGGTCGTAGGTCCCGAACCCGGCCTCGGGACCGGCCGCCTCCACGGCGTCCTCGTGGATCGCGATCAGGGCGCGGGGCCCCGCCTCGCCGTCCTCGGCGCTCAGCGAGTCTTTCGCGGATTCCATCTCCGTGCCCGCGGGCAGCGGGATCAGGCGGACCTCGCCGGCGGGCCAGTGGGACTCCCTCCGCGCCTGCTCGATGGCGGCCTCGGCGAGGGCCCGGGCCGCCTGCGGCGCCCGTTCCAGGTTCCGGCGCAGCTCCCGCAGCTCGCCTTCCGCGATCCCCCCCGCATCCAGGACCCGCTCCATCTCGGCCAGGACCCGCCCCGTCGGATCCAGGACGGCGTACTCCCCCTCGATCCGGTAGTCCGTGTGGGTGATCATGTGCATGTACCGGGGAACCAGGAAGACCATGGCCGCGATCATGGCCGGGGTGAACAGCACCCCGAGGATGAAGCCTTTCCTGGCCACCACAGCGAGGAAGTCCCGGAGCGCGATCCGCAGGACGCGTCTCATTCGGTCTCTTCCGGAGCGGCGTCGACGAGCTCCGCCCGCAGCTTCCGCTCCTCCTCCGGGGAGCGGGTCTCCGAGGCCCGCTCCAGGAAGACATCCTCGAGGCGCGGCCGGGCCAGCTCGATGAGCGCCGCCGGGACCGCCTCCAGGATGAGCCCCATCGCCGCGGAGGGATCGGTGCCTTGGCGGAGCCGGATCTCCAGGCCCCGCTCCTCCGCCCGGAGGCTCTCCACGCCCGGCAGCGAGGCCAGGGGCGCGGTGTCGGCCTCCGGGTCGAGGGGCTCGAAGCGGATCGACCGAGGGTCGTGGCGGCGGCGGATGGCGGCGAGGGAGTCGTCGAGCACCTTGCGGCCCTTGTGGACCATGACGACGTGCTCGCAGATCTCCTCGGCCCGGGGCATGACGTGGGTGGAGAGGAGGACCGTGGCGCCCCGGCCGCGCTCCTCGAGGATCAGGTCGCGGAGCCTGCGGGTGCTCACCGGGTCGAGGCCGCTGAATGGCTCGTCCAGGACCAGCAGGTCCGGCCGGTGGATCACGGCGGCCAGGAACTGGACCTTCTGGGACATCCCCTTCGACAGCTCCTCGCAGCGCGCGGCCCCATCCCCGGGAAGACCGACGCGCTCCAGCCATTCGGAGATGCGGCGGTCGAGATCGGGGCCCTCGTCGCCCTTGAGGCGGGCCATGTACCTGAGGAAGGCGCGGACCTTCATCTTCCGGTACAGGCCCCGCTCCTCGGGCAGGTAGCCGATGCGGTCCTTGGCGTCCAGGGCGGAGGGATGTCCCAGCACCGAGACGGCCCCCGAGTCCGGGAAGAGGATGGAGAGGATCATCCGGATCGAGGTCGTCTTGCCGGCGCCGTTGGGCCCGATGAACCCGTGCAGCCCACCCCGGGGCACCTCGAGATCCAGGTCCTCCACGGCCGTGGTCCGCCCGAAGCTCTTGGTGACGCCCGTCATCCGGATGGCGGGTTCCATGGGAGTGCCCCCTGAGGCGACAAGAAAAGAGGGGCGGACCGTGGAAGGCCCGCCCCTCCGTGAATGAAGGGCTCGGCGTGCGCCGAGCCGGTGGTCCCTCAGGCCGCGGCGGCCGCCGCCAGCACCGCCCGGCGGGCGTAGACCCGGGCCAGCTGCCGGCGGTAGTCCTCGCCGGCGAAGCTGTCGGCGAGCAGCTCCTGGCCCTCGGCGGCGCCGGCCACGGCGGCCCTCACCGACTCCTCGTCGAGGGAAGTCCCGGCCAGGGCGGCCTCGACGCCGGCGTCGCGGAAGGCGGCGCTGGCGATGCCGTTGAAGGCGACGCGGGCGCTGCTGCAGGCGCCGCCGCTGACGGTGACCGCGGCGGCGCAACCGCAGACGGCGAAGCGCGACGCCGGGTGCGCGAACTTCAGGTACGAGACGCCCGTGCCGGCGCCCGGGGCGGGCACCCGCACGGCGGTGACGATCTCGCCCGGCTGCAGGGCGGTGGCGAAGAGCTCGACGAAGAAGTCGGCGGCGGCGATGGAGCGGGCCCCGCCCGGCCCCACGACCTCCACCGAGCCCTCGGAGGCGAGCACCGCCGCCGGGTAGTCGGCGGCCGGGTCGGCGTGGGCCAGGCTGCCGCCGATGGTGCCGGCGTTGCGGACCTGCACGTCGCCGATGACGGACGCCGCCTGGGCCAGCAGCGGCGCGCCGGCGGCGACGGCGCTGGAGGACTCCACGTCGTGGTGGGTGGCGCCGGCGCCGATGACGACGCCGCCCCCCTCGGACCGGATCTCGCGCAGCTCGTCGATGCGGCCGATGTCGACGAGGTGCTCCGGCGCCGACAGGCGCAGCTTCATCGCCGGCAGCAGGCTGTGGCCGCCGGCCAGCAGGCTGGCGTCCTCGCCGTGCTCCTGCAGCAGGCTCACCGCCTCGTCCAGGGAGGCGGGACGATGGTACTCGAAGGTCGAAGGAATCATCTCTCCCTCCTCCTCAACTGCCGTTGGCGGACTGGATGGCCTGCCACACCCGCTGCGGCGTGAGAGGCATCTCGAGGTGGCGCACCCCCAGGGGCCAGAGGGCGTCGATGACGGCGTTGACCACGGCCGGCGTGGCGCCGATGGTGCCGGTCTCGCCGGCGCCCTTGACCCCGAGGGGGTTGTGGGGGCACGGGGTGACCGTGCGGTCGGTCTCGAAACGCGGCAGCTCGTCGGCCCGCGGCAGGGCGTAGTCCATGTACGAGCCGTTGATCAGCTGCCCGTCGTCGTCGTAGATGGCGCCTTCCATCAGGGCCTGGCCGATGCCGTGGGTGACGCCGCCGTGGACCTGACCGTCGACGATCATCGGGTTGACGACGTTGCCCACGTCGTCGCAGGCCGCGTAGCGCACCAGCTTCACCACCCCCGTCTCGGTGTCGACCTCGACGACGGCGATGTGGGCCCCGAAGGGGAAGGTGAAGTTGGCCGGATCGTAGAAGCTGGAGAACTCCAGCCCCGGCTCGAGCCCCTCCGGGTAGTTGTGGGGCACGTACGCCGTGAGGGCCACGTCCCCGAAGCCGATCGACTTGTCGGTGCCCCGTACCGTCCACTGGCCGCCGGCGTACTCCAGGTCGTCCGCCGACGCCTCCAGCAGGTGGGCGGCGATGGCGGCGCCCTTCTCCTTGATCTTCTCGATCGACTTGGTGATCGCCACGCCGCCCACGGCGAGGCTGCGCGAGCCGTAGGTGCCCATGCCGAAGGGCACCTGGTCGGTGTCGCCGTGGACGATCTCCACGTCGTCCATGGAGATGCCCAGCTGATCGGCCACCAGCTGGGAGAACGTGGTGTCGTGACCCTGGCCGTGGGAGTGGCTGCCCACGAAGACGGTCACCTTGCCCGTGGGCTGCACGCGCACGCTGGCGCTCTCGTAGAGTCCGGCGCGGGCGCCCAGGGCCCCGACCACGGCCGACGGCGCGATGCCGCAGGCCTCGATGTAGGTGGAGAACCCGATGCCGAGGTAACGCCCCCCGGCGCGGGCCTCCTCCTGCTCCCGGCGCAGGGCCGGGTAGTCGACCATCTCCAGGACCTTGTCGAGGGTAGGACCGTAGTTGCCGCTGTCGTAGACCAGGGCCACCTGGGTCTCGTACCCGGGCTGCGACTCGCTGCCGTCGAAGGGCGGGATCAGGTTCTTCCGGCGCAGCTCGGCCGGGTCCTGCCCCAGCTCGTGGGCGGCCTGGTCGAGGAGGCGCTCCAGCAGGTAGGTCGCCTCGGGCCGGCCGGCGCCGCGCAGGGCGTCCACCGGCACGGTGGTGGTGAAGGCCGCGGTCACGTTGACGTGCACCGCCGGCGAGGTGTAGAGGCCCTGGAGCAGGGTGCCGTACAGGTAGGTCGGCACGCAGGGCGCGAAGGTCGACAGGTAGGCGCCGAGGTTGGCGTGGGTGTCGACCCGGAGGGCGGTGATCTTGCCGTCGGCGTCGAAGCCCATCTCCGCCTTGGTGGCATGATCGCGGCCGTGGGCGTCGGTGACGAAGCTCTCCGAGCGCTGGGCCGTCCACTTCACCGGTCGGCCGATGCGGCGCGAGGCCCAGGTGACGATGACCTCCTCGGCGTAGTGGAAGATCTTGGAGCCGAAGCCGCCGCCCACGTCGGGGGAGACGACCCGCACCTTGTGCTCCGGGATGTTCATGACGAAGGCCGACATGAGCAGCCGGATGACGTGGGGGTTCTGGGAGGTCGTGTAGAGGGTGTAGTGGTCGCGCGAGTCGTCGTAGTCGCCGATGGCGGCGCGCGGCTCGATGGCGTTGGGGATCAGGCGCTGGTTGCGGAACTCGAGGGTGGTCACGTGATCGGCGGCGGCGATGCCGGCGTCGGCGGCGGCCTTGTCCCCCAGCTCCCAGTCGAAGGGGATGTTGTTCGGCACGTCGTCGAAGAGCTGCGGCGCCCCGTCCTGCGTGGCGGCCACCACGTCGACCACGGCGGGCAGCTCCTCGTAGTCGACCTCGACGAGCTCGGCCGCGTCGGCGGCCTGCTCGCGGGTCTCGGCGACGACCACGGCCACGGCGTCGCCCACGTGGCGCACCTTGCCCACCGCCAGGGCCGGGTGGGCGGGCTCCTTCATGGTGTCGCCGTTCTTGAAGTCCACCTGCCAGCCGCAGGGCAGGCCGGCGATGCCGTCGGCCTCCATGTCGGCGCCGGTGAGCACGGCCACCACGCCCGGGGCCCGGGAGGCCTCGCCGGCGTCGATGCCGCGGATGTTGCCGTGGGCCACGTCGGAGCGCACCACGGCGGCGTATGTCATGCCGGGCAGGACCATGTCGTCCACGTAGCGGCCCTTGCCGGTGATGAAGCGCTTGTCCTCGACGCGCTTGACGGATTGTCCGACCAGGTTCGTCATGGTTTCCCCCGTCACAGGTTGTCCGCGGCGTGGCGGATCGACTTGACGATGTTGTCGTAGCCGGTGCAGCGGCAGTAGTTGCCCTCGAGGCCGTGGCGGATCTCCTCGTCCGTCGGGTCCGGGTTGCGCTCGAGGATCTGCCAGGCCGTCATGATCATGCCCGGCGTGCAGAACCCGCACTGCAGGCCGTGCATCTCGTTGAACCCGGCCTGGATCGGGTGCAGCTCGCCGTTGGACGCCAGGCCCTCGACGGTGGTGACCTCGCCGCCGTCGGCCTGCACCGCCAGCAGGGTGCATGACTTCACGGCGCGCCCGCCGAGGACGACCGTGCAGGCGCCGCAGTTGCTCGTGTCGCAGCCCACGTGGGTGCCGGTCAGGCGCAGCACCTCGCGCAGGTAGTCGACGAGCAGGAGCCGCGGCTCGACTTCGTGCTCGTGGGCCACCCCGTTCACGGTGACCCGGATCGCAACCGTCATGATCGCTACCTCCTTGGAGGGGGAGAGGAGATGGCGCGTCGTCGACGGGCCATCACACTTCCTTTTCCAGCGCTTCGAAGAACTGTCGGGTGAACTGCCGGGCCACGCCGGTCAGCACGCGGCCGCCCATGCGGGCCAGCACCCCCTTGAGGCGGGCATCTCCGGCGAAGGCCACGACGGCGCCTTCGTCCTCCTTGCGGATCTCGAAGGTGCCCTCCGCCTTCGTCGTCCCCAGGCGCCCGCCGACGTCGATCTCGAGGCGGTAGCCCCGGGGCGGATCCTTGTCGAGGACGGCGAGGGATCCGTCGAACCCGCCGTTGACGGGGCCCAGCTTGATCTGGAACCGCGCCTTGTACACGTCGTCGCCCTC
The DNA here is from genome assembly GCA_026706075.1 of Gemmatimonadaceae bacterium. Classification (GTDB taxonomy): domain Bacteria; phylum Latescibacterota; class UBA2968; order UBA8231; family UBA8231; genus UBA8231. The sequence goes on from JAPOZM010000005.1 coordinate 15,130, forward strand.
GGGCTCCAGCGAGCTGAGCCCGGGAGTCGTGCGGGCGAGCACATCGGGGTCGTTGAGCAGGGTCCAGATCCGCTCCGGCGGGGCGGAGAACTTGTGGGTTCCTTCGAGGTGCAAGGTCGGCTCGGCCCGGTATCGGTGATCGGTGGGCGCACTATATATTGGCTTTGGACCTCCGTCAATCAGCTTCGCGGGAACGACATGAGAGAAATCTGGAACGACATCCGGTCCTGGGAGGGGCAGGGCCGCCCCTTTGCCCTGGCCCGCGTCATCGAGACCTGGGGATCCTCGCCGCGGCCGGTGGGCGCGGCCATGATCGTCGGCCGGCAGATGGAGGTGGCCGGCTCGGTGAGCGGCGGCTGCATCGAGGGCGACGTGATCACCGAGTCCCGGCAGGTTCTGGAGGACGGCAGGCCCCGCCGCCTGCACTACGGGGTCAGCGACGAGACGGCCTGGTCCGTGGGCCTCACCTGTGGGGGGCAGGTCTCCGTCTTCGTGGAGCAGCACCCCGGGCAGGCGGGGGGCGGCAGCGCCGGCGTGTGGGAGGCCCTGAGGGCCCGCCTGGAGGCCAACCGGCCGGCGGTGCTCCTGACCCGGCTGGACTCGCCCGAGCGCCCCCACCTGCTGGTCGATCCAGAGGCCGGGGAGGTGGCCGCCGGCGACTGGGGGGCGGCCTCGGCGTCGGCCCTCGAGGCGGCGGCGTCGGCCTTCTCGGAACGGCAGAGCGCCGTCGTCGAGATCGGTTCGGAGGCGGTCTTCGTCCAGGCCTTCCCGCGGCAGGACCGCCTGCTCGTCGTCGGCGCCAGTCACATCTGCATCCCCCTGGTGCGCCTGGCGAAGGTCCTCGACCTCGAGACCGTGGTCATCGATCCGCGGGAGGTCTTCGCGCGCCCCGAGCGCTTCCCCGAGGCGCCGTCGAGGCTGGAGCACACCTGGCCGGGCCGGTTCCTCGAGGCCTGGTCCGTGGACGAGAGCACCTTCGCCGTGCTGCTCACCCACGACCCCAAGATCGACGACGAGGCCCTGCACCACCTGCTGCGTTCCCCGGCGGCGTACATCGGCGCCCTCGGCAGCCGCCGCTCCCACGCCAAGCGGGTCGAGCGGCTGCGCGAGGCCGGCTTCGACGAGGGGGAGATCGGCCGCATCCGCGGCCCTGTCGGTCTCGACATCGGGGCCGAGAGCCCCGAGGAGATCGCCTTGAGCATCCTCGCCGAGGTGGTCGCCGTCCGCCGCGGCGCCCCGTGATCGCCGCGGTGCTGCTGGCCGCCGGCCGATCCTCCAGGTACGGCGGCGCCGGCGACACCAAGCTGTTGCTGCCCTGGGGTCCGGAGGGAATCCCCATGGCGGCGGCCGTGGCCGCCACCCTGAAGGCCGCCGGCCTGGGGTGGATCGTCGCCGTCCTCGGCCACCGCGCCGACGCCGTGGGCGCGGCCCTGGCGGGCCGTGGCGTCGAGACCGTCCTGAACCCCGACTACGCCGACGGCCTGTCCAGCTCCATCGCCGCCGGGGTCCGCGCCGCCCCGGCCGGGGCCGACGGCTACCTGATCGCCCTGGGCGACATGCCGGCCGTCGCCGCCGGCACCGTCTCGCTGGTCTGCCGCGCCTTCGAGGCAGCCTCCCCGCCGGCCATCGTGGTGCCGGTCCACGCCGGGCGCCGCGGCCATCCCGTCCTCTTCGGGCGGGCCTACCGTGAGGAACTGCTCGGCCTGTCCGGGGACGTCGGCGCCCGCCGCCTCTTCTCCCGCCACGCGGGCCGGGTGGTCGAGGTAGCCGTCGACGACCCTGGAGTGCTCAGCGACGTGGACACCGAGGCCCAGTACCGCGCGGCGGCCGGGGCGGACTGACGCCCGGGGCTCTGCCGCTGCGGGGGAGGTGCGGGACCTTCGTCGGGCGGCAAGCTCTTCCATCGGGAGCGGGCAGGTCCTGGGGCGGCACCCTTCTTCGACGGGCGCCCGCGGCCTCTCCCGCCTCGGGGCCCTGACGCCCGGATCAGCGCTTCCGTCGGGCGTCTCGCTCCTCGGCGAGGGCCCGCAGGTTCCTCGCCGAGCTGGGGGCGTCGGGATCCGGCGCCATGGGCGGGGGATCGGGATCCGCCTCCTCCGAGGATCGGCCCGCCCAGGGCCTGCGCCTCGCCCCGCCGCGCTCCAGCCGCCCCAGGCCGCGGGCCAGGTCCCGCAGGGCCGCGGCGTTGTGGGCCGGGGCGAGGAGGTCCACGTGGGGCAGGGCCGCCAGCAGACCCGCCGTCTCGGGCCGGAACCCCGGGTTGCCCATCAGGGGGTTGAGCCAGAGCACGGCGAAGGCGCGCCGGCGAACCCGGGAGAGGGCCGACGACAGCAGCTCCGCCTCGCCCGTGTCCCAGCCGTCGCTGAGGACGATCACGGCCGTGCGCCGGTCGACGAGGCTCTCCGCCCAGTCGTCGGCGAAGCGCGCCAGGCAGGCGCCGATGCGGGTCCCGCCCGACCACTCCGGCATCTCCCGGGACAACCCCTGCAGGACGCGGTCCCACTCGCCCTCGCGCAGGGCCGGCGTCAGGCGCCGCAGGCTGGTGCTGAAGCCGAAGACCTCCAGGCGTCGGTAGGCGGCGGCGAAGGCGTAGAGGAACTGCAGCAGGAAGCGGCTGTAGAGGTCCATGGAGCGGCTCACGTCGCACAGGACCACGAGCTTGAGCTTCTGCGGCCGCCGGGAGCGGAAGGCGAGGTCGACGAGCTCGCCGCCGCGCCGCAGGTTGGCCCGCAGGGTGCGGCGCAGGTCGAGGCGCCCGCGCCCGCCGAGCTGCCGGTAGCGGCGGCTGAGCCGGCGCGCCAGGGCCCGGGCCAGCTCCTCCACGACGCGCCCCATCTCCTCCAGCTCGTCGGGCCGCAGGCCGGCGAAGTCGCGGTGGGTGATGACCTCGCCGGCGCTGTAGCCCGCGGTCTCCTCCTGCTCCTCCGTCTCCCCGCCCTCGCCGGCGCTCAGCCACTCCCTCAGGCTCAGCTGCACCGGCTGGGAGCGGTCGCGGTCCGGGCTCCCGGCCTCGGGGTCGGGGGCCGGCCGGTTCAGCTCCCCGGCGCGGTCCCAGACCCGCCAGTAGCGGTCGAAGCAGTCGTCGAAGAGCTGCTGCTCCCGGACGCTCTTGGCCAGGCAGGTGCGCAGGGTCAGGCGGAACTGGCTCTCGCGGCCGACGTCGACGAGTCCCAGGGCGGCGAGGGCGTCGGCGGCTTCGGCGGGACCCAGCCCGAGGCCGCGGTCCCTCAGGTGCCGGCAGAAGCCGACGACGTTGGCGCTCAGGGCGCCGTGGAGGGCGAGGTCGCCGGGGAGGGAAGCCCGGGGAGGGGGGTCAGGTGCCGGCGGCATCGGAGGCCGCGGCGCCGGGGGCCGGGGCCGGGCGGACCCCCACGCTTTCCAGGAACTCGGCCAGGGACTGCTTCACGTGGGTCACGTCGTGGTAGTCCTTGAAGACGAGGCCGAGGGTCTCCTCGACCGTGGCGGCGTCGAGGTGACGGCGGTGCAGGGCCACCAGGGCCCGCGCCCAGTCGAGGGTCTCGGCCACCCCGGGGGGCTTCTCCAGCTGCTGGCGGCGGGCGCCGGCCATGAACCGGCAGATCTGGGCGGCCAGCTCGGCGTCGATGCCGTCGACGCGGGCGCCCACGATGGCCAGCTCCTTGTCGAAGTCGGGGTAGTCGATCCACAGGTAGAAGCAGCGGCGCCGCAGGGCGTCGGACAGCTCGCGGGTGCGGTTACCGGTGACCACCACGTGGGGCACGTGCGAGGCCCGGATCGTCCCCAGCTCCGGGATCGTGATCTGCCAGTCGGAGAGCAGCTCCAGGAGGAAGCTCTCGAACTCCTCGTCGGCCCGGTCGAGCTCGTCGATGAGGAGCACCGGCGGCCGGTGGTGGGTGATCGCCTGCAGCAGGGGGCGCTTGAGGAGGAAGGGCTCGGAGAAGATGTGGGCCTCCCTCTGCTCGAGGGAGCGGTCGCCCTGCTCTTCCATGCGGATCTGCAGCAGCTGGCGCTGGTAGTTCCACTCGTAGAGGGCGGTGCTCGTGTCGAGGCCCTCGTAGCACTGGAGGCGGATCAGGTCGGTGCCGAGGAGACGGGCCAGGACCTTGGCGATCTCGGTCTTGCCGACGCCGGCGGGGCCCTCCACCAGCAGCGGCTTGCCCAGCTCCCGCGCCAGGTGCAGGGAGAGGCAGATCTCGCCCCCGGCGATGTACCCCTCGTCGGCCAGCTGGCGCTGCAGGCGTTCGGTCTCCGGGTTCGGCATGCGGGGCAAGTTACCCCCCGCCCGGGGCCGGAGCAAGCCGTCCGGCGTCGGACGTTCTGTCGTAACTGACTGACGGGACTGGACTTCCACCGGTCGGGCGATTGCGGACCCCCGAGCCCGCCCGTATGTTCTGCAGCCTTGTGACCGCCCCCTCTCCCACCGTCCCGGCCGCCGTGCGCGAGGCCGCGGCCGACGTCTACGGCCGGCCCCTGCAGTCGCTGCGGATCTCGGTCATCGACCGCTGCGACCTGCGCTGCGCCTACTGCATGCCCGAAGAGGACTACGCCTGGCTGCCCAAGGCGGACATCCTGACCTTCGACGAGATCCTGGTCCTGGTGGACGCCTTCGCCGCCAACGGCGTGCGGCGGATCCGCCTGACCGGCGGCGAGCCCCTGCTGCGGGCCCGACTCCCCGACCTGATCGCCGGCCTCGACGAGCGCGGTCTGGACGACATCGCCCTCACCACCAACGCCACGCAGCTGGCCCGCCACGCGCGGGCCCTGCGCGAGGCCGGGCTGCGCCGGGTCACGGTCAGCCTCGACTCCCTCAAGCCCGCGCGCTTCGAGACCCTGACGCGGAGGGCCGCCATAGACGACGTGATCGCCGGCATCGAGGCCTCCGCCGAGGCCGGCTTCGAGTCGCTGAAGATCAACACCGTGGTCATGCGGGACTTCAACGACGACGAGATCGTCGACCTCGTCGCCTTCGGCCGCAGCGTCGGCGCCGAGGTCCGCTTCATCGAGTACATGGACGTGGGCGGCGCCACCCTGTGGCAGCCGGAGCGGGTCTACTCCCGGGAGGAGATCCTCGAGCGGCTGCAGGGCCACTACGGACCGGCCTCGGCGGAAGGGGGGAGGGGCAACGCCCCGGCGGAGAGCTTCCGACTGCCGTCGGGGGAGCGCTTCGGCATCATCTCGTCGACGACGAGCCCCTTCTGCGGCAGCTGCGACCGCAGCCGGCTGACGGCGGACGGGCTCTGGTACCTGTGCCTCTACGCCCGCGACGGCATCGACCTGCGCGAGCCCCTGCGTCGCGGGATCCCGGCCGAAGAGCTGTCGCAACGGATCGCCGAGGGCTGGTCCCGGCGGCGGGACCGCGGCGCCGAGGAGCGCGTCCGCGCGCCGGTGCGGGGGGCCCTCTACCAGATCGACGAGCTGCGTCAGGACCCTCACCGCGAGATGCACACCCGCGGCGGCTGACCGCCCTCGCGGCGCCGGGCACGGGATCGGGAGTCGTGGACTACTCCAGGTCAAAGAGGTTTCTCGACACCCTGCCCGACTGGGAGCGGGGACGGCCGCCGGAGGGGCCTCTCGAGAACTACCTGCCCCGGGTACGCGCCCTGCTGCGGCGCTGCGGCGACCCGCAGCAGCGCTTCGGCAGCGTCATCGTCGCCGGCACCAACGGCAAGGGCACGGTGGCCAGCCTGCTGGCGGCCCTGCTCAAGGCCTCCGGCCGCCGCACCGGGCTCTACACCTCCCCCCATCTGCACAGCCAGCGCGAGCGCATCCAGGTCGACGGCGGCCTCCTCGACAAGGACCGCTGGGCCGAGGGGATCACCTTCCTCCACGACGTCACCCGCGGCTTCGAGGGCGAGGGGCTGGGGCCGTTCTCCCGATTCGAGGCGCTCACCGTGCTCGCCGCCCACCTCTTCGCCTCCGAGGGGGTGGAAGCGGCCGTCTTCGAGGTCGGCCTCGGCGGCCGTTACGACGCCACCAACGCCTGGGATCACGACCTGGCCGTCCTCACCCCGGTCGCCCTCGACCACTGCGCCGTCCTCGGACATGACCTGTCCTCGATCGCCGGCGAGAAGCTGCCCGTGGCGCGGCCCGGGCGGCCGCTGTTCACCACCGCCTCCCAGGACCCCGAAGTCCTGGACCTCGTCCGCCGCCGGGCGCGGGAGAAGGGGATTCCCCTGATCCTCTGCGGCGACCGGGGACTGAGCTTCGAAGGCGAAGGGGAGCCCGTCCCCTACCTGATGGTTCCCAAGCCCGGGGCCGGCCGCCCCTCGACCTGGGTGGACAACGCCCGTCTCGCCGTGGCCGCGGCCTCCCGGGTCTGCCCGGACCTGGACGAGGAGCGGGCCCGCCGGGTGCTCGCCTCCCACCAGTGGCCGGGCCGCTTCGAGCTGGCCCGCGAGCGTCCGCGCGTGCTCCTCGACGGCGCCCACAACCCGGCCGCGGCCGCCGCCCTGGCCGCGGACCTCGGCCGCGCCGGCTCCGACTGGATCCTGGTCGTCGGCGTCAACGAGGACCACCAGGCCGACGGGGTCCTCCGCGCTCTGGAGCCGGTGGCCGGGCGCTGGCTCCTGACCGAGTCCGGACACGCGAAGGCGATGCCGGCCGATGAGCTGGCCGCATGGGCGTCCTCCGCCGCGCCGGAGGTGGCCGCCGAGGTCGAGCCCTCCTGCCGCAAGGCCTTCGAGAGGGCCCTGGCTGAGGCGGGCGAGTCGGGACGGGTCTGCGTCACCGGATCCCTGCACATGGCGGCCCGGGCGCGGGAGCACTTCGGCCTGCCCCTGGAGGCGGAGGGCATCGGCGAGGAGGTGGCCCGCGAGAGCCTCGAGTGCCTGGCCCTCGCCTGCGGGCGCCTGGGCCTGCGGACCCGGCCGGTCTCCGATGACGGCAACGTGGTCCGCCTCGAAGGCGGCCGCCGCCCGTTCCTGTTCCTGCGCAACAAGCACCCCTTCAACGACTACGCAGCGGCGCGCCTGGCCGAGGACAAGGGCTACCAGCACGAGCTCTTCGCCGCCGCCGGCCTGCCCGTGCCCTTCACCATGCAGCTCTTCAATCCCTACGCCGACGACCGTTTCAACCGCTACAAGAGGCACCGGACGGTGGAGGAGATGGTCGCCGACGTGGAGGCGCAGACGGGCTGGCCGGTGCTCGTCAAGAGGTCCCGGGGCTCGGGCTCCCAGGGGGTCCACCTGGAGACGGACGCCGAGGGCGTGTCCCGGCGCCTGCAGTCCCTCTTCGAGAACGCCGGTCCCCTCGACAACCTCGTCCTCGTGCAGTCCTTCGTCAGCGGCCAGGAGTACCGCGTCGTGGCCACCCGGGGAGAGCTGCTGCTGGCCTATGCCAAGGCCAGCGACGGGCCGGGCGGGGAGGACCTCAACCCGCTGCACCACCCCGGCGGCCGCGCCGAGCGGGTCGACGACGAGGAGGTGCTTGCGCCGCTGCGGCGGCTGGCCGGCGAGGTGGCCGGCGTCATCGACCTCGGCTTCTACGCCATCGACCTGATCCGCGACGACGCCGGCGCCTGGTGGATCCTGGAGCTCAACCCGAACCCCTTCTGCTACTACTACAACCGCTCCAACGGCCGCGGCGACTTCACCGCCGTCTACGAGCGCCTGCTGCGCGAGCACGTCCTGTGAGCGGCCGCCGCGACCTGCGCACCCGCCTGATCCACGGCGGCCTCGAACGGGTCGAGGGGGCCGTGGTGCAGCCCGTCTTCCAGAGCGCCACCTGGGAGGCTGAGGAGACCGCCTCGTACGACGACATCCGCTACCTGCGGCTGAGCAACTCGCCCAACCACCGGGACCTGGCGGCGCGGCTGGCCGGGATCTGCGGCGGCGAGGCGGCGGTGGTGGCGGGCTCCGGCATGGCGGCGATCACCACCACCCTGCTGACCCTGCTGGAGGCGGAGCCGGGGCGGGAGCGGCCCCACCTGCTGGCCCAGGACTGCCTCTACGGCGGCACCCTCAGCTTCCTCACCGAGGACGCCCCGGCCCTGGGGATCGACGTCGACTTCGTGGGCGGCGACGATCCGGAGGAGTGGGCGGCCCGGGCCCGGCCGGGTACCCGCGCCTTCCTGGTGGAGAGCCTGACGAACCCCCTTCTCGAGGTGGCCGACCTCGAGGCGGTGGTCGCCTTCTGCCGGGAGCGCGGGGTCGTCTCCGTCATCGACAACACCTTCGCCTCGCCCGTCAACTACCGGCCCCTGGAGGCCGGCTTCGAGGTCGAGCTGCACAGCGCCACCAAGTACCTCAACGGCCACTCCGACATCGTCGCCGGCGCCGTCGTCTCCACGGCGGAGCGGGTCCGGCGGTTCACGCACAAGATGAACCACCTCGGCGGCGTCCTCGATCCCCACGCCTGCTTCCTGCTGCAGCGGGGGCTGAAGACCCTGGTCCTGCGCGTGGAGCAGCAGAACCGCAACGCCCTCTTCCTGGCCCAGCGGCTGGCGGACCACCCCTCGGTGGCGGCCGTCCACTACCCGGGGCTGGCCGGCCACCCGGGGCACGAGCGGGCGCGCCGGTGGTTCGCCGGCAGCGGCGGTGTGCTCAGCTTCGATGTGGAGAGCGCCGGGGCGGCCCGGGGGCTGATCGACCGCCTCGAGCTGGCCGTGGATGCCCCCAGCCTCGGCGGGGTGGAGACCCTGGTGAGCCGGCCCGCGGTCAGCTCCCACGCCGGGCAGAGCCCCGGGCGGCGGCGGGCCCTGGGCATCGGCGACGGCCTGGTGCGCGTCGCCGTGGGCATCGAGGCGGCCGAGGACCTGTGGGCCGACTTCGAGGCGGCCTTGGCGGCCGGTAGCTGAGCCCCGGCGGGCTCAGAGGATCCCGTACTCGTCGAAGACCTCCCGCGGCGAGCGCCCCGAGGCCAGCTCGTCCCGCACGCGGTTCTCCCCCTCCAGCTTCTCCAGGCACCGGGCCCGCACCTCGTCGCAGATGGCGGCGGGGATGACGACGACGCCCTCGTAGTCGGCGAGAACGAAGTCCCCGGGCTCGACGCGGACGCCGCCGCAGGTGACCGGCACCTGCACCCCGGTGGGCAGGATCCGCCCCGCCGAGTCCAGGGGCGAGAAGCCGCGGCAGAAGCAGTGGAAGCCCATGTCGTTCATCTGGCGGATGTCGCGCGCCAGACCGTCGGTGACGACGGCGTTGACCCCGCGGGCGGCGGCGGCGGTGGACAACAGCTCCCCCCACAGGCCGGAGCGCACCTCGCCGTTGGTGGCCACCAGGATCACGTCCCCGGGGCGCACCCGGTCATAGGCCTCGAAGATCAGGCCGTAGGGATCGTCGTGGGGCTCCTCGCGGCGGTGGGCGTCGAGGGTGACCGCCGGGCCGGCGAAGGCGCTGGCGGGGTGGGCGGGACGGACGCCGTGGTCGAGGGCCTGCTCCCGGTACCCGAGGCCGTCCATGACGTCGGCGGCCAGGGCCGTGTAGATCGGTCTCCAGAGCTCGTGCAAGGCAGGTCTCCTTTCGGATGGACGGGGTGCCGGCGTCACCGCCGCCGGGGGCCGCCGGGAAGAAAGAGGGAGGCCGCGGCGGTCACCAGCGGCAGCAGGGCGAGCCAGCCGAGGGTTTCGGCGAGTCCGACGCGGTCGGCGATGTAGCCGGCCGGGCTCAGGGCGAGGCTGGCGACGCCCCAACTGAAGCCGAGGGGGAGGCTGGAGGCGAGCCCCGAGCGTCCGGGCGCCAGCTCCTGGGCGAGGGCGACCAGGATCGAGTTGCTGGCCAGGAGGAAGCCGCCGCCCACGCCCAGCAGCAGGTAGGCTGCCAGGCCCTCGGCCTGCAGGAAGAGGTAGAGAGCGGGGCTGGCCGCCACCAGGGAGAAGCAGACCAGGGGGCGCTTGCTGATGCGGTCGGAGAGGTAGCCGAAGAGGAGGGCGCCGATGACGCCGGAGATGTTGTAGATCGCCAGCCAGCGGTCGCCCTCCTCGGGGGAGAGACCCCGCTCCCGGGCCAGGACGGCGAGGAACATCCCGAAGCAGAGGCCTGTGACCGAGCGCAGGATGACGACGACGGTGATCAGCATCAGGCCCCGGCGGACGCCGTCGGCGGCGGGGGAGGTCTCGCCGGCCTCGCGGGCGGCGGCCTGGGGGTTGTCGAGGGGCAGGAAGCGCCAGACCAGGACCAGCACCAGCAGGCCGGGCAGGCCGACCACGGGCAGCCACTCCAGCCCCGCGGCCTCGGCGAAGGGACGCACCCACAGGGGCGTCACCCCGAGGCCGAGGGTGCCGCCGAAGATGAACAGGGCCAGGCCGAAGCCGCGGCGGGGCCCGCACAGCTCGCCGGCCAGGGAGAACGCCTGGGGGTGGAAGGCGGCGACCCCGAGACCGCCGAGCCAGAGGATGCCCACGAGGACCCAGTAGCTCGGCGCGATCCCCATGAGGGGGGTGAAGACCGCGGTCATGGCCATACCGCCGAGGACCAGCCGGCGGCGGTGCATGCGGTCGCCCCACAGGCCGAGCAGGGGCTGGGTGATGCTGCACAGGGTGACCAGGGTGCCGAGGAACCCGGCGCCGGCGATGCCGAGGCCCAGACGCGTCATGACCAGCGGCAGCAGGGGGGCGAGCATGGTGGCGTACGAGTCGACGCAGAAGTGAGCCACCGACGCCAGCAGCAGCTTGAGCCGTTGCATGCCCGCTATCCCGCCGCCGGACGCGCGTCGAGGCGGACGCAGAGCCGCCAGAGGCACAGGGCGCCCACCGTCGACGAGACGGCGCCGGCGGCGAAGGGGAGGTGCGGGGCGATCTCCACGAGCCAGCCCCCGGCGACGCTGCCGGCGACCATGGCGCCGCTCCAGACCATGTGACCGAGGCCGACGAGGCGGTTCCTCTCCCCGGCGGCGGCCACCTCGTCGATGAGGCCGGGCACCAGGACGGAGACCGCCCAGGCGGTGGTGGACAAGGCCGTGCCGAGGAGGAAGAGGGCCGTCACCGACCCGGTGCCGAAGGCCAGGCCCACGGCGCTGGCGACGATGCCGGCGGCGGAGAGGAGCAGGGGCCGGGTGCGGCCGAAGCGGTCCCGCAGCAGGCCGGTGAGCAGCTGGCCGGAGGCCGCCACGGCGAGGCTCACCGACCCGAAGAAGGCGGCCGTCGCCGCCGAGCCGCTGGCCCGGTACACGAGCAGGGGCAGGGCCAGGCTGGCCATGCCCCAGAAGCCGGTGATCGTCAGGCGCAGCCCGACGAGCAGGTGCACGTTGCGCTGGGCCAGCAGGGGCCGGTACGACGACCACAGGGCCAGCCGGGGGGTGGCCCGCCGGAATGCGCGGACGGGGGTCGACGGCAGCAGCAGGACCCCGGCCACGACCAGGGCCGCCGAGAGGAGGGCCATGGCGGTGCCGATCTCGCCGAAGCTCCAGTCCTCTTTCACCAGCCCGGTGCAGAGGTTCCCGGCGGACTGCCCGAGGGTGCTGCTGAGGAAGTAGAGGGCGCCGCCCAGGCCCAGGCGCGCCGGACCGGCGGAGGCGATCAGGTAGCTCTGGCCCGAGGTGCTCACGGGCCCGGAGGCGGCCCCGGCGACGAGGGTGAGCAGGGTCAGGAGGAGGACGTCGCCGGTGTGGAAGACGAGGCCCGTCACGGCGCTCCCGGCCAGCCCGAGGAGGAGGGTGACCTTGAGCCCCAGGAGGTCGCAGAGACGGCCCGCGACGATGGCGCAGATGCCCCCCAGGGCGAGGGCGACGGCCCGCAGGTACCCGGTGAAGACGGCCAGGCGCCCGAGGTCGGCGTCGACGTAGACCGGCAGCAGGGAGTGATACGGAGCGGTGGCGAAGCCGCCGAGGAAGGAGAGGCCGCAGAGAACGACGAAGGCCCGGCTCCACAGTCCCGCGGGAGCCGGGCCCAAGGACCCCGGTGGGGCGCCGCTCACTTCCTGCTGGCGGCCACGTTGTTCTTCAGCACGCCGATCTTCGAGATCTCGATCTCCACCCGGTCTCCCGGCTGGAGGAAGGTGCCGGTCGTGGCGCCGACGCCCGAGATCGTGCCGGTGCTGATGATGTCACCCGGCTCGAGGGTGATGATCGCCGAGATGTACTCGATGATGTCGGCCACGTAGTAGAGCATCTGGCCGGTGTTGTTGTGCTGCTTGCGCTCGCCGTTGACGAAGGTGCTGATGTCGAGGTCCTGGGGATCGCGGATCTCGTCGGTGGTGACCAGCCACGGCCCCTGGGGCGCCGCCGTGTCCAGCCACTTGCCGTTGAGCCAGTCGAACCACTCGTCCTTGGGACGGCTGGCGGAGCGCTCCTTGATCACCAGCTGGCGCTCGGAGACATCGTTCATGATGGTGTAGCCGGCCACGTAGCGGAGGGCGTCGGCGGCCTTGATCCCCTTGCCCCGACGGCCCATGACGACGGCCAGCTCGCCCTCCCAGTCGATGGCGCGGGCCACCGGCGGAACGAGGATCCGGTCCCCGGGGCCGACGACGGTCGTGGTGGGCGGCTTCATGAAGACCCGCGGCGTCTCCTTGTCCTGGGCCGCCATGCGGCCGCCGCCCTCCTCGATGTGGTCCTGGTAGTTGCCGGCCAGGCAGAACAGCTTGGCTGGGTTCGGCACCGGGGCGCGCAGCTTGACGCGGCTCAGAAGGTGGGTGCCGCGGCCGTCGGCCTTCGGCTCGTCGCCGAGCTTCTCGGAGACCGCCTTCACGAGCCTGCGGGCGGCAGCCATGCCCTTGGAGCCGGCCTGCAGAAAGGTGATCATGTCGCCGTAGAAGGCGTTGGCCGCGCGCTTCTCGCGGCGTGCGGCGCTGCGTTCGGCGGCGGCCAGGTCGATGACGATCCGGTCGCCGCAGGCGGCGGCGCCGAGGCGCTCCTGCTTGTCGACGGCGAAAGTGGTGAGCTTCATGCTGGGTCTACCTCCTCCCGGGGTGTGCTGTCGATGCGCGTAGCCGCTGCCGGCGGGCGCCCGTATATTGCAGCCGCCGCGGAACCACGGCGTCATCCATGGGCAAACCCTTCATACACGCTACCGCCATCGTCGACGAGCCCGTCGAGATCGGCGAGGACACCCGGATCTGGCATTTCACCCACGTCATGCCGGGGGCCCGGATCGGGCGGTCCTGCATCCTCGGCCAGAACGTCTATGTCGACCGGGATGTCGTCATCGGCGACCGCTGCAAGGTGCAGAACAACGTGTCCGTGTACAAAGGGGTGACCCTGGAGTCCGACGTGTTCTGCGGCCCCTCCATGGTCTTCACGAATGTAGTGAATCCCCGCGCCTTCATCGAGCGCAAGCACGAGTTCCAGCCCATCCTGGTGAAGAGGGGCGCCACCCTCGGCGCCAACAGCACCGTGCTCTGCGGCGTGACGGTCGGCGAGTACGCACTGGTCGGCGCCGGATCGGTGGTCACCCGCGATGTGCCGGCGTACGCCGTCGTCTACGGAGTGCCCGGGCGCCAGTCCGGGTGGGTGAGCGAGGAGGGCCACCCGCTGCAGGGCGCCGGCTCCGACGGCTTCCGCTGCCCCCGCACCGGGAAGCGATACCGCCTCCGCGACGGCACTCTCGCGCCGGTGGACTGACCCCCTTTTCCGGGGGCCGCGCCGCGAAGCAGTCCGCTCCTACTCGTAGGCCAGGGGATCGACGGCGCCGTTGGCGGCGAAGGCGGCCAGGCGTTCGCTGCAGGCGTCGCAGCGGCCGCAGGCCGGACGCCGCCCCGTGTAGCAGGTGTGGGTCAGCTCCCAGGGCACCTTCAGGCCGATGCCGAGGGCCACGATCTCCGTCTTGGCGCGCTCCACGAAAGGGGTGTGGATGCGGAAGGCCGCGTCGCGCGCCGCGCCGAGCCGCAGGGTCCGCTCCAGGCTGTCGTAGAACTCCCGCCGGCAGTCGCGGTAGGCCTCGTAGTCGTCGCGCACCGGAGCGATGTAGAGGTCGGTGGCCCCCAGGCCCTCGGCGCAGGCGGCGGCGAGGGTGACGAACAGCAGGTTGCGGAAGGGAACCACCGTGTCGATCTGGCGGTCTTCCGAGGCGGCGGGCACGTCGAGGCCGGCGTCGGTGAGGGGGGTGCCGACGAAGGCGGCCGGGTCGAGAGGCAGAACCCGGTGGGAGGCGGCGCCGGCGCGTGCCGACAGGGCGGCCGCCGATTCGAGCTCGACCCGGTGCCGCTGCCCGTAGTCGATGGAGAGGGTGTGCACGGCAAGGTCCCGCCCCTCGGCGCGCAGGTGCCACAGCAGGGTCGTGGAGTCCATGCCGCCGCTGAGGAGGAGGACGGCCGGTTCGGAGGCGGGGGACATGACGGAGCGCGATGGTAGAGGAGGGGATTCAGGGTGTCAAAGGGGACCCGGGTCCGGGCTTCGACTGTCTTGACACCATTTCGGGGCCTGGGTAGGTTGGCCCATGCCCTCCTCTCTTCTCTCCCAGGTCCGCCCCACCCCCAGGCCGTGAGGCCTCCCCTCCGCTAATCGTCGTGGACATGAAGAGACCAGGTTTCTCCAGGCCCAACCGCCCGCACCGGCTGCGCAACACCCTGATGGCGGGGACCACCGTCATCGCCCCGCTGTGGATCACCGGCTGGGTCCTGTGGACGCTGTTCAACTGGGCCGACCGGTTCTCCCGCCCTCTGATCCGGCCCTTCGCCGCCATCGCCGGCGATCCGGACTGGTACTACCGGGGCATCGGGTTCCTGCTCACCATCCTCATCCTCTGGGTCGTGGGCACCGTGACCACCCACGTGCTCACCCGCCGTCTGCTGCACGACGTGCGCGAGGCGATCGAGCGGCTTCCCCTGGTGCGAACCATCTACAGCCCCGTGCGCAAGCTGATGGAGACGATGACCTCGCCCGACAAGGCGGGGTTCAAGCAGGTCGTCCTCTTCGAGTACCCCCGCAAGGGGCTGTGGACCCTCGGGTTCCTCGCCGGCGACGTGCCCTTCGAGGACGGGCGGCCGCCGGCGCACAGCATCTTCGTGCCCACCGCGCCGAATCCGACCACGGGTTTCATGCTCATCGTGCCGCGCAACGAGATCGAGCCCACCGGGCTCAGCGTCGAGGCGGCTTTCCAGATGATCGTGTCCGCCGGCGTCGCCGTGCCCCCGACCCTGCGGCTTCCGGTGAACGTGGCCCAGGAGGGCGAGCCGAACGGGGGCGGGTCCATCGAGAGGCGGGTGCGGATCGCCACCGAGGAACCGTCGCCGCGATGGACGGAGGCGTCTACCTGACTCCCCCTGCGGGGGCTCGGGAACGGGGCGGCTCCCGCGGCTGAGCCACCGCCGGGTCGCCTGGAACCGGCGCGGAGGGCCCGGGTTCATATATTCCAGAGCAGGGAGTCCGGCGAGTCCGGCCGAACCCCGCAGCAACCGACTCCACAGGAGGTCTCGCGGTGCCCTTCCTCTTCTTCGACCCCACCATGATCCTGCTGATCCCCTGCATCGTCCTGGCCCTGTACGCCCAGTCGAGGGTGCGCAGCGCCTACTCCAAGTACAGCCAGGTCGGGTCCGCCGCCGGCATCACCGGCGCCGAGACGGCCCGCCGCCTGCTGCGCGAGCAGGGCATCGTCGACGTCGCCGTCGAGGAGACGGGCGGCACCCTCTCCGACCACTACGATCCCCGGGACAAGGTGGTGCGCCTCTCCTCGGGCATCTACCACGGCCGCCATCTCGCCGGCCTGGCGGTGGCCGCCCACGAGGTGGGGCACGCCATCCAGCACGCCACGGGTTACTTCGCACTGAACCTGCGCCACAGCTTCCTGCCGGTGGCCAACATCGGCTCCTGGGCGGCCTTCCCCCTGTTCATCATCGGTTTCCTGTTTCAGTCGAAGGGGATGATCGACATCGGCATCCTGCTCTACGCCGGCGTCGTCGCCTTCCAGCTGATCACCCTGCCCGTGGAGTTCAACGCCAGCTCCCGCGCCATGACCCAGCTCGTCGACGGGCGCTACCTGCGCGCCGACGAGGCCCGGGACGCCCGGCGGGTGCTCAACGCCGCCGCCCTCACCTACGTGGCGGCCACGGCCACCGCCCTCATGCACCTCGTGCGGCTGCTGATCCTGCGACAGGGCATGCGCGACTGACCGCCCGCGGGAGCGGCCCCGGCCATTCGCGGGGTGGCCTTCGGGCATCGCCGCCACCTATCCGATCGTCTCCTACGACTGGTTCGCCCTCCTCCTGGCCTGGGTCTTCAGGGCGCTCACGCTGCGCCACGGCGGGGTGCGGACCTACCGCTCCCTTCCCGTTCTTCCCGGGGTTGATCCTGGGCGAGCTCTCCACCGCCTGCATGTGGGCCTTCATCGACGGGGCCCACGGCGTGGAGGGAACATGAACTTCAACTTCTAGCCGGGGGCGGGTCCTGGGGGTGAGTTTGCCAAACCCCCGGGATTGTCATACGATGCGGCGACCCGTTGCGAGTCCGGTCAGCACCGGCCGGGCCCGGGTAGGCGAGATCATGAGACGAGGAATCCACTCCAAGCTCATGGCGGCCCTCTTCGCCGGGACTCTGCTGCCCTCCCCCGGTGAAGCGCAGGTCCGCATCGTCGAGGACGGAACGGCCCACGCCGTCGTTGTCACCGCCGACGAATCGACGCCGACGGCGCGCTACGCGGCAGAGGAGCTGGTCCGGCACATCGAAAAGGCGACCGGCGTGTCGCTGCCGATCGTGCCCGAATCACAGGCCCCGGAAGACGTGCACAGCCGCGTGTACGTGGGGGACACCGAGACCGGCCGGACCTTCGGGCTCGACCCGGAAAGCCTGCCCCGGGAGACCTTCGTCCTGCGCTCCGTGGGGAACGATCTGTTCATCGGGGGCCGGGAGTCCGACGGCGACCCCTTCGTTGAGCACAACCCCGACGTGGGGCCCCTCTTCGGCGTGTACGAGATCCTCGAGAAGGTCCTCGGTGTGCGCTGGCTCTGGCCCGGCGAGCTGGGTACCTACGTCCCCAGGGTCGACGTCGTCCGCATCTCCGCCATCGACCAGACCACGGCGCCGGCCCTGCGCTTCCGGCACTTCTCCTGGGGCGCGGTCCGCTCCGTCGCCCTCGGAGGGGCGCCGCTGGATCCCGGGGACGAGAAGCTCGGCTTCAGCCACGACGTGGCCGTCGAGTACGGCAAGGCGGTGCAGGTGCTCCTGCGCCGGCACCGGTTCGGCGGCATGGACGCCAAGCCGCCGTCGGGCCACGCCTTCAGCGGCTGGTGGCAGCGCCACGGGCGCGAGCACCCGGAGTGGTTCCAGCTGCGCCGGGACGGCGTGCGCGGCGATCCCGACACCAGCTACGCCCACGTGGCCATGTGCGTCTCCAACGAGGAGCTGCAGGACTTCGTGGTCAGCCGGTGGGACGGCGAGAGCTGGCTCCGCCTCGGCCCGGTGGACCGCCCGGGGCGGTGCACCTGCGACGCCTGCCAGGCCTGGGACGCGCCCCAGCCGGAGGAGCCGCCGTGGTTCGCCGAACGGGTCTACGCCACCGATCACCGGGCCCAGGAGGAGTTCGCGGGGGTGACCTCGGACCGCTACGCCCGGTTCTGGAAGACGATCCACGAGAAGGCCCGCGAGCGGAATCCCCATGCGAAGGTCTCGGTCTCCTTCATCTACGAGAACGAGTTCCCGGCGCCGCTCTTCGACATTCATCTCGGCAAGGACCTCTACGGCGAGTTCGTCCAGTGGCAGGATCCGCACCTCCGCTACTTCCCGATGCCGCCCGAGGCGTATGACTGGGTGAAGGCGCAGTGGCTGGGCTGGCGGAAGACGGGGATCCGCATGGGCTACCGGCCCAACTACCTGCACGACGGCTACGTGCTGCCCCACTTCGACACGCGCCAGTCCGGGGAGTTCTTCAAGTTCGCCTGGGAGAACGGCATGGAAGGGGGCAGCTTCGACTCCCTCACCGGGCAGTGGGGGGTCCACGGCCTGCGGCTCTACATGCACATGCGCCTCCTCAGCGATCCCACCCTGGAGCTGGACGAGATCCGCGGCGAGTACCTCTCGGCCTTCGGCCCCGCCGCCGGCACCATGGACCGCTACTTCCAGTACTGGGAGGACTACTCCTTCGACAACCAGTTGCGGTTCATCGGGTTGTTCTGGGAATTCGGCTGGCGCTACCGCTCCTATGCCCGCAAGGCCCACCTCGCCTTCCCGCACGAGGCCTTCGGCCCCGCCGAGCGGCTGCTGGAGCAGGCGGCGGCCGAAGCCGGGGCGCCGGGCGTGCCCTCGGAGTTCGCCGAGCGCGTCCGCTTCGTCCGCGTCGGTTTCGACCACGCCCGGCTGGCCCTGCGGCTGACCTCCCTCTTCGAGATACAGGACGAGGTCCCGGACACCGTTCCGGAGGCGAACCGGGCCGAGGCCGAGTCGGCCCTGCGGGACCTGGTCGCCTTCCGCAAGGAGAACCAGCGCATGTTCTTCTCCGACCTCCTGTGGGTCACCAGCTTCTGGGAGCGGCCCAAGCTGAACGTGGACGATCTGGCGGCCGCCCTCGACTAAGGGACCGAGATCCCGGCGCGGTTCACTCGCGGAGCCGGAGCCGGGGGAAAGAGAGGAAGCGATGTCTTCACGCGCAGCGGTCCCGATCCTGGCGCTGGTCTGCGGGCTTGTCGCCGTCCCGGCGCAAGGGGCCGATCCCTGGCCGCAGCCGGAGCAGCGGTGGCGCTACGAGTCGCAGGGTCTGAGCAGCCCGGTACCCTACCCGTCAGTGTCCGCGATCGAGGCCATCCTGATGGGTGAAGGCACCGACCTGCTGCGGCTGGACACCAAGGGGCGGGAGGTCTGGAGGACGCAGCTGATCGGCCTGGACAGGGTGGCCGGACAGGTCGAGTGGGCGAGAGAGCGCGTCCGGACGCCGGTGGTGGTCGACCTGGACGGCGAGGGAGATCCCGAGATCGTCGTGCAGGCCAGCTACGGGGAGGTCTTCGCCCTGGACGCCGACGGGCATGTGCTCTGGCGCTGGCCGGGGTTCGGGCCGATCGACTTTCGCATGTTCCCCACGTCGGGTGACGTCGACGGCGACGGCCGCCCCGAGATCGTGGTGACCTCCAAGGCCGGCTGGGTGGGATGCCTGGACCGGCAGGGACGGGTGCTCTGGCAGTTCAACGCCCGGTGGGGGCTGGCCTCGGCGCCGGTGGCGGCGGACCTGGACGGCGACGGCCGGGACGAGGTGGTCTATGGCAGCGACTCGCGGGTCCTGGCCCTGTCGGGCTCGGGCCGGCTGCTCTGGCAGGCGGACCTGTCGGCCCACGGGGCCGTCTTCAGCCGCAACCGGCCGATGGTCATGGACGGAGACGGGGACGGCCGCACCGAGGTCTACTTCCTGGACTGCGTGCGCAACCTCGTGGTGCGGCTGGACGGGCCGACGGGCGCCGTGGCGTGGGTCGAGCCGCAGCCGAGCTACTTCGGATACCTGGGCCTGATCGCGGGAGACCTCGAGGGCGACGGCGTCCAAGACCTGATCGTCACCGGCAAGTCGACCCTGGTGGCGCGCATGAACATCTCCGGCGGCGAGACCCTCTGGGGCACCCAGCTCGGCGGGCGGGGGATCTTCTTCCCTCCGGCCGTGGCCGACCTGAACGGCGACGGCGTGCAGGAGGTCGTGGTCGGCGTGCGGGGTCACTCGCCGGACGAGCGGCGCACGGGGTTGTACGTGGTCGACCACTCGAGCGGGGAGATCCTCTCGGCCGTGGCCCAGGAGGACGGGGGCATCCACGCGCCGCTGGTGGCGGATCTGGACGGGGACGGCCGCCTGGAGGTGGTCGCGGGGGAGAGGCATCTGACGGCGTGGGAGTTCCCCTTCGAGGGCGGCGCGATCGCCGCCGGCCACATGTGGGGCGGCGACGAGCTGCCGGTCTCGGGCCAGCCCTCCGAGGCCCGCCCCCCCGGAGAGGAAGGGGTGCTGGTCGGCTCCATTCCGCCGCCGCACTACGGATACAACGTGCTGGATCTCGAATCGCCCGGCGCCGGGCCGGGCGACTATGCGGAGGTCTCGGTCCTCGGCCCTTCCGGGGAGCGCTGGAGCCGCCTGCACACGCTCCGGGCCGGAGACCCGCCGGCGCTGCGGTATCCCGTGCGGCAGCCCGGGCGCCACCAGGTGGAGGTGCGGCTGCTGGATGGGACCGGCCGCGTGAAGAGCTGGCAGCGCCAGGCCGTCAAGGTGAGGGACCTCATCGGACCGGTGGCCCGGCGGGTCGAGTCGGCGGCCGGGCAGGCCCGGGAGCTGGCCGGCGAGGTGGCTGATCGGAGCCCCCGGGCGGCGCGCTTCGCGCTGCATCAGGCCGCCAGGCTCCAAGGGGACCTGGCCCTGGTGGAGGCCCGGGCGAAGGGGGTGGAGTCCTTCACCTGGAGGGAGCACGAGGCCCTGGCCGACGAGGTCCGGCGGCTGCTGAAGAGGACGCGGCGCACGGCGGGCCTGGCGGCGCTGGGGGGGCGGCAGGCGGAGAGGGCGAACACGGACCTCGCCGTCTGGGTGGATCCCAACCCCTGGGACCTGGTGAACCCGCTGGACGAGCTGCCGGCCGACCTCGGCCCTCCCGTGGTCGATCTCTGGGGGTACGGCAACGAGGTGGAGAGCCGCGCCGTCCACGTGCTCAACACCTCGCCGGCCGGTCTGGTGGTGCGGCTGGAGCCGGGCTCGATCGCGGCGGCCGACACCAGCGTCGAGCTGGAGCTCGAGGCGGACGAGGTCGTCCGGTTCTCGCAGGTGGTCTCCCTGTCGTCGAAGCACGCCTACCGGGTGCTGGGACCGGAGACGGACGAGCGGGTGCCGGAGCTGCTGCCGGAGCTGGGTCCGGAGAAGCTCCTGGAGGTGGCCCCCGGGGAGGTGGAGGACCTGTGGCTCGAGGTGAGCACCTACGGGCTGGCCGCCGGGGAGTACACCCTCAGGTGGCCCCTCACGACCCTGGAGCCGGCGCCCTACCGCGACACCCTGACGGTGCGTCTCCGGGTCTCCGAGGTCGCCCTGCCGGAGCACCGCTGGGAGCGTCCCTACGTCTTCCATCCATGGGTCTACCCCCTGCACCAGGGCCCGGAGCGGATGCGGAGGCTGGCGGTCCACCTGAAGCGCTCGGGGGTCAACGCGGCGGTGCTGAACCTGCCCTATGCCTACGTCGACGCCAGCGGTACCCGGCTGATCAAGCCCCTGGACTGGTCGGCCTTCGACCGCATGTGGGAGACGGTCGGCCCCCTGAGGCACCTGCTCTTCCAGAACTACCACATCTACTGGCCCGAGGGGGTGAAGCCAGACGAGGAGCAGTGGCTGGCGGGGTTCCGGACCTATGCCGACGCCGTCTTCCCGCGGCTGGACTCCCTCGGGATCGGCGCCGACCGGTGGTCCGTGTACCCCCAGGACGAGCCGGGGCTCACCGGGGAGGGGTCGGTGCAGACCTTCATCGACCGGGCCCGCCGGTTGGTCGACAGCGATCCCCGGTGGCGGATCTACAACAACTACGCCGGCACCACGACGGCGGAGCAGGTCGAGAGGATGGCCGAGGTGACCCACGTCTGGCAGCCGGCCATGAAGGTCCTCAAGCGCCTGTTCGACGAGGCCATGCCCGTCATGCGGGGGCGGGAGGGGAACCCGGTCTGGTGGTTCGTCGCCGAGGGCAACGCCATCGTGCTCGATCCGCTCGGGTTCTACCGGGGCTCGGGCTGGGAGACCTTCCGCCTCGGACTGGAGGGCTGGGGCTTCTGGAGCCTGCGGCACGGGCCGCCCCTGTGGCGGACCCGCCCCGAGGAGGAGCCCGACTTCGTCACCATCGGGGACGACGGCGTGTACTTCACCAGCAACCGGCGCTGGCAGGCGGTGCGCGACGGCACCGAGGACTTCACGGCCTTCACCATGCTCGCGGAGCGGGCGGCCGAGACCGGGGACCCCGAGGCCGGGGCCCTGCTCGAGGAGCTGCGCCCCTCCTCCACCTTCCTGCTCTACCGCGAGTCCCCGGACTGGGAACGCGTACAGGAGATCTGCCGGGCCGTGGAGAGGACCCTGGTCCGGCTGCGGCCATAGGACTCACTCATGGAGGTGAGAGATGCTGACACAGAATAGCTGCCCCCTTGGCGCGATCGCCGCGGCGTGCATCGCGGCCCTTCTTCTGCCGTTGGGCGCTGCCCTCGCGGACGGCCACGACGCCCGCGGCCCGGCTCGTTCGGTCGTCTCCCGGGACGGGCAGCCCCTCTTCGCCCTGGGGATGTACGAGCGCCCCCGCAACGACGACGAGTGGCGCCGCTGGCAGGAGGCGGGCATCAACCTCGTCAAGGCCGGGAACCGCGAGCAGCTCGACGAGAACTGGAAGTGGGGGATGCACGCCACGGTCCACGCCCCCATGATCGTGCACGACGATGACGGCGGCTCCAGGCTCGTCGAGTTCGTCAACAGCCTCAAGGACCACCCGGCGCTGGTGGTGTGGGAAGCCCCCGACGAGGCGATCTGGTGGGCCTGGCGCCTGGAGCGCGCCCAGCCGCCGCGTTTCTGGGGTCCCCACAAGGAGGTCGCCGAGGCGCGGATCGCGCGCATGGATTCGCTGGTCCGCGGCCTGACCCGGGGCGCCTCCCTGATCCGCGAGCACGATCCCGGGCGCCGCTTGTGGATCAACGAGGCCTGTCAGAGCAGCCAGGCGTCGCTGGCCCGTTGCGCGCCGTCCCTGGACATCGTCGGATTCGACTACTACCCGATCCCCGCCCGCGACAGTCGTCCCATGCAGTACATGGGGCTCTACACGGATCGCTTCCACAAGACGGCGCCGCGCTGCGACCTGTGGATCGTGCAGCAGGCCTTCTCCTGGAGCTCCCTGCCCGACCGCGAGGGCCCGCACCAGTTGCCGACCCTGGAGCAGACCCGCTTCATGGCGTGGCAGTCGATCGCCTACGGCGCCACCGGCATCTTCTGGTGGGGCTCGGCCTATGAGGAGGACCGCGAGTCCCTCATGGCAAACCTCCTGCCCGTGGTCTCCGAGCTGTCGCAGCTGCACCCGTTCCTGACGTCGGCCACCATCCACAGCGTGCGGGCCGTCAACGAACCCAACCGGTATCCGTGGCTGCTCGGCGGGACCGCCGTGGCCCGGCGCCACGGCGAGCGCACCATGCTCGTGCTCATCAACGAGGACGGGACCCCCGCGGACCTCATCATCCAGGGCCTCGACTGGCTGGATGCCGACGACCTGCGGCCGCTGACGCCGGTCTCCTCCGATCTGACGACGATCGAGGACGGGATCATCACCATGATGGAGGGCTTCGAGGTACGGATCTACGTGAGCGGGTGACCGGGTGGGGATCCGCGGCCACTTGACCACCGGAGCCTGGCCGCGACTCCCGGGCTGACCGGCGGAGCTGCGTTCCCATGTGGCCTTTGGATCCCCTCCCGTTCGACCTGTCGGCCCGCCAGCTGGACTGGCTCCGATCGTTCGCCTTCACGCTGGCCATCGAGGTGCCGGTCTTCGTCTGGATGGCGAGGAGGTACGGGGCCATCCCCCGGATACCCCTCCACCGGGCGGCCGTGGCCGGGGCCTGGGGCACGTGCATGACCCACCCGGTGCTCTGGTTCCTCTGGCCGCGGCTCTACGTGGCCACCCTCAGCCTGCTGCTCGCGCCGGAGAGCCTCAGGGAGGAGTACGGGCGCCGCGCCATCTTCTTCGTCCTGGAGCAGCCCCACGTCTTCTGGTCCGGTGTGGCCGTCGCCGAGTTGCTCATCGCCTGCATCGAGAGCTTCACCTTCTGGCTCGTGGCCAGGCCGTTACCGCTGTCGAGGGCGGTGGCGGCCTCCTTCCTCGCCAACGCCGCGAGCTACGGGCTGGGACAGCTGGTCCGGCACCTCTGGCCGGATCTCCTCTGACCATGGGCGCGAGGTCGTGCATGCTGAATCGAATCCTCTTCCTGGCGCTCTCCGCGGCCGTGCTGGCGAGGGGACCGGTCTCTGCCGGTGCTCTGCCGCTGGTGATCGGGGGAGAGCCGGTATCGATCCTGGTGCTGTCCGACGAGCCCACGGAGGCGGCGCGGGAGGCCGCGGGAGCCCTGCGGACCTGGATCGAGAAGATGAGCGGCGCCCGCCTGCCCGTCCTGCATGAGAGCGACGTCGCCCCGAACCCGGCGTCCACCCTCATCCTCGTGGGAGACACGGAGCGCACCCGGGCCCTGGGCATCGATCCGGAAGGGCTGGGTCTCGAGGAGGCGCGCATCCGGACCATCCCCGGCGCCGTGGCGGTCGTGGGCGACGACCTCCGTCCGGACGGGCTCCCTCTCAGGGGGACCCTCTTCGCGGCCGGCCTCTTCGCCCGGGAGGTCCTCGGGATCCGCTGGCTCTGGCCGGATGAGCTGGGGGAGGTCGTGCCGCGGCGCCGGGAGATCTCGGTAGACGGGGTGAGCATCCGCCAGACCCCCCGGTTCCGCCGGCGGGACATGTTCAACCAGGCCTACAACGGCGTATGCCATACGAAGATCGACGCCCTGGGGTGGGACCACGAGCCCTTCCTCGAGATGCAGAGGAGGACGGACGAGTGGCAGGCCTTCCACGGCGGGGGAGGCAGCTATCACGGCAGCTTCGGCCACGCCTTCGGCCACTACTGGGACCTCCACCACGAGGAACACCCCGACTGGTTCGCCCTGCAGCCCGACGGGACCCGCGACAACGAGGGGCCGGCCAACGAGGGCTACCCCAGCCACCGGCTCTGCGTATCCAACCCCGGTCTGATCGAGCAGGTCGCGAGGGACAGGATCGACCAACTGAAGCGGAATCCGTTCCTCGACGCCGCCTCGGTCTCTCCAAACGACGGGGGCCCGCAGACCTTCTGTCTCTGCGAGCGCTGCGAGTCCTGGGACGCCCCCGAGGGAGAGGTGATCCAGATGCGCAGCCCGGACGGCCCCATTCCCCACGTCACCTTGAGCGACCGTTTCGTCCGCTTCTACAGCGAGATCGCCCGGATCGTGGCGCGGGAGCTGCCGGACCGCAACATCGGGGCCTACGCGTACCACCACTACACGACGCCGCCGATTCACGCCGAGCTCCATCCCAACGTGGTCATCGGCTTCGTGACCGCCATGAGGATGTACGTCAACGAGGACCTGCGCGAGAAGATGCGCCTCGAGTGGGGGAAGTGGGCCGCGAAGGCCGACCAGTTGTTCCTCTACTCCAACTCCACGTACGCCCTCAACGCCTTTCCGAGCGTCTACGTCCACCGCCTGGCCGAGGACCTGAGGTTCTACGCCGACAACGACATCGTCTTCGCCCAGTACGACTGCGTGACCGGCCACTGGGGGACGAACGGCCTGAACTACTACGTCCTCGCGCGCCTCCTCTGGGACCCCGGGCAGGACGTGGATGGGTTGGTGGGGGAGTACTGCGCCGCCGGTTTCGGGCCGGCAGCGGAGGAGGTGCGTCGGTATTTCGCAGAGATTGAGCGCATCACCACGGCCGTCGCCGAGGAACGACAGCGCCCCGGCGCGGAGACGATGGCGCGCCACTACAGCGACGAAGCGGTGGCCCGCCTGTCAGCGATGCTCGACGCGGCGGATCTCGCCGCCGCAGGTGAGGCGAGCATCCGGGCGAGGATCGGTTTTCTACGGCAGGGACTCGACTACGCACCGATCTGCCGGGACTACATGCTGGCCAAGGACGCGCTGGAAGACGGCAACAAGTGGGACTGGCGGGCCTATCGCGAGCAGTCGGTCCGGCGCACGATCTGGTTCCATCAGCTCGGCCCGTCCTGGTCGATCCACGCGCCCTGGCTGATGTACAGGGAACTCTGACGGGACGGGGCCGGCGGCGCTCAGTCCAGCATCAAGATCCGACAGCCTCCTTCGAGCCGCGGCACGCCGAGGGTCCGGCCGTCGACCTCGAGCTCCACCACGGCGTCGGTGTCGGTGAAGTCGGTGCGCCGCACCAGCAGGCGGTCGTCCCAGCGCAGGGCCGACACCACCGGGCCGGGCTGCTTCGGCACCGTGAAGGAGACCGGCGTGCCATGGGCCAGGAAGTCCCGGTATGCGTGAGACTCCGCGTACACCTGGTGGGCGAGCTGGGACTCCTTCAGGGCCTGGTCGTGCGGACTCCACATGAACAGCGCGTCGTGGCCGCGCAGCAGCAGGTGCCAGAGCAGCTCGTGGTACTTCTCCTCGCCGAACTGCGGGTGGTCCGGCGGAGGATCGGAGAGGATCACCGTGTGCCAGTGGACGAAGGTGATCAGCGGGATGTGGGCCGGCGTCGACTCTCCGGCGTTGCTGCCCACCAGCAGCATGTTGTAGAACCAGCGATAGTCGGGCACGTCGAAGTCGTACCAGCCGTAGATGTCCTGCCAGGTGTAGACCACCGGCATGGCGAAGGTGTAGCCGGTGCCGTCGAACTCGGGGTACCACTGTCGGTACCGTGCGCCCCCCTCCATCCGATGGGGCGTGCCCGGAGTGTGCTTCTCGAAGTAGTCGAACCAGTACCGCTCCCCGTTGTGGGGGTAGACGGCGTAGTTGCCCACCAGGGCGCTGGGGAACCGCGCCAGCACGGGCTCGGCGAGCATGTGCCGCTGCAGGTAGCTGCGCTGCCGCCGGAGGGCGCCCTGGAAGGCGCTGAAGTCGTCGATCTCGGGGATGCGGGCCCGGCAGCGCATGCAGCGGCGCGAGTGGTCCCAGGCCTCGTTCCACTCGATGGGGCCGTCGATCTCCCAGTCGGCGAAGATCATGTGGATGTCGAGGCCGGCCTCGTCATAGGCCGCCACCGGCTCGGCGATGCGGCGGCGCATCTCGGTGGTGCGCGAGTCGACGGCAAAGGGACACCCCATGTGTTGGGGGCCGAAGGAGGGATCGAAGAAGGGCTGGCCGTCGGCGTCCACGTGCGCGGTCGCCTCGTCGCCGTTGAAGAAGGAGTAGGTGCACGAGGTGGCGTTGACGGTGATGGGCAGTCCCAGGCGCTTCTGGATCGAGCCCAGGTGCAGGGCCTTGTCCAGGGCCTCGGCGTTGTCGGGACGCCAGTTGGCGATGGCGGCGATGCCCCGCGCCTCCAGCTGACCCAGCAGGGCCTCCAATTCGGCCTCGTCGCCGGTGCCCAGGTCGTGCGCCGGCCAGAGGTAGAGGGGCAGGCGCTCGCCCCGCGGCTGCTCCAGCGGGGCGGTGGTGCGGATGATCTCCTGGATGAGCGGGTTGCCGGTCTGTGCCATGGTGCGCGTCAGGGCCGTCAGGATGAGCCCGGCGGCCGCGAGAAGTCGGATCGTCGCCATGGGGGCCTCCCACCGCAGGCTGGCGCAGCCCAAAGGGCCGCATCCGAGTGGACGCCGCCAAGTTAGCGGGGACCGCGAGCAGGGGGCAAGCCGCGGCTCGAAGGGGCGCAGCCTGGAGTCGGGGGAGCGAAGCCTGCCGGGGGCGGGGCCGCACCGCTTGCCGGCAGGCCGCGGGGGCCGGCGTGTCGGTTGTGGCCCCAGGGCGCCTCCAGTTAGGTTCAGCCCTCCCCGGCCCAACCCAGGCCGCACCCGACGCCCACCCCCGCCCGGGCAAGCCCCCGGAAGGCCGAGCCCATGCCCCCGGGCCCGCATCACGATGTGACATTTCGCGCCATCGCCCTCGGTGCGCTGCTGGCCCTGGCGATCAACCTCGCCTGTCCGTACAGCGTCCTGCTGCTGCAGAACGCGGGGCTCACCTCCGACTACATCGCTGCCGGCGCCATGATGCTCTTCCTGGTGCTCGTGGGCCTGATCAACC
Organism: Gemmatimonadaceae bacterium; assembly: GCA_026706075.1. GTDB lineage: Bacteria > Latescibacterota > UBA2968 > UBA8231 > UBA8231 > UBA8231. The sequence continues at coordinate 42,658 of JAPOZM010000005.1, forward strand.
CCGTCCTGAAGTCACTCCGCACGGGCTGGGGGCTGAGCAGCGTCGAGCTCATCGTGGTCTTCGTCATGATGGTCGTGGGCTGCGCCATCCCCACCTGGGGGCTGGTGACCAACCTCTTCCACATACTCACCCGGCCCTTCTACTACGCCACCCCGGAGAACGGCTGGGCCGACCTGGTGCATCCGCTCATTCCCGGCTGGCTGGCACCCCGGGACCCCGACGTGGCGCGCTACTTCTACGAGGGGCTCCCGGCGGGCCAGGGGATCCCGTGGAGCGAATGGGCCGTGCCCATGCTGGCGTGGGGCAGCGCCATGATCGCCGTCTTCCTCCTCATGGTCTGCACCATGGTCATCCTGCGCCGCCCCTGGGTGGAGCAGGAGCGGCTCGTATTCCCCCTGACCCAGCTGCCCCTCGAGATGCTGCGAGGCGCCGACGACCACGTGGTGCCGCCCCTCTTCAGGAACCGCCTCCTGTGGGCCGGCTTCGCCTTCCCCTTCGCGTTGCAGATGCTCCGGGGTCTGCACCACTACTACTTCTTCATCCCCCTCGTCGAGACCTACTTCGACCCGATCCCCCTGTTCCGCAACAGCGTGCAGCTGCGCTTCTTCGTCAATTTCGCGATCATCGGCCTCAGCTACTTCCTCAATCTGCAGGTCGCCTTCTCGGTGTGGTTCTTCCACCTCCTGGGGCGTTGCCAGACCGGCATCTTCCACGTCGTGGGCTACGAGCTCCCCGGCCGGCACGAGTCGTTGACCGCATCCTCTCCCGCCCTGTCCCACCAGGGCATGGGGGCGATCATCGTGCTGGTGGCGGCCATCCTGTGGACGGCCCGCGGTCATCTCGCGCGCGTTCTGGGCGCGGCCCTCCGCTGGCGGCGTGACACGGCCGACGCCGAGGAGATCCTCTCCTACCGGGCCGCGGTCTGGCTGTGGGTCGCTTGCGCCGTCTACTACTTCGCCTGGCTGCTGCTGAGCGGGATGCCGCCCCTGGCCGCCCTCGTCTTCCTTCTGGCGGTTCTCACGATCTTCGTGGCCGTTACCCGGGTGATCGCCCAGGGCGGGGTAGGGTTCACGGCCTCCACCATGGTCCCCCAGCCCTTCGCGGTCTACACCCTGGGGACGGATCTCGTCGGCTGGAAGGGTCTGGCCAGCCTGAGCCTCAGCTATTCGTGGGCGGGGGAGATGCGCACCACCGTGATGGCTTCCACCGCCAACGGCCTCAAGCTCGCCCACACGGGAGGCCTGGCGGCGTGCCGGCACCCGCGGCGCCTGTTCTGGGCGATCCTCGTGGCCATCGTCGTCAGCATGGCGGGGGCGACGTGGATGACCCTGCACCTCAGCTACACCTACGGCGGCATCAACCTGCGCCAGTTCGGGGTTCCCAGCATCGCCTACCGCTTCCTCGAGGACAAGCTCCTCAACCCCGTCGGCTGGGAGACCATACAACCGCGCCTGCTCTTCACGGCGATCGGCGGTGGCGTCATGGGGCTGCTCATCCACCTGAACCACCGGCTCCCCTGGTGGCCCCTGCACTACATCGGCCTGCCCATCGGCGACAGCTGGGTCATGGGCCGGGCCTGGTTCTCCGTGTTCCTCGGCTGGCTGCTCAAGGCGATCATCTTCAGGTTCTGGGGGAGCCGGGGGTATCACTTCATGAAGCCGGTCTTCCTCGGAATGGTGGCGGGACAGCTCATGGGCGCCGCCGTGTGGATGGTGGTGGACGCCGTCCTCGGGGAGACCGGGAACGTGGTGTATGTCGGCGTCCGTTGACGGTGGCCCACGAGGCCTTGCCGGAAGGAGGACTACCATGACCCGATCGATCTTCCACAACGGCGGGAGGCATCCCGAGAGGCGCCTCTCCACCCTGGTGCTGGTGCTGGCGGTGTTCCTGCCCACGGCGGTCAGGGCGCAGGTCAACGTGGTAGTGGACGGGGAACCGCGGGCCGTGGTGATCACGGCCGAGGCGCCCACGAGGACGGCGGCCTATGCCGTGGAGGAGCTGGTGACCCATGTGCGGCTGGCTGCCGGCGTCACCCTGGATGTCGTTCCCGAGTCCAGGACGCCCACGGACGTCGACACCCGCATCTACGTGGGGGAGACGGAATCCGCACTCCGCGAGGGGATCGACGCGGAGCGCCTGCCCAGGGAGACCTTCGTCATGCGGTCGGTGGGCAGTGATCTCTACATCCTGGGAAGGGAGAGCGACGCCGACCCGCTGGCGTTGGACAATCCGGACGTGGGCACCCTTTTCGGCGTCTACGAGTTCCTGGAGGAGTTCGTGGGAGTGCGCTGGCTGTGGCCCGGCGAGCTGGGCACCCATGTGCCCGGGGCGAAGACGATCGTGATCCCGGCGGTCAGGAGGATGGAGCAGCCGGCCCTCCTCTTCCGCTGGATGAGGATTCCTCCCCACGACTTCGGGGAGGGCAGCGCCAGGGCGCGATTGGGGTTCTCGCCCGATGTCGCGCGGGACTACGACAGGGCGCTCAGGGTGCTGTACCGGAGACACCGGCTGGGCGGAAGGGATGCGCACCCCCGGGGGGATCACAAAGCGATCAGCTGGAACAAGTACGGCGAAGAACACCCGGAGTGGTTCGTGCTCACCCGCGACGGGAGGCGGGGGAATCCGAAGCCCGGGAGACCCCATCCGTATGTATCCCTCTGTGTGACCAACGAGGAGTTGCAGGACTACATCGTCGAGCAATGGGATGGGGAGAGGGGCCTCGTCGTCAGGCCGGTGGACCGGCCTGGCCGGTGCACGTGCGCCCCGTGCCGGGCCTGGGATGGTCCCCAGCCGGACCCGCCGCCATGGTTTGCCAGGCTCATGTACGAGGACGACCGGGACTCGCAGGTCTTCTACGGGCAGACCTCCGACCGCTACGTCCGGTTCTGGCAGGTGATCCGGGAGAAGGCGGCGAGGCGGAATCCGGACGTGCGGATCTTCGTCATGTCTCTCTACGAGAACGAGTTCACCGCACCGGTCAACGATGTCCATCTCGGCCCGAGCTACTACGGCGAGTTCGTCCAGTGGCGGGATCCCCACCTGCGCTACTTCCCGATGCCCACGGCGGCCTTCGAGTGGATGAAGGAGCAGTGGCTCGGCTGGAAGAAGACGGGCATGAGGATGGGGTACAGGCCCAACTACCTTCTCGACGGCTACGTGCTGCCCCACTTCGAGACCCGTCAGTCCGGGGCCTTCTTCAAGTTCGCCTACGAACACGGAATGGAAGGCACCGACTTCGACATGAACACCGGGCAGTGGGCGGTGCACGGGCCCCGGCTCTACATGCACCTGCGGCTGAACGGCGATCCGGAGCTGGAGATCGACGCCATTCGCGAGGAGTACTTCTCAGGCTTCGGTCCCGCGGCGGAGAGCGTCAGACGCTATTTCGACTACTGGGAGGGCTATTCGGTGGAGAACACCCTGAACTTCATCCAGGACCTGGAGGTGCGACGGTACGCGAAATACCCCCTCCAGGCCCACGATGCCTTCCCCCCGCGGGTCTTCGAGCCGGCCGTCCCCATTCTGGAGCAGGCCCTGCGCGAGGCGGGGACCAGCCCCCGGCCGGAGTTCGCCGAGCGGGTCAGGTTCCTCCAGGTGGGGCTGGAGCACGCCCTTCTGACGATCGCCTTCACCGCCGTCCACGACGGCCGCATGGAGGTGCCGGAGGATCGGGTCGACGAAGCCAGGGAGGCCCTGCGCCAGCTGGTGCGGTTCCGCAAGGACCACCAGCACCGGTTCTTCTCGGACCTCGCCCACGTGAGCGGCTACATGGAGGCCCCCCACCTGGACCTGAGCTACTTCTCCGGGCTGTAGGTCTACTCCTCGAAGCCGAGGATGACGCGCATGAAGGCGGAGGTGATGTCGAGATCCTCCCTCTGCCGGGCCGGGTCGCCGTACTCCCGCCGGCTCCACTTGATCCCCAGGTTGGTGGCGATGTTGTACCCGAAGTAGGAGGACCAGTTCGTCAGCTGCACCGCCCGCACCACCTCCTCGTAGCTGTCGCGGCCATCGGCCAGGTCCTCCTTTCGCAGGGGCAGGCCCGGCAGCCCCTGGGTGCCGAGCCACAGGTGGGTCCGCGGCGTGATGCGACAGGACGTCTTGAGGATCGGGATGAAGGTCCACTCGTTGGCCAGGTCCACGGCCAGGCTCTGGCGGGTCCGGCGCAGCCGCAGCCCCTTGGCCTGGGCGATCACCTGCCACCGGTCCCACAGCTTTCTCACGTACTCGGCCCGGGCCACCACCGTCAGCCGGGTGATGGTGTCGGCCAGCTGGTCGCTGCCGTCGGCCAGGGTCGCCTCCCGCTGCTCGTTGATCGCATACCGCAGGTTGCCGCCGAGGCGCAGACCGGGGGCGGGGGTGAGGTCGGCCTCGAAGTAGTGCTGCCGGTCCAGGCTGTCGCGGTACTCCAGCAGGTCGAGCACCGTGGTGGGGGCATAGGTCCGCTCCCGGTTGGGATAGCGGCCCCACATCTCGTCGAAGATGACGTAGTTGTCGACGATGTCGTCATGGAGCCGCCGGAGGCGGGTCTCGGCCTGGACCGAGCCCCACCGGTGGCCGTGTCGGCGGACGCTGGCCACGCCATAGGTGCTCTCGTTGCGGCCGCCGCCGGCGATCCCCCGCGCCTGCAGACGGCCCGTGGTGAGGCGGAAGCCGGCCGGCAGATACAGGGTCCCGAAGAGGTGGTACCCCTCCTGGTCGATCTCGTACGGGTAGTCCGAGTCCAGGTCGTCCTCGCGATGGTCCGGGACGCTGTTGTTGTTGGCGTCCCGGCCGTAGGCATAGTCCAGGGGCTCCACGTCGTACAGCAGGAACGCCTCCAGGTAGTCGGGTACCCGGTTGCCGTTGCGGTTGGTGTCCGGAATCCGGTCGTTGTCCCGGTCGTTGCCCGGGAACACCCCGTCCGGGTCGAAGGGGGTGCCCGTGTCCGCGCTCATGGGGCGGTGTCCGGGGCCGATGTCGGGATAGCGGTCGTCGTCGTCGTTGTCCTGCACGAAGCCGCTGTCGTACTCCTCGGCGATCGAGAACAGCTCCCCCCCCGCCTCCACGCGCCCCCGGCGCCACCGCCCGTTCACGTACCAGGCCCCCGCCCCGGTGCTGCTCCGGGCCCCGTTCCAGCGCCGGATCCCCCTCACCTCCCGGTCCTCCCGGTACCCCGGCCGGCCGTCGGGAAACTCCCGGTACTCGACGCTGCGGGCGTACTCCCAGCGCACCTCGGCGTCGCCCCACTCCCAGGCCCCGTCGAGACCCCACAGGGCCCGGCCCGTCCACTCCCCCAGGTCCAGGCGCACCCACTCCAGGTTCGACATGTCCTGCACGTTGCCCCGCGACCGGCGGGCGGCGGTAACCCCCGGCGTCTCCCTGTTCACGAAGTATCCCTGTCCCGGGACCAGGGTATTGCCTCCGACGCGGTAGTGGAATTCGTAGTTCTCCACCGCCGGGGCCGAGACGAAGAGTGGCAGCACCTCGACCCGGTAGTCGTTGCCCACGAGCGCCTCCACCTGCACCTGGCGGATGAACGGCTCCTGGCTCACGTCGAAGAGAGCGATGATCTGCTCGTGGCCGTCGGCCCGATGCCCCGGGACGTCCGGCAGGGCCTGTACCCAGCGCACCAGCTCCTCCAGGTTGACCTTGTCCGACACGTCCTCGCCCCGCAGGTGATCGCGCAGGTAGAGCACGTCCGCGAAGCGCGTGCCCCGGTCCAGGTAGACCGCCCGCCGGAACTGACCGGTGAGCCGATTGGTGGTGCCCACGGTCGTGGGATTCCGGCCGTCGATCCGGGCCAGGAAGGGCCGCAGGTCCGGCCGGTCCTGGCCGTTGATCCTGAGGCGCACCTCGGAGACCACGGCGCCCGCCTGCAGGTCCTCCGGCGAGTCGTCGGAGAGCCGTACCAGGTAGGCCACCGGCAGCACCTGCTCGGCCTGCAGCCCCCCGCGCAGCACGAAGCTCTCCTGCTCGGCGTCGAAGATGTGGAAGTTCACCCCCGTGGCCCCCAGGGTCAGCGCCCCCAGCTCGACGTCGCCGTGGGCCCCCAGGAGCATGAGCGAGCTCCGCCTGTGCTCGGTGAAGTCCCAGTCGGTCCAGACGGGTCCGTCGCCGTAGCGGCCGGCGGTGAAGTGGCCGGTGTACCGCTGTCCGATGATGGCCACCTGCGCCTTGCCGACCTGGGTGTCCAGCCGGATGCCGTCGTATCCGGGCAGGGCCAGCGTCAGCGGCGTGAAGAGGGTGCGGATCTCCTCCCCGTAGATCAGGCTCGCCGCCCAGCGCGCGTGCGACTCCCGGGCTACCAGGTTGCGCTCGAAGCGCCCCCAGCGGGGGATGGTGCGCAACGACTTGTGCCAGCCCGTGGTCGTGGACGCCCGCGTCTCCCGCCACTCGTACACGTCGTAGCCCTCGATCAGGAAGTTGCCCAGGGGGCCGTAGTAGTTGCGCCGTGCGAAGCTCAGGAACTCCGGAAGCGTGTAGTCCTCGAGACCGTAGTTCTGGTAGGAAGGACCCGATTGGTAGAGGAAGGAGCGGCCGGAAACGTCCTGGACGGGCCCCAGACGGGGCTCGCCCGCCCCTGCAGGCGCACCGGCGCCGCTCGTCAGCGCCAGGGCCGGAATCCAGATCCAGGACAGCATCTGTCCCATCCTTGCCCGTGAGGAGACCAGCCTCGATCGACAATCCGTCGAGGCCGGCCTATCTTGCGGCTCTCGGCCCGATGCCGGGAGGTGCCGGGCCTCGAAGCGAGCTGAAGACAGGGATCGGATCCGGATGCGAATCGCACTGGCCGGCACAGTCCTGGTTCTCGGCGTGTCCTGCTCCCGGGAGCCGCCGCCGCTGGATGTGCACGAGGTGCTCGGCGCGAGCGAGGCACAACTGATAGAGCGCTGGGGAGAGCCCATGCAGAATGTCCAGGCCTCGGGAAAGAGGTTCGGGCACCTGCTGTGGCAGGATGTGCTTGGTACGGGTGTACGGGTCTTTGTGGTAATAAAGGCGGGGGAGGCGAGCTATGTCAGCTACAGATTCGAAAGGATGGATCCTTTCGATGAGGAGGAGGCTCTGCGGATGATCGGTGTCGAGGCGCCGGATGCCGAGCCCCAGACCATGACCACCCCGGGGGCCAAGCGCTGGCGGCCCTTCGGGAACTACGACAAACTCACCCTCAATCCGCGGACCAGGTTCATCTCGGTCGGGTCTGACCCCGTGAGGATCCAGGCGGGCGAGGCAGAGGGACCAGGGCCCGAGGAGTCTCCCAACCCGGAAAGCGGATCATAAGCGAAACATAAGCGTCAACCGTGGCCCGCGGCCCAGGTGGGACGCGGGCCTGTTTTTTCTCTTGACATACACGGAAAAGGGCAGTAATGGTGTCTATTGAACGAGAAGGAGTAAGAGGACTGAGCCGCAGACAGAGTCAATAGTGGCCTATTGGGGCCCTGCCGAAACCCGGCAGGGAGATAGCAGGTCACGACCAAATCTCACCCCTCAAGGCCGGATCGAACCGGACTCGTCATGGAGGGCGGAGAAAGGGAGCAACTCATGAAAAAGGCGATCCTTCTGCTGTGTTCCGGGCTGGTCGGGACGGTCGCGGCAAACGACTTCGGCCAGTCGAACCCCGACTGGGAGAGTTTCGACGCCCACTGGAAGGGTGGTGCGCCGACGGTGCTGAAGCTCTCGACCGGGGACGTGGACCACAGTTTTGATGGTTCCCCGATCGAGATCCCCTTCACCATCGAAGGCGTTCCCTCGGCCATGGTCTGGCTCGCCGTGTACACGCTGGATGCCGATCCCCAGTACGGCGGAGAGCCTTTCGGGGTGGGAGGCATCGAGCAGAGCCTGATCCGCGCCGCCGGCCTGGATACCTTGGTCTACATCAGTGCCGGAGACCGGTTCGACGCGGGCTCGAACACCATTACCTGGGACGGCACGGACTACACGGGAGCGGCGGTGGCTTCCGGCGCCTACAGGACCTACCTGTTCGCCATCGACGTCGACTCCAAGCCCACCTACGCGGGCGGGACCATGGCCCCCTGGCAGAACTCGGTGGTCGACGACCAGAAGAGTCCCCCGGAGATCTGGTTCCCCCAGCAGATCGATGGCGTGTGGAACATCAGGGTGAGCGAGATGGGCACCGACCTGCTCGCCAATCCCGAGGCCTTCGAGACCTTCGCCATCCCGTGGGTCAACGCGGTTCCGGCCGAGAGCGGGAATGACTGGAAGGACGTCGGCTACTTGCAGATGGATCCGGCCGAGGACGGAGTGGCGTACGTCATCCGCTTCCAGAACCCGCCGGGCGGCCTGTACCGGGCGATCATCGATCGCGAGGCGGGCACCGCGTTGCTGGACGAGAGCTGGGAGAACGCCGACGGCGGCTACATCGCAATGGAGGTTCGCGGCATCACCACCATGGTGACCAACGCCCGACATCATCCCTGGGTGGCCGACGACGGACTGCTCTACGCCACCGTTGCCGACCACGTGGAGCCCTACGGTTCGCCAGGTCCCGCGGTGCAGAGGTTCGACCGCGCCACCGGAGAGCTGGTGGACGTCCTGTCCTTCCTGGACTACTTCCCGCAGGTCTACAACGACGAAGGCGCCGCCAGAAACTTCAAGGCCGTGGCCGGGTTCGACGTCGACGACACGGGCTACTACGGGACCAGTTATCTCGGGCGCCCGGGAGCGGGTCCGACCAAGACCGATCACGACCTCAACCTGGTCTGGAAGAACCAGAACGGCGACTTCTACCTCGACTACTACACCTCGGACGAGAGGGAGGCCTTGGGGATCCCCTCGAACATTCCGATCAGCATACTGGCCACCCGCTGGGGAATCAGCCTCGTCGGCGGCTGGGAAGCGCCTGAATGGGCCACGGTCATGGGACCCGACGGGTTCGGTCTGTTCAAGCTCAACGTGGGAATCCACATGCCCCCGGGCGCACTCGGCGGCATCGCCATGTTGATGGACAACGACAACGAGGCCGACGGGCTGTACATCGGCGTGGGTGCCGGGCCATATCTGGCGCACTTCCCGATGGACATCGCCCGGGCACGGGTTGGTGAGTTGGAAAGCGGGATCTCCGAGGTCGAGGGGGTAAAGCCCGGCGCCTTTGCACTGGGTGATGCCTTCCCGAACCCCTTCAACCCCGAGACCGCGGTCCGCATCGCCGTCCCCGATCTGCACGAGTCGGTGACCCTCACCGTGCACAACGTGGCCGGGCAGGAGGTGGCCAGACTGGTCGACCAGATGCTGGATCCCGGTTCCTACCACGCCACCTGGGACGGCACGGACTCTCGCGGCGCCAAGGTCGGCAGCGGGGTCTATGTATTCCGGATGGTCGCCGGGAGCTTTGCCGAGAGCAAGCGCGTAACACTGCTCAAGTAGCGGCCTGCGGGCGTCTCTGTTGAGAGCAGCCTGATTCGGGAAATGGGTGGCCGGTGCAAACCGGCCACCCATTTGTTTCTATCGGCAAGGGAAACCTCCTGATGTCTATCCGCTTGATCTCTCTGATCGTGCTCTGCTGCACGGCTGCGGCAACCGCGCAGACCTGGGAGCAGAGTTCGTGGCGCAGCACCACCTACTACCGTTCCAACTTCGTTTCCGACGCCCCTCTCGAAGGCCAGCTCCACGTCGCCGCCGTGGACAGCTACGAGGTCTACTTCAACGGCGTGCTCCTCGGTGGGGACTCCCTCGGTACCCGGATGCAGGCCTATGCCATCGAGGTCCAGGACGGCAAGTCGGGGAATGACATCGCCGTGAAGGTCGTCAACCGCGGCGGCGGCGGCGGCAACGGCCTGATCGCCGCGGTGGTCACCGACGAGTACCGCATCGAGACGACCACGAACCAGGTGGTGCAGGGATGGTACTGGACCGCCGCGGAGCAGCAGGGCCTCGAGTGGACGACGGCAGATCCCGAGGATGATGCCGCCTGGCAGACCGTGCAGCAGGGGTCGGTCGAGCGCGGCCCGATCCAGGACCTGCTCGACCCGGAGATCGAGGTCGTCTCCGGGTTCGAGGCGGGGATCGACGTGGGCGCCCGCCAGGGAAGCCTGGTGCTGAGTCAGATCCGCGGCCGGAACCTGGCCCTCGACAAACCGGGCAACCGCAAGGAGGTGGTGGACGGAAAGCTGAACACCTCCTGGGACCCGCCGACGTCTGCCCTCAACTACTCGGCCAGCGTCGACCTGCAGGTGAGGCGCAACGTCAGCAGCGTCCGCGTCGTCACGAGAGGCAGCAATCCTGGCCAGTTGGAGGAGAATTCGCTCAGGGGCTACTCGGTACAGGTCAGCGACGACCAGGTCCGCTGGACCGAGGTGGGCGTCATCCACGATATCGAGAAGTTCGACTGGACCGAGGTGCGTTTCACACCGGTCTGGACCCGGTATGTGCGTATCGTGATCGTCGACATCAACTCGGTGAGCCCGCCCAAGGTTGCCGAGGTGGAGGTCTACGGAGACGGGTACACCGATGAGGGCACCTATCTCTCCGAGCCCCTCTCCCTTGGCGCGCCCGGCCGGGCCAAGAACTTCGGCCGGGTGCGCTGGGATGCGGAGGTCCCCGTGCGCACCGATCTCTTCGTCCAGTTCCGGACGGGGAACTCGGCGGAGGACTTCGAGGATCCCGGGCGCGGTTGGAGCAGTCCCTTGTCGAGTGGAGACGTCTGGTTCCCCGCTTCGGAGCCGGGGGCCTGGCTCCAGTACCGGGTTTCCCTGGAGTCCAGGGATCAGCGGCGCACGCCGGCGCTGCACAGCCTGGAGCTGGACTACACCACCGAGGAGCTTGCCGTTTCGGGCGCCCATTCCAGGGTCACGCCCAACCGGGTCTCCATGGGCGCGGACACTCTCTTCGTGTGCACCCTGCACCTGGCCTTCGCCCCCGAAGACGCGGGGATCGAGCGGCTGCTCATCGCCGTCCCCAGCGAGGCCCGGCTGGTCGATGACGGTCGGCTCCAGGGGATCCTGGCGGACTGGACCTCCACCCAGGATGCGCTCGAGCTCGCTTTTTCCGAGCCGCTTCGCGACGTCGACCAGCTGCGGATACCCTTTCGAGCCCGCTCCCATGCGAACAGCCACGAGTTCCGCATGTTCCTCTTCAGCCCGGGTTCGGACAACCCCGTCAACGTGGCCGAGAGCGTCGGTATGGACGAGAGCACGGGCGAGCTCTTCTCCTGGGCGGTGGTCCCGACGACCTCCCCCGACGATGCCCTGTCGAGCGTCCGCGCCAATCCCTCCGTCTTCACACCCAACGGCGACGACATCAACGACGACACCGTGATCGAGTTGATTCTCAGCAAGGTCGACACGCCCCGCGACCTGGGAGTGCGCATCTTCGACCTCCGGGGCACTCTGGTGCGCGATCTGAAGCCGGCCCCCCTGGCGGCCGGCGTCTACCTGCGCCTCGTCAGCGGGGCCCGAGGCATCGTCCCCGGATACTGGGACGGCAGGGACGATGAGGGCCGGCTCGTGCCGCCGGGCAACTACATCTACCGCGTCCAGGTGGAGCTCGATGCCGGGACCGAAACCGCCACGGGCGTCGTAGGGGTGGTTTACTGAGAGCTACCGCTTCCTGTCTGGGTAAACTTGCCAACCGAGGCCTCCGAGACGACGAACGGCACGGGTGATGGGCCCGGAGGGGTTGGGCCTGTCCTTGAGGTCGGCACCCAGGTTGGGCACCGGACCGCGACGCGGCTCCGGGACGCGTCTTCCCATCGGCTGCAGCTCCACGTGGGCAGCCTGATCGCCGGCGGTCCCCGCGCCGGCCGGCAGCCCGCCGCCGCCCGAGGCGCTGGCCCGAGGACGCGCAGGGCCGTGGCAGGTCTTGCCCTGTGGGTGCTGGCGGGCAGTCTGGCCGAGCCCTGCCTGGCGCAGCGTTCCCCCGAGGACTACTGGTCCGGCCAGCAGGACTTCCTCAACCGTGAGCTGCGTCCGCTCTGGGACGAGCGCTACGAGAACTACAGCTTCCTCAGCTACCGGGACTACGGATTCCGCCCCGAGCGTCCCACCTACGATCCCTTCGGCTCCTACCTGGTCGACGGGGTGGAGATCCTGCGGATCGAGGAGTACGGCACCCTGGACCCGGCGCGCAGCAGCAGGGTGCCGGGTTGGGGCCTGGGCCAGTTCCGCAACATGGTGATCCTCCGTGACGCCTTCGGGGGCTGGTCCACCCGGTTCATGATCGGCAACCTCCTGGACGGCCGGTTCACTCCGCTGACCCTGAACCTGTCCCGTCTGGAGGGGCTCCGCTGGGACGCGTCCTCCCACCGCAACAGCTTCTCCCTGATCTCGTCCCGCGTGCCACGGCCGCTGACGGGGTCGCGGCACTTCACCCACTACCTCTTCGGCGGCCACTGGAGCAGCCAGTTCGGCGACATCCTGACCTTCGGGGCCTCCTACGTAAACCTCCACCTGCAGGATGCGGCCCAGCGGAACACGAGCCTCCGCGGGGATGTCCCTTCGCGTCTGACCGGCACCTCCTCCTTCTACCTGGTCATCAGCGACGACTCGCCGGAGGATGGCCACGGCGTCGATGTGTACGCGGTGGAGCTGTACGCCGGTCAGCAGCGGCTGGAGGTGGATCCCGAGGTGAAGCTGATCCCCGAGGTGGTGGAGGTGAGCGAGGTTCCCCACATCCGCCGGGACGGAGCGTGGGCCCCGCGGATCTTCAACGCCGACCGGATCTTCGTCGAGCGCTCGGGACTCTTCGCCAGGGTGGGCATCCCCATGGAGGAGCCCTTCCCCCTCCAGGTGGGCGGAACGGACCTGCTGGTACTGCGCTACGAGGTGCCCGGTGATCCGCAGAGCCTGCGGTTCCGGGTGCAGGTGTCGGGGGACTACAGCCTGGACGTGGGCGCCGCCTATGGCTTCTTCGGCGGCGGCACGTCGCTCTGGAGCGACTGGCACAACGTCAAGCGGGCCCCGGGGAACGTGCAGGACGGGTCCAACATGGGCTGGGTCACCGTCGACTACGGCTTCCCCACGGGTCTGGTCCAGTTCGGCAGCACGGTGGAGGCGAAGATCGGCGGCGCCAACCTGGAGGCGGAGTACATCAGCAACGTCCAGCATGCCCGGTTCCCCTTCCTGGGGCGCCGGGACAGCCGCGCCACGAACGCGTGGTACGTGCGTCTCCTGCAGGAGTGGTCCCTGGCGGACGTGGGGTTGGAGCTCTTCGACGTCCCTCCGACCTACCAGGTCTCGTTGCCCGTGTGGTCCGAGGGCCAGCAGGCCGTGCTGGGGTGGGACCTGGTGGAGGACAACGACGACGGGGACGAGTGGCCGGACAAGGTGGAGCACTGGGACCCTCTGGACCCCGTCTACATCGCCTATGCCAACGCCTCGGGGATCGACGTGGACGCCATCCGGCCCGATGCGGCCGGGGAGTATGGCCTGGGCGGAGGGCACGGGGTCTTCCCGGGCCTGGATCAGGACGAGGACGGCGTGGTGGACACCAACGTCAACCGCAACCAGTACCCGGACTATCTCGAGCCCTTCCTCATGTACTACGTCGAGCCCGACGATTTCGTGTACGGGGAGGACTTCAACAACAACGGCGTGGTCGACGTGCGCGAGAACGACAACAAGGCGGACCTCCCCTATGACCTGGACAGTCGGGGCTACCACGGCTTTGCCTCGGTGCAACCCTTCGCGAGAGCAGGGCTGCGCCTGGGGCGGTACCGGGTCCGGCAACGGGCGGCGGCAGGTCGAAACGAGGTGACCTATGGAGAGCTCGGTTACTCGGCGGAAGGGGAAGAAGCGGGCCGATTCATCGCCCGCTGGCGTCTCAAGCGGGTACGCGACGACATATCCAACCCACTCTTCGAGGCGGTGATCGAGCCCCAGACCCAGGTCAATGTCGCCATCCGGCCGCGGCCCGATCTCATGCTGATGGAAAACAGCCTCGTGAGCACCCTCTTCGCCAAGGGCCACTACACCGGCGTCGAGGGACTGAACCTCATCCAGGCAGCCAAGGTCGAGTGGAACAACCGCAGGGACAGCCGGCCGGGACTGGGGGACGACATCCTCGACTGGAACCTAGTTAGCAAGGCCGACTACGCCCATGTCAGAGGCAGGCTGACTCTGAGTCCGATGGTGAAGTTCACCCTGCGGCGGAGGTCGGCGCCGGGTGATCTCCTCATGCCCCTGGAGAGCCACGAGATCATCCCCATTCTGCGGGCCGACTACGCGCTGAGTGAGTACACGACTCTTCGCGCGGGCGTGCAGGGACTGCCGTGGCTCCACCGGTTCCGCGAGGCCAAGGCGCCGTCAAGGGATTTCGACGCCCGCCACTGGATCGTCGTCATCCAGAACCTGAGCAACTACACCGGGTACGACGTGAGCACGAACCTCGGATTCCGTTCCAGCCGCTCGGAGTTCGTCAACCTTCCGAGCCGGCGGGTCCAGCGGCTCAGCGAGTTCTTCATCCAGGCTCGGATCCTGTAGCCATGACGGTGCACGAACGTCCCGGTCTCGCTGCGGCCCTCCTGGGCGCCTGGCTGATGCTGTCCTCGGCAGCCGGGGAGAGCCAGCTCCTCTACGAGCCGGTCCGCGACTACGAGCAGTACTACGCGCGCTCCGGGTACAGGGAGTACACGGCCTCTCTGTGGTCGCAGATCCGGGCTCCCGTCTTCGACGAGCTGGGCAACTTCCTCCTCGACGGCACCGAGATCTGGCGCAGCCAGGAGACGCGGCCCATGGAGCGGGATCCCGGGAGCCTGTTGAACAAGGACCCCCAGTTCCGGGCCCTCGTGGGCAACCTCGTCGTCGCCCACGATACCCACAAGAGCTGGGCCAGCCGGCTGATGGTGGGGAACCGGATACGGACCAAGTTCACTCCCCTGACCCTGGACCTGGCCCAGCTGAACGGGATCCGCTGGGACGTGGATCTCGGAGGCACGCAGGCCACCGCCGTGTCGTCGCGCTTCGACTGGCCGATCTACAACGACGACGACAACGACTTCCACCAGTTGACGAACGAGCCCACCTACCTGCTGGGCGGTCACCTCGCGCACAGGGCGGGAGCCCTCAGGGTGAGCCTCTCCTACGCCAACCTCCTGCGCACCGACAGCTTCGTCGGCTTTGGCGACAACAGCCTCAAGGGGGTGCTGCCCTCGCGGCGGAAGAATCCGCCCGCCTATCTGGCCGTCAAGATCAGCGATGGCTCGGAGGACGATGGACGTGGCGCGCGGGTTTACGATGTTCGCGTCGAGGGCCCTCTCAACGAGCTCGTGGAAGTCAGCGTGACACGCCACGACGCCGACGTGGTGAATCCGCACTTCCCGAACGGGGACAGGGCCTTCCGGCCGGGCTTCACGATTCCCCCCTACATGGAGTTCCTCAAGGGGGACCTGCCCCTGGAGGACCCCGGCGCCCGGGGCTTCCTGGAGGCCAACGGGACCGAGTACCTCATCTACTGGTTCAAGATCCCCCAGGAGATGCGCGACGAGGTCGAGTCCCTTCGTTTCAACGCCATGGTGGCCAACGACTACCGCATCAGCCTGTCGGAGGTCTTCCTGCCCGCCTCGGCGGCCGCCACAAGCAACCCGGATCTCCGGGTCGTGCGGGCCACCTTCTTCCGCGACGTGGCGTCCCAGGTGGGGAACGTGGGGGACCTGGGCAATCTGCGCCGCGTCTCCTTCGAGTACGGCCGCCAGAGCGGCCGTACCACGGGCAGCCTGCGCCTGGAGCTGGAGCGGGAGGGACTCGAGGTGCGCGGCGAGTACGCCCGCAGCTTCAATTACCTCCAGTATCCGAGCACGATCGGGCGGAGCCGCTGGCACCGGGAGACGGCGGATGCCTTCTTCGTCCACGCCAGGAAGCAGCTCGGTTGGTTCCACCTGGCGGGGGAGCTCTTCCGGATGGATCCCTTGTACGGCACTTCGCTCTCCGTCCAGAGCCGGGAATACTGGACCTACTCCGACGATCTCGGCAGTCCCTTCCTCGGGGAGGTCGCTCCCAACTGGCAGGACAGGTACAACGACACCGTCATCCTCGACACGGTGGACGACAACGACGACAAGGACCTGTGGCCCGACTTCCACTTCCTCAACAAGAGCTTCGGCGATGGGGACGGCGTCTTCCCGGGACTCGACCGCGACCAGGACGGCCGCACCGACGTGAACGAGAACGGCAACGCCGAGCCCGACTACAACGAGCCCTTCCTGCTCTACAATGTCGATCCCCTGGAGTACGACTACGGCGACGACATGAACAACAACGGGGTGATCGATCACCGCGAGGACGACTTCCGGCCCGACTACCCCTATCCGACGGACAGGAAGGGGTATCACCTGTTCGGCGCCATCGAGCCGGTGCAGGCCCTGGACCTGAGCGTGGGGCGCTACCATGTCCGCGAGATCTGGGGGCCGGGCGAGAACCGCGTCAACTATGTGCGCCTGAACTACCGGCGCACCCTCTTTCCCCATGCCTCGATCGACTTCTCCAACTTCCTCAAGCGGGTCCATGACGACATCGCCGACGATTCGCCCCAGTTCGGCTTCTTCACGCCCCACGGGCTGCCGATCGATCCCACCTCGACGGCGAGCGTCCAGGGCCTGACGCAGGTCGAAGACCCGCTGCTGATGAGGAACAGCGTCGTCAACACGGCTCACCTCGACGCCACCTTCATCCGGGTGAAGGGCCTGGAGATCAACAGCCGTCTCAAGCACACGGTCAATCTCCAGCGGGCCTCCGCCTTCCAGCCCGCCGACACGATCCAGGAGTGGGCGTGGGTCCTGCGCAGCGGCTACACCTGGAAGAGGGACCGGTGGACGGTCACCCCCAGGGCCAAGTACATGGCCTACCGGCGGCAGGGCGGTGACTTCCATGTCCATCCCGTTTCCGAGCGCTACTTCTATCCCATGGTGGTGGCCACCGTCGCCCTGTCGCCCCAGACCAGCCTGAGCGCGGGGGCCCAGGGTTTCCCCCTGCTGTCCAGCACCTACAGGAACCTGATCAACGACCAGGTCGACTACGGCAGCAGGGACTACATCGTCTCCATCACCAACCGCACCACGTACGAAGGCTACTACCTGACCCTGAACGCGGGATACCTCGCCAAGACCCTTCGATTCGAGACCAGGAGCCGGAAGCAGCTCGATGTCGAGCGCTCTCTGCTCTTCGTCCGCCTGCTGCTGGGACTGGAGCCCTTCCAGGGATGAGACGGGTGAGGCTCGCGGTCTGGACGCTGGTCTTCGTGCCGGCCTGGGGGGACCCGGGTCGGGCGGGGGCCGAGGACCCGCATCTCGGGTTCGCCCAGGACGTCTCGGGCCGCTCCTTCCTCTACCGGTCGGATCCCTCCTACCTCAACTACGGCTTCGAGGACTACACCCTGCCGGAGTTCACCCGGTTCTCGCGGCGCAACTACTACGGTCCCCTCGGCAACTTCCTGATTCAGGGTTACGACGTGTACGAGTGGCGGGAGACCCGGTCGACGACGACGTCGGCCTTGCCCAAGTCCTTCCGCACCATCCCCCGCTGGGGGCGCTTCGAGCGCAACCTGGTAGCCCGGGAGTCGCACGCGCGCTGGGCGGCGAGCCTGATCTACGGGGAGGAGATCCGCACCCTCTTCACGCCGCTGACGCTGGCCCTGCCCGGATACGACGGCATCCGGCTGGACACCCAGGTCGGCAAGGCGCAGGTGGCCATCATCGGACAGCGGTACACCGGCCACTTCACCGCCGGCCGCTACGGCGACGGACCCGTCTGGACCGACTGGGACTTCACCGAGCACAGGCGGAGCTCGCTCATGCTCCTGGGGGCCCACGGCGACGTCGAGCTGGGGGCGCTGACCCTGGGGGCCACGGGGGTGAACTTCCACATCTTCGACGCCGAGCAGGAGAGCTTCGTTCTGCGCGGGGGGCTGCAGGCCGAGCAGGTGCTGCCGGTGGGCTACCTGGTCCGGTTCTCCGACGATTCGCCGGAGGACCTGCAGGCCGGCGCCCTGGTGTCGGAGGTCCGTCTGAAGATCAACGGCGAGGACCGGCCGGACCTGCGGCCCTTCCTGGCCCGGATCAACGGCCAGAATCCCACCGCCGTGGGCACGACGAACCGGCTCTCCGGACAGTTCCGGCGGGCGGTCTACCTGGATCAGGGCACCCGCTTCGCGGACGTGCTCTACCTGCGCGATCACCTGCAGGGCGAGGACGTGTCGGGCAAGGTCAACCTCGAGGAGCTGCTGCGCTGGGTGAAGGCCCTGCCCGACGTTCCGGGCCATCGCGCCGACGGCCATGAGCAGATCATCGCCATCTTCGACGTGAGCCAGGAGCCGTACATCCGCCAGGTGCAGGTGGAGGCGCTGGTGGGCAACGACTACCGGGTCGAGGTGCTGCCGCTCTTCGTCTCGGCCCCGGCAGTGGAGGAGTACGAGTTCCACTACCGAGTGGGCGGCAACACCCTCGTCTCCACGAGCGGCTACCTGGAGAGGAAGGAGACGCCGGGGGTGACCGCCGTCCTCCGGTCCCGGGGCAACGTGCAGGACATGTCGAACCTGGAGTGGGTGCGCCTGGACCTGGGGGAGTGGACGGGCCGCGCCCTGTGGGGGCTCAACGGGGCCTGGGAGTGGGGCGAGGCCGAGGTGCGGTGGGAATACGCCCGCAACGTGGAGTTTCGGGAGTTTCCCGACGGTCGTCCGGGTTATCGCGAGGACCGGGAGGTGAGGGGCATCCGCCGCTGGAACGGGGCGCGCAGCAGCACGGACGCGGGCGCGTACTACGTGAACGGGCGCTGGCGCCGGGGCCGGGTGGAGGTAGGCGGGGAGCTGTTCTCGATCGCCGAGGAGTACGACAGCGGCTTCGTGCAGGACAATGACGACGACGACCGCTATCCCGACATCGGCCACGGGCATCGGCCGAGTCCCCACTACACGACGATTCCCTACGACCCGGACGGGGTCTTTCCGGGCAACGACCGGGACAACGACCGGATTCCGGACACCAACCGCAACGGCAACCAGGTGCCCGACTACCTGGAGGCGTTCCTGCTGTACGACGTGGAGCCGGAAGAGTATGCCTATGGCCGGGATGCCAACAACAACGGGATCGCGGACCACCGCGAGGACGACCTGGACTCGGACTACCCGTACGAGCTGGACCAGAGCGGGCTCCACGCCTTCGGGTCGCTGCACCTGCCCGGCGGCGTCCGCCTCACCGCGGGCCGGCTGCAGGCCGCGGGGATCGCCAGCGGCGCCCGCAACGAGAGCACCTACGGCGTGCTCACCTTCCGCCGTCACAGCCCCCGGTGGGGCTCGGTATGGGCCGAGACCCGCCTGCAGCGGGTCCATGACGACATCGTCGACAACTACATCACCTATGGAGAGGTCCTGGGCGGACACGAGCACTGGCCCACGTACGCCCCCACCCGGCTGACGGACCAGCTCGAGTATCGCGACAGCCTGGACCGGCAGCACTACTTCGAAGCCGACCTGACCGCCGCCCCCGGGCTGCGACTCGGCGGCAACCTGCGCTATGCGGTCAACGAGCAGCAGGAGGCGACCCTGTCCGACGGCAGCGACCAGGTCGCCGACACCATCACCCGCCTGACGATGGTGGCCCGGGCCGAGTACGTGAGGGAGCTGTCGGACCGCTGGCAGCTGATCGCCCAGACCAAGGGGCTGGTCCTGCGAAGGACCCGGGAGAGTCTGGCCGTGGACCTCGCTGACGAGTGGACCCTGATACCGATCCTCAAGGCCTCCTGTCACATCACGCCGCGCACCTACCTGTGGCTCGGCACCCAGGGGCTGCCGGGCCTGCCCCTGCGCAAGGAGGACCTGGCCGACGGCCGCGACAGCTACGAGGAGGTGGTGCGGGTGGTGCAGCTGACGAACCGGTCCCCCTACTTCGGGTACAACATCGCCACCAACCTGGGGGTGAAGTGGACCCGGCGCCAGTACGGCGATTCCGCCCGGCAGAGGGAGGACCTCGACATCGCCTCGGCCTTCCTGCGGGTCATCCTGGGCTTCGATGAATGAGAGCTTCCTCCCCAGGGCGACAGGACGGGCCGCGCCGGGGCGGCGTCCCTCAACCGCACGCAGTCAGAGGTAACGGAAAATGGTCGCGTTGATCACCCTGGTAGGCTTGACGGCGATGATCGCCGTCACCCGGTCGGTTCCCACGGCTCCGGAGATGCAGGCGACCTTCGCCGACGCCCAGAGGTTCTACGCCTCGGGAGCCTACGACCAGGCGATCGAGGCCTACCAGCACATCATCCGGAGCCGGAGCCGTTTCCTGCAGATGAAGGACGTGGAGGTGACCGTCGGCGAAATCTCGGCGCCGCTGCAGGAAGTGGCCTTGTACCAGACCGGCAATGCGCACTTCAAGTCCGCCGAGGAGGCCCTCGCCAGCGCGGACAGGAGCCGCGACCCGGCGCGGCGCTCCAGGTACCAGGACCGCGCCAGGTCCCTCTTCGGCGAGGCGGCCGACGCCTTCGTCAGGACCGAGGAGCTGTCCACCGTGGCCGCGCTGAAGGCCCTGGCCCGCAGCCGCGCCGTGGCCTGCTGGTACGCCATCCAGGACTACGAGCGCACCATCGAGGGGGCCGCCCTGCTCATCGAGCGCTATCCGTCCAGCGCCTATGTGGAGCAGGCGATGTACGATGTGGGCTGGGCCCACTATGACAAGGAAGACTACCGCAACAGCATAGCCGCCTTCGAACGTCTCGTTGAGCGCTTTCCCGGGGGCTACCGCGGCAGCCGGGCCCTCTTCCAGATCGGCGAGGCCCACTTCGCGCTGGAGAACTACCGGGAGGCCGTCCCCTTCTACCAGCGGCTGGTCGACTCCCAGCGCATCGAGGAGATGTCGGAGCGCGAGATCCTGCAGATGAAGCGGCAGAAGATCGCCGGCCTGGTGGACGAGACGGCTCTCGACCTGGCGGCCAAGGCCCTCATCCGCGTCGGGGAGTGCCACGAGAAGACGGGGCAGTACGCCCAGGCGGAGGAGGCCTTCCAGCTGGTGGCCTCACGTTTCGCCGAGGAGCAGCGGCTGGCCGAAGAGGCGTACCTGCGCCAGGCGGACATGCACTACCGGCGGGGGGACTTCGCGGCCGTCGTCGCCGTGTACCACCAGGCCATCGAGGCGACCGACGATGTGGTGCAGAAGGCGCGCATGCAGCTCCTGCTGGCCAACCGCTACTTCGAGACCGGGCACTACGAGGAGGCGGTGCGTGAGTACGAGGTGTACCGGGCGAACTACGAGGCCGCGGCCGCACGGGCCGGCCTCGCGGTCGAGGGCGTGGCCCTGCAGATCGCCCGGGCCTGGTTCCGCGTGGCGGAGAGACAACCGGAAGAGGAGCGTCTGGACTACTACCGCCGCGCCGAGAGCGAGTTGCGCGCCACCTTGGCGGCCTACCCGGGATCCCCCTACGACGTGGAGCTGCGCTTCAACCTGGGGTTGGCCATCCAGTTGCAGGACCAGCCGGACAAGATGGCTGAGGCCCTGGTCTTTCTGGGAAGCGTGGCCGAGGCCCCCAACGCCGAGGGGTACCGCCAGAGCGCCCTCTTCCAGATCGCCCGGATCCACCATGGCCGCGGCGACCACGCCATGGCGGCGGAGACGTATCGCACGGTGATCGACGAGCTGGCGGAGAAGCCCGAACAGGACGTGGCCCGCTTCGAGCTGGGCATCGTCGAGAGGGAGGCCGGAAACCAGGAGCGGGCCCTGAGGGAGCTGCTGGCCGTGGGCAGGGAAGCCGAGCTCTTCGCCCGCTCGCGCCTGGAGGCCGGGCAGCTTCTGGTGCAGCAGGGAGAGCACCGGCAGGCGGTGGCGGTGCTGCAGGAAGGCCTGGAGGCGAGGGGCCGGCCCGAGGGTCAGGCTCTCCACTACCTGCTGGCCTCCGCCTCCATGGAGCTGGGAGAGCAGGAGGGAGCCCTGACGCATTTCGCCGCGGTCATCGACCAGGGCGACCCCGACCTGGGGCAGCGGGCGGCGTACAGCCGCGGCTCCCTGCTGTTCCGAATGAAGCGTTACTCCGAGGCCCTCGAAGAGCTGAACCGGGAGTGGACCGACCCGGAGCTGTCCTCCGCGGCGCGGCGCCTCCTGGCGGCCTCCTACGCCAACCTGGGGGATTACGGCCGGGCCCAGGCCACCTACCGGCAGATGGCCGACGCGGCGGCGGGTCCCCTCGAGCGAGCCGAGCACCTGCTGGCGGAGGCGGAGATCGCCAACCGGCAGGGCCGCTACGCCGACGCCTTCGCCGCCTGCGAGGAGATCCTCGGGCTGGATCTGAAGGAGGGGCCCCTCCCGGAGGAGCGGCCGTACCACTTGCGCGAGAAGGCCTGGTTCCTGCAGGCGGAGTCCGCGGTACGAACCGAGGACTTCGCGCGCGCCTTCGACCGCGCCGAAGCGGGTCTGCGCGCCTTTCCAAGGGGCTTCTTCGCGGCCGACCTCCTGTTCCTGCGCGGTCTGGCAGCGCTCCAGACCGACCGCGCCGCCCTGGCCGCAGCCAGCTTCGGCCGGATGCTGGCCGAGTACCCCGGGCATCCCAATGCCGGGTATGCCCGGTACTACCTTGGCTATGCGCACTTCAACGAGGCCCGCTTCAGCAGGGCCATTCCCTTCTTCGCGGGGGTGGTCGACCAGTACCCGGACCTGGACGTGGCCGCCGATGCCCTCTTCCGCCTGGCCGAGAGCCGCTACAACTCGGGGGCCTACGGGGAGGCCCGCCAGACCTACCGACAGGTGGTCCGGCGCTACCCGGAGACCGGGCTGGCCGAGGAAGCCCTCTACAACATCGCCTGGTGTCTGCTCAACGAGGCGCCGGCGGAGCCTTCGGCAGAGCACCAGGCCGCGGTGCGGCAGGCCATGGAAGAATACCTGACCCGCTACCCCGGGGGGCGCCACCTGCCCACGGCCAGGTACACCCTGGCCGAGATGAGCTACAACGCCGGCGACTACGACCGGGCCTACGAGTTGTTCCAGGGGCTCCAGGCCGACTTCCCGGAATCCGAGGCCGCCCGGCAGGCCGAAGGGGTGCTGCAGGACGTGCAGGAGGCGGTCGCCTTCCGGGACTACAGCGGCGCCATGGAGGCCTTCAACCGGGCCCTCGCAGAAGACGATCGCGACCTGATCCGCCAGGCCATCGGCCCCCTTGAAGCCGTGTGGCGGCAGTACCCGATGACCTCCAGCGGCCTGGCGGCCAAGATGAACGTGGGGGTCTGCCATCAGCAGCTGGGCGAATGGCAGAAGGCGGTGGATGCCTTCAGCGATGTCATCACCCAGGGAGAGCGGGGCAATGCCCAGGTGACGCCGCGGATGATGGAGTTCTGCGAACGGCGGCGCCTCACCATCGAGAGGAAGCACCTGTGAGCTCCCGGCAGAGCGGCTCCCTGACGGTCCTGTCGCGCAACCGGCGCCTCTTCCACGCCGGTCTGGCGGCCTCGGCGGCACTCCACGCCCTGGCCCTCTTTCTCTACCTGGTGCCACGGGCGGAGGAAGAGGAGGAGGTGGTGGCCCGCATCGAGTGGGACGAGGAGAAGACCCCCTTCTTCCTGCCCGAGCCGCAGCTGACCCGGGAGTTCGCCTTCAGGAAGGAGGCCGTTCCCGAAGGCACCCCCGTTGTCCGCTCGAGCGGGGACCGCACCACCACCACCGTCGGCGGACGGCGCATGGTGAGCGCGGGCATGCCGGTGGGCACGCGCATGTGGAGCCGGACCGGAGGAAGCGCGGAGTTCACCGTGGCAGCGGGCACCGGCCTGGGCGACGCCGTGGTGGCGATGCCTCGGTTCGAGGCGGTCAGCATCGCCAGCATGAAGGAGCCCGAGAGACGGATCGACATGCAGGCGGAGTTCCTGGACCTGTCGGCCATCAACACCGGCAAGTACAAGGGAATGGTGATCCAGGATCCCACGGACAAGACCAACGTCACCGGCTTCGTCTACCTGGCGCGCGCCTGGGGGACCATCCTGGAGCCCTCGCGGCCCCGGGCGCTGCTTCAGCTGGCCCGCTGGATCAACAACTGGACCCGGATCGAGGCCAAGGTGGACGAGCAGATGTACCTCGACTCCCAGGCCCTCTTCAAGGCCCCCTTCGTGTACATCACCACGCGGTCGGCCTTCGAGCTGACCAAGCACGAGGCGGCCAACCTCGGGAAGTACCTGCGCAACGGCGGTTTCGTGCTCGCGGACAACGACGCTCCGCGCCTGGAGTACGGCCCCGCCGAGGCCTCGATGAAGGCGATGTTCAAGGAGGCCCTGGGGCGGGATGCCCGCTTCGTGCCGCTGCGGGACGACAACCCCATCTACCACGTCTTCTTCGACTTCGACGGCGGCCCCCCCCTGGGCGGGGAGGTGCTCAACGCGTCCAACCAGTACGCGGCTACCCGACGGCCCTCCTACTGGCTGGAGGGCATCTACCTCCGGGACCGGCTGGTGGCCGTCTACTCGGACAAGGGCTACGGAGCGCTCTGGGAGCGGGAGACGGAGAACGAGCCCCAATTGAAGCTCGGGGTGAACCTCGTGGTCTTCGCCCTCACCCAGAAGGGCTCCATCGCCCAGCAGCAGATCGACTTCTACAACCAGGCCGGCCGCCAATGACCCGGCCTCCTCGAAGAGGGGTGCTTCAACGACCATGAGAAACCACTGCCGAAGCCTCCCGGCGCCGCTTCTGGCCGTCCTCGTGCCAGCCCTTCTCAGCTGCAGCGTCATCTACCCGCCGATCTACCAGCGCACCTCCTCCCTCACCCCCCTGGAGGACCAGGGAGAGAGCTTCACGGTCGGCGAGGGGAGCACCGTCTCCTATGGCCTGGAGGGTCTGCGGATCGACGTGGAGCACATGACCGACCAGCGGCTGAACGATCTCTTCCCGGCCGAGTCCAGCCAAGGGGAGTACTCGACGAATCCGTACACCTACGGTGACTACATCGACCCGGCCGTCGGGTACGTGCGCAACCGGTTCACCGTCTTCCGGGTCACCGTGCACAACTACTCCTTCGCCAAGGTCGAGCTGCAGCCGCTGCGATCGTTCCTGACCACCGACCGTCCCGGAGAGCTCCTCGAGCCCTACGGAGTCCTGGCCGGTTCGTCGCCGAGGAACTTCGAGTCCTACTACCGGAGCCTGAGGGGACCGAGCGGCAACGAGTACTACCGCTTCAACATGCGCATGGGTCTGGTGCGGACCAACAACTACGGCGTAGGGGAGCGGGTCTTCCGGGGCGAGGAGTACGGGGGATTCATCGTCTTCGACCCACTGGACGCGGAGGTCGAGCAGGTCCGGCTCAACCTGCGGGACTTCGTCCTCAAGTTCAACACCTTCGGCAAGCCCCTGGAGACGGTCGACATCGGGTTCGACTTCGACCGGGCGATCGGGGTGGCGGCCTGGGAGGAGCAGCGCCCGACCGTCTCCAGGGAGGTGTCGCGCGCCGAGCTGCAGCCGGGTACCCGGGTGACCGGCAACGTGACGGGGGACATCACGCGCGACGTCACCGCCGTGGAGGCCTACATCAAGTCCCGCCTGGACGAGCTGAACGAGTGCTTTGCCAGGGAGTCCATGGCCGGCAAGGCCTCGGAGGGTGAGGTGTCGGTCCGCTTCGTGGTCCTGCCGGCCGGCACCGTCGCCGAGGCGGAAGCCCTCTCCTCCACGGTGGTCAGCGAGGCGGTGGGCGACTGCCTCGCCGCCCGGATCCGCGGATGGCGCTTCCGGCCCTCCGGCGGCCCCATGAGGACAGGCGGGGCCGCCGCCGACACGGCGGAGGCGGGGCCGCCGGGTGGCCGGCAGGCTCCGGACCTGGTCTCGCAGGTCATGCAGGGGCTGTCCGCCCGGGTGACGGTGGACTTCACCGTCGGATTCATCGACACGCGCCCTGAATCCGTGTACTGAGCCATGCCCTCGGTGGCAAGGCAGATGGCAATGCTGGCCTCGGGAGTCCTCGGCCTGGGCTGTGCGCAGGAGGGGGATGTGGCGGACGTGGGCAACCCTGCCCTGGTGGTGGAGCTGCCGGGCGGCGTGGCGATGGAGTTCGTGCGGATCGACTCCGGTGCCTTTCTCAGGGGCTCGCCGGTCACCGAGCCGGGGAGGGACGCGGACGAGAGCCCCCTCAGCGAGGTGAGGATCTCGCGACCCTTCCACCTGGGCCGCACCGAGATCACCCAGGCCCAGTGGGTGGCCGTCATGGGCAGCCGGCCGTGGGCGGGCCTGGACTTCGTGGAGGAGGGGCCGGAGTACCCGGCGGTGAACGTCTCCTGGGACCAGGTGCAGGGGTTCGTGGACCGCATGAACACCCTGGCCGCCGCGGATCTCTACCGTCTCCCTACCGAGGCGGAGTGGGAGTACGCCTGCCGTGGCGGGACCACGACCCGCTGGTCCTTCGGCGACGACCCGTCCCTCCTGGGTGACCACGCCTGGCACACGGGCAACACCTGGGACGCGGGAAGGCGCCACGCCCAGGCCGTGGCTACCCGACGTCCCAATCGGTGGGGGCTCCACGACATGCACGGCAATGTGTGCGAGTGGGTGCAGGACTGGTACGCCGCCGACTACTACGGCCGCGCACCCGGAACCGATCCGCCGGGTCCGTCCGCCGGTGAGCAGCGGGTCTACCGGGGCGGGTACTTCCACCACAGCGGCGCCCGGCGCCTGAGGTCCGCCAACCGCTTCCATGCGGTGCCCGGGGCCCGTGCCGCCTCCATCGGGGCCCGCCTGCTCCGGAGCAGTCCCTGACCCTGCCATGGCGGAGCGGCGGGCCTGGAGGCCTCGGCTGGCGGCCCTCGCTCTGGGCTTCGGCGTCCTGGCGGCCGCAGAGGCGGGTCTGCGGCTGGTGAAGGCCGGTGGACCGCCGCCGTTCCTGCTGACCATGTCCGAGCACGGGAGGCAGCGGTTGCGCAGCGTCAACCCGTCGTACCCGAAGCGGTACTTCCTCGGCCGCCACCAGGGCCGGCTCGTGGCGAGGGGGAGCATGGATGCCCACCCCTTCCTCGAACCCGCGTCCCCGGCCCCTTTCCGAGTCGCCTTCGTGGGCGCCTCCACGGTGAAGGGATTCCCCCATCCCCCCTCCCTGTCGGCCGCCGCCTTCCTCGAGGCCATGCTGGAGGATGCCTGGCCCGGACGGGAGGTGCAGGTCTTCAACCTGGGCATCACCGCCCTGGCCAGCGGTGCGGTGGCCGAGGTGCTGGAGGACGCCATGGGGCTGGAGCCCGATCTGGTCGTGGCCTACGCCGGGCACAACGAGTACTACGGCATCTACGGCGCGGGCAGCCGGTGGAGTTTCCTGGGCAACCGCCTCCGCCACGCCCTCGCGGACGGGCACATTCCCTGGATGCTGCACTCTCTCCTCGGCCGCGTCCTGGGCGCGGAGGTCACCGGCGCCGACCTGATCCAGGTCCTCGGCGAAGAGGGCGGCTCGCTGTCGCTGGAAGATCCGCGCCGGCAGTCGGCCCCCGCCGACCTCCGGGCCAATCTCTCCCGCATGGCCGGGACCTGCCGGCGCGCGGGGGTTCCCGTGATCCTGTGCACCCTGGCCGCCAACGACGCCGGCTTCGCGCCGGCCGGCACCGGGAGCCCGGGGCTGCCGGCCGGGCAGCTCTCCAACTGGCAGCGGCACCTGGTGATGGCCGCCGAGGCGCTGCTCCAGGATGCGGTCGGCCCCGAGGCCGCCGCCGGGGCGCTGGCCCGGCTCGAGGACGCCGAAGCCCTGGCCGGCCGCAGCGCCTGGCTCCAGTACCTGAAGGGGCGGGCCCTGGTGCGCCTCGACCGCCCCGGGGAAGCGCGCGCCGCCTTCGCCAGGGCCCGCGAGCTGGACACCATGCCCTGGCGCGCCCCCGAGAGCCACAACCGCGCCATTCGCGCAGCGGCCTCGGAGAGCGGCGCCGTGCTGGCCGACGTGGCCGGGGCCTTCGCGGAGGCGGCGCCGCCGGAGGGCGTGGGCTGGGGACTGATGGTCGACCACGTGCACCCTTCCATCGCCGGGCAGATCCTGATGGCGCGCACCATCGTGGCCGCCATGGCCGAGGCTCCGGCTGCCGCCGGGTCCGCCGTGGACGCGGGGCGTCTCCGGGAGGACGACGACTACCGGCGGCACCTGGGCGATCTTCCGGTGCTGCGGTGGCAGGTGGACCACAACATGGCCGAGCTGCTGGCCAGCCCTCCCCTGGACCGCTACAACGCCCACAACGCCATCCGCCTCCGGCGCCGGGCCGGAGAGCGGTGGCGGCAGCTGACCCGGGCGGAACGCCAGGGGGTCCTGGAGCGCACGCGCCATCCGGTGGAGGTCCCGCTGGTCCTGAAGGTGGCGGAGCGGCTCTTCGCCGCCGGGGACATGTCCCGGGCCCAGGCCTACTACGCCGCCAGCCGGCGCCAGGCCCCCTTCACGGCGGTGGGAGACCTGTGGGCGGCAGCTCGGTGGGCCCGGGCCATACGCCGCTCCGGCCGCGGGCTGACGCCGGAGGAGCGGGGGCGCCTGGAGGAGTGTCTGGGACGCCTGCCCTTCGTCGTTCCGGAGCCGGGGCTCGACCCGTCCTTCATGACCAGGGTCGAGGGGCAGCTGAAGGACCTGCTGGGGCCCCCCCGGCAGGCGGCGCACCGGCGCGGGCCCGTGGGGAGCCGTCTCTCTCTAGGGACGCCACAAAGTCGCGGCGAGATAGCGCTCGCTGTCGGGCCGGTCGCAGAAGTAGTAGACCGTCACCACGGTGCCGTCCGGCCGCTGCACGGTGCGGGGGTAGCCGATATCGTGGCACCCGGCGTGGTCGCGCAGCACGATGGGGTCACCCCACGTGGCCCCTTGGTCCGCGCTCAACCGGGCGTGCATCCGATGGGGCGCGTCCCGGTATCCGTAGACCAGGCAGAGACGGCCGTCGTGCAGCCGGTCGAGGGTGGGAGGATTGCCCCCGACGCCCGTGCTCTCCACGGGGCGAGCCATCAGGGCCCAGGTGATTCCGTCGTCTTCGGAAGCGTAGAGGTCGATCCAGTTGCGGGCCGGGCCGGCATCCTCGGGGCCGCGGCAGCGCACCGCCGCAAGCAGGCGGGACGGCGAGAGCCGCAGGCCCGCGGGCATGATGCTGAAGCCCTCGGGCTCGGGTCCGATCCAACCGCGCAGCGGAAAGGTGAGCCCACCGTCGTCGGTTCGGGCGCAGAGCACGCGTCCCTCCCGGCCGTCGGCCTTGGTGGCGGTCAGGAAGAGGGTGCAGGTGCGCCGGTCGTCGACCAGGTAATCGGTACGTGCTTCGACGCCGGTCGGGCTGTACATGGGAAGCCCGAACGGTCCGCGCCAGGAGGCGCACCGGTCCGTGGAGATGTAGAAGAACGAGACGGTGCCGGCGTTCAGCCCCGTCTTGGCGCACATGAGGGCGAAGTCGGGATGGGAGAAGTCGAAGCCGCCGGGGGACTCGGGAATCCTGTCCTCGGCGCCGAGAGCCTCGCCGACGCGCAGGCCCGGGGTCATGTGCTCGTCGGCGGACAGGCCCCGGCCTCCGGGCGTCCGGCACGGGGTCGGCCCCGCTGTCCAGGTGACGCCGCCGTCCAGGCTTCGGGCCTGCATGCCGACGAAGGGCCGCGAGCGGTCCCGCGCGTGAAAGCCGCCGCCCGTGTCGTGGTATCCGAGGGTGAAGCCGACGACGATCTCGTCGCCCCACGACCAGATGCCGTAGTTGGCGGGCCAGCCTGCGTATCGGCCAGGCTCGCGGTAGATGACGACGTGCTGCATACGCCAACCCTAGGCGGGTGCGCGTGAGCTGTCCACGTGCCGAGTGAATGGGTCCTGTGGCTGCTGGCCGCCGCGGCCGGAGGCGCGGCCTGGCTGGCGGGACGGACAGGGGCTCAGGGCCTCTCCCGCCCCGCGGGCTGGGGATCCTTCGCACTGTTCACCCTGGGGGCCGGGTTCTGGATGTTCGGCGACACCTACGCCTACTACTACGCCGGGAAGGAGTCGGCCCTGCGCTTTGCCTACTGGGGTTCCTACCGCGAGCACCAGATGTGGGGGGAGATCATCCAGGCTTTCCGGCGGCGCCATCCGGAGATCCGCGTCAAGCGCGAGTACATCACGGACCGCTACAGCGAGAAGATCCAGCAACTCCTGCTCGCCGACGAGGCACCGGACGTCCTGATGTTCCAGGACGAGCCGTTCCCGCGCTTCGTCTCCAGCGGCAAGTTCGAGGCCCTCGATGACTACTGCCGGCAGCCGGACCGGCCCCTCGACCTGGACAGCGACTTCTTCGAGACCTCGGTGCCCCACTTCCAGGTCGATGGCACGACCTACGGGATCCCCGTCTTCGGCGGCAACTGCCTGATCCTCTACAACCGCGACGCCTTCCGCGAGGCCGGGGTGCCGGAGCCGCCGGACCACTGGACCATGGACGAGTTTCTCGCCACCTGCCGGCGCCTCACGGCGGACACCGACGGCGACGGCCGCATGGACCGCTACGCCTTCCTGGTCCCCTCCTGGGTCTACTGGATGCCCTTCCACTACGCCTACGGCGGCCGCTACCTCGACCCGACCCGGCGCCACTGGCGGCTGTGGGGCCCCGAGGCCGAGGCCTCCTTCGCCTTCTGGCAGGACCTGCGCCACCGCCACCACGTGGCGCCCCACCGGGACGAGCTGGGGGAGACCGGCGGCGTGGCCTTCATGACGGGCCGGGTGGCGATGCAGGTGAACGGGCCATGGGCGATGCCTCCCCTCAACGCCGCCGGGGTGAGCTACGGCGTCGCCCACACTCCGTCCGGCCCGGGGGGGCGGGCGACGCGGGTGACCTGGGACGCGCTGGTGATGTTCAGTGGATCGCGGAAGAAGGACGAGGCCTGGAGGTTCATCCACTTCGCCCTCGGTCTCGAGGCCCAGGAGACCGTGGCCCGGTACCAGCGCTCGATTCCCGCCCTCAAGGCGGCGGGTCAGGCCTTCATCGACACCAACCCGGAGGTTCGCGCCGGCCGTTTCATCGAGGCGATCGAGTACTCGCGCTTCCAGCCGATCACGGTGGACTGGGCCCTCATGTCGCGGGAGATGTCGAGCGAGACCGACCTGATGCTCGACGGCCGGCAGACGCCGCGCCAGACCCTGCTGGACCTGGTGGGCAACGTACACCTCTCCGAGCGATTCGCCATGCCAGCGGTGGAGTCCGCCGGCGGGAAGGGCGGGTAGGGCGACATGAATCTGCAGACCCGGGAGAGCATGACGGGCTACCTCTTCGCCATGCCCTGGATCGTCGGCTTCTTCGGCCTGGCCCTGGGCCCCATGATCGTCTCCTTCCTGCTGGCCTTCATCCGCTGGGACGGGATCAGCACGGAGACGATCGCCTGGGTGGGACTGGGCAACTACGCCCGGGCCGCCGCCGATCCCGACGTGGCCATCGCCCTGTGGAACACCGCCTACTACAGCTTCATCAGCGTCCCCCTGGGTCTGGCCGTGGCCCTCATCCTGGCCCTGCTCCTCAACCAGCCCCTGCGGGGCATCGCCCTCTTCCGCACCATCTTCTACATGCCGGCGCTGGTGGGGGGCGTGGCGACCATCATGATGTGGCTCTGGGTCTTCAACCCGGAGTACGGACTCCTCAACTCGGTGCTCCTGCGCTCGTGGCATCTGCTCTCGGCCCTCGGCCTGGAGCAAGCGGCGGGCTGGCCCCTTCCCAAGTGGATCTTCAGCGACCTGTGGGCCAAGCCCGCCCTCATCCTCATGAGCCTCTGGGGCACCGGGGCCTCGATGCTGATCTTCCTTGCGGCCCTGCAGAATGTCCCGGAGTCCCTCTACGAAGCCGCCGAGCTGGACGGCGCCGGCCCCTGGAGAAAGTTCGCCTTCGTCACCATTCCCCAGATCTCTCCGGCCCTGTTCTTCAACCTCGTCATGGGCATCATCGGCTCCTTCCAGGTCTTCACACAGGCCTTCCTGATGACCCAGGGCGGTCCCAACAAGGCCACCCTGTTCTACGTGCTGCATCTGTACAACAAGGCCTTCGGCGACTTCGAGATCGGCTACGCGAGCGCCCTGTCGTGGATCCTCTTCGTCATCATCATGGCCTTCACCGCCCTCGTCTTCCGCTCGAGCAGGTTCTGGGTGTACTACGAAGGAGAGGGACGTTGACCACCACGAGCCGTCACATGAAGTCGAGCAGGTACTACCGCCTGCGGCGCGGGTTGTTCCGGGGGGTCCTGTACGCCGTGGCCCTCGGCCTGTCGATCGTCTTCCTCTTTCCCGTCGTGTGGGCCGTGGGAGCGTCCTTCAAGCCCCTGATCGAGGTCTACCGCTTTCCGCCCACCTTCCTCCACTGGCCGCCGCAGTTGGAGAACTACCCCGAGGCTCTCTCCAAACTGCCCTTCCTGCGCTTCATCGGGAACACCCTGGTGATCACCCTGGCCGTCACCGCCGGCCAGCTGTTGACCGGTTCCCTCGTGGGCTATGCCTTTGCCCGCCTGCGGTGGCGTGGCCGCGACCTGTGGTTCGCACTGCTCCTGGCCACCCTGATGCTCCCGGGGCAGGTGCTGCTGATCCCCCACTACCTGATCTACAAGAACCTCGGGTGGATCAACACCTACAAGCCCCTCATCGTGCCGGCGTGGCTCGGGGGCAGCGCCTTCTTCATCTTCCTCTTCCGCCAGTTCTTCAGAGGGGTCCCCGGCGATCTGATCGATGCGGCGAGGATCGACGGCGCCAGCGAATTGCGCATCTACGCGAACCTCTTCGTGCCCCTGGCCAGACCCGTCATGCTCACCGTCGGCGTCCTGTGCTTCATCCAGCACTGGCAGGAGTTCATGATGCCTCTCATCTACCTGTCCGACTACGAGCGCTACCCGATTTCGCTGGGACTGCGCATGTATCAGCAGGTCGAGGGCGGCGCTTTCGTGCATTACCTGATGGCGGCCAGCGCCGTGGCCCTGGCGCCGCTGCTGGTCCTCTTCTTCCTCGCCCAGAGATTCATCGTCAGGAATCTCCTCTTCACCGGGTTGAGAACCTGAAACAGGGAGGTATGGTCCCATGGAACTGATCAGCGAGTTGTGGAACGCAATGGCCTTCACCGGCAAGACGGTGGTCGTCGTCCTGGCGGTGCTCTCCATCTACTCCTACGCCGTCATGATCGACCGCGTCCTGGCGCTGCGCTGGGCGCGCGAGAGGTCGGAGGCGCTGGCGGCGGACTTCGAGGCCGCCATCGACAGCAGCGTCGATGTCGACGAGCTGAGCGACCGGGTCCAGCAGGCCGAGGAGGCGGGTCACAACCCGTTGGCCACGGTGCTGCGGGGCGCCCTGAAGGAGTATGTCATGCTCAGGCGCGAGGAGGAGTCCGACCAGTTGGTGACGGAAGGCGTGGAGGTCGAGGTGGGCCGCGGACTGGACGTGGCCGTGGCCAACCTGCGGGTGCGCCTGCCCGGCATGGCCACGATCGTGGGCGTGGCGCCGTTCCTCGGCCTCTTCGGAACGGTCACGGGACTGATCTCGGCCTTCAGGGGGATCGCCTCGGGCGGCGGCGGTGGACTGGCCGCGGTCTCCGCCGGCATCTCGGAGGCCCTGGTGACGACGGTCATCGGCCTGTTCGTGGCCATGCCGGCCCTGTGGGCCTACAACGTCTTCATGAACCGGGTGGACAACCTCGCCATCGGGCTTCACAACTCCGCCTCCCGCCTCTCGGGCCACTGCGTCCGCCGCCTGCTCCGCGCCAGGCGAGCGGCCTGAAGGGAGGCCCGCCATGGCCAAGAAGAGGGCCTTCGACAGCCTGACCCTGCGGGCGCGGCCTCGCCAGAGCCCCATACCCGACGTGACCCCCCTGGTGAACGTGGCGCTGGTCCTGCTCATCGTCTTCATGGTGGTCATGCCCATCATCCAGGAGGGCATCCGCGTCAACACCCCGGAAGCGGTGAACCTGACCGAGATCAACGAGCAGGGCCAGGAGCACGTGGTCATCTCCTGCAAGAGTGACGGCAGCCTGTACCTGAACACGCACGAGGTCCCGCTCGAAGGTCTGGGCGAGGAGCTGGCCCGGGTGTACCAGGGCAAGGAGCACCTGCCCGTCGTCATCAAGGGGGCCCGCAACCGTCCCTACAGCGACATCCTCCAGCTGATCGAGATCTGCCAGAACGCGGGTGCCTCGGGCGTCGAGCTGATCGCCAGGAAGAAAGAAGGGGGCTGAGATGTACACGACGAAGAGCACCCGGTCCGAGTCGTCGATCAACGTCACGCCCCTGGCGGATGTATCGCTCTCGCTCCTGCTCGGTTTCATGGTCATCACGCCGATCATCTTCCAGACGCTCTCGGCCACCCTCCCCCAGGGGGCGGGCGCGGCGTCGGGTCAGGTCAAGCCGGACCCGATCGTGGAGTACACCGCGGACCGGCGCATCCTCCTGGATACCAAGGAGGTCACCATGGAGGAGCTCCTGCGCAGGATCGAAGAGCTCCATCGGCCGGGGTCCGGGGCCAAACGCAAGGTGATGTTCACCGGCGCCGGGGAGCTTCCGTACGACGAGATCATCACCTTCCTGGATCAGCTCCGGGAACACGGGGTCGAGACCATCGGCATACGCTGAGAGCGCCCGGCGCGATCGCTGACCCGGGACCGCGGTCAGCCGCATCGCCCTATATTCTGCCTTCTCCATCAGCTATCGACGGAGTTCGACCATGAGGCAGCTCCACTGGGCGGTCGCGCTGCTGGCCGGCGCCTGCGCGGCGCAGGCCGATGTCTACTACGAGGAGGAGGTCGTTCACTCCGGCGCAGGACCGGACAAGCGCGGCGCCCGGCGGACCGTGTACCAGGTCTACATCCAGGGCTCGAAACAGCGGGTGAGCGCCGACATCGAGACCTCGGAGCAGATGGCGAGGGTCCTGCGGAGCCAGGGCCAGAGCCTGCAGGCGACGACGATCCTGCGCCTGGACCAGGGCCGGCTCTACGACATCGACCGCACCGCCCTCACCGTCCGTCAGGCGCCGCTCCCGGCGGCGAAGCCGGCGGCCGCCGCGTCTCCGGAGCAGACCCCCGACCGGGAGATCTCCTTCCGCACGCGCTCCCTGCCCGACACCATGAGGGTTGCCGGCATCCTCTGCCATCGGGTGGCGGTGGAGATGACGGCCCGCCACTTCCGGCCCGGCACGCGGGAGGTGACGCGCACGAACCGCTACCTCTACCAGGCGTGGATGGCCGGGGGATTCCCTGGCTACGAGGAGATCACCTCCTTCCTGCGGCTGCAGAAGGCGCGCACCTCGATGGCTCCTCTCGCCTTCGGCGGCGGCGGGCTGGGCGAGGGTCCGGAGGATCCCGGGCGCCTGGAGCAGGAGCTGCAAACGCTCGAGGGATTCCCCATGCGCTCCCGGCTGGACGTGTTCACCGCCGCCGCATCGGGCGCCGAGAAGCAGCTCCTGCGGCTCTCGCGCAAGGTCCTGCGGCTCTCGCACGAAGCCCTTCCCGACTCGCTCTTCCAGCCCTCGGCAGAGTTGACCCGGCTGCGCTGAGGCGCGGCGGACGGCTCCGTGGCTCCACCTCTCCTGGGCGCGATCGGGGCGCTGGCCGCGGCGGCGGTGGTGCTGCTGGCGACGCCCGGCGGCGTGTGGCTCACCGCCCGGGCGGCCGAGTGGGGCGCCGGTTCCAGGGGCTGGTCCCTGCGCATCGGCGAGACCGGCGGCGTGCTGGTGGCCTCGCCCAGATTCGGCGATCTGCGGGCCGAGCTCTCCGAGGGCCTCGAGGCCCGCGCCGACGAGCTGGTCCTCCACCCGTGGGACTGGCGCCTGTCGCTGCGGGCGCCGGAGGTCCGCTGGCGCCCCCGGGCAGGCGCCGACACGGCCGCCACAGTCGGCGGCCCGGGATCCACATCCGCCGCGCCCCTCCTCCTGCCGGTAGCCGACCTGCCCCGGATCGACGTGGCCGAAGGGGCCTTCGAGCTGTTCCCCGAGGACGGTCCGTCGGCGGCGTTCCGTGGCATCGAGGCACACCTCGTGCCCGGGGAGTCGCCGTCGGAAGCCGTCCTCGATCTCCTGGCCGAGTCCTGGTCGGTGGTTTCCGACTCCACCCTGGCGGACGGCCGGCTGAGCACGCGCTGGCGCCTGGCCCCGGGAGAGATGGACCTGGAGGAAGCCCGCATCGCCTGGAGGACCGCTGTCGGACAGGGCACGGCGACGGGCAGCGGGAGGGTCGATCTCGGGAGGGCCCTGGCCTTCGCCCTCCACCTGGGGCTGGAGGGCGGGGTCGGGTCGATGCAGGTGGACACGCTGGAGATCGCCGCCCGGGGGACGGCGTCGCCGGTGCGGATCGAGGTGCGCGCTCACGGCGAGGGAAGGGAACCGTCTCTCGGGGACGTCGGCCTGGCCCTGGCCGGTCGCCTGGACAGCTCGGGGATCCGGGCCGACTCGCTGCGGCTGGGGGTGGCGGGCGGCAGCCTCGTCGCCGGCGGCCTCTACCGGAGCGGTCCCGGGAGCCTCGGGATCGAGATCGACTTCCGGGAGGTCGATCTGGGGCGGCTGCCTGTCGAGGGATTCGGCGGCACGGCGCAGGGCCGCGTGACCGTGGACGGTGCTCTCGACTCCCCGCGGGCCTCCCTGGGCCTGCGGGTGGCGGCGATGGAGGGGATCGCCCCCGGGGCGGTCGACCTGGCTCTCGAGGGGTCGCTGGAGGATGAGACGCTGCGGCTGACGGCGAGGAGCCCGCAACTGGGTGAGCTGACCGCCACCGGCGGCCTGTCGCTCGAGGGCTACGATCTGCGGCTGGAGGGCGGTCTCGACGTCGGCCGCTGGATCGGGTCGGAGCTGCCGGCGTCGGTGCGGGGCCGTTGGCGGCCGGAGATGCTCGACGTTCGGCTGCAGTCGGAGCGCCTCCCCTACGGCCTCGACCTGCCCGGCCCCCTGACAGCGGACGCGTCCCTGCGCCAGTTCCGCCACCTCGATCTGGCCCTGCGCCTGGGCACGGGGCGGTTGAGCGCCCACCTCCGCACCGACCTGGCCTCCCCGGAACTGGACACCCTGTCGGCCGCGGTCCTGGGCCTGGACCTGTCCCGGCTGGCGTCGATGGTCGAGGGCACGGCGGCGGGAACCGGGTCTGTCGAGGGCCTTCTGGGAGCGGCGGGGCGGGGGGGCGTGCAGCTGCGGGTGGACGACCTGCGCCTCGCCGGATGGAGCCTGGGGCCGACGGCCGTCGACGCGGACTACGCCGAGGGCGCCGTGGAGCTGACGGCAACGGCGCCGGGCCTCGACGTGCGGGCCAGGGTCGACACCGCGGGGAGGGCCCAGGGGAGCGCCTCCCTGCGGAACGCCGTCCTGCGGCGGGTGGGCGCCCCCGATTCCTTGCGCGTGCTCGGAGGTCTGGCGGCGGCCTCCGGAGACCTCCACGACCCGCTGGCCGGTTCCCTGCAGGTGCGCATCGACGGGGCCTCGGGCTCCCTCGGCGGCTGGCCCGTGTCCCTGGGCGCGCCGTCGGTCCTGGAGTACGCGGAGGGCCGCGGCCTGCTGAAGCCCAGCCGGGTGCGCACCCCCCTGGGGGAGGTCAGCGTCCGGGCCCGGTTCGAGGACGGTCACCTCGACCTCACGGCGGGTCTCGACTCGGTGGAGTCCACCGGCCTCGCCGGCCTCACGGCCCGGGGCCGGGCCCTCCTGCGGGCGGCGGGGGATCTCACGGACCCGGATCTGGCCCTGCGTGCGGACCTCGAGGAGGTCGCTCTCCGCGGGCGCTCCATCGGCGCCGTGAGCGCCGCCCTGGATCTGGGCGACAGCCTTCTGGCCCATCTCCAGCTGCGGCAGGACACCTCGAGCGCCGGTCAGCTGGTCCTGCGCCTGGAGTCGCCGGCCTCCGTGGTCGAGGGGGAAGCCGCCGACGGGGACAGCCTGAAGATGCGGCTGCGCGCCGAGGGCCTCGACGCCTCGTGGCTGGCGACCCATGTCCTCGACGACTCCACCGGACTGCGGCTGAGCGCCGAGGCCGATCTCTCGCTGCCGGCGAACCGGGTCTTCGAGAGGTTCGGATGGACCGATGCGGTGGGGAGTCTCCGACTCGGCGAGCTGGTCCTGGAGCGGGAGCGGCTGCGCCTGCGTCTCCAGCAACCGGCCTCCGTGCGCCTGGACCCGGGCCGCCCGAGGATCGAGGGCTTCGAGCTGCCCGTCCTCGTCTTCCGCCGCGACCCCGGCCTCTTCGAGGAGGCCGGAACCCTGGTCGTGGAAGGTGGACGCGACCAAGGCGCGGGTGGGATCCGGCTGAGTCTCGCCGACCTCGACCTGGAGGCGGTGACCCTCGCGGTCCCGGGATGCCCCGCCCTGCCGGCGGGCCGGCTCGACGGGAGTCTCGAGCTCGTCCCGCGCCACGACGGGGTCTCCGTGGGCTCGGAAGCCCTCGTCGAACTCGACGGCCTGGGATACCTGGAGGCGGGGCTGTCGTCCGGCACCGGGCGCGGATTCGGCCGCGCCGCCTGGGTGACCCCGGTGGAGGACAGTCTGGTGGTGACCGCCGGCGTCCCCCTCGCCGACGGCCGGCCGCTCTGGGAGGGCCTGTCGCTGACGGCGCGGTCCGAGGGCATCGACCTGCTGATCCTCCTCGACCTGGTGCCGCTGGAGAGCCTGTCGGGCCGGGTGCGCCTCGACCTGGCGGCCGACTCCCTCCATTCCCGGCCGCGGATCGCCGGGCAGGTGGAGGTCGAGGACCTGGGGTTCTCCCTCATCGACGTCCGGCCGGGGTACCGCTTCCCCGGGGGCCGTCTCGTCCTGGCGCCGAAGGCCGGGGGCGGTACCCGGGGCGAGCTCGTCGACATCGAGGGCCGCCCCACCCGGGGCGACGGGCGCGTGCGGATGGAGGGGTGGCTCGACCTGGCCTCCGTGGACGAGATCGACTACGAGGTGCGCCTGTCGGGGCGGGTTCCGTACAACTACAGCGACAGTTTCGCGGCTCCCCGGGTCGACGTCGACCTGGCCCTGACGGGCGAGCCGGAGGGGTCCCTGGTGAAGGGGAGCATCGCCCTCGACCGGTCTCAGTCGGAGATCCAGCTCGTGGAGCTGACCACGCCGGTGCCGCCGCCGCCGGCGGTGCAGGACCCGCTCCTCGGGGGGGTCGGCATGGACGTCTACGTGGACATCGTCGAGCTGAAGTCCCGGTCCGAGCTGTCCGACATCGACGTGGACGGACGCGTGAGGGTGTACGGGACGTTCTACAAGCCGCGGTTCCAGGGCGAGCTGGAGGTCACGGAGGGAACGGTGATCCTCCTCAGCCGGCCTTTCGTGTTCTCCCCCGGGGGGCGCGTCGTCCTCGACAAGCTGGTGCCGACTTACTCGATCCTCGACCTGTTCCACGAGCCCATCCTCCTCGATCCCGAGTTCGACCTGGAGGCGGTCGCCCGGGTGCAGGTCGCCGACGAGAACGAGGAGCGGGAGGTGACCCTGAGTCTCGAGGGAACGGTGCTGTCCCCGTCCCCGGAGCTGACCTCCCTGGGCCTCACGGAAAGGCAGATCTTCATGCTCCTCGCCTTCGGCACCATCGAGGAGGACCAGTTCAACTACTCCGGGGCCCTGTACACGACGGCCGGGCAGCTGTTGCTGGGACGGCGGGTGCAGGAGGCCGGACTCGACGAGTTCCTGCTGCTGCCCTCGGGGACCGCCCAGGGCACCATCGGCGAGACCACCATGCGCATCGGCAAGCGCCTGACCTGGCCCCTGCCCATGTGGGTCCGCTACGAGGCGGTCACCAAGGAGCCCTCCCTCGGCCAGTTCGAGGTGGAGTACGGGATCACCTCGTGGCTCCGGCTCGAGGCCACCGCCCACTCCCAGTACGAGCTCTACGGTCTGGGCCTCGAGGTGAGCAGGGACTTCTGAGATGAGGCGCGCCCCCGCTCTCCTTCTGCTCCTGGTGCTGGCGGTCCCCGCCGACGGTCAGGGATCCCTGCGGAAGGTGGAGCAGCGGGATCTCGGCGAGCCGAAGGTGGAGCGCATCCACTTCGAGCACCTGGAGGCCAAGCCGATCACCAACCACGCCCTGCGGGCGGCGATGAGGACGCGGGTGGGGGAACGCTTCCAGGCGCGGTTCTACCGCTCCGACCTGTCGGAGATCGTCAATCTCTACCGCAGCCGCGGGTACCTGGACGTCGACATCGTGAGGCGCCGCTACTACCTCGACGACAGGGGCCGCCTCCACCTGCACGTGTCGATCGACAGCGGCCGGCAGTGGCGGATCTCGGCGGTCGACATCGAGGCGGCCCCGGGGAAAGCGCCGTTGCCGGACCTGGAGTCGGGGGTCGGGGTGCGAGCCGGGGACGTGTTGCGCTACGGGGACGTGCTGCGCGACGAGCGCGCCCTGCTGGGACTGCTGAACCGGGCGGGATTCCCCCACGCCGCGGTGCGCAACCGGCTGGACTTCGACGCCGGGAAGAAACTGGGGGCGGTCACCTTCGAGGTGAGGCCGGGGCCGAGGATGTACTTCGGCCCCGTGCGCCTGGTGGACGAAGACCTCCAGACCCGGCCGTCCCTGATCCGGCGGATGATCACCTTCCGCGAGGGAGCCCTCTACGACCCGGAGGCGGTGCGCGCCTCCCGCAACAACCTGGCCCGCACCGGCCTGTTCCGCTCGGTGACCCTGGAGACGCCGGAGCAGGCCGCCGGCGACAGCGTGCAACCCGTGGTCCTGCGCCTGCAGGAGCGTCCCTTCCGGCGCCTGGGAGCGCGGGCCTTCATCAACAACAACGAGCCCGGCCTGTCGGCGCAGCTGCGCCACGAGAACTTCCTCGGCCGCGGAAACCGCATCGGCACCGAGGCCAACCTCGGCCGCCCCCGGCAGGGGCTGACCCTGTTCCTGACCGAGAACGGCCTGCTGGGATCCGACCTCGATCTGACCCTGACGGCGGGGATGACCGACGACTGGGGACGGACACGGGTGGAAGCCGACCCCGCCGACCCGGTGCAGTTCGAGCGCCTGGCAGCCAACTACTCGATCGTCAACGAGGCCCTCTTGGACCCCTTCGGGGGAGGGCCGGGGCCGGCGGCGGGCCTGATCCGGCTCCTGGAGTACCGCTACCCCTCGGTGACGCGGCTGTGGCAGGCGAAGGCAGGCCTGGCGCGCCGCCGCGGCGCCGAAGGGGTGAGGGTTTACCAGGTGTCGTTCACCGCGGACTGGACGCGCTTCCGCGTCCAGCCCCTCGCCGGACGGCGGATCGATCTCGACATCGCCCAGGGGGGTGCTTTCGACGATCCCTTCGGCGACGATGCCTTCGGGGACGACGGCGACAATCCCTTCGGCGACGACGGTTCCGGGAGCGGCGACCCCTCAGGTCGCCTGGCCCAGGGCGGGGGTGCCTTCCCCTACGACGACGGCTGGATCCCCATCGACGGCACCTGGCAGCGGCTGCTGACGGACCGCGCCAACACCCTGAACTTTGGGATCGACCTGGCGCGTGACACCCGCGACAACCAGCTCGCGCCGACGCGGGGCGGCTTCCTGCGCCTGGCGGGCCTCTTCGCCTGGGAGTACGGGGGGGACAGGACCCGCGTGCTGGGGGGCGAGGTCGAGGCCCGCAACTACCTGCGGGTCCGCCCCTGGCTGGTCTGGGCCCAGGCGTTGCGGGGGCTGGTGACCGGCTCCCTTCGCCGTGACCGGTACTTGCCGCAGGGCTACTGGATCCAGCTCGGAGGCGAGGGCTCGGTGCGCGGCGTCAACCGGGACGCCATCGGCGCCGTCGGCGGGGGACGGGCCGGGATCAACCTGCGCAACGAGCTGCGCCTGCAATGGAAGCAGGTGGGGCTCGTCGTCTTCTGGGACCGCGCCGGCGTCTGGCGCCGCCCACGGCAGGCCGACTGGTCGAGCATGGTCGACGGCTTCGGCGGCGGCCTGCGGTGGGATCCGGGCCTCCCCATGCGTCTGGACCTGGGCTGGGGGAACCGTCTCTCGATGCCGTCGCGGTACCTCTCGGTGGGGCACGCCTTCTGATGACGGCCCGGGGTTCCTCGGACACCGACGAGCGCGGCCAGGGGATCCTGTCCTGGTACCTTGGCGGTCTCGCGACCCGCATGAGCGAGAACCACCTCTTCCTCTTCGCCGGCGGCCTCGCCTTCGCCACCCTCCTGAGCCTCGTCCCCCTCGTCTTCCTCGTCTTCTTCGTCCTCGGCGCGGTGCTGGACACGGCCTCCCTCGCCTGGCTGCTGAAGCGGACGGTGGAGGTCTTCATCCCCTACGAGGCCGAGGCCGCCTTCCTGAAGGAGGCCCTCTCCTCCCGCATCCCCGACGTGGTCGAGTTCAGGAAGACCTACGGGCTCTCGGGACTGTCGATCCTGATGCTGAGCGTGAGCGGCCTCTTCACCAGCATGAGGACGATCCTCGAAAGCGTCTTCCAGGCCTCCGGCCGCGGGCCGGGGGTGATGGCGAGCATCCTCCGGCAACGGCCCGCGGCCGTGGACCGCCTCAGGGAGCTGAGCACCTCGGGCCGGCAGATGCGCTTCCTTCGCGCGGCCCTCCCGGCCGCGGCAGGGAAGCTGAAGGACCTGGCCCTGGTCCTCGTGGTGCTGTGCGCCTTCCTGCTCCTGGTCCTCTCCCTGCCCATCCTCGCCGCGGTCCTGGAGACCGCCCTGTCGCCCCTCCACTCCCACCTGACCCACTTCTACGACCTGGCCTCGACGGCCCTGATCCTGGCCGTCTTCCTGGGCCTCTACTGGCTCGTTCCCTCCCGGAAGCCGCGGATGAAGGCCCTGGCCACGGGCGCCTTCTGGGCCGCCCTGCTGTGGAAGCTGGCCGAGTGGCTCTTCGGCTGGTACCTGGGCCACTTCGCATCGATCTGGTACCTCTACGGCGCCTACGTCCTCTCCGTGGCCCTGGCCCTGTGGCTCTACCTCGCGGCCATGCTCTTCATCATCGGCGCCGAGATCGCCCAGCTCTGCCACGAGAGGGTTTCGGCCGGTGCGGGGAAGGACCCCTAGAGAGCCAGCCCGAGGCTCGAGGCCGCCAGGGCGGCCAGGCCCAGGAAGCTGAGGAAACCCAGGACGTCGGTCACCGTGGTGAGAACGATGGAGGCCGACTGGGCCGGGTCCTTGCCGAGGACGGTGAGGACCACGGGGATGAGGGCCCCCGTCAGGCCGGCCATGGCCATGGAGAAGACCATGGCGGTGGCGATCACGAGAGGCAGCCCCAGCCCGCCGGACCAGAGGTAGGCCGCCAGGGCGGTGACCAGGGCCACGGCCAGTCCGTTGATCAGCCCCGCCAGCAGCTCCTTGCGGGCCACTCGAAACCAGTTGCGCGGCCGGAACTCCCGCAGGGCCAGCCCCCGCATGGCCACGGCCAGGGCCTGGGCGCCGGTGTTGCCCGACTGGCCGGCCACCACCGGCAGGAAGACGGCCAGGGCCGTGAACCGGGCGATGGTGTCCTCGAAGAGAGCCACCACCCCGGCGGCCAGGAAGGCCGTGGCCAGGTTGACCTGCAGCCAGGGGAGCCGCTGGCGGACGGCCAGCGCCGGCGGCGACAGGGCGCGCTCCTCGCGCCCGGCCCCGACCATGGTCTGCAGGTCTTCCGTGGCGTCCTGCTGGGCCGCCTCCACCAGGGCATCGTGGAGGATGATGCCCCGCACCCGG
The DNA here is from genome assembly GCA_026706075.1 of Gemmatimonadaceae bacterium. GTDB lineage: Bacteria > Latescibacterota > UBA2968 > UBA8231 > UBA8231 > UBA8231. The sequence goes on from JAPOZM010000005.1 coordinate 86,031, forward strand.
CCTTCGAAGCTGACCACGGGCAGGGAGGAGAGCTTGTGGGCTTCGAGGAGCTCCACCACCTCCTCGCGGGAGGACATGGCCTGCACGCAGACCGGCGGTCGCCGGGCGAGTCCGCCCAGGCTCTCCCCGGGCTGGGCCACGGCCACCTCCTGCAGGGGCAGCACGGCGGTGAGCTGCCCCTCGCCGTCGACCACGCACAGGTCGTGGACGCGCCGCTCGGGGAAGGAGCGGATCCGGCCGAGGGCCTCAGCTGCGGTCTCGTCGGTGCGGAAGACGGTCACCGCCGTGTCCATGAGCCGCCCCGCCGATCCCGCCGGGTAGCGCATGAGCTCCTCCATCTCGGCGGCCAGCTCGCGGGGCAGGGCGGCCAGGCGCGAGGGCCGGGCCCCCGGGTCGAGCCGGGCCAGCAGCGCGGCGGCGACACCGGGGTCCATGGCCGTCCAGAGCCGCCGGAACAGCGCCTCGTCCATTCCCTCGAGAAGCTGGACGGCCCGGTCCGGGTCGAGGCGCTCGAAGACCCGGGCCGCCGCGGGGTCGCCCCCGGCGTCGAGCTGGCCCAGGGCTTCGGGCCCGGGCGCGGTCCCGAGGGCCCGGGCGGCCTCGGCGGGATGGAGGTGGAAGAAGGCCCGGATCAGGGCCCGGGAGGCCCCGGAGCCGTCGTTCATGGGTTCACCTCTCCTTTGCCGCTTCGGCGTTCACGGATGACCAGGGCCAGGGCCCCCGCGAGGCAGACCCCCGCGAGCGACAGCAGCCCCTTCCTCAGTGGGGACAGGCGCGCCCGGATGGCGATCACGTGCTCGCCGGCCTCCAGCGGGACGGCCAGGAAGCGGCCGGCCGTCTCCATGGGCCGTACCGGCACGCCGTCGACCGTGACCTCGAGCCAGGGCCAGTACCCGTAGGCCAGGCGCGCGAAGCACCTGGCCGAGACCGCCACCCTCATCTCCACCTCCTGGTGGTCGACCCGGTGGGCGAGGACCCGCGCCGTGGGCGCCGTCCCCAGATCCTGATCGCCCTCCAGGCCGCGGACGAGGATGCGCTCGCAGGAGAAGCCGCTCCCCGGGTGGAGCCCCGTCCCCAGGATGATCCACAGCATCCGCGCCTCCCGTTCGTCCAGGTCCTCGCCGAAGCGCGCGGCCAGGCCGGCGCGGTCCACGGCTCCCTCGTCGAAGCCGGCGAGGCGCGCGGAGACGATCAGGGGAGTGTGCTCCATGGCGAAAGAGAATCCGGTCCGGCGCGCGTTGGAGGTGGCCAGGACAAAGCGCGTGTCGAGAAGGCGGAGTCCGTCCATCAGGGCCTCGCCGCCCGGGTGGTCCCCCAGCGGCTGGAGCGAATCCATCTTCGGCAGGACCTGTATGGCCCAGTCGGTGAAGGGCGCGGTGAAGGTGCGGAGGGTGCGCAGCTCCCCGGGATGGAAGGATTCCGCAATCGGCGTCGCCCCCTCGCGGAGCATGCTCGCCCGCCGCTTGAAGGGGTAGACGCCCTCCCCGATCCAGTGGGCCCGGTAGGCGGGCAGCTCTCCCCGCTCCTCGAAGGAAACGGCGGCCCTGGCCGGCTCGGCGAAGGTGTCGGCGTTCCATCCTGTGGGCAGGTAGCCGCTGCCGAGGTAGGGCTGCTGGAAGGTGGTGGGGAAGAGATCGACGCCGATCGCCAGGATCAGGACCGTGTACCATCGGCTGCGCCGGGTGGCCGCGGGAACCCGCTCGAGGAGCAGGTGGGCTCCGAGGCCCGCCGCCAGGGCCAGGAAGAAGGAGAGGAAGAGCAGGTAGCGCGATGCGTTGAAGGAGTGGATCAGGGGCAGCGAGCTGATCGGCGGCAGACGGTAGGCGGCGACCACCAGCAGGCCGAGGATCAGGCAGACCCAGCAGGCGGCGAAACGGCTGTCCCGCCGGCGCAGCAGGACCACCCCCCCGGCCAGGGCCAGGGCGCACAGGGAGATCCCCAGGTAACCGCCGTACCAGTGATACGGGTCCGGGGGGATCAGCCAGAAGCGCATGTTCGACCAGCCCAGCAGGTGCTGCCAGGTGGGGTCGGAGACGCTCGACAGGTCCATGGCGAAGTCGTGCATCCCCGTGTAGGCGCGCTCGAAGTAGAGGCCCACGTTCAGGTAGGACCCGAAGGCGATGCCGAGGCCGAAGAGCAGGAGGCCGGCGCCGAGGATCGCCCCACGGTCGGAACGGCCGCGGCAGGACCACAGGCGCACCAGGGCGTAACAGCCGGCCAGGGTCATGGCGAAGGCGCCGTACCCGGGGTGGGTGAAGGCGAGCAGGGCCAGGCTCGCCCCGCCCAGCAGGGCCGCCCGCATCCTGCGCGGGGAATCGACGACCTCCTCGATCCAGTAGAAGGCCCAGGGCAGGACCGCGTAGAACAGGGACAGGGGCAGGCGGCCCATGAGCAGCACGTGCTGGGTGTGCCAGAAGCAGAGGGCGTATCCCAGCCCGGCGATGAACCCGGCGGCGCGGGAACGGCTGAGGCCGGCGGCCAGGTGGTACATGCCGAGGCCGGAGAGCAGGTGGGCGGCGAACATGACCAGCTTCAAGGTCAGGGAGAGATCCCCGAGGACCCGGTCCAGGAGCCCCGCGACGTAGAAGAAGGCGAAGCCGTAGGTCTGGAAGACGGGGGAGCCGGTGCCGATGAAGAAGGTCCAGACCGGCACCTGGCCGTCGGCGATGGCCCGGGCGGCGAGCCAGGAGTGGGCGAGGTGGTGGGAGGCGTCGCCGCCCCAGCTCAGCTCGCCGCGGGCGAGGTAGAAGCGGCCGCAGACCAGCAGGGAAGCCATGAGCAGCCAGAACGTCCGGCGTGGACTGGCGAAGCAGTCCTGCAGGAGGCCGGTGAGGGCGCGCCGGCGTGCCTCCCCGTAGAAGAGCGCGGCTGCCGACAGGAGGAAGAGACCGGCGAGCGCGCCGTCGAGGACGGAGAAGGTGATCTGCTGGTCGACGGCCTCGATGAAGGTGCCCGGACGGATGTGGCTGGAGCCCGGCGCGAAGACGGCGAACTTCTCCATCGTCGAGTACTGGATGAAGAAGGACAGGGCCCCCAGGCCGGCCAGGAGCCATACCGTGGGGAAGGGACGGCGGCCGCTCACCCTGCTCCTCTCATCGATCCCGATCGCCCGAGGGCGGCGCCGTGCGCTCTTCCCCCACGGCGCCCTTCACCAGGGCCGACAGACCGATGCGGTAGAGCTCGCCCAGGGCGGCGCCCACGGGGTCGGGCCGGGGCGGCCGGTCCGCCTCCCCGAGCCGCCGCAGGGTCCGGTGGCGCAGGGCGCCGGCGAACCGTCCCCGGCCGTCGAGGACGGGCAGGACATGGAGCTCCAGCCAGCCGGGATGGACCCGCACCGAGGCCAGGGAGTCGTCCGTCCGCAGACACTCCAGCTCCCGCCGCATGAGGGCGGAGACGGGGGTCTCGGGCGGCGCCGACAGCAGCTCTATCAGGCCGAGGACGCCGGCCAGGGTCTGATCGCGCTCCACCACGTAGAAGCAGTCCGAGGCCTGGTCCGGACGGGCGTCCATGCGGCCGCGGGCCTCGGCGGCGGTCACCTCCGGCGGCAGGGTGAGCACCCGCGGGTCCATCAGGGCCCCGGCCGAGTCCGGTCGGCAGCCGAGCAGGAGGGCGAGATGCCTGCCGGGATCGGGGGGGAGGAGCGCCAGCACGGACTGGCGCTCCTCCGGGCGGAAGCGCCGCAAGAGCAGGGCGGCCCTCTCCAGGGGGACCCGCGACAGGGCCTCGGCGGCGCGGTGCGCCTGCATGCGCTCCAGACAGTGCGCGGCGGCGCTTGCGTCCATGGTGCCGAAGAGGACCGCCGCCAGGTCGGGGGGGATGCGGCCGCAGAAGGAGGCCTGCTCGTCGAGGGGGAGGTTCTCCAGGACGCGGGCGGCCTCGGGGGGGTGGCCGCGGATGAAGCGGTCGATCAGGGCCGGGGCCTGCTCCACCGCCTCAGCCCCTTTCGACGAGCCGGACCGAGACCTCCTCGGCAAAGACCGAGGCCGGCACCGATACCCTACCCTCCTCCGTCTCCAGCACCACCGAGGTCGCCGTGATCTCGACGATCTCGCCCTGGAACCCGGCGACGCGCACGCGGTGGCCCACCTTGTAGGTCTTCTGCAGGTAGTGGCAGGCCAGGATGCTGGCCACCGCCGTGCGGGCCCCGAGGGCGAAGGTCAGGACCGCCCCCAGGAGGCCGCTCCCGAGCACCAGGAGGAGGATGCTGGTGAGGAAGGAGACGTTCAGGCCCGCCTGGTCGACGGCGACGAGGACGCTCACGACCAGCACCGACATCTGGCCGAGCCGGGCCAGGGCGGGCCCGTAGGCGATGCCCGCGGAGGCAGTCCCCGAGAGGATGAGGTCCCGCAGGAAGTGGCTCCCCAGCAGACCGCCGAAGAGGATCAGCACGGCGGCGAGGAACCGCGGCAGGTACGTGACCAGGCCGCCGAGCCAGACCGAGAGCACGGGCAGCCCCAGGGTCTCGGTGGCGGCGGTGAGGAAGAGGAGCAGGACCGTCCAGAACAGGATCCGGCCGGCCGCCAGGCCGGCGCGCTCCCGGTAGTCGGCCCCGCCTCCGGGGCGCGGCCCCAGGGAAGGGACGAGTCGGCCCAGCCCGGCGATCAGGCGGCGGGTCAGGAGGCGGACCAGGAAGGCCAGCAGCAGGCCGAGGACCGCCAGGGCCAGGGCCCCGGCCAGGCGGGGCCCGGTCTGGGCGAGGTGCCGGGCCGAGTCCTGCAGGAGGGAGCTCAGCTCGCTCATCGGGGGCTCGCCCTAGGCGTCCGGAAGACCGGGCGGCCCCTGGTAGCCGATGCTCCTCCAGCCGGCCACGTCGCCGCCGTACATGCGGTAGGGATGGGGGAAGAGGCGCAGGGCACGGTCCTCCAGGGGCAGGTGGACGCGCTCGTGGTTCCGGGCCGCCGACAGGGTCATGGCCAGGGCGGCCTCCAGCACGTGGAGATAGTCCCGGCCGCTGCAGGCGACCTCGCCGCCCTCCCGGGCGGCCTTCAGCAGACGCTCGATGACGAGGGTGAAGGCATCTTTCCGGGGACAGCCGTCGAGGAAGTCCGGGAAGACCGGAGACTCCCTGGCGCCGGTGCCCTGGAGGAGCACGGGCCGCGGCGAGGCGAGGAAGGCGCGCCCCCCCTCGCCGGTGACGGAGACCGTGCAGGGCACGGTCCGGTCCGGTTCGGGCTCGGCGATCTCGCAGACGATGCCCCCCGACAGCCCCAGCCTCCCGTAGGCCGGGCAGTCGACCTCGTGGGGGGCCTCCGCCTCGGGGGAGGCGTAGGAGCCCACCGGCGGCAGGGTCCAGCCCTCGGCCCACTCCACCTCCATCCCCGTCACGTGCCCCAGGACGATCAGGTTGGCGCAGCCGCCCCCGGAGACCTCCGTGGGCAGACCGCCGGGAATCGCCGCGCCCGTGAGGGCGCCGATGCCGCCCTGGCGCACCCAGTCGGCCACCTCTCCCTGGTACGGCAGCTGCCAGTGGCTGGTGCCGCAGCCCAGGGCCGTGCCGCGCTCGCGGCAGACGCGGATCATCTCGTCCGCCTTGGAGAGCTGCGCGGCGATCGGTTTCTCGATCGACACCACGCGCACCCCGGCCTCGGCGCAGGCCAGCACCGCGGGGTGGGACTGGGCCACGGGCAGGATGGCGGAGACCACCTCCGGCACCTCGCGGCGCAGCAGTTCCTCCAGGTCGTCGAAGGTGGCCGGCACGCCGTAACGGTCGGCGAAGGCCTGGCGGCGGGCCCTGGCGCGGTCGACGAGGGCGATCACCTCGCAGCCGGGATGGTCGGCGTAGGCGCGCAGGTAGAACCGGCCCCAGGTGCCGGCGCCGCCGACGACGGCGACGCGTACGGGTCTGTCCTCGTTCAAGGCGGGCTCCTTGCTTCGATCCTTAACCGTACGGCTCCGCCGGGTGGCTCACAACGGGCCTGGGCCCTCAGGCCGCCGGCGGGCGCTCGTCCTGGGCGTCTCCGAGGACGCTCAGCATGGAGCCGAGAACGACCACCGCGGCTCCGCAGAGGCTCACCGCTCCGACGCTCTCCGGCTCCAGCAGGTCGGGCTTCACCTTGGAGAGAAGTTGCACGTTGACGAGGACGAAGAGCGGCGTGAGGGCGATGAGCATGCCGATCCGGGAGGCCTCGACGCGGGCCAGGGCGGCGGCGAAGCCGAGGTAGGAGAGGACCGCCATCACCCCGGTGCTCAGCAGCAGGACCAGCATCGGCCCTTCGAGGGCCAGCACCGCCGAGGGGGCGGCGGCGGGGGTCAGCAGGACCGCGCCGGCCAGGTAGATCAGCAGGAGCACGGCGTCGGAGCGCATGAACAGGAGCAACTGCTTCTGCCCCATCATGTAGAACCCCCACAGCAGGGCCGCGGCGGCGATGAGCAGCACCCCCGTGCCCTGGCCGTCCGCATCGGCCAGGAGGTCGTCGAAGCGGGGGCTGAAGAACAGGCCGAGACCGGCGAGGAGGACGGCCACGCCGAGCCACTGCAGCCGCCGGAAGCGCTCGCCGAAGCACAGCATGCCGCCAAGGAGCATGAAGATCGGCGCCAGCTGGATGACGATCTGGGCGGTACCGGGCGATATGGACTCCAGCCCCTTCTGGAAGGCGAGGTGGTTGCCGGTGAGTCCGGCCACCGTCAGGATCAGCAGGGCGAGGGGGAGGCCGCGCAGACCGGCGGCGTCTCTGAGCACCCTCGGCAGGGCCAGGGGCAGCAGCAGGAGGCCCGCGGTGAGGAAGCGGCACCAGGTCAGGGTCACCACGTCGACCTGGTGCAGCAGGATCTTCAGCGCCACCGGGAGGGTGCCCCACATCCAGGCGGTGAACAGGCCGAGGGCCAGGCCGAGGAGGGCGCTTCCGGAGGGGCGGTGCAACTCCATGGGGGCCGGCGGCAGTCCCTGGATCGGGTGATGGCGGGGACGGTATCCGGCCGCCCGGCGGCGTCGGTCCTTGCCCCTGACGGGGGCAAGATCGAGATTGCGCCGCTTCCGCGACAATGGTAGGCACCGCTGCGGCGGCAAGGCACGCCAGCCAAGGAGACCGGGGATGGATCTGGACCGATTCGAAGGGCTCTTTCCGGCGGCGATCACGCCGATGGACGGGGGAGGCCGGCTCGACGAGAGAGCTCTGGAGAGGGTGCTGGAGTTCAACCTGCAGGCGGGCGTGCAGGGATTCTGGCTGGCGGGTGGAACCGGCGAGAGCGTGCTCCTCGACGACGAGGAGAACATGCGCGTCGCCACCCTCGCCGCGGCCTGCACGTCCGGGCGCGCGGCGAGCATCATGCACGTGGGCACGCCCACCACCCGCCGCTCCGTCCGCCTGGCCGAGCACGCCGCCCGGGCCGGCGCCGACGCCATCTGCTGCGTGCCTCCCTTCTTCTACTCCCGCTCGGAGGACGAGATCGTCGAGCACTACCGGGCGGTGGGCGCCGCCGCGGGGCTGCCCCTGTTCCTCTACAACCTGCCGGGCATGACGGGGGTGGAGATCACCGTCGACCTGGCGCGCAGGATCCGGGACGAGGTGCCGCAGCTGGCCGGCCTCAAGCACTCCTCGGGGAACCAGCCGCTGGTGCACGACTTCGCGGAGATGGGCCTGCGCTGCTTCATCGGCAACAGCATGTCCATGTTGCCGGCCATGACCATCGGCGCCGTGGGCTGCGTCGACGGACCGCCGTTGATCGAGCCCGCAGTCTGGCTGGCGGTCCGGGACGCCTACCGCCAGGGCGACCTCCCGAACGCCGAGGCCGCACAGCGCCGAGGCCGCGAGCTGGTGCACGCCGTCTTCGCCCTGGGCGGGGACCGCTACCTCGCTTCGATCAAGGCGGTCATGACCCATCGGCTGGGCGTAGACTGCGGCGACCCGAGGCCGCCGGGACGGCCGCTGACCGACGAGGAGCGCCGCCGGGTGGTGGAAACCGCCGAGTCCATGGGCCTGGGGCGGGTGCGCCTGTAGGGCGCCCCGGCAGGGTGCTACCGGAAGACGAGGAAGCCGAACTCGTCGGGGGCGTGGCCGCCCCCGACGAAGGTGCGGACCCACTGGCTGTAATCGGCGCCGCGGTGGGAGCGCACGAAGTTGGCCCCCCACACGTCTCCGGGCCCCGGGCGCGGCAGCCAGGGCTCGCCGAACCGCAGGACGACCTCCGCCGACCAGGCGTCGTCCGAGACGAAGGCGCCGACCTCGGCGTCGGCGTCCCAGGTCATGTCCTTGCTCTGCAAGCCGTCCGCGTGCGAGGCGTCGGCGCGCACGCCGATGCTGTTGACTCCCATGTGGATATAGCTGCGGTGGTCGAGGCTGGCGTCGAGGAAGATCTCGAGGACATCCTCCCACCAGATCTGCCCGTCTTCCTCGCGGGTGTTCACCACGAGGCTGTCGGGGCTCTCGTCGTAACCGACGAAACCGATGAAGAGGGCGTCGTCGCTGCGGGCGAGACGGATCTCGGAGGCCACCGGCGAAGGGAAGGCCGCCTTGTGAGCGAAGACGAAGACCCAGAAGTCGCTGGCCGAGGCCGCCGCCGACCACAGGGGCTCGTCGAGCCGGCCGTCGGCGACGATGGTGCCGGAGACGCGGGGCACGTCGAGGAGCATGCCGTTGCGGCGCAGCATGTTCAGACCCTGGTCGCGGCGTCCGGCGTCGAAGTGCATGCGGGCGAGCCGGTAGGTGGCGTAGCGGCCTCCGGGCACGATCTCGAGGGCCCGCGTGTAGAGGGACTCGGCCTCGGCCACCCGGGCCTGGATCTGCAGGGCCCTTCCCTCGTCGACGAGGGCGCCGGCGTGGTCGGCCAGGAAGATGCGGGCCTCCCGGGCCACCTCCGGATGGGGATGGGAGATGAGCTCCGCGGTCTTCCTGAAGCGCCCGTCCGACTGCTCCGGGCTCATGCGGTCGTCGAGGGCGTCGATGGCGATCAGGGCCTGGTGAACCACGTCCCCGTGGGGGTCGCTCAGCCCGCTCTCGAGCAGTGGATCGAGGAACGCCCGGCGCCGGTGCAGACCCGCCGACCAGGCGATGCGCGCCCGCACTCGCGAGTCGGGGTCGTTCACGAGATGTTCCTTGAGGGCCGCCTCGATGCGCGGGTCTTCGACGCGCAGGTCCATGCTGGCCAGCACGTCGACGAGGTCGGCGCGGACGGGGGACCTCCCGGGGTCCTCGAGGGCGCCGAGGAGGGCGTCGACGGCGAGCTCCTTGGCCAGCAGCAGCTGCTGGCGGGCGTCGTCGTGGCGGGAAGGATCGCCGAGGTCGTCGATGGCCCCCTCGATGTCGGGTCCGCAGGCCAGCAGGAACACCGGCGGCAGCAGGGCGGCGAAGGAACGCCGGAGGGAGGCCCCGAGAGGCCGTCGACCCGCCTGCGATGGAGTGATTCGATCGGTCAAGGGACGCTCCTCACCGGGACAACCGGCCGACGGGGTGATTCCGCGTGCTAACGTCAGGACGAAGGTGATCCCGGGCAAGGGCGGCAAGCACTCCCTTGCATGGCTTCCGGCAGGCGCCCACCCGGTCCGCTGCTTCCGGTGCCGCTGCCCCGGGCCGGGCTCAGCGGCCCTGGCCGTGGCGGCCATCGCCCCCGTCGACCTCCCGCCACCGGCGGCGGATCTGCGCCGGCGACGCCGTGCCGGTGGTGCCGATCTGCTGAACCGTGACCGAGCCCGCCAGGTTGGCCGCCAGCGCCGCCTCCACGGGAGAGGCGCCAGCGGCCAGGCAGCAGGCCAGGGCCGCGGTGACGCTGTCGCCGGCGCCCACCGGGTCGACGGGCACTCCGGACGGCGGCGGGAATCCGGCCACGTGGTGCAACGTCCCCCCGGGGTCCGCCGCCACCATGCCCCTCTCGCCCAGGGTGAGAAAGACCGGCCGCCTTCCCGCCGCCAGTTGCCGGGCCTGCATCGCCGCGGCGCGGACCGAGCGGGCCGCAGGCTGTCCGAGGGCCGCAGCCGCCTCGCGGCGGTTCGGCTTGACCGGCAGCCGGGTGAAGCGGCGCAGGCGCTGCCGCGAGTCGACGAGGATGACCCGTTCCCGGCGTGCCTCGGCCAGGTCTGTCAGGCAGGATCGCATTCGCGCCGTGACCACGCCGCAGCCGGCGTCCGGGACCTGGTCGACGACGACGACGGCGTCCCATTCCCCGGAGCCGCGCAGGTATCCGGCCAGCCGTTCCTGTACCCACGGCGGCGTCCGCCGGCGGTTGCGGATGTCCAGGCGTTCCAGCTCCCGCCGGAGTACCAGCCGGCCGCCGTCCCTTCCTACGTGGCAGATCTTGCCGTACGTCGGCGTGCGCCGCGCCGCCGCGGTGAGGAAGCCGGCCATTTCGAGGCACAGGCCCTCCAGGGCGCGCCGCAGCTCCCAGCCCTCGCCGTCCTCTCCGCAGAACCCGATGGCGTGGACGCTGCCGGCGCCGAGGGCGGCGAGGTTGGCGGCGACGGCGCCGGCGGCTCCCGGCTGGCGGCGGGTGCGCACGACCTGGTAGCAGGTGTTGCCCGTCTCCAGCGAGGCCTCCCGGAGGCCGGGGTCGCAGTCGTAATAGGCGTCGAGGAAGAAGTCGCCCACCACGGCGATCCGGAGGCCGCGGAGGCGGTTCAGCAGTTCCTCCAGCCGGCGGCGGGAGAGGGCCGTGCCCAGTCCGGCGCCGCGCCGCGGGATCCGGCGAAGGGGTCCGGCGGCCGGCGCCAAGGAACCGGAGGGGCCTGGAACAGTCACAGCCATAGCGGCGATTCCGGCCTTTCCGAGGGCCCTCGCGGGAGGCGGCCGGGCAGCTTCCCCGCGCCTTGCTGAAATCGAAACCACCCCTAGATTGCTGCAATCCAGCCCGATCCGAAAGGTCTCCGATGGCGATCGACAAAGCCGTGCTGCCCGTGGCCGGCCTGGGGACTCGCCTGTTGCCGGCGACCAAGTCCCAGCCCAAGGAGATGCTGCCCGTAGGCTACAAGCCGGTGGTCCAGTACGTGGTGGAGGAGATGATCGGGCAGGGCATAGGCAAGTTCCTCTTCGTCACGGGCCGCAAGAAGCGGTCCATCGAGGACCACTTCGACGACGATCCGGAGCTCGAGTCGCGCGTCGGGGCCAAGGACCGGATCGGGGAGGTCGACTACGACCGCGAGAGTGTCGAGTTCTTCTACGTCCGGCAGCGCCGGCCCCTGGGCAATGCCGACGCCGTGCGCCTGGCGGCCGAGTTCGTCGGCGGCGAGTCCTTCGTCGTCGGCTTCGGCGACACGATCCTCGCCTCGGCGGGCCAACCCGGCGTCGTCCGCCGGCTGGTGTACGATCACGAGAGCTCCGGCGCCAGCGCCACCATCGCCGTCTGGGAGGTTCCGCTGGAGGAGACCAGCAGGTACGGCGTGGTGAGGCCGGCCGAGGACGGGGCCGGGGGGGCCTTCGCCATCGACGGCATCGTCGAGAAGCCGGCCGCCGCAGAGGCCCCGAGCCGCCTGGCCGTGGCCGCCCGCTACGTCTTCACCCCGCGCATCTTCGAGGCGATCGCCGCCACCGATCCGGGGGTGAACGGGGAGCTCTGGCTCACCGACGCGATCCGTCGCCTCCTCGAATGGGGGGATGCGGTCCGCTGCGTCCAGCTGGCTCCGGGCGAGCGGCGTTACGACATCGGCACCCCCCTGACCTACTACCGGGCCTTCGCCGACTTCGCTCTGGCCGACCCCCACAACGGCCCCGCCTTCGCCGACTACCTGCGCTCCCGCCTCTGAGGAAGGAGGACGGATGCCATCCACCCGCCGACTGCGTCTGGACTACGGAGAGCACGGCCTCGAGGCAGAGATCCCGGCCGGGTCAGAGATCCTGGACATGGCCGACGTGCCCGCCCTGAACGATGTCGACGCCCGGCTGGAGGAGGCCTTGCGGGAGCCGATCGGGACCCCCTCCCTGGCCCGGATGGCACGGGGCCGGCGCAGCGCCTGCGTCGTCATCTCCGACATCACCCGGCCCGTGCCCAACCCGGTCATCCTGCCGCCGCTGCTGCGCACCCTGGAGGAGGCCGGGATCGAGCGCCGGCACATCACCATCCTGGTGGGAACCGGCCTGCACCGCCCCAACGAGGGAGAGGAGCTGGTCCGGCTCGTGGGGCCGCGGGTGGCCGCCGACTACCGGATCGAGAACCACAGGGCCCGGGACCGCGAGAGCCTCGTGCACCTCGGCCGGACTTCCGGCGGTGCTCCCATCTGGCTCGACCGGCTCTATGCCGAGGCCGACCTCAAGATCGCCACCTCCCTGATCGAGCCGCACCTGATGGCCGGATACTCCGGAGGCCGCAAGGCGGTCTGTCCCGGGATCGTGGGGGTCGACACGATGCGGGTCCTCCACGGGCCCGAGCTGATGAGTCACCCCAAGTCGGCGGAGGGCGTCATCGAGGGCAATCCCTTCCACCGGCAGGCCCTCGAGGTGGCCCTCACGGCGGGGGTGGACTTCACCCTCAACGTGGCCATGAACCACCGCCGCGAGGTGACCGGGATCTTCGCCGGCGATCTCGAGGAGGCCCACGCCAGGGGGGTGGCCTTCGTCGAGGCCGGGGCTTCCGCCTGGGTCGAGGAGCCTGTCCCGATCGTGGTCACCACCAGCGCCGGCTACCCCCTGGACCTGACCTTCTACCAGGCGGTGAAGGGACTGACCGCGGTGCTGCCCGTGGTCGCCGAAGGAGGCACGATCGTGCTGGCGGCGCGCTGCGCCGAGGGCCTGGGCAGCCCCGAGTTCGTCCGGCTCCTCGAGGAGACGGAGAGCGCCCGGGCCTTCGAGGAGAGGCTCGGGGACCCCGGGTTCTTCCGCATCGACCAGTGGCAGCTTCAGGAGCTGTGCAAGGTCCTGCACCGGGCCCGGGTGCTGCTCTACAGCGAGGGCGTCGACGCCGGCGGCCCCCATCTGCGGGGCCTGGTGGAGCCCGCCGGCTCCGTCGAAGCGGGCCTTCAGGCCGCCAGGGTCCGCCACGGCGAGGACGCGCCGGTGGCGGTCGTTCCCCGGGGGCCGTACGTCCTGGCTCGGAGCCGCAGGCCCCGGCCGGCCAGGGCGCCCCTGGCCGCCGCTCTCGCACTGGGCGGCCTGCTCCTGGGGGCCTGCGCCACCATGCCGGGCCTCGAGTCGGTGGTGATGATGGAGGAGGAAGCCGCCGCCGAGCCGACCGCCGAGGCGCCGCTCCCGCCGCCGGTGATCCCCCGCGACGGCACCGACTTCCTGGGACAGAGGATCCTGCTGCTGCCGTTCCTCGACAGCTCGGGATACAAGGGGGCCTGGGACATCCACCGCGGCCTCGCGAAGACCCTGGGCGACAGCCTCGCCCACAACAGCTTCTACCAGATCGTCCCCGTCGACTCGGCCCTGGCCTACCTGCAACCGCCGGAGCTCACCGGCGAGATCGGACACGCTCGCGCGGCGGGCATCGGTGCCTTTCTCGGCGCCGACTGGGTGATCCTCGGCAACATCGAGGAGCTGACGATGAAGCGGTTCCAGGCCACGGTGCCCCTCGGCGGATACCGCAGCTACGAGGGCATCGTCATGGCCGACCTGACCTTGGTGAACGCCATCGACGGGCGCCGGGGAGGGGAGCTGTCCACCGAGGGGGTGATGGACAGCAAGCGCACGGGGATCACCAACCCGGCCGCCTTCGTCCCACTCGACAAGCAGTACTTCTTCCTCGACGATCTCGCCTGGAATTCGGACACCTTCCGCGAGTCCCTGGTGGGCAAGGCCCTGGCGGCCTGGGCGAAGAACGCCGCCGACGGCATCGCCGAGCAGATCCGGCCCCCTCCCTCCCTGCAGGTCGCAGGGAGGATCATGGTAGTGGACGGCGCCGTCGCGTACATTAACCTCGGCTTGGCCGACGGCATCAGGAACGGCGACAAGTTCGCCGTCTGGAACCAGGGCCAGGAGTTGACGGACCCCGAGACCGGCGAGGTGCTGGGCAGGACTCTGCCGAGCCGCGTCGGCATCGTACAGGTCGAGCAGATCCTGAGCGACCACCTCTCGAAGACCCGGGTCCTGGAAGGCGTCGACAGCATCCGTCTCAACGACGCGCTGCGCGCGGAATGACCTCCGGCCACGACACCCTGCGCCTTCTCCCGGCGCTGGCCCTGCTCCTTCTAGGGCCGCCCGGCTCGAGGGCCTCCGGCCCGGAGGCCGCCGGCCACCACCTCTACTTCCTCTTCAATCCCGCCATGGCAGGCCAGGTCGAACGCGCCAGGACCACCCATCGCCTGGTCCGCGGCCTGCCGGAGGTCGAGTGGATCGCCGTCACGACCTCGCCCGCACGGGTCCCGGGGTTGACGACGGTGGCTCTGGAGGAGCTGCTCTCCGAGCCCTCCAGGCCCGGGCCGGTCGTCGGTTGGCTGCGCGAGCGCGCCGCCGAGGGCTCCGACCATCTCCTGATCGAGCACGAGGGATCCCTGGTGTCCACCGGGCCCGGGGCCGAAGCCCTGCAGGTCATCGCGGGGGCCGGGTGGCCGGACATCGCCCCGGGACCCTCGACCGACGTCAGCATCAGCACCTGGGGCAAGGTCAAGGACCTGTTCCAGTAGGGCGGCACCGCTCCTCGGTACCTGCTTCGCCCCGGCCCGGGCGCCGTCAGCGGCCGGCGGACCGCCCTTCAGCCCGTCTCGACCAACCGAAGCCCGCACGGAGGAAACGTGAGGTACGCAGCTACCCTGACCGCCTGCATGGCCCTGGCCGCATGCGGCAGCAACGAGGTCGTCGTCGAGATCGAGGGCGGCGACGGGCAGTTGCTGCGGCTAGACGCGCAGGACCTGCAGATGCACCACAACCGGCTCGGCAAGGCCGGCACCTCCACCTACTCGGATCTCAAGAGCGGGGACTACCGAGTATCCGTCGTCGCCGGCGAGTACGTGGAGACCCGGCGTCTGACTCTCGACTCGCCGCCGGTGACCGGCGTCGGCCGGCAGAGGGTGAAGTTCTCCATTCCCTCCGGCGCCAATGCCCCCTTCGAGCGCACCGGCACCATCCTCTACGCCTCGACGCCGACCCGCGTCCGCAACTGGGACCTCTTCACTGTCGACGTGGCCTCGGGCGAGGTCTCGCGGCTCACCGACACCTACGAAGCGGAGAAACAGCCGAAGTGGTCCCCCGACGGCCGCCAGATCCTGTTCACCATGGGCACGGTGATGTCGAACATCGACGTCTGGGTGATGAACGCCGACGGCAGCGACCGGCGCCGGCTCACCGAGCACGCCGAGCGCGACCAGGGGGCCGCCTGGTCTCCCGACGGCGGGCGCATCGCCTTCGTCAGCCAGCGGGAGGGGGACGTGGCCATCTACCTGATGGATGCCGACGGCGGCAACAAGCGCAGGCTCGTCGAGGGCCGGGAGCCCGCCTGGAGCCCGGACGGCCGGCGGATCGCCTTCACCTCGAGCGCCTTCGAGGGCAACGACGAGATCTACCTGATCGACGTCGACGGGAGCGGCATGCGCCGCCTTACCGAGCACAAGAAGATCGACCAGCAACCGGCGTGGTCGCCCGACGGCCTGCGGCTGGTGATGGCCTCCGAACGCTTCGGCGGGCAGGAGCTGCTCGTGGCCGGGGGCGACCTCACCGAGCAGGTGCGGGTCACCGTGGCCGAGAACACCTTCGAGCTCAACCCGGCGTGGTCCCCCGACGGCCGCGGGCTGGCCTACTCGGGGAAGATGAAGATCGGTGAGGACGGCGAGTTCGTCACCGACGAGAGGGGCCGGTCCCGCGGCACCTTCGACATCTACCTGCTGCCCGCCGCCGGCTTCGACTGGGACGACACCACCGAGAGACCGGTGATGCCCGTCAACCTCACCCGAACCGACGACCGGGACGAGCGTTCGCCCAGTTGGCGAGCCTTCTGAAAAGCTCTCCGGCGGCCGACGCGGGACCCGGCCGCCTGCTGTCCGACCGCTGGCTCCTCCTGCTTCTGGCGGCCGGCTTCGGCCTCCGTCTCGTGGAGGTGACGGCGCCCCTCATCGACCACCAGGCGTGGCGCCAGGCCGACACGGCGGCCATCGCCCGCAACTTCCACGAAGAGGGTCTCACCCTCTTCCATCCCCGCGTGGACTGGCGCGGCAACACGCCGGGGTACGTGGAGATGAACCTGCCCCTGTTCCCCTTCCTGGTGGCGTGCCTCTACTCCCTGGCGGGCGGCGCCCACGAGTGGATGGGTCGGTCGCTGGCGGCCCTCTTCTCCACCGCCGCGGCCGTCCCCCTGTACTCCCTGGCCCGCGCCTGGCTCGGGAGCGCCGTGGGCGCGCGCCTGGCCGTGGCCATCTACCTGATGCTGCCCCTGAGCCTGTTCTTCGGCCGCGCCTTCATGCCCGAGGCGCTCATGCTGCTGCTGAGCGCCGCGGCCCTGGGCGCCTTCGGCCGCGCCTGCCGGGCGGGGACGGCCTGGCTGCCGGCCGCCGCCGGGATCGCCGGCCTCTGCTTCGCCCTCAAGATCCCCACCCTGTACCTCGGTTTCCCGCTCGTGGCCATGGCCCTCGGCCGCTGGGGGCCTTCCTTCCTGCGCCGAGGGTCGCTGTGGCTCTATCTGCTGGTGGCGGTGGCGCCGGCTGCGGCCTGGCACGTGCACGCCGCCGGCCTCTTCGAGCAGACGGGGCTCACCTTCGGCATCTGGGGCCGCCGGGGCTACGACAAGTGGAGCCACGACCTGCTCCTGCAGGGTGGCTTCTACCAACTCATGGCGGGCCGTTTGGTCGAGGCCGTGCTGACGCCCATGGGTGTCCTCCTGGCGGCGGCCGGACTCGCCGGCCTGTGGCCCCGCGGTGACGGCGGCCCCCGGCAAGGGCGAGAGGTGTGGCCCCTCTACGCCTGGTTCGGCGGCCTGCTGCTGTACGTCCTCCTCATCCCCGAGGGCAACCGCCGGCTCCACTACTACCAGCTGCCCTTCGTCCTGCCGGCGGCGGTCTTCGCCGCCGCGCCCCTGGCTGCCCTGTGGGAGCCGGGCGGCGCGCGCCTGTCCGGGGTCGTGGGCCGGCAGCTGCGGCGGCTCCGGCCGGGGTCTCTCGGCGCGCGGTCGCTGGTGGCCCTGTCCCTGGCGGCGGTGGCGGCCGGCGGCCTGTGGAAGCTGGGGGACTACTACCGCCCCGGGAACAGGATCTACGACTACTACCGCAGCTGCGAGCTCGCCGGACGCGTCCTCGACGCGCGGATGCCGGCCGACGCCCGGCTGGTGGCCGGCGACATCGACGAGGACCGGGGCGGGCCGTTCCGCACCCGAAGCCCGACCCTCCTCTACTACTGCCACCGCAAGGGCTGGCAGATCACCCCGGATCTCTTCGAGGCCTCCCGGCTCGACTCGCTGGCGGCGGAAGGGGCCGACTACTTCGTGGTGGCGGCGGGCTTCGTGAAGCGCGTGGAACCGCTGTGGAGCGAGCTGCTGGCGCGGGGCGTGACCACGGCCGCCGCCTATCCCGACTTCCGGACCGACGAACGGTCCTTCCGGCGCCAGGCCCGTTCCGTGGCGGGGCCGGAGAGGAACATCCTCGTGGTCCGCCTGGTTGACAATTCCCCGGCGGGGAACTAGGTACCCCACTGACGCGTTTCTTCCTCTGAAAGGAGGATCCCGTGACCTCCCGAATTCGATCCACGTGGTGGTGCTTCGCCTCGCCTCTGGCGGCCTGCTTCCTCCTCGCCTGCGCCAGCACCCAGAGCGGCGGCGGGTCGGCGTACGGACCTCCCCCGATCCCCGAGGGCAAGGGCCGGCTCTTCCTCGAGGCCGGCGGCATCCAGGAGCTGAACTTCTTCGTCGAGGACTCCGAGAGCGGAGAGATCGTCTACGAGGACATGCCGAGGGCTTCCGCCTTCTCGCCCTCCGCCTTCGAGCGTTCGTGGTCCGAGAACCGGCTCGTCGTCGACCTCGACCCGGGCACTTACGACGTCACCGTCAACACCGACATCAAGGACAGCGTCGTCGAGCGCGGCGTGAAGATCCAGATGGGGCAGGAGGCCCACGTCGTCCTCCACCTCGGCAGGGTCCAGGTCCTGATCACCGGGGGGCAGGGGTTCTCCCAGATCCCGTTCCTGTTCCTCGACTACACCATGCGCACCGTCCTCGGCCGGGGCATGACCACGGGCGAGTTGCGCTACTTCATCCTTCCCGTGGGCACCTACAAGCTGCGCCTCGAGAACAGCCCCTCGGGGCTGGACGAGATCCGGTCCTTCGAGGTCGCCTTCGGCCGGCCCACGCCGGTGGTCATCGATCTGGGCACCGAGACCCAGGAGGGACCGGACTCGCAGCAGCAGGAGCCGCAGCGATGATGACGGCTCGCATCCTCGCCCTGGCCTCCTGCTTCCTCGCCCTCGGGGCGGCCCCGTCGGTGGCCGACCTGGCCGCCACCCTCGTCGACCGGCAGGGCAACCGCTTCGAGCTGACGAAGTTGAAGATCCGGGGCAAGACCTCCCTGTCCTACTATCTGAAGGGCGCCCGCCGGGAGGTCCCCCTGCGCGAGATCGACCGTTTCCGCTTTGCCAGCGGTCCCCGCGAGGAGCAGCAGGACCTCGTCGTTCGGATGCGCACCGGCAAGGAGGAGCGGGGGAAGTACGTCATCGCCTCCACCGTGGCCAACGCCGAAGCCCTCGGCGGCGGCGTCCCGCCGGAGAGCCTTTCGGGCTCGACCCGGCTCGGTCCCTTCACGATCCTGCTGCGCGACGTGGCCGAGGTCGTCCTGCACCATCCGGACGGCGGCGTGCCCATAAAGCCGAAGCCGCCCCTGCGGGCGACGCTGGTCAACGAGAAGGGCCGCATGTTCCAGGTGCAGAGCCTTCTCTTCCGCGGCCAGCGCGAGTTCGCATTCGAGCAGGGCCGGAGGCGGCGCAGCCTCGACATGAGCAAGATCGAGAAGATCGAGTTCATGGAAGCCGGGATCGAGGTCCGGCCCATCGTCATCTCCCTCAGATCGGGGAAGACGATCACGGCCACCGTCGAGGCCAGCGCCGTGCGCCTCGCCGGCGAGCGCGACTACCAGTACCGCAGCCGCGTCGACTCCGCCTTCACCGGGTACGCCGGATCCTCCCGGTTCGCCATCGGCCTGAAGGACGTGCGCCTCCTGGTGCTTCACGACCCGGCGTCCGCGCCCGACTCCACCGCCGCCGCCGCCGGCGCCCCCCCCGAGCAGTAGCAAGACACCTTCCTTGCGAGGGCCCGCCCCGAGGGCGGGTCCTCTCCTGCCGCCGCGGGGTCGGGTCCGTCTGCCCGCCTGGCCCCCCCGCGCGCCACCGAGGGGATCAGAACAAGGTGTAGATGAAGGGCGCCGCGGCGGTGCCGCTGAGCATGACCACCAGCCCGAGGCCGGCGATGGTGAGCAGGATCGGCGCCAGCCACCACTTCTTGTTGTCCCTCAGAAAGGCCAGGAACTCGGAGGCCAGACCGCTGCGCTTCTGCCGGGCCTGGGCGGCGAGGTCGTCGCTCTTCGGATCGTCTGTCACGTCGGTCTCCGTCTCTGCGGTCAGAACTGCCGGAAGTAGCGCTCCCGGGGCGGCCCCGGCCCCAGGGGGATCCAGTAGGACGCGGCCTCCTTTCGGAACCGCCGCTGCAGGGGGTCGCGCCCGATGATCCGGAAGAACAGGCCCAGGGGGGTGATGAGGAGGTAGAACAAGGCGCCCATCGCAAGGTAGGAGACCAGGTAGCCAACCGGCAGGGCGAGCAAGGTGAGGCCGACGTACAAGGGACGGTTGGCCCTGGGGTGGACGAGGGAGAGAAGGGCCGACAGGAGTCCCAGCCCCGCCAGGACCCCGGCGGCGATGGGACGGGCCTCGCCCAGGCCGAAGGCGAAGACCAGCCTCTCGAACCAGGCCATGACCGCCAGGGCTCCGAAGCCGGCGAGGGCGATGAAGCCGAAGTGCCGCAGCTTTTTCCGGTCGGGCCGGAGGTCGATCCGGAGCATGGGACAGGTGGTCTCCTCAGTCCAGGGCGAACTCGGCGAGGTACGCCGAGGGGTCGAAGGCCTGGGCCTCGGGCTGGTCCTCCTTGAGAAGGAGGCAGCTCTCCAGCACCAGGGCGTCCATGCCGGTGGCCATGAAGCAGCGGTAGGCGTCGGCGGGGGTGTTCACCATCGGCTCGCCCCGGACGTTGAAGCTGGTGTTGATCAGGACCGGGGTCCCCGTCCGCTCCTTGAAGCGCTCGACGATCCTGCGGAACCGGGGGTGGTGGCCGGCGTCGACGGTCTGCACGCGGGCGGAGTAGTCGACGTGGGTGATGGCCGGGACCGTGGAGCGCCTCTCGTGGCGCTGTTCCAGCCCCCCGGGAGTCGGTCCGGAAGGCAGCCGATGCTCCTTTCGGACCGGCGCCACGACCAGCATGTAGGGACTGTCGTACCCGGGCGGCATCTCGAAGAACTCGCCCACGTCCTCGCGCAGGACGGCGGGGGCGAAGGGCCGGAAGGACTCGCGGAACTTGATCTTGAGGTTCATCACCGACTGCATCTCGGCGGAGCGCGCGTCGCCGAGGATGGAGCGGCTGCCGAGGGCCCGCGGACCGAACTCGGCGCGGCCGGCAAAGTGCCCCACCACCTTCTCCTGCGCCACCAGCTCCGCGATGCGGTCGATCAGCTCGGTCTCTTCCTCCCAGCGGTGGTACACGGCCCCGGCCGCGTCGAGGTCCCGGCGGATCTCGTCGTCGTCGAAGCGGGGGCCTAGCAGGGACCCTCCCTGACTGTCCCGGGGCGCCGCCCTTCGCGGCTTGCCCAGGAGCTGGTGCCAGGTGAACAGGGCCGCTCCGAGGGCGCCGCCCGCGTCTCCGGCGGCGGGCTGGACCCACAGGTCCTCGAAGGGGCCCTCGCGCAGCAGGCGCCCGTTGGCGACGCAGTTGAGGGCCACGCCGCCGGCCATCACCAGGTGGCGGGCGCCGGTCAGCTCGTGGGCGTGGCCCGCGATCTTCAGCACGATCTCCTCGGTCACCGCCTGGATCGAGGCGGCCAGGTCCATCTCGCGCCGGGTGATCTCGCCCTCCGGCTGCCGCGGAGGCCCTCCGAAGAGCCGGTCCATCTTCGGCGTGGTCATGACATCGGTATGGCAGAACCCGAAGTAGGACATGTCCATGCGGAAGGAGCCGTCCTCCTTGATGTCGAGCATCTCCTCGACGATGAGGTCGCGGTAGACGGGCTCGCCGTACGGCGCCAGGCCCATGAGCTTGTACTCGCCGCTGTTGACCCGGAAACCGGTGAAGTAGGTGAAGGCCGAGTAGAGCAGGCCGAGGGAGTGGGGGAAGCGCATCTCCCTGAGCATCTCGATCTCGTGGTCCCGGCCCCAGGCGATGGTTCCCGTGGCCCACTCGCCGACGCCGTCGAGGGTGACGATGGCGGCCTCCTGGAAGGGGGAGGGGTAGAAGGCGCTGGCCGCGTGCGACTCGTGGTGGGAGGGGAAGAGGTAGCGCCCTCCGTAGCCGCCGCGGAGGCCGCGGTCGAGCTCCCGGGGGGTGTGCAGCTTCTGCCTCAACCACAAGGGCATGCCCATCAGAAAGAGCTTGAAGCCCCTCGGGGCGAAGCTGATCCAGGTCTCGAGGATGCGGTCGAACTTGAGGAGCGGTTTGTCGTAGAAGGCGACCAGATCGAGGTTTGCGGGATCGAGGCCGCCGTAGTCGAGGCAGAAGTCGACGGCCTTCGCCGGGAACTCGTGGTCGTGCTTCCTGCGGGTGAAGCGCTCCTCCTGGGCCGCGGCCACGATCTCGCCGTCCCGCACGAGGCAGGCGGCGCTGTCGTGGTAGTAGGCGGAGATCCCCAGGATGTTCATCGACGAGCCGCGTTTCTCCAAGGTGGGCGAAAGAGCTTAGTGGCGCCGGGAGGTTTCCTCAATGCCCGCATTCAGGCTCCATCCGGACACACCCTTCCCCGTGGGAGTGGAGTACTACCGCGCGCCGGTCCCGAGGACCGGTCTGTGGGACGGGGATTTCGCGCGGATCCGGCAGGCCGGTCTCCGGGTGGTGCGCAGCTTCAGCTACTGGAACTGGATGGAGCCGGCTTCCGGCGTCTACCAGCTCGACGACTTCGACCGGCTCTTCGAGCTGGCGGAGAAGCACGGTCTCTCGGTGTGGATGGACATCACCCTCGCCACTCACGGCGCCTGTCCCGAGTGGCTGCTCCGGGAGCACCCGGACATGAGGACCGTCAACCACCGGGGCGAGCCGAGCCTGGGAGACGCGAGCCCCGCCACACCCCAGGGGGCGATGGTCCACTGCTGCGACCATCCGGCCTGGCGCGAGCGCGGCGGAGCCCTGCTGCGACACGTGGTCGACCGCTACAAGGACCGCCCCAACCTTCTGGTGTGGGGGCTCTGGGACGGCGTGAGCCCGTCCTGGCCCCGTCACGGCGACGGCCTGCCCTGCTACTGCGGCCATACCCGGGCTCGCTACAAGGCCTGGCTGCGCGAGCGCTTCACCCTCGAGGAGCTGAACGCCCGCGTCCTGCGCCGCTACCGGGACTGGGACGACGTGGAACCCCCGCGGTCGAACCACAACGTGGTGGAGATGCTGTTGTACCTGCGGTTCCATCGCCGGAACCTGGTGGACCACCTGAAGTGGATGGTCGCCGAGGCCCGGAGGATCGACCCCAGCCACGAGATGCGGGCCCACGCCGCCTCCACGCCGCGGCCCTGGGACGACGAGTGCGCCCGACACGTGGACAGCTGGGGCATGTCCATGGCCTCCAACAACCTCCTGACCTCGGACGACCCGTACCCACTCGCCGATCGAGCCTTCAGCTTCGACATCTCCCGCGGCCAGGGGGTGAAGGGCCGCTGGTGGAACGAGGAGATCTACGCCGGCATGTCCCCCGGGGGCGTGACCTGGAAGAAGCAGTCCGATCCGCGCGAGCTCACCACCCTGCTGTGGATGACCCTCGCCGGCGGCGCCGCGGGATGCATGCTCTGGCAGTACCGCCCCGAGTACCTCAGCTTCGAGTCCCCCGGGTACAACCTCGCCGCCCTCGATGGAAGACCCACCGGACGGCTGAGAGAGGTGGCCGACGCCGTGGCCCGCATCGAGGGCCTGAAGGACCACCTGCCGCTGGAGTGCCCGCCCGCGGAGGTCGGTATCGTCTACCATCCGGAGTCGCAGGAGCTCTTCGGTCTCAACGGTCAGACCGAGCGCTTCAACGCCGACCTCCGCGGCGTCTACCGGACCCTCTGGCGTCACGGCATCCCCGCCGACATCCTGTCGCCGCGCATGGACTGGTCGGGCTACCGCCTCCTCTTCCTGCCCAACCTCGCCCTCATGGGCGGTGAGGTGAGGGAGCGGATCGAGCGGACCCTCGAGGAGAGTCCGGGGACCCGCCTGGTGGCCGAAGGCAGCTTCGGCCTCTACCGGAAGAACGGCCTGTCCAGCGAGGCCCCGCCCGAGGGTTTCGCCGAGCGCTTCGGCGTCCGCGTGGAGGACTTCTCGGCGGTGACGCCGCAGGACATCCGCCGGGGGGAGAACCTCCTGGAGACGCCCTGCGGCCGGGTGGCCCTCACCTCGCCCTGCGGGTACGCCGTGCTCGAGCCGCAAGGGGACTCCACCGCGATCGCTCGGCTCGGCAGCCAGGTGGTGGCCGTGCGCAGCGGCGACGGACGCTTCACCTGGTACGGCCTGACCCTGTCGGCGGGATTCGGGGATGTCGGCCATCCGCCGCTGGTCCTCGGCCTCGTGGAGGAGGCCGGGATCGAGCCACCCGTGGAGGTGGCCGGCGACCCCCTGGTCACCACCCTCCGCAGGTCCCGGCGTGGCGGGCGGCTGGTCTTCGCCTTCAACCTCGAGCGGTCCGCCGCGAAGGCGAGGTTGGGCCCCGGGCCGATCCGGAGCGCGGGGGACCTGCTCACGGGCGGCGAAGTGGCGGTCGAGGACGGGGCCTTCGAGGTCCGGATCGAGCCCTGGTCGGTGGGCGTCTTCTACTGCGAAGACGCTTGACTAAGTCCACAATTGTCCATAACCCCTTAATAATCATGGACTTTCCGACCTTGCGGAGGATCGTGGAGACCACCCGTCGGATGGCGGTCTGCGTCTGGGTCCTGGCCGGCTGCGGCTCCGAGCCGAACCCGCCCGTCGGTCCCGGTCCCGCCCCCGGCGGCCCCGACGGTCCCGCCCTCGTCTTCGCGGACTCGGCCCTTCAGAGCGCGGTGGAGCAGGCCGCAGCGGCCGGGACCGGCGCCGCCGCCGCACTGGTCTCGCTGACGGCCAAGGACCGGGGCATCGCCGACCTGGGCGGCATCGAGCAGCTGACGCAACTGGAGGTGCTGGACTTGTACGGCAACGAGATCCGGGACCTGTCGCCGTTGGCGGGGCTCAAACGGTTGCGCTACCTCGACCTGGGGAGCAACCGGGTCGAGGAGGTGTCGCCCCTGGCGTCGCTGAAGGGCCTGCAGGTGCTGGTGCTGGCCGACAACGAGGTGAGGGAGATCTCCGCCCTGGCGGGTCTCGACAGCCTGAACAGCGTCGATCTCACGGGCAACCCATTGACCGAGGAGGCCGTCGAGGCCCAGGTGCCGGGGCTGCGGGATCGGGGCGTAACCGTGGACATGACGGAGCCCGAGGAGCCGGAGGGTCCGGGGGAGGGCGGCGTCATCCTGGGGGACCTGCCCATCGTCTTCGTCTCGTCCCGGCGGACCGGGGACGACTGGGACCTGGAGGTGCATTCCCTGGACCCGGGGACCGGCGAGGTCGTCAACCTGTCGGAAGAGCTGGCGGGGGCGCCCCTCTCCGGGGACGATTCCGGCGGGAAGCCGCCGCCGCGCCACGGCGTGGAACCGGCCCAGTCCCCCGACGGGAGAAGGATCGCCTTCACCTCCTACCGCGACTATGTCAACTACGAGATCTACGTGATGGACGCCGACGGCGGCCGGCCGGAGAACCTCACCCTACACCAGGCCTATGACGTGAATCCCGCCTGGTCGCCCGACGGGGAGCGCATCGCCTTCGTCTCCGACCGCAACGGCGACGTCGAGATCAGGCCCTGGCGCAACAACACCGACATCTACGTCATGGACGCCGCCGGCAGCGGCGTGGAGCAGGTGACCTCCGATCCCCTGAGCCGAAGCGCGGAGCATCCGGCGTGGTCGCCGGACGGCTCGTCGATCGCCTTCAACAAGTTCGACGGGGAGGGCTTCTCCGGGATCTTCGTCCTGGAGCGGTCCAGCCGCGAGATCCGGCTCGTCACGGACGACGACGGGCTGGCCTGGGGGCCTTCGTGGTCCCCGGACGGCCGCTGGATCGCCTACGTGGAGACCGTGGAGTACGAGGAGAGCCACGTGTGGAAGATCCCCGCCCGAGGCGGAGAGGCCCGCCAGCTGACCGTGGGGAGGTTCTTCCGGCGAGGCCCGCCAAGGTGGTCTCCCGACGGCGCCAGCATCGTCCTGGCCCGGGAGGACCGGGCGGAAGGGGTCGCCTACGACCTCTACGTCATCTCCGCGGAGGGGGGCGCCGGGGAGCAGCTCACCGACGATCCGGGTGTCGACAGGGACCCGTGCTGGGCGCCCTTCTGATGAGGTCCATGACGGGGGCATCAACGCGAGTCCTGGCCCTGGCCGCCCTGGCCCTGACCGGCTGCGGCTCGGACCCGGACGGCCCCATCGGCCCCGATCCCGACCCCGGGGGCGGCACGGGCGTCGCCCTGGTCTTCGCGGACTCGGCGCTGCGGGCGGCCGTGGAGGAGGCCGCGGTCGCGGTCGGGACCGGCGACGCGGCCGGGCTGGTCTCCCTGGCCGCCAAGGACCGGGGGATCGCCGACCTGGGCGGTATCGAGGGGCTGACCCGGCTGGAAGTGCTGGACCTGTACGGCAACGAGATCCGGGACCTGTCGCCGCTGTCGGGGCTCAGGCGGCTGCGCTACCTCGACCTGGGGAGCAACCGGGTCGAGGAGGTGACGGCCCTGGCGTCGCTGAAGAGCCTGCAGGTGCTGCTGCTGGCCGACAACGGGGTGACAGAGATCTCCGCCCTCGCCGGTCTGGACAGCCTCCAGAGCGTGGATCTCACCGGCAACCCGCTGAGCGAGTCGGCCCGGGCCCAGGCCGCAGCCCTCCGCGAGCGCGGCGTGACCGTGGAGCTGACCGCGCCGGAGCCGGAGGACAGCGTCGAGGTGGTCCCGCCCGAGGAACCACCCGGGCCCGGCCCTGCTCTGCGCGGTTCGCAGTTGTTGTTCTCTTCCAACCGGCGCATAGAGGGTTCCTACCTTTTCGGCCTCGAGGTCCACTCCCTGGACCTGGAGACCGGCGAGGTGGTCAACCTGTCCTCGGCCCTGGCCGCTTTCCCCTTGTCCGACGGCACGGTGCCCGATTCCCTGACCGCCTACCACCCGCGCAGCAGCGAGGACCCGGCCCGGTCGCCGGACGGCACCCGGGTGGCCTTCACCTCGCGCCGGGACAGGGACCAGGAGATCTACGTCCTCGACGCCGCCGGTGGCGACCCGGTGAACCTGACGCGCCACCCGGCGAATGACCAGTATCCCGCCTGGTCGCCCGACGGCCGGCGCATCGCCTTCGTGTCGAACCGCAACGGCGGAGGACGGCTGGGCCAGCTCTTCGTCATGGAGGCGGACGGCGGCGGGGTGGAGCAGCTCACCGACGAGCCCCAGGCCTCGTGGGCCATATGGCCCGCCTGGTCCCCCGACGGCTCGGTCATCTCCTGCCTCGCCGCCCAGGGAGACGTTCAGGGAATCTTCGCCGTGGACGTGGCCACCGGAGCTATGCGCCTCCTCTCCCCGGAGGGCGGGGAGTCGTCGTGGTCGCCCGACGGCGCCCGGATCGCCTTTACCGTCGTCGACACGACCACCGACTCCAGCCACATCTGGGCCATGGCGGCCGACGGCAGCGGCGCCCGTCAGGTGACCTTCGGCCAGGTGTGGGACCGGACCCCCACGTGGTCGCCCGAAGGCAGCCGCATCGCCTTCGCGCGGCAGACGGAGCAGGAGACCCGCTACGACATCTACATCGTCCCGGCGGAGGGCGGCGACGTAGAGCGGGTGACCGACGATCCGCACGATGACATGCACCCAAACTGGACGCCGTTCTGAGATGCCGGGTACGCCGGTGACCCGGAAGCTCATGGCGCTTGCCGCGCTCCTGGCCCTGGCCGGCTGTGGATCGGAGCCGGACGGCTCCGTCGGCCCCGAACCCGACCCCGGAGGCGGCACAGGCGTCGCCCCGGTCTTCGCGGATTCCGCCCTGCAGGCGGCGGTGGAGGCCGCCGCGGCCGCCGAGGGGGGCGGCGCGGTGGGGCTGGTGACTCTGACGGCCAAGGAGCGTGGGATCGCCGACCTGGGCGGCATCGAGCAGCTGACGCGACTGGAGGTCCTGGACCTGTACGGCAACGAAATCCGGGATCTCTCCCCGCTGGCGGGGCTGACGCGGCTGCGCTACCTCGACCTGGGGAGCAACCGCGTCGAGGAGGTCTTGCCCCTGGAGTCGCTCAAGGGCCTGCAGGTGCTGCTGCTGGCCGACAACGCCGTGATGGAGGTCTCGGCCCTGGCGGGTCTGGACAGCCTGCAGAGCGTCGACCTCACAGGCAACCCGCTGAGCGAGGCGGCCCGAGGGCAGGCCGCCGCCTTCCGCGAGCGCGGCGTGACCGTGGAGCTGACCGAGCCGGAGCCGGAGGACACCGTCCAGGTGGTCCCGCCGGAGGGTCCGGCCCCTCCCCTGGGAGCCTCGCTGCTCCTGTTCTCCTCGAATCGGCGTCTCGAGAGCAGCTACCTGTCCGGCCGCGAGGTGCACTCCCTGGACCTGGAGACCGGCGAGGTCGTGAACCTGTGCTCGGTCCTGGCCGCCGTCCCCTTTTCCAACGGCTCGGTTCCCGACTCGCTGGAACGGCACTACGTCTCGCGGACCAGCGAGGAGCCGGCCCGGTCGCCCGACGGGACGAGGGTGGCATTCGCTTCGTTCCGGGACGGCGACAGGGAGATCTACGTCATGGACGCCGACGGCGGCGATCCGGTGAACCTCACCCGCCACGACGCGTTCGACACGAGTCCCGCCTGGTCGCCCGACGGGCGGCGCATCGCCTTCGTGTCGGAACGCGACGGTGGGCAGCCCCACATCTTCGTCATGAACGCCGACGGCAGCGGCCTGGAGCAGCTCACCTACGAACCCCTGGCCCCCTGGGCCGGCTCGCCGGCGTGGTCGCCCGACGGCGCGTCGATCGCCTGCGTCTCCGCCATGGGGACCGACTGGGGAATCCACTACATCGAGCTCGGCAGCGGGGCCCTGCATCTCATCTCGCAGGCAGGCCTCGGGGGGACTCGCCCGACGTGGTCGCCGGACGGCGCATGGATCGCCTACACCAGGGCGGACACGGCCCGGGACTTCAGCCACGTCTGGGTCATGGGCGCCGACGGCCTCGGCGCCCGGCAGCTGACCTTCGCCGAGACCTGGGACAGCAACCCGACCTGGTCCCCCGACGGCACCCGCATCGCCTTCGCGCGGCAGTCGGAGCAGGAGATTCGCTACGACATCTACATCGTCGATGTCGACGGCGGCGCCGAGGAGCGGGTGACCGACGATCCGCACGATGACATGGACCCCAACTGGACGCCGTTCTGAGATGTCGGGGACGCCGGTGATCCGGAAGCTCGGGGCGGGGGCCGCCGTCCTGTCCCTGGCCGGCTGCGGGTCGGAGCCGGACGGCTCCGTCGGCCCCGATCCCGGCCCCGCCGGCCCCGACGGTGTCGCCCTCGTCTTCGCGGACTCGGCCCTGCAGTCGGCGGTGACCGAAGCCGCGGGGGAGACCGGCGACGCGGCCGGGCTGGTCACCCTGACGGCCAAGGAGCGGGGGATCGCCGACCTGGGCGGCATCGAGCAGCTGACCCGGCTGGAAGCCCTGGACCTGTACGGCAACGGGATCCGCGACCTGTCGCCGCTGGCGGGGCTGACGCGGCTGCGCTACCTCGACCTGGGGAGCAACCAGATCGAGGAGGTCTCGCCCCTGGAGTCGCTGAAGAGCCTGCGGGTGCTGCTGCTGGCCGACAACGCCGTGACGGAGATATCGGCGCTGGCGGGTCTGGACAGCCTGCAGAGCGTCGACCTCACGGGCAACCCGCTGGGCGAGGCGGCCCGGGCGCAGGCCGCCGCCTTCCGCGAGCGCGGCGTGGGCGTCGACTTCTCGGCGCCGGAGTCCGGAGACGGAGGCGGCGGGATCATCCTGGGGGAGCTGCCCATCGTGTTCACCTCGTCCCGGCGGACAGGGTCGCGCTTCCTTCATGAGGTCGAGGTTCACTCCCTGGACCTGGAGACCGGCGAGGTGGTGAATCTGTCGGAAGACCTCGCAACGGCGCCGTTCTCCGATGGCTCGATGCCCGACTCCCTGGACCGCGGTGTGCGCAGCGGCGAGGAACCGGCGCAGTCGCCGGACGGCAGCAGGATCGCCTTCGCCTCCTTCCGGGACGGCAACGGGGAGATCTACGTCATGGCCGCCGACGGCAGCGCTCCGGAGAACCTGACCCTCCACGACGCCTGGGACGTCAGTCCCGCCTGGTCGCCCGACGGCAAGCGCATCGCCTTCGTGTCGGACCGCAACGGCGATGTCGAAGTCTGGCCGGGCACCCATCTCAACACCGAGATCTTCGTCATGAACGCCGACGGCACCGGCGTCGAGCAGGTGACCTTCGATGCCCTGAGCAAGAGCGCACAAGGCCCGGCGTGGTCTCCGGACGGCTCGTCGATCGCCTTCAGCAGGAAGGAGACCAAGGGGATCTTCGTCGTGGAGCTGCCCAGCAAGGAGATGCGGCGCGCCTCGGAGGACCGGTGGGCGTGGTCGCCTTCGTGGTCTCCGGACGGCCGATCGATCGCCCATGTCGGCGGGGGCGGCACCGTGTGGGTGATGGCCGTCGACGGCGGCCAAGTCCTCCAGCTGACCTTCGGCGACGAGTTCTGGGACGAGCATCCCAGTTGGTCGCCCGACGGCACGCGCATCGTCTTCTCCAGGGTGGGGAATGAGGACAGCGGGATGAACTACGACCTCTACCTCATCCCGGCCGGCGGCGGCGACGAGGAGTCGATCACCGACCATCCGAACCTGGACATGCAACCGTGTTGGGCACCTTTCTGAGGAGGCAGGCCATGGTGAGGATTCGACGGCTGATCCCGGCCGCCCTGGTCCTGTCCGGCTGCGGCTCGGAGCCGGCCCCGCCCGTCGGTCCCGGCCCCGGCGGGTCCACCGGTGTTGTCCCGGTCTTCGCGGACTCGGCCCTGCAGGCGGCGGTGGACGCCGCCGCTGCCGCCGGGACCGGCGACGCAGCGGGGCTGGTCTCGCTGACCGCCAAGGAACGGGGGATCGAGGACCTGGACGGTATCGAGCAGCTGACCCGGCTGGAGGCCCTGGACCTGTACGGCAACGGGATCCGCGACCTGTCGCCGCTGGCGGGGCTGACGCGGCTGCGCTACCTCGACCTGGGGAGCAACCAGATCGAGGAGGTCTCGCCCCTGGAGTCGCTGAAGAGCCTGCGGGTGCTGCTGCTGGCCGACAACGCCGTGACGGAGATATCGGCGCTGGCGGGTCTGGACAGCCTGCAGAGCCTGGATTTCACCGGCAACCCGCTGAGCGAGGCGGCCCGGGCCCAGGCCGCCGCCTTCCGCGAGCGCGGCGTGACCGTGGAGTTCACCGCGCCCGAGCCGGAGGACACGGTGAAGGTGGTCCCGCCGGACGGGTCGGCCTACGCTACTCAGCTCCTGTTCACCTCGAACCGGCGCCTCGAGAGCGAATACTTGCGCGACCTGGAGGTGCACTCCCTGGACCTGGAGACCGGCGAGGTCGTGAACCTGTCCTCGGCCCTGACCGGCCTGCCGAAGTCCGACGGCACCTTCCCCGACTCCCTGGAGGCCCTCTACTTCACCCGCCGGGGCGAGCAGCCGGCCCGGTCGCCGGACGGGACGAAGGTGGCCTTCAGCTCGATCCGGGACGGGAACACCGAGATCTACGTCATGGACGCCGACGGCGGGAACCCGGTGAACCTGACGCGCGACGACGCCTACGACTCGGCTCCCGCCTGGTCGCCCGACGGGCAGCGCATCGCCTTCGAGCGCAGCGGCGGGGGAGGGAGGGGGCCGCAGATCTTCGTCATGAACGCCGACGGCAGCGGCGTGGAGTGGCTCACCCTGGAGCCCCTGGCCTCGTGGGGCCGGTCGCCCGCGTGGTCGCCCGACGGCGCGTCGATCGCCTACGACGGCGAGGACGGTATCTCCATCATGGACCCGGCCGGCGGCGGCGTGGAGCAGCTCTCGCCGGAGGGCCAATACGCCGGACAACCTTCCTGGTCTCCCGACGGGGCCTGGATCGCCTATGTCGCGCTGGATCCGGAGGACTTCGACATCAGCCATGTCTGGGTCATGGCCGCCGACGGCAGCGGCGCCCGGCAGCTGACCTTCGCCGAGGCCTGGGACGAGACGCCGACCTGGTCCCCCGACGGCACCCGCATCGCCTTCGCCAGGCTGGTCGACGTGGAGACGCGCTACGACATCTACATCGTCCCCGTCGAGGGCGGCGCCGAGGAGCGCGTGACCGACGATCCGTACGACGACCTGCACCCGAACTGGACGCCCTTCTGAGATGCCCCGAGCCCAAGCATCCGTGAGACGGCCTGCCGCGTTGCTCGTCCTCCTGGCCTTCTCCCACCCGGCGGCCGGCGAGGTCCGCTACGTCTCCGTCGGCCCCGAGCTCTCGTGGCGGGGGGCGGAGTCCTCCTCCCGGTACGTCTCCATCACCGGGGAGGGCATCTGGATGTGGGACGTGGAGGCCAACGCGAACCTGTCCGCCACCCTCGGCGAGCGCGGCGGACGGGTGCTGTACTCGGACCCGGAGAGGGGGTTCGCGCCGCTGCCCGGCGGCGAAGCGCTCTTCGACGGCGACCCGACCACCTTCTTCGATCCCGACCTGCAGGAGGGGGTGGAGCGGTCCTCCACGTTGTGGGTCGACCTGGGCGCCACCTTCCGTATCAACCGCGTCCGGTTCTTCCCCCGCCTCGACTTCCGCAACCGCAACCGTTTCCTGCAGGAGTTCACCCTGTCCGCGGCGCAGAGCCTCGACCCCCTGGCCGACTCCCGCCGGGTGATGTTCTTCAAGGCCCCCAACGAGAACACCTCCCCCGTGGTGGACAAGCGCTTTCCCAGCGAGGAGGCGCGCGTGCTGGCCCTGGAACCGCAGGTCGACCGCGCCTGGGAGATCGCCGAGCTGGAGGTCTACTCGGACGGCACGGTCCCCGTGGGGGAGTACGAGTCCCAGCCGCTGCGGGCCGGCCGGCCGGAGCCCGTGTGGGGACGCGTTCTCTACGAGGGCGGCGATGTCTCCACCGCCCCGGTCGTGGTGCGCACCCGCACCGGGCCGGACCGCAGCCCCCTCCTCTACTACCTGATCCAGGGCGGCGACGTGGTCCAGTACAGCAAGGTGGGCTGGGAGAACGCCCCGCCGGAGGACAGGGGGCCGGTCGAGCCCAACCCGGCCTGGAGCCCGTGGGAGCCGGTCACCGACGGACTCGTGCGCTCACCGCCCCTGAAGCGCTACCTGCAGTTCCACGTCACCCTGACGGAACCCGGCGCCGGTCTGCGCGAGCTGCGGTTCGAGTACGTCTATCCACCGGTCGCCCGGGACCTGGCGGCCGAGATCCGGCCCCTGGAGGCGGGGGCCGGGGTGGAGACCCCCTTCACCCTCTCCCTTCAGGTCCACCTGGACCGCACCGGATCCGCGGCCCACCGGGACACCGGTTTCCGGCAGTTGCAGGTGAGGACGGCGGCCGAGATCGGCGAGGTCCAGCGCATCCGCGTCGACGACCAGGAGGTCCTGCCCTTCATCGACGTCGAGCCGGGCACCGGCTTCACCGTCAACCTGCCCCGCCGGGTGGTGCAGGACGGCAGCTTCCTGCAGGTGGAGTTCACGGCCACGCTCTTCCACGAGCGCACGAGGTTCGAGGTGCAGGCCCTCGACCGGCGCACCGAGGAGGGGGAGTCCAGGGTGGCCTACCAGGTCGCGAGGCCCGCCGACATCGACGGCGAGCCAGGAGGCGGTCTGGTCGTCCGCCACGGGGCGGATGCGGCCTTGTCCCTGATCTCCAACCTGAGGGCCGCCAGCCCCGTGACGACCCCGAACGCCGACGGCGTCAACGACCGGCTCGAGCTGACCTTCACCCTCCTCAAGCTGATGGAACCGGTGAAGCTGACCCTCGACATCTTCGCCGTCGACGGCCGCCCCCTGGTCCGGGCCTGGGAGGCGGACCACGGCGCCGGCACCCTCACCGCCGCCTGGGACGGTCTCGACAGCAGCGGCCGCCGGGTCCCTCCCGGCCTCTACCTCTACGAGCTGCGCGTCCATGCCGACGACGGCACCGGCCGGCGCCGGGGCGTCGTGGAACTGGCTTACTGATGGTCGCTCCCCGCCCGGCGAGCTGGCTCGGGGCCGCTCTCGTGCTCCTGGGCACCGCCGCAGCCCCCCAGGAGGGGTATCGGTTGAGGCCGACGGAGGTCGTCGTCGACCGGGCCGCTCACTGGTCGGCGTGGCAGCTGCCCGAGGGCGCCCTGGACCTGGGGCCTGACGGCACCGTGACCCCCCGGGGGCTGCAGCGG
Source organism: Gemmatimonadaceae bacterium (assembly GCA_026706075.1). Lineage (GTDB taxonomy): Bacteria > Latescibacterota > UBA2968 > UBA8231 > UBA8231 > UBA8231. The sequence continues at coordinate 119,471 of JAPOZM010000005.1, forward strand.
CGGGGCAACGCCGCTCTCGACGCCCACGAGTACACGGCCATCCTCGCCGGACCCGACACGGTCACGGGCGGCGTCCACGCCATCGGCAGCGGCGAGGAGACGGGCTCCCTGGTGCACGACGGGGACCCTCTCACCTGGTGGGAGCCGGACCCGGCCGACGACCCGGAGGACTGGTTCGTCGAGATCGACCTCGGGCGCGCCGTGATCGCCGAGCAGGTGGTGGTGCGCTTCGCCCCCGAAGGCGAGGGGGACCCGTTCCTCAAGTTCCGGGTGCGCCTCTCCAACGGGATCGGCCGCAGCATCGACGACCTCGAGTACTTCCGCGCCGGCCAGGTGGTCCTGCCCAACAAGGACGAGCGCCACTTCGTCTTCGACATCAAGCCGCAGCGGCCCCTGCCCCCGGGGGTGACCGGCCAGGTCGTGCAGTTCGTCCGCCTGGAGGCCCTCGGCTCGGACGGAGACCGGGGCCGCGAGATCTCTCCGGAGGAGTACGCGGCCCTGCCGCCTGACGACCGGGGCGCGGTGCAGCACCACCGCCTGACGGTGGCGGGCCGGGAAATCCCGGTCTCGGAGGCGACCTGGAGCGCCCTGCCCGAGTCCGAGCGGGGGCCGGTGCGCCACTTTCGCCGCGAGCGCCCCCGGGTGGCGGAGCTGGAGGTGATCACCCCCGGCGAGAACGTGGTCCTCAACACGCAGCGGCTCATCAACCTCCAGACCCGGGCCATCGGCGACCTGGTGCGGACCATATCGACGGACGGGTTCTTCTACACGTGGTTCCCCATCAAGCCGTACGACCCGGTGCGCCGGCGCAACCAGCTGGAGGTCGACCTGGGCGCCAAGTACTGGCTCGACCGGGTGCGCCTGGTCACCCCCGAGCAGCCCCTGCGGGCCTACCAGGTGCTGCTCTCCGACGGCTCCATCGATCCCAACGGGGAGCGCGTCTGGAACGAGCTGGACGAACGCCTGAACCGCGACCGCTTCCACCAGCTGGAGGAGACCTTCCCGCTCCAGGAGGTGCGCCACGTGCAGCTGCGGGCCCTGGCGCTGCTCGGCACCGAGCAGGAGAGCGGCCAGCTCGCCGAGATGCTGGCCTTCGGCGAGGGCTTCGTCTCGGAGGTGGTCCTCACCTCGCCCCTGATCACCCTGCCCGGGTCGCGCATGTTCAGCTCGCTGTCGTGGGAGGGGGAGGCGCCGCGGGAGACCCGCATCGAGGTCCGCACGCGCTCCGGAGACGACCTGCGCCAGGAGCTGAGATACCTCGACGCCGCCGGTTTCCCCATCGACCGGGAGCGCTGGGAGCGGGCCCGCGAGTCGAACCGGGGTCCCGTGGACACGCTCTACGTGCCCGGACAGAAGTGGAGCAGCTGGAGCGAGGTCTACCGCGAGTCGCCGGGGCCCTTCCGCTCCCCGAGTCCGCGGCGTTACGCGTTGGCCCAGGTGCGCCTGCTGACCATCAACCCCCTGAGGCGCGCCGCCATACGCGGCCTGCGGATCGGTCTGGCCGAGCCCCTGGTGGACCAGGTGTGGGCCGAGATCTGGCCCACCAGCGAGGTGCCCGCGGGCGTCGACCAGGAGTTCACCATCTACATGCGGCCCCGCTTCCGGGTGGGCGACCCCGGCTTCGACCGCATGGGGATCCGCTCCTCCTCGAGCGCGCCCATGAGACTGCTGTCGCTGCACGCCGGCTCCGAGGCCCGCCTGCGCACGGGGAACGCCGTCGACCTGCTGGCCACCGCCTCCGCCGCTCCGGTGGAGGGAGGCGTGGACGTCCGCTTTCCCGGGCCCGTCACCTCGGGCCGCTCGGTCTATGCGGCCCGCATCCGCACCCAGGTCTTCCTCAGCGGCACCACCTTCCGGGTCGAGCTGTCCCGCTCCTCGAAGCCCGGGCTCCTGCAGATCGCCAGCGAGGGAGACGCCACCGACCTGGTGGAGAGCCAGTCCCTGGTGGTCGTCTCCGACCTGGAGGCCGGGCGCCTGCTGGCGCCGCTGGAGGTGACGCCGCCGGTGCTGACCCCCAACGGCGACGGTGTCAACGACGAGGCCGTCCTCTCCTTCCAGGTCTTCCAGGTCCGGGGCCCGCCGCGGATCACGGTGGCCATCCACGACCTCTCCGGCCGGCTCGTGCGCGACCTGACCCGGGTGCCGCCCCAGGCCAGCGGCCGCCATGATTTCCCGTGGGACGGCCGCGACGACTCCGGCGCCCTCGTGGCGCCCGGCATCTATGCCGCGCGCGTCCAGGTGGGCGTGGACACCGGAGGCCGGCGAACCAGCCGGGTCCGCCTCGTGCACGTGGCCTACTGATGCCCTCTCTCGGGACAGGTCGGGGGGCCCGTGCGGCCCTGTGGACGGCCCTGCTCCTGGCCGCGGGCCTGCCCCGGCCGGCGGAGGGTCAGAGATACGGCACCCGGGCCGAGGCGCCGCGGGCCCTGGCCGACCTGTCTCCGCGCTTCGAGGTGGACTACACGACTCCGGCCCTGCACAAGTGGTACGCCTCCCGAAGCCTGGCCGGGACCTACGCCGCCCACTGGTACGAGACCGGCGCCAACTACGCCCGCGACCGCTACCTGCGCTACCTGGACCCGTTCCTGGCGGGGGACGAGTGGTACGACTCCTTCGGCGAGCACCTGGGCCGCGGCTGGCTGGTCTACTCCTGGGAGCAGGTGCAGCCGTCGCGCGAGGGCTCGGACATCATGTGGCCTCAGTTCCCGGGAGCCTTCCAGGGGCTCGCCATCGCCTCGGACCGGCGGGGCGGGGAGACCTACCGCCTCATGGTGGGCAGCGTCCTCGACGCGCAGCTCACGCCCCTGACCCTGCGCAAGCCCCGCTTCGAGGGGGTGCGCCTCGACTACGCCAGGGACCGGCTCGAGAGCACCCTGCTCCTCTCCCGGCCGAGCCAGCCCACCGGCCCCCGCAAGAACGTGACCCACCTGATGGGCGGCCGGCTGGGCTATGCCCCCTTCGCGGCCGGGAGCCTCGGGCTGACCTACGTGAACCTGCACAACTCCAACACCGAGCCGGAGTTCCGCGCCGGAAACCCGCTGGCGGGCGTGCTCACCAGCAATCAGAACCGCACCCCGGACAAGCTCTGGGTGCAGGTCCGGGACGACTCGCCGGCGGACGGGGTCGGCGGCGCCCGGATCTTTCGCCACGACATCGTCTTCACCGACACCAACGGGGTGCGCGTCAGCGGCCGGGACCTGGGCCTCCTTCCGCTGATCGAGGGAGGGCGCCTGCGCGAGGGCGCCCTGGTGGTGGACGGGTCGGAGCGCCTGCTCCTGGAGTACGACCTGGGAAGCCTGTTCGAGCTCGGACTCGACCCGAGGGCGCTGACGGGGGCCGCGGTGGAGCTGGCCGTGGCCAACGACTACCGGATCGAGCTCGCCTCGAATCTCCAGACGGACGGCCAGCGCAACCCGAAGACGGTCTTCCTCCCCTACGCGCGGGCGGCGGGCAACGTCCGGGACGAGAGCAACGGCCGCGTCCTGCTCCTCGACTACGGCCTGCCCACGGCCAACGAGCTGGTCGGCTTCGACTGGGACCTGGTGGACTGGCACGGTCTGTCGGTGCAGGGGGAGACGGTCCTCAACCGCCAGCACCGCAGGTACCCCAATCCGCGGCTGAGCCGGCACCACGAGATGGTGCGCACCGCCTGGGCCGCCTACGGCATCGCCGCCTACAACCTCTACCCGTGGGGCCTGTTCCTGGAGACGTTCTCCATGGACGACGCCTACAGCACCAACCACTGGCTGACCCTCGGCAACGGCCTGATCCAGTACAAGGCCCCCGTGCCCATGCTCTACGAGCTGGTCGACGACGACGACGACCACGACGCCGTCCCGGAGTGGTCGCGGCCGTGGCAGACCGGTTCGGGCGGGATCGCCTTCCCCGGCGTCGACTTCAACCGCGACTACATCTACGACTACAACCAGAACAACACCCGCCGCCCGGGAGGCGCCTTCGCGCGGCCGGGAGAGCCGGTGGCGGTCTCCCTCAACTACAACCGCAACCTGGTTCCCGACTACGAGGAGCCCTTCCTGCGCTTCCGGTCGGACCGGCCCGAGTTCCTCTTCGGCGTCGACATGAACCACAACGGCACCGCCGACCCCTTCGAGAACGACCTGCACGCCGACTACCCGTACCGGCGGGACCACCGCGGCTTCAACCTCCACGGCAGGCTCTTCGTCACCCCCGACGCCCGCCTCGTGGCCGGCCGCCAGCGCATGCGCCTGATCTCCGGCGACGGCCGGACGGAGTCGTGGTACGCCATGCTCGCCTGGACCGGGCGCCTGGGCCGCTCCCGTCTCCGCCTCTTCGACTTCGGCGCCTCGGTGCGCGACGACATCCCCGATCACCTGCAGACGTGGGTGCAGCCGAGCGGCTCGACGGGGCGCATGGAGGACGACCGGGACCTGCTGCCTTCCCGGGACACCTGGCGCAACACCTTCTACGCCGACCTCGATCAGCGCCCGGGCCGGGGGGTGCGGCTCTTCCACCGCTTCAAGTGGGAGACCTTCCGGCAGCGCCGGGACGAGGAGGAGGTGCGCCTGGAGGAGAGGCGGGTGAGGTCGGGGTTCCTGGGCCTGATCAACCGGGCCGAGTGGTCGATCCCGGTGGGCAGGGGGCTGCTGGAGCCGCGCTGGAAGAGCGAGTACCGCGCCGACCGCCCCTACGACGCCCGGCGGCCCCGGGCCCGCAGTCTGGAGGAGTCCCTCTTCCTCATGTGGCGGCAGCCGCTGCTCTCCGAGCTGACCAGCGTCAACTACTACGCCCGCTACGGCAAGCAGCTCTTCGACACCGAGCTGCAGCTCGGCCTGGAGTGGACCCGGGGCTGGCTGCTGGAGGGGACGCGCCGGGAGCTCGACAGCGGCTTCACGGCCCGAACCCTGATCGTGCAGGTGATCAACCGGGTCGGCTACCAGGGCTACCAGCTGGTCACGCGCGGCGGCATCCAGGTAGGAGACCGCGACCCGGAGTCGGGACCGGCCGAGCGCTCGTCGCTGCTCTTCGTGAGCGTGAACGCGGGGCTGCAGTGAGCCGCGGCCTCCGCACCCGGCGGGCCGGCGCCGCGGCCCTCGCCCTGGCGGTCCTGGCCTGCGCCGGCGGCGCCAGGGCCCAGCTCGGCCGCTACACCCTCGGGGACGGCGGCCGTTCCTGGGCCGAGGGGGGCGGCCGGGGAGACCCCGTCCACCTGGTGAAGTCCGGCGTACGGGCGGTCCTGGACACGGGGAACGCCCCCGGCGCCGACATCGAGTTCGAGCATCGCCCGGGCTGGATCAGCCCCCGGTACTACGACGGCGAGACCAACATCGCCGGCCTCGTCCTCGAGAGGGGCGGCCGCATCCGGGCGCCGAACTCCATCGGCCGGCCCTCCGCCCTGGTGCGGAGGCAGCTGCAGGGGCTGGTGAACGGCGACCACACCGTGGCCTTCGAGCGCAAGCCGACCCTCCTCGAGCCGACCCTGACCAGCTTCGGGATCTGGGTGTGGCTCGACTTCGGGCGCCAGGTGGGGGTCGAGCGCATCCGCTTCTATCCGCGGAACACCGTCGCGGCCACGCCGGAGACGCCCTTCCACGACGACTACCTGCGCGCCTACGAGGTGTGGATCAACCCGCGGCAGACGGATCGCGCCGCCGGCAGTCCCGACATCCTCGTGGAGCGGGCCACCAACAACACCGACCCCGTCGTCGACGTGCACGTGAACCCGCGCTACGTGCGCCAGGTGAAGCTGCGCTCCCTGAGCGAGCGCCCCTTCGAGGTGGACGAGCTGGAGGTCTACGGCACCGGGTACCTGAACGGAGGGGTCTACTACTCGGACCTGATCGACCTCGGGGGGCGGGCCTCCATCGGGCCGCTGCGCTGGGTGGAGGAGATCGCCGGGCCGCCCGAGTTCTCCGAGATGAGGGTGCGGGTGCGCACGGGCAACGACGACACGCCGCTGGTCTTCCGGCGCCGCGTGCCCGACCCGGAGGATCCGGAGAGCACGATCCTCGCCGAGATCACCCCGGAGGAGTACTGGGACCTCGAGTCCCACGACCGCGCCGGGGTGGTCGAGGACATCGACAGCTGGAGCCCCTGGAAGTCGGCGGCCCCGGGGGCGCTGGTCACCGCCCCGATCCCGCGCCGCTGGGTGCAGTTCCGGCTGGAGTTCGCCGGCCGCCTCTTCGACACCCGCCAGGTGGACAGCATCTCCTTCCCCTATCTGAGGCCGCCCATCGCCGACACCCTGCGGGCGGAGGTCTATCCGCGACTGGCGCAGGTCGAGGAGCCGGCCAGCTTCCGCTACGCCGTCCGCGTGGGCCGGGCGGGAGCGGTCCTCGGCTTCGACCAGCTCGAGGTGGACACGACGGTCCCCATGGAGCGGGTGCGCGAGGTGCGGTTGAACGGCGAGCCCCTGGAGGTGGAGGTGCTGTTCTCGAGGCACGACGCCTTCCGCATCGGCCTGCCCCTCATCTCCGGGGCGGGGGACGTCCTCGAGTTCACCTTCGATCTGCCCGTGTTCCGCTTCGGGACCACGTTCTCGGGCCGCGCCATCAACAGCCTCTACCCCTCCGTGCCCCAGCCCCTCGAGGCCGGCGATGCCGCCGACTTCGGGCCCGGCGACCACGACGAGCTGTCCGGTCTCTTCGTGGCCATCCCGGAGGAACAGATCGGCCGCCTCGTGGGGCAGATCGCCCTCTCCACCCCGGTGGTGACGCCCAACGGAGACGGCCTCAACGACGGACTGCGGGTGCAGTTCAACCTGCTGCAACTGACCGACAGGGCCCCGGTGCGCTTCGAGCTCTTCGATCTCTCCGGCCGGCGCGTGGCCGACGCCGACCTCGGGCTCCACGGCCTGGGGCCCTCGGAATACCTGTGGGACGGCCGCGGCGCCGACGGCCGCGTGCTGGCGCCGGGCACCTACATCTGGCGGCTGCGGATCGACGCCGACGCCTTTGCCGAGGACCACCACGGCGTCCTGGCCGTGGCCTACTGAAACAGCGGGGAGAAGGGGATGGTGCGGATACTGACGATTCTGTTGCTGGCCGCCGCCGCCGGGGCCCAGGACTACGGCGCGCGTCTGGGCACGGTCAAGCGCGGCGGCCGGGTCAGCTTCGAGCCCACGGGGCCGGGGGTGCTCTTCGACGCCCTCGACCCGGCCCTGCGCAAGTGGTACGTGCCCCAGGAGCTGTACGCGGAGTACCAGTGGAAGCAGTGGCAGTACTCCAACTACGCCCGGCAGAACTACCAGCGCTACGTCTCCACGTCGCTGGAGGGAGACTACTGGTACGATGCCTACGGCAACCTGCTGACCCGCGGCTGGCTGGTCTACGACTGGCGCCAGCAGAACTCGGTGCCCTTCGGCAGCGTGCTGGAGAAGACGGGCCGCTTCAGCGGCTGGTTCTCGAGCCTCGCCGTGGCGTCCGACCACAAGGGGCAGTACCACCTGGCGGTGACCGTGGGCAACCGCATCCGCACGACCCTCACGCCGATGACCTTCAGCAAGCCGGAGTTCAACGGCCTGCAGTGGGACTTCGCCTCCGACAAGCACGCCGTCACCCTCCTCCTGTCGCGGATCAACGAGCCCAACTCGCCCTCGTTCCTGCCGGAGGGGCGCACCAGCAACACCAACCTCTTCGGGGGCCGGATGGAGTCCCAGGTCGGCGACTTCCTGGTCGTGGGCGGCACCTACGTCAACGCCCACCACTCGGTCACCCAGCTGGACGGCTTCGGCAGCGACATCATCTCCGGCGTGCTCTCGGAGGGGCAGAACTTCCGCACCGTCAGCCGCATCCAGGTGCGCATCTCCGACGACTCTCCCGGCGACGGCTCCGGCGGCGCCCTGTTCTCCTCGGACCTGCGGATCCACGACTTCGACGGCGGCACCGTCCGCGCCTCCGAGATCGGCTTCCGCCCCCTCGTGGAGGGCGGCCTGCAGCGGGCCGGGTTCCTGGCGGCGGACGGCGACGAGATCGTCGTCACCTACGACTTCGGCGACCGCACCTACGCGGGGCCCGACCCGACGGAGATCGAGCGCGTCGAGGTCGAGCTGGTGGTGGCCAACGACTACCGCATCGACATCGCCTCCGACCGCCAGGTCAACGCCGACGGCGTCGTCGTCTTTCTACCCCTCGCCAGGGCCCGGGGGAACGTCAGGGACGGCTCCAACCAGCGCGTCCTGCGCTTCGACTACGGCATGCCCACGGGCAACCAGATCGCCGGCTTCACGGTGCAGACCACGGACCTCCACGGGCTCGACGGCTACCTCGAGGTCAACCTCAACCACCGCTACCGCAAGTATCCCAACCCGCACCGGGAGCGCCACGAGACCGCCCGGGACAGGTCCCTGGGGTGGCTGCTCAACCTCTCCCGCAAGGACTACCCGTGGTTCGGCCTCTTCGAGGCCTTCGGCATGGACCCGGCGTACTCCACTTCCTTCGCCACCGTGGAGAAGCAGACCTCGGTGCCGGACTACGACAACGTCTTCGAGATCTACGAGTTCGTCGAGGACAACGACGACTACGACAGGGCTCCGGACTGGCGCCGCAAGGGATCGAGCGCGGGGGACGAGGACGTCTTCCCGGGGCTCGACGAGAACAACGACCGCATCTGGGACTTCAACCAGAACAACAACGAGGAGCGCCAGAACCTGCTCCCCGACTGGGAGGAGCCCTTCCTGCGCTACTTCGCCGACCGCCCGGCGTACCTCTACGGCGTCGACGCCAACCACAACGGCACGGTGGACCGCTTCGAGAACGACGAGCGGCCCGACTTCCCCTACCGGCGCGACCAGCAGGGCTTCAACCTCTACGGCGGCTTCCACGTCGGGCCCGACGTCCGCCTCACCCTGGGCCGCATGGAGGTGGAGCAGATCTCCGACGACCGCCACAACCGGGCCAGCTACGGACAGCTCGCCGTCGACTGGAACACCGCCGCCCGGGGGCGCCTGCGTCTCTTCCAGGACCTGCGCCGGGTCCGGGACACGATCCGCGACGACCTGCTGCAGTGGGTGCAGCTGCCCAACTCCCGGGGGGACCTCTTCCCCGTCCTCGACCCGCTGGCGGCGCAGGACACCTGGGTGAACACGACCTGGGCGGGCTGGCAGCACCGGAGGGGCGATCTCTCCCTGGACAACAAGGTGAAGTGGACCTGGTGGCGGCAGGTCGACGACGCCCTCGACCTGGAGCTGCGGGGCCAGCGCCGGTCGTCCTGGTTCCTGGGTGTGATCAACAAGGCCCACTACAGCTGGAGCCTCGGGCAGACGCTCGTCACCCCGCGGTGGAAGAGCGAGTGGTCGCGCTCGGCCCCGGTGGCGCGGGAAGAGACGCGCCGCCACGAGTTGACCGAGCTCTTCATGATCGTCCTCCGCCACCCGATCATGCAGAAGAGCTTCGTCGAAGGGGGAGTGGAGTACGAGCTCTTCAACCAGCTGCGGGACCCGGTGCCCCCCGGGGCCAGCCCCTCCTACAGGGGGCTGACGACGACGGTGCAGATCATGAACCTGTCCGACTACCAGGGCTACCTGCTGACCACCACCCTCGGTTTCGAGGTCAGCCGCCGCGACCTGCGGTTCGAGCCGGTGAAGACCCGGACGCGAGGCTTCATCACCATCTACGCGGGCATAGAGCCGTAGCGGGAGAGTTCAGCGGGCCCCGTCCTCGACCAGGTCGAGGAAGCGTCCCGCTGCCAGGTCCCGGTAGACCTCGCGGGCCCCGCCCGGCCACCAGACCTCCAGGCTGTCGACCCGGCTGTCCGGCCCGAGGCCGAAGAGCACCCGGGGATCGCTCTGGGACAGGTAGCTGCGGCCGCTGCTGACCTCCCGCCACTGCGTTCCCGACGGGGAGTGGAGTCGCAGCCGGGCGCCCTCGCCGCTGCCGGAGGAGGCCCGCCGCAGGCGCACCGACAGCCAGCCGTTGCCGTTGCCGCCCTCGTTGCGCAGCACCGACACCCGGTCCCCGAGGTTGATCACCAGGAGGTCCGCGTCGCCGTCGTTGTCCAGGTCGCCGGCGGCCGAGCCGCGGCTCACGCGCTCCTGGGCGAGGCCCGGCCCGGCGATGGAGGTGACATCGGCGAAGAGGGTGTTGCCGTAGGCCCCCGGCCCGCGGTTGTGAAACAGGAGGTTGCGCTGGCGGTAGGTCGTCGACCGGTCGAAGGAGCGCACGTTGTCGAGGACGTGGCCGTTGGCCGCGAACAGGTCCAGCCGGCCGTCGCCGTCCACGTCGACCCAGTTGGTGCCGAAGGCCAGGGCGGGGACCGTGACGGCGCCGGTTCCGGAGGAGTAGGCCTCGGGCAGGAAGTAGGAGCCGTCCCCCTGGTTGCGGAAGAGGCTGTTCGGCTCTCCCTGGAAGTTGGTCACCGTGAGGTCGAGGCGGCCGTCGCCGTCGTAGTCGGCGGCGTCGACCCCCATGCCCGCCTCCGGCAGGCCGCTCTCGCCGTAGGCGACCCCGGAGCGGGCGCCCCGCTCCTCGAAGGTCCCGTCCCGGCGATTGATGAACAGGTAGTTCGGCGTCGCGTCGTTGGCCACGTACAGGTCCGTCCAGCCGTCGCCGTCCACGTCCCCGGTGACCACGCCCAGCCCCTTGCCGCCGGCCAGGTGGACGCCGGCGCCGGCCGACACATCGGTGAAGACCGGACCCGGCCCGCCGTCGTTGCGCAGCAGCAGGTCGCCGAGGCCGTCGAAGTTGTCGGGATGGGGATATCCCGGGCCTCCCGGTCCGGCGCCATCGGAGCGGGAGAGGTAGGGGACCGTCTCCGTCCCGGCGTCGGCCAGCTCGTAGTCGACGTAGCGCGCCACGTAGAGATCCAGGTCGCCGTCGAGGTCGTGGTCGAGGACGGCACATCCCGTGCCCCAGCCCGGGTCTCCGAGGCCGGCGGCGGAGGTGACGTCGCCAAAGGCGCCGTCGTCGTTCCGGAAGAGCACGTCGGCGCCGTAGTTGGTGACGTAGAGATCGCCATCGCCGTCGCCGTCGAGATCGCCGGCGACGCAGCCGTTGCCGTAGCCCCGGTGGCCCACGCCCGCCGCGGAAGTCGTCTCCGCGAAGGTGCCGTCGCCGAGGCCGCGGAACAGCCGGTTGCCGACGGGGGGGCGATCGTCGCCGGGGGCGAGGGGTCTGCCGTTGACGAGGTACACGTCCAGCCAGCCGTCGCGGTCGTAGTCCCACAACAGCCCGCCGCCGCCCATGGTCTCGGGAAAGAACCGGGCCTCGCTGAAGCCGCTCACGTGGGCGGCGTCGAGGCCGACCTCGGCGGCCGCGTCGACGAAGCGGACGGCGAATCCCGCGGGCGGCGGCCCCTCCGCGGGGCCGGCGGCCCCGGGGGACGCCTCCGGCTGGCAGCCCGCCAGGGCGGCGGCCAGGGCCACGAGGGTCCAGGGTGTCACGTCAGCGTCAGCCGCCCCCGGACCGCTCTCTCCAGCGGCGCAGGTACACGCGGGCCTCCTCCCGCAGGGCCGGGTCCGGGGAGGCCGCGAGCAGACGTTCGTACGAGGCGGCGGCCTCGCCGCGGCGGCCGCCTCGGTCGTGGAGGCGGGCGAGGGCGAGATGGGCGGCGGCCAGGTCCGGGTCGATTCTCAGGGCCAGCCGGTAGCAGGCGGCGGCGCTGTCCTCACGCCCGGCCTGGCCCCAGAGGGTTCCCAGGTTGAGGGCGGCCTGCGCCGACGGCGCGGCAGCGGCGAGGGCCCGGCGGAAGGCGGCCGCCGCCGCCTCGGGGTTCCCCTGCAGCAGGCGGACGTTGCCGAGGTTGTTCAGGATCTCCCCGCGGCCGGGGTCCAGGACAGCGGCGCGCTCGAGGGTGGCGGCGCCCGCTTCCAGGTCGCCGTGCATCAGCTGCAGGGAGCCGAGGAAGAAGGCCAGGCGCGCGTCCTCGACGGGGGCGGCGGACAGCGCCTGGAGGGCCCGGAGCGTGTCCCCCCGGTCTCGGTACAGCCGCCCGAGGCGCAGCCGCGCCTCGACCTGCCCGGCGTCGTAGGCCAGCACCGCCTCGTACTGTCTCGCCGCCTCCGGCTCGAGGCCGTCCCGCAGGAGCCTCCCGGCGAGGGCCATCCGCGCCTCCACGTCCCCGGGGCGCCCATCCAGGCGGCGGCGCAGCTGCTCGACCTCGCCAGCGCCCTGGCGCAGCTGTTCGTACCGCTCCAGCAGGCGACTGCCGCCCTCGGTGTCGCCCGAGGCGATCCGGACGTTGGCCAGGCCGAAGAGTGCCTCGTGGGCGTTGGGGTCCAGCTCCACCGCGCGCGAGAAGGAGGCCGCGGCCCCCTCCAGGTCGCCGCGGGACCGCAGCGAGACCGCCCGCAGGCGGTGGCTCTCGGCGTCGCGGGGGTCCGCCTTCAGGGCCTGCTCCAACTCGCGGTCGGCGTCATCGTAGCGGCCGAGCCGGACGTAGAGTCCGCCGAGGTGCCGGTGAGCGGAGGGGTCTCCGGCATCGGCGGCCGCTCGGAAAGCGGCTTCGGCGCCCTTGTAGTCGCCGACCTTGCTGCTGAAGAGCCCGAGGGTCAGGTGGGAGGGCGCGAATCCAGGGTCCAGGTCGACGGCGCGCTCGAGGGCGGCCACGGCTTCGTCGAAGCGACCGAGGTCGGCCAGCACGACGCCGAGGTTGTGGTGGACCTCCACCCGCCGCGGGTCGAAGGAGAGGCTGGCCTGGTAGTGGGCCGCGGCGGAGTCCAGGCGCCCCAGGCGGGCATGAGCGTTCCCGAGGCCGGCGTGCGCCCGAGGGAGGTCCCCCGACGCGAGCTGCTCCCGCAGGAGGGCCAGGGCCTCGCCGTAGCGGCCCTCCGCCAGGTGCCGCTCCGCGGCGGCGCCTTCTGCGGGCGGCTGCCGCGAGGGGCCGCACGCCAGGCAGAGCGCCAGCGTCAGGGGGAGGATCGATCGTCGAATCATCGGTCCGACCGAACCTAAGGAGGCGCCGCAAAGGGGCAAGACACCCGTACCCGGGGCACGTCGCGGGACGGGGCCAGGGCGTCCGGCCGGTGGGGCGAAGGCCGGTTGCCGGCCCCCCGCAGGGGGTTATCTTTCGCGCCACCGATCCGCCATCATCCCCCTCGACTGGATATCCTCTCCGGTGGGCAGCCGCCGGCATCGACCTTGACCTGCGCGCGCCACAGCTCGGCCCCGGCCGGCATGCGAGCCCTCTGGCTGACCGTCCTGCTGGCCGCGTCGTCGGCCAGCGGCCACCTGCCCGAAGGCTGGGAGGTGGCCGCCCTCCAGTTCCCGGAGGGCGCCGCCCCCGAGGTGGACGGCCAGCTCGGGGACTGGGCGCAGGCCGGCCGGGCGACGCTGACGACGGAGGACTTCGTCGATCTCGTGGATGAAGCCCCTGCCGACGCCGAGGATCTGGACATCCTGGTATGGATCGGCTGGAGCCCGCACACCAATCGGATCTACCTCGCGGCTCAGGTCCGCGACGACATCCACCAGGTCGACCGCCCCGAAGGGACGGCCACCACCCGCATCTTCCAGGACGACGATCTGGAGATCTTCGTCGACGGCGACCACTCCGGAGGCCAGTACGCCGACTTCAGCGACCTGAGCCAGGGCGAGCAACTCGAGCGCAACGGCGCCCAGGCGAGCCACTTCGTGCTGGCAGGGCCTCACGAGGACGGGGATTTTCTGGTGAACTTCTCCGCCGCCGCTTGGTACTCCGAGCCCGACGGAGCGTACACCCGGGCGGCGATGGCCGTGGAGGGCCCCGAGGGAGGGCCGGCCGTCGTCAGCTACGAGTTCAGTCTGGCCGTCTTCGACGAGGTCGACATGACGGCCGACTTCCTCAGCCGCCGCCGGCTGCTGGCAGCCGACGACGTCATCGGGTTCAACCTGGAGTTCGCCGACTACGACGAGCACTCGGAGCTGCTCGACGCCAAGTGGTCCCTCTCGGGCGGGCACAACGCCTACCGGCTGGCCGACCGCTTCACGGACCTGAGGCTGGCGCCCGTGGTCCCCACGCTGGTCCGGTCCTCGACCTGGGGCCGGATAAAGTCTACATTTGCCGCGCCCGAATCACTATATTGAGGCCCTCGACCGAGAGGACTCCGCGGACAGCCGATGATTCGATCCCCCCGCTTTCGACGTGCGCTCTGGCTTCCGGCCGTGCTGGGGTTGTGTGGCGCCTCGGGCTGCGGTTACTATCATTACGCCGGCCCCCTGCAGCCTTCCCTGCAGCAGCCGCCGGGGAGCACGATGGCGGATCAAGGCGGCGTCGCTTTCGTCCAAGGGGATTTCCGAGTCGAGCTTCAGGCCCTCACAGATGACGATCTCAACCGCCAGTTCCTCCCCCATTCGGTCTCCGGTCCGCAGTCGACCAACCCCTACACTTTCGGCGACACCCGCTTCTGGGAGGGCGACGCCGAGCGCTCCCGGTTCACCACCTTCCACCTCCGGGTCGCCAACCACCGCTACCCCAAGGTCAAGATCGATCCCGCGCGCATCGTCCTGCGCTCGGGGAGCGGCTCGGAGTACTGGAGCCTGCAGCTGCAGCAGCTCGACACCTATTACCGGGCCTACGCCACCGGCTTCCGCGGCAACGAGTACGCCCGGTACCAGGAGCGCCTCGATCTGCTGCGGCGAACGCTCTACAAGAACGAGGAGGTCTTCGTCGGCCAGGAGGTGGAGGGGTTCCTCATCTTCCCCGCTCTCCACCACGACGTGAGCGAAGTCGAAGTCGTCATCCACGACGCCGTGTTGCGGTTCGACCACCGCAACGAGCCCGTGGAGACGGTACGGATCAACTGCCGATTCCAGCGCGACATCGGCCGGATCTTCCGCGACGGTCGTCTCGAGCTCGAGACGGCCGGCTGATGTCGCGCCCAGGCCCGCGGGAGACGCGGGCGGCCAGCAAGGAGGAGCCTAAAATGGCAAGCCGGATCACCATCACCCTGTCCCTCGCTTTCGTTCTGTCCCTGATGACGGGTTCGGAAGCGGTGGTGAATATCCAGAATCTCGGGGCCGGCGCCCGGTC
>JAPOZM010000006.1 GCA_026706075.1 Gemmatimonadaceae bacterium
CACGCCGCCATCGGCACCGACCTCGACGGCGGCTACGGCAAGGAGCAGAGCCCCGCCGACATGGAGACGATCGCCGACCTGCAGCGCATCCCCGCGCTGCTGGAGGGGCGCGGCTACGGGGCGGAGGAGATCGCCGGCATCATGCACGGCAACTGGGTCCGCCGGCTCAGGGAGGCGTGGGGGTAGGAGATGGGGACTCAGGACCAAGGACCGGGTGCCGTCCAGTGAATCGGACCGCAGTCACCAGAGGAGAGGCCTGCGACAACAGGCGCCAGAAAGCTGTCCAGGTCAGCCGCGATTTCCGCGAACGAGACGGGAAGGTGCTCCTGCCGGAGCCTGTTTCGGAAGGCCGCCCACTGCGTCTGCCTGCCATCGACGGAAGGGTCGGTGACCGCCTCCAGCTCCGATGGCAGGGCGGTACCTCGCCGCTCGAAGGTAAGCCGTACCGCGTGGGCCAGATCACCTCCGTCGAAGTCGAACTGGCGCGAAAGGAGCCAGACATCATGGAAGTCCTTCATTCGGCTGTTCAGCCGGCCGAGCTTAACCATCGCTTCGAGCTTTTCCGCAATGGCGCTCTGACGGCTGTAGCAGAGGAGTCGTGGTGCCGGAAAGTCCAGCATGGTCGGGAGGTCGGCCGCTTGCGGTTCGGGATACACGACATCACCGAAGCCGACGTCGATCTGCATGTTGACTCTTGCGGTGCCCAAGACTCCGGGGAAGCGGACTCTAATGCCCTCGTAGTCCGCTCCTTCGGTGATTCGCTCGGTCCGGACGGCACCTGGATCGAAGACGAGACCGTCTGCTTCCACGTCAACGCCAATGACGTCCCGCACCTGGGCGATCAGATCGCCTTCCGCGTTGCTCGCCCTTCCGAGTAGATCGATATCCATGGTCGGGCGGGTGTCCGACAGACGCCAGACCTGCAACATCAGCGCTCCCTTGAGAATGAACCGGTCCGCGTAGACGGATTGGGACAGCCGGTAGAGGAAGCGTTCCATGGCGAAGTACTGCAGCAGCTCGTTGAAAGGCCGCCGGTCGACCCTGGCTCGGTTGAGGAGACGTTGTCGGACAGAGGCGGGAAGATTGTGTGGGGCCCTCATAGGGCGGCCTCCAGGTAGGGGCCCATCACCCTTTCCACCCGGCAGACCCTGGCGCAATCGAGCAGTGCTCCCAGGTCGAGTCCGTTGCGTTCCCGATGCAGCTTCAGCGCTTCGAGCACCACGTCCATGCCGATCCTGTTTCGGAACTTGAAGCAGTCGACCAAGGTCTTCTCGCAGCTGTAGACCCTGATGGGCACGCCATCGACTCGATGCGTCTCGATGCCAGTACCGTATGCTTCCTTCGAGAATCTGTGGGCCCGGACCGGGGGGAAACCGAGAGACGGTCTGCGCGAGTTCCTTGGGACCGCCACGGAGACCTCGTGGGGGATCTGCGAGGTGATACCTTGGTAGGCGAGCGCCGAGACGAGACAGATGACGGCCTTGGGAAAGCGCAGGCTCACAGTCACCAGGTCTGGGTTGCCGATCGGCGGCAGTTCCGCGAGGCGATAGATTCCCCTGCTGACCATCTCGATCACGCCCCGGTCCCTGAGCGTATAGAGCATGTAGCGGGTGATCCCATGGCCGATGGCCTCGCTCATGCGTAGTTGGCCGCCGTGTCGGTGGAAAATCTGTTCAGGTTCCTCTGGCATGTTTTCCGGCCCCAGACATAATGTATCCATTTGACTCACAAATGGCACCAATTTGTCCGGCGCCGCCCGCTCCAAGCAGCCCCCGCGTGAGCCGCTCGTGAGACGGCCCAACATCCTGTTCCTGATGACCGACCAGATGCAGGGGCGGGTCCTCGATCCGGACCACCCCTGCCGGACGCCGAACCTCGACCGCCTCGCCGCCAGGGGGGTGCGCCTGCCCAGGGCGTACACGCCGAACGCGGTCTGCTCACCCGCCCGGGCCAGCCTGATGACCGGGCTGTTGCCCCACTCCCACGGCGTCCTCGAGGTGACCCACACGGTGGACGACGACCAGTCCTGCCTGCGCACCGGGTTCCCCCACTGGGCGCAGCGGCTGGAGCAGGCCGGCTACCGCACCGGCTACTTCGGCAAGTGGCACGTGGAGCGCACCGGCGACATGGGGCGGTTCGGCTGGCAGGTGGCCGCAACCCCGAAGGCGGGCGGCAAGCAGGATGGACGCCTCTCCCTGGAGAAGTGGGACGAACACCCCGAGGGTTACCGGCAAACCCTCCTCTACGGCGTGACCGACGTTCCCCCGGAGAGGCGGGGCGTGGGCGTCACCACCGACCTGGGACTGAGCTTCCTCGAGGAGGCCGCCAGCGGAGAGGCGCCCTGGTGCTGCTTCGTCAGCATCACCGAGCCCCACGACCCCTTCGTCACCGGGCAGGAGGCGTTCGCGCAGTACGACGTGGACAGCCTTCCCCTGCAGCCCAACGTGGGCAACGACCTGGGGGGCCAGCCGAACCTCTACCGCAAGGCCGGGGCCGCGTGGCGGGACATGGACGAACGCCAGAAGAGGGAGGCCGCCGCCTGCTACTACGCCTCCATCACCGAGATCGACACTCAGTACGGGCGCCTCCTCGACTTCCTCGAGTCCTCGGGCCAGCTCGACGACACGACCGTCGTCCTCGCCAGCGACCACGGCGAGCTGCTCGGCTCCCACGGCCTCTACTGCAAGAACTGGACCGGCTTCGAGGAGGTCTACTCGATCCCCATGGTGGTCGCCGGCCCCGGGGCGCTGCCCGGCGTCACCAGCCAGGCCCGCGTCGGCCTCCACGACCTGGGCCCGACCCTGCTGGAGCTGGCCGGCCTGGAGACGATCGGCGCGCCCGACTCACGCTCCTTCGCCAGCGCCCTGCAGGACCCCGCCGGAGGGGCCGGCGACTTCACCCGCGGCTTCGCCGAGTACCACGGCAGCCGCTACCGCGTCTCCCAGCGCATCGTATGGGACGGCCCCTGGAAGCTCTGCTGGAACGGCTTCGACTTCGACGAGCTCTACAACCTGGACGACGACCCTTACGAGATGACCAACCTGATCGACGTGGAAGGGCACGAGGAGGTGGTCCGTTCCCTGATGCGATACGCGTGGCAGGTGGTGCGGGACACCGGGGACGAGTCGCTGCTCAACTCGCACTACCCGATCCTGCGGCTGGGGCGGTACGGGCCGGGGGTCCTGGGGGAGTGAGATGAGACTGAACGAAGATCAGCTGCGCCAGTTCGAGACCGAGGGCTGGTTGTTCCTTCCCGATCTGTTTACCGAGGAGGAGGTCGGCGTACTGAAGGACCAGCTGCCGGTGATCTTCGACATGCATCGGGAGGAAGTCTGGCGCGAGAAGGACACCGACGCGGTGCGCACGGCCTTCGCGGCCCATACCTACAACGAGGCCTTCGCCCGTCTCGGGAGCCATCCGCGCCTGATCGGGCCGGTGATGCAGCTCCTCGACGGGCCGGTCTACATGCACCAGTACAAGATCAACGGCAAGGCGGCTTTCACCGGCGACGTCTGGCAGTGGCACCAGGACTACGGAACATGGGCGCGGGACGACGGGATGCCGGCACCGAAGGCGATGAACATAGCCCTCTTCCTCGACGAGGTGAGCGAGTTCAACGGCCCTCTGTACATCATCCCCCGCAGCCACAGGCAGGGCGTGATCGAGGCCGGCCACGACACCCTGACCACCTCCTACCCCTTGTGGACCCTCGACCAGGAGACGGTGACCCGACTGGCGGACGAAGGGGGGATCGCCGCGCCCAAGGGGAAGGCGGGGGCGGTCCTGATGTTCCACTCCAACATCGTCCACGCCTCGCCTCCGAACATCAGTCCCTGGGGCCGGGTGATCGTCTATCTGAGCCTGTGCCGCGCCGACAACCACATCCGCCGGTTCAAGCGCCCCGAGTGGATCGCCCACCGCGACTTCCGGCCGATCGAACCGCTGAGCGACGACTGCCTGCTGC
>JAPOZM010000032.1 GCA_026706075.1 Gemmatimonadaceae bacterium
GGCCGATGCGAAGCTGGTGAAGGTCCAAAACTCAATGCCCACTCTTTAACAGAGCACTAGGCACCTCGCCGGGATTCAAGACCGAGTGGCACCGCGGGCTGATTCTCCCAACTAGGCAGGCGAAATTGTCAAAAAGCAATTGACATGCGAATCGGCAACGGTTACATTGGTCTTCCACATCAGCAATCCTCTTCCTAAGGAGCAAGAAATGACTGCTGAAGACGCCGTGGCGGAGGACATTCGTCTCAAGACCGTCACCATTGAGGTCAACGACCACAAGGTCGAGATGCCCGCAGGACCAGCGACGGGGCTCGAGATCAAGGAGGCCGCCATCAAGCAGGGGGTCACCATCCAGTTGAACTTCGTGCTTCAGGTCCAACTGCCGAACGGGTCGAGCAAGGTCATCGGCGACGATGACAAGGTTTCATTGGCGGAACATCTCGCCTTCACCGCCATCGCTGCGGATGACAACAGCTAGGGATGCAGCGTGAAGCAGGAGGTGGCTAGGGCGATCGAGGAACTGAAACAGGCATTCCCATCCTCGGAAGTGTCCAGTCAAGAAGACGGGAGTGGGGGTGCCTTCGTTGTCGTCGAGGCGATCGACATTGGGGATCGATATCGGCCTTCGTCCACATGGCTAGGGGGCCATATCACGGCGCTCTATCCATACGCCGACATCTACCCACTGTTCATCGGCGGCAACGTGTGTCGAGTAGACGGCATGGCCTTCCATCCGGCAGTCACCACCGGAGCCCAGTTCTTCGATCGACCTGCCCTGCAGGTTTCCCGGCGCAACAATCATACTCAGAACTACCCTCAGACGGCTGTGGCCAAGTTCGTCAAGGTGCTGCACTTCCTGGAGGAACTTCGATGACCCGGGAGTCCTGCGACATCCTTGTGACGTCCACGTGTCACCAGCAGATCATGGAGCATCTGTTTCCCGGAGACCGGGAGGAGTACGGTGCGATCCTGCGCGCTGGGGTCGTGCGCATCGGGTCTTCCATGCGACTTCTGGTGCAACATGTCCAGCCGGCGGAATTCGGAACGGACTACGTCCCTGGCAAATACGGCCACCGGGCACTCACTCCGACCTTCATTCACCGAGAGATTCTACAG
The DNA here is from genome assembly GCA_026706075.1 of Gemmatimonadaceae bacterium. Lineage (GTDB taxonomy): Bacteria > Latescibacterota > UBA2968 > UBA8231 > UBA8231 > UBA8231. The sequence goes on from JAPOZM010000032.1 coordinate 1,117, forward strand.
TGCCGGGACTCGGGTTTAGCTTACCTCGCTGTTCACAACCACGGAAGCGGCCGGCATGTCGGGTTCAGCCGCGTCGATATCGAGTCGCACGAGCGTGGTTATCCCGCACTCCTCGACATTGGGCGCGGAGTCCCGGTTGGTGCCTTGGTGTATGGCCGGCGCTCGGTCGCCGCCGACATCTGGCTGCCAGATGGCAACCGTCGATCGCTCGGGACCTATCGTATCATTGGTAACGAGATTTCGAGGCTTTACTCCCAACCCCGCCGAGCACGTGGGTCGAACAGCGAGCACGATCGCCAAGTGCGTATGTTTGGCGCGGCTGGACAGCAGCTCCTGAAAGCGAGCAAGGTAGCTGTCATCGGGCTTGGGGGCGTCGGTTCACTGGTGGCGGAATACCTTGCGCGACTTGGGGTTGGGAACCTAGTACTCATCGATCCGGACGGAATTGAGAGCAGCAACCTCTCTCGTGTGGTTGGCGCGACCCAAGTCGACGTCGAAATGGGCCAGCTCAAGACCCAGATCGCGGTACGTCACGCGCGTGAGATGGCGGTCGATGCCACCCTGCAGCCGGTCGCTGCTGACGTTTCGCGTCAGTCAGTCGCCCAAGTTCTGCGAGATTGTGACTTCATCTTCCTGGGCGCGGACTCTATGCGCGCTCGACTTGTCGTCAATGCCCTTGCCCACCAGTATCTCATTCCCACGATTCAGATTGGCGCAAAGATACGGCGGGGGGATCGCGGCAAACTCGAAGATGCCATGTGTGCGGTGCGGAATATCAGGCCGGGTACCGGCTGCCTTTGGTGTAACGGCCTGATTGATCCGACGCAGCTGGCGATCGAGGCGAAGTCGGACAGGGAACGGGAGGAACAGGCCTACGGGGTGCAAGAAGCCAACCCCAGCGTGATAACCTTGAACGCTGTGGCTGCCGCCCATGCGGTCAACGACTTCCTGTTCGACTTCCTAGGGCTCCGAACCGGCGACATGGAAGCAGCGGCCTATCAGCACTTCCACTTCCATCGCGGAGAGGTACAACGCGTCATTCCGCGCCGTGATCCGGAGTGCAGGGAATGCGTCCACAGGTTGGCCATGGGCGATGCGCTCGAACTTCCAGTGGTGGAGGGGTAAACATGATCTCGATCGCATGTGGCAGTGCTGGTAGGGAGGGATCGCCGATCTGCTCTCCCCGTCCGGCAAGCATAAGGGAAACCTGTCAATGACTCAGCGCATGAACTTCGACTTCGTCGCCTTCTACAAGGCCCTAAGTGCTACCGTGGCGGCGCGCGAGACCAGCTGGAAGGCGGTAAGCGAGGAAACTGGCGTCTCTCAATCCACGCTTTCGAGGATGTCAAAGGGGCGACAACCGGACGCTGCGAGCTTGACGGCCCTGTGCGCATGGTCGGGCATGAATCCGGTTGATTTCACGGCCGCGCCCAAAAACGATCCTGAACCTGTTGCTATGGTGGCGAGATTGCTCCGCGCAGACCCGAACCTTGATGAGGACGGCGCAGATGCGTTGGAAGCCATCATCACGACGGCCTACGAGAGGCTGAGACGGCCGTCGGCCAATTCCTAGTCTTGGTTGTGCTTCCTGGACTGGGAGGGTTTTGACGCGGCGATTCGCAATTCGGCAGCTAGTTCCTCGCGTTCTCGGATGCTCTCCGCGATTTCCGGGACGGCGTCTTCCATCTCTTGCCGCAAGTCATCCAGAATTGTCTCGTCCACTGCTGCCGGGGTGCACTTCTGCAAGTAATCCCTGAGCCTTTGGTTCATTCGTCTCCTCCAGGATCTGCGGGTTCAGCACTCAGACTAGCGGATTGCACGACCGGGCGCAGATTGAGTTCGACGCGTGGTAGGGGCCCGAGACCGCCACGATCGAGTTGGATGGAACTGATTCTCTTCTCTGCCGACGAGCGATCGAAGACGTGTGCCACGTCTTCATCATGCAGCAACCATAGCGGCACCGGGTCCCTTGGGCTCGCGGTCGCGTCGACTATGGCTCTGGCCCCGACGCGTCCCTCTGTCCACTGAGCTACGCTGCAGTACTCGACGACCCATACGAACTGAGCCGTTTCGAGGCGCATCAACAGGCCCACAAGGATGTCGCCCAGATGCGTATGGTTCTCGCGGGCGTGTTCTCGAAGCCTGGAAACTGTCGTGATGAAGTAACGCCGCAACTCGATGGGTTCCTGCCCGGATCTAAGGGAGCGTGTCAACCACTCCTCGACTCGCCGACTGAAGGCTTCTATGGCATCTGCCGGGTAGTAGATCTTGTCGGGCAGCGCAACGATGAATGCCTCGAAGGATTCAGCCGTATAGGATGGCGATCCGGGGGCGGTACCGGCTGAGTGAAGCGGAACGGTACCATAGGGAAGCAGGTTGTCGTCGACGGTGAGAAGTGTTTCCACTTGGGGCCAGACGTGTGACGAGGCTGGTCCTGGTGGTGCAGCCGATTGCCGCCAATTGTACCCAACGACTACGACGGCATGGTTCTCCGTGGGCATGGCGACGAACAGGGGGAATCCAGATTCGAGATAGGCCAGCAACTGCGAGAAGAAGGCCGCTTCGGAAGTAGAATTGCGCTTGCCGACTAGCAGAGGCAAGCAGCCCGCCGCCTGAAACACACGTTCTGCTTCCAGGACATTGAAGCCCAGAGACGGCACTAATCCGCCAGGGTCAAAGGGGGCGGCCAGCTTTGTAATGTCGTGAACAAGGTACTCTCGATGCTGCGGGAAGGTCTCGCTGTAGTACCGGAGAATCGCCCAGCAAGACACGTGTGCGCAGACGGCGATGTCAACGTGCTGGGCCATCGAAGGGAAGCCCCACACGGGAAGTCGATGTCCAAGCAAATTGACGTAATGAACCGACTGAATTGCTCGTCCACGTGCGCCTCGACGGATGTTGGGCGAGAGCACGGATCGCCCCAGGGTAGCAATAATGGTAGGCCGCAGTACGATGTACCCGAAGTAATGATCTTGCGGACGACTGTCATTGGAGACGATGTCGGTCCGGGTTTCGTCAAATCGAACCGAGCCGTCAAAGAAGTGCAGACGGACGCAATCGGTTCGGTACTGACGGCCCTTCTTGGCATAGAAGTTGTAGAAGGTGCTCCGATAGTCTTTGTCGACGTATCCATGCTCCAAGAGGACGCCTCTGGCGGCCTCCGTGACCTGTGACTTGAGACTCTCGGCAGTCCCCTTCGGATCGAACTCCAGGTCTAGCACTTGGGTGAGACGGTCGTAGCTGTCAGGGGCCTCGAGGTCGATCCAGTCATAGGATGGCAATGTGACTATTCCCTGTCGGTCGATTCTGCACGAGAAAGACCCGTAACCCAACGGTCAGGGGAGCAGTTCCACGATATCGGCGGCTTTGGCCAAGAATTCACGGGTCCGTGCTCCGTCATCGCTGCGGTTGGATGCCATGTCGATGGGGCCCTGCTGAGTCCTCGTCATTGCGCCGCGGCGGATCGGGAGAGGCGCGTCGTGCACCCCGCGGAGGCCGTGCGCGTCGAAGGTCGTTCGCCACTTGGTCACCGTAGCGTGGCATGGCCCCAAGATAGCACCGGTCTGACCTAGGCCGCCAGGTGTTGATGGTGACGTCTGCCGTTGGGGTCCCAGCGAAGCTCAGTGCGGCGGGGCAAGGGTGGGCATAGGTTCGGAGCCCCCCCAAGGCATTGAAAACCCGCTGCACAAGGAGACTTCTCTGCCGCCTCTGGGGACCGGGTCCGCTGGTCGTCGACCACGCGCGGGGATCGGCTATGAGGAAAGGGATCCCCAGGCTTCAGCACCGGTTCTGTCCCTCACTTTCTGAAGCCTCGTCTCCGAGATCGCCCGATGACGGCGAGGTGCTCCTCCCAGTCCGGTTCCTGCCCGGGGCCTTGCAGGGCATCGCAGGCGCGGAAGAACCCCTCAAGGTCGGCCGGGGACTCGAAGGGCTGGGACTTCTGCTGCTCCGCGAGTCGCTGGCGCGCAGCGGTCCGGAGCCAGGCGCTGAGAGTCATGCCCTCCTTGCGGGCCTGACGGACGAAGCGATCCCGCTCCTCGTCGGAGATCACCAGCTGTACTCTGGCCATCCTTCTGCCTCCACTTGCCAAATAGGCCGTGTGAACGTACCCGGCCGGTCAACCCCGCGCCACGTCCACGACCCGCCCGGTCCGTCCCGACTCGACCGCAGCGAACACCGTAGCAGCGATGGCGCGGCTGTCCCGCGCACCCAACAGGGTGTCGGTCCTCGTGTCGATGGCCCGGGCGAAGTCGTCCAGCAGGCGGCGCTCGTAGTCGACGCCGACGCGCCGCTGGCGGTGGTCCTCCGGCTTCAGGGACCTGGCATGGACCGAGACCTCGGGCCGGGGCTCGGCGACGACGAAGGCGCCCCGGGTCCCCAGGATGTGCAGCTTCAGCTCGCCGATGTTGGGATGCGAGGGCTCTCCGATACGGCCGATGCACAGGGAGCCCAGGGTCCCGTCCTCCATCTCGAGCGTCACCGAAGCCAGGTCCTCCACACCGCGGTCGGCGTGGCGCTGGAAGAAGTGGGCGGTGGTCCGGGCGAAGACGCGCCGCACGGGGACCCCGATGAGCGTGTGGAAGTAGGCCAGGGGATAGATCCCCTCGACAGTCAGCTCCCCCAGGACTTCGTGGCCTTGGGGAATCACCTCCGGCGCTCCGGAGCCCAGGAGCGGGCCGGCATCCTTGGCGAAGAAGAAGTCCACGTGCATGGCGAGCGGATCGCCGAGGCCGCCGCCGGCGAGGACCTCCCGCGCCTGCAGGATGGAGGGGAAGGTGTTGCGGTTCCACATGAGGAACCGCACGTCAGCCGCTTCCACGGCCGCGACGATGCGGTCGCACTCCCCCAGGGTCAGCGCCATCGGCTTGTCCTGAACGATGTGCAGGCCGGACTCGGCGGCGATCACGCTCAACCGCGCGTGGCGGCCGGTCTCCGGGGTGACGCAGGCGACGCGGGGACGGTAGCGTTCCAGCGCCTCGGAGACGCCGCGCACGTACGGGACGCCGAAGGCGGAGGCCGCGGCCTCGTTGCGTTCGTGCACCCAGTCGGGAGCCTCTTCCTCGTCGGCCACGGCCACTACCTCGAAGCGGGGATGGGCCGCCAGCCCCTGCACGATGTAGAGGTGCTTCACGCCGCCGAGGACCAGTACGGGCAGCACTTCAGGCGAGCTCATACCGCCCTCCCGACAGCCGGAAGGCCGCCCCAGCGGCCCACGAGGAGGCCGCCGCCTCGGCGACCCTGAGCACCGCCGCACCGTCGTCGCCTCTCACGGCGGGTTCCCGCCCCCCGCCGACGGCCGTGGCGAACTCCGACAGCACCAGGGGCGGCACGGATTCATCGGCTTCGGTGAGCACCGCCTGCGCCCGGCCCCCGCCGTAGAGCAGCTGCGCGTTGTGGTGGTCGTCGGCGTGAGCGGCTCCGAGGGAGCCGATCAGGGCCAGGGAGCGGTACCCGTCTCCGGCCGGGAGGGCGCGGGTCACGTCGATGAGGGCCATGCCGCCGCCCTCGAAGCCGAGGTGGACCTGGAGGTACTCCGCCTCGGCGAGACTGACCGCGCCGCGCGGCTGAACCGCTGCAAAGACGTGGGTGGGCTGACCGTCGAACATCCAGAGCGCCAGGTCCAGGGCCGCCAGGGCGCGCGGGCTGGCGTTCCCGTTCCCTTCCCCGGCCGGGGACCAGTCGTGGATGCGAAGCAGCCCCGGCCGCCCCAGCTCACCCCGGTCGAGGCTGGCCCTGACGGCGCGGGAGTCGGCCCGGAAGCGGTCCCCGTGGGCGGGCATGAGCCGTACTCCGGCGGACAGGGCCGCCGCGGTGAGGCGCTCCGCCTCGAGGGCGGTCCCCGCCAGGGGAGGCTCGACGAGGACGTGCCTGCCGGCACCCGCCGCTCGTTCGATCAGGGAAGCCCGTGTCGAGGCAGGGGTGGTGACGATGACGGCGTCGAAGGCTTCGGCAGCGGCGTCGAGCAGTTCGTCGAGGGAGGCGGCCTGGAGCTGGACATCTGCCGCGAGGGCCGCCCGGGCCGCCCGATCGGGGTCCGGGTCGACGACGGCCGCGATCTCCACGCCGGGGAGGTGCCGCGCCGCCGTGAGGTAGGGGCCGGCCCTGGCGCCGCAACCGATGAGGGCCATTCGGAGCATCGGCGCCGCCGGTTGGTCTAGGGTCCGTTCAGCTCGAGGGGCGGCCGTCGCTGACGGCTCAGCGGTCCCATCGCTCGGGAGCGATGGACGGCGCGTCGGACCTCATGCCCACCGGCTTGTGGGGCTGCTCCCAGTCGACGCCCGAGGTGTTCAGGCTCTGCAGGAAGCGCCGGGCAACGGCCGGCGCCGCGGCCACCAGCTCGGGATCCCACTCCTCCATCGGCTGGATGGGACCGGCCCAGGCGGGGCGGTACCCCAGTTGGATCAGGGTGCGCAGCGAGTCGTCCCGGTTGGGGTGGGTGCCGTGGAAGATGTTGACGGGGAAGACGACGGCGGTCCCCGCCTTCGCGCAGATGGTCACCTCGCCCGGGTGGGACGTGTAGCGGACGTACGGGTTGGCGTCGGCGTGGAAGGAGAGATGGGAGCGCGGCAGGACGCGCAGGGGCGCCCGGTCCGGCGTGAGGTCGTCGAGGTAGTAGAGCACCCGCAGCAGCCGGGGCGAGCTGCCCTCGTACCCGAAGATCGAGGAGCCGAAGGGCTGCCCGTCGGTGTGCAGGGAGATGGGGGGCGAACCGGCCAGGGTACGGGTGAAGAGCCCGCGGGTGAAGACGATCTCCTCCCCGCAGAGGGCCTCGAGGAACTCGACCACCGGGGGATTGGCGATCACCTCCGCCAACGCCGGGCTGTGCCACTGGGGCTCCTTGTGGAAGGTCTGGCAGTCGCTGTAGTCCTTGGTCCCCATGGGCGCGTCGGCCATCTCATCCTTGATGCGGTCCATGTGGCCGGCGTCGAGCGCGTCCGGAAGGACGACGTACCCCTCGACCTCGAGGTGGCGCATCTTCTCGCCCAGGGTCATCGAGGCGTAGTCGGTCTCGTCGATGTTCATGAAGCCGATCGCCTCGGAGGCATCGTAGTTCACGTCGCGCTTGGCCATGTGGAGTCTCCGGGTGTTGCCGCTCAGTCGCGGGCGCCGCGAGCCCGCAGCAGCGCCGCGAGCTCCTCGTCTCCTCGCTCGAGGGCGGCGGAGAGGGGGGTGGCGCCGTCGTTGGCGGCGGCGTCGATGTCGGTGCCGTGGGCGGCCAGCAGGTCGAGGAGCTGCTCGCAGGCGGCCCCTGCCGTGACGGCGTGGAAGAGGGTGTGGCCGCCGGCGCCCCGAGCCTTGGCTTGGCCCGGGTCGGCCGCCAGGACTTCGGCCAGCTGCTCGGTCCGGCCGAAGGCTGCCAGGTCGAAGACGTTGCGGCTGTGATCGAGCAGCAGATCCCGCAGCTCGAAGTGGCCGGCGTGGTTGGCGAAGCCGACGGGCGTGGCGTTGTGCTCGTCCTCGCGGATCTCGCAGTTGCCGCCGCGGTCCAGAAGGAGCCGAACGACCTCGGTGTTGTTGGCCCAGGCCGCCTCGTGGAGGGCGACGCGGCCGTTCTCCTTGGGCGCGTTCGGATCGGCGCCGAGTTCCAGCAGCAGCCGGGTCGCCGCGGTGTTGTCAGCCGCTTCCATCAGCAGGGCCGGGTCCTCGATGAGGCGGGGCTTCTCCTCCAGGAGCTGCCTCGCCTCGATGTCGTCGCCGGAGATCACGGCGGCGGTGAACCGGTCCTCGAGGGACAGCACCAGGGCCTCGGCGCCGTGCTCGACCAGGATCGCCGCGATCTGCGGATGACCGCGGAGCAGGGCGTTCTCGTAGTTGGAGCGGCCGTTGTAGATGTCGGCCGCGGCGACGTCGGCGCCGTGCTCCAGCAGCAGCGACACCCGTTGCGCCATTCCCATTTTCACCGCCTGGCAGAGCTGGTAGTCGAGAGTCCGGATCGGCGGGTCGCCGTCGGGGTCGACCACGTCCGAGGCCTTCAGCCCGTGCGCCAGCAGCAGCTCCAGCCACTCGTCGTCCGGCGTGAACATGGTGTTGTAGAGACCCTGGGAATCGTTGGGGTCGGCGCCGGCGTCGAGAAGGATCTCGGCCAGTTCCCGCGCCCGTGCGTGCGGCGGCTGCTGCAGAAGCCCTTCCTCGCCTTCCCCCATGGCCCCGGTGAGTCCCGACCAGCGCCAGCCGCCCAGGTCCCTGGAGACCAGGAAGGTGTTGCCGTCGGCGCCGGCGTCGAGCAGCACTCGCAGGGCGGCCACGGCGTCGCGCTCCGGGGGGTCCTCAGGTATCCGGCTGTAGCAGACGTAGAGCAGGGGCGGCCAGCTCCGGGGACCGCCGGCGGCGACGGCGGCGGAACTGTCCGCCGACAGGTGCTGCCTCAGGGCCTTCACGTCGAAGGCGGCGGCGGCGGCATGGCAGCTGGCGGCGGTGACCTCCGGAGACTCGGCGAGCATCCGCGCCGCCTGCTCGCGGCGGCTGACGTGATCGACGCCGAAGTACGCCAGGCAGGCCAGGTCGGCGAACTGGTCGGCCCATTCACCCGGGGATGGGGCCGGCGGGTCGTTGGACATGAGGAGAATTCCTTCTGGCGATTGTCGGGCGCGGATTTTAGGTTCCGAGCGAGGCCCCGGTCAAAGGAGAGAGAAGATGCGAGTTCTCATTCTGTCAGGCGAGAACCACGGCTTCGACAAGAGCGCCGAGGTGATCCAGGAGTTCCTCGATCCGGTCGATGGTCTGGAGGTCCGACTCGACAGCGACAAGGACGTCCTCACCTCCCCGTCCCTGGGCGAGTTCGATGTCCTTCTATTCGGAACCGGGTTCACCCGCGCCGTGGTGGGCCCGGACGGCGAGGTCGTCCGCGAGCGCGACCTCACACCCGATCAGGAGGACGGGCTCTTCGACTACGTCGCCGGCGGCGGGGGCCTGGTCGGCGTCCACGGCACCGCCTGGTGGGTGGACGCCCGTGCCGTCACCCTCCTCGGAGGCCACGCCAACTGGCACCCGCCGGGACTGACCTTCACGGTGAACATCGAGGACTCGTCCCATCCCGTGACCCGGGGCCTCTCCGACTTCGAGGTGGAGGACGAGATCTACATGTCCGCCTGGGATCCCGGCCTGCGGGTCCTGGCCACCGCCGAGTGGAGCGGCAAGCAGCATCCCATGGCCTGGGTCCGGTCCTACGAGGCGGGGCGGGTGTTCTACACCACCCTGGGCCACACGGCCGACACCTTCCGCCGCCCCGCCATGCAGCGGCTCATGATCCAGGGCGTGCGCTGGGCGGGATCTGAATGATCCGGACCCTCGTCCGCAAGGAGCTGCTGACCAACCTGCTCACGCTGCGCCTGGGAGTGGCCGTCATCTTCACCGTCGTCCTGTCGGTGCTGACCACCTTCATCGGCACCGTGGACTACGCCCGCAACGTGGACGTGTACGAACGCGAGATCCGGGAGACCGAGGAGCGCCTCGAAGAGGTGACCATCTACTCGCAGATCGGCCCGCGGGTCATCGTACCGCCCCAGCCCCTGGCCATCCTCTGCCGGGGCGTGGTGAGCACGGCGGGGCAGTCGATGTGGATCAGCCTCGACCAGGTGCCGGTGTCGGCCTGGGAGCTGGCGGAGAGCTTCGACAGCAACTTCATGCGGATCCTGGTGCAGATCGACTTCGCCACCGTGGTGGCCCTGCTGCTCAGCTTCCTGGCCGTGGTCCTGGGCTTCGACGGCATCTGCGGCGAACGCGAGAGGGGCACCCTCAAGCAGCTTCTCGTCAATCCGGTGCCGCGGGCCCAGGTGGTCCTGGCCAAGCTGCTGGGGGGCATGATCTCCCTGTGGATCCCCTTCGCCCTGGCCTTCGTCCTCTCCCTGCTCATCCTGGTGGCCCACCCCGACGTGCACCTGGCCGGCGGCGACTGGGTGCGCCTGGGCGTGTTCTTCGTCCTCTCCTGCCTGTTCCTCGGCCAGGTCTTCGCCCTGAGCCTGATGGTCTCCTCCCTGGTCCGGGGCACGGACACGGCCCTGATCATCTGCCTCTTCGCCTGGCTCGTGGGCGGCGTGGGGTACATCAACATCCTGCCGTCGCTCAGCCGCTACGGGGTGAAGGCCCCGCCCGCCGACGAGTTCCGCGACCAGAACCGGCAGCTCTGGAACGAGTTGGAGAAGACGATGGAGGAGTGGGACGAGAGGAACCCCTCGCCGCCGCCCGCCTATCTCAAGGGCCTGGAGCGTGGCCGCGTCCTGCGCTACGGCCATCCCGTGGGATACGAGTGGATGCAGCGGAGGAACGCCGCCGCCATGGACAAGCGCCTGGAGCTGGCCGACCGCCGCTACCGCTACCAGTGGGCCAACTGGGGGCCCCTGGCGCGGATGAGCTACATCGTCGACGAGTGGTCGATCCTGTCGCCCTTCACCAACTACCAGGTTCTCTCCTACCTGCTGGCGCGCACCACCCTGGACGACCGCTTCCACCTGGTGGAGGAGGGCCGGGACTACCGCCGCACCTGGATCGAGTACCTGCGCGGAAAGGATGCCTTCGCCAGCCGCCGCTGGTTCAGCGACGATCCCGAGGGCCAGGAGCCGATGATCGCCGACCCGTCGTCGGTGACCGTGGCGATGCTGGCCGCCGACGCGCCGTTCATGCGAGAGCGAATGGCCTGGGCGGAGGCCCGGGAAGAGAGCCGGTCCGCCGGCGCGGTGGGGCTGGACCTCACCGACATGCCCCGCTTCGGTGGACCGTGGCAGCGGTCCCTGGGGGCCTCCTTCGGGGTGATGATGCCGGGCCTCGCCATCCTGGTGCTGAGCTTCGGCCTGGCGGTGATGGTCACCATCGCGCGTTTCCTGCGCTACGATCCGCGCTGAGTCGGGAGCCGTCCCATGGCAGCGATCTTCCTCCACCAGCTTCGCGACAACCTGCAGTCGCTGCGTTTCCAGATCAGCCTGGTCATCCTGCTGCTGTTCTTCGGGGCCAACGGCGTCATCTACACGATGAAGACGGGCCACCTGGCCGACGAAGTGACCCGCATCACCCGCCTCAACGAAGAGCGCTACGGGCGCGTGGAGACCACCGCGGATGCGGCCTCCACCAGCTACAAGATCCGCTGCGCCGAGGTGGGCACCGAGTTCATGGCCGAGGCCGGCTCCGACTGGTTCCGCTACGCCATGTACGTCAACCCGGGTTCCGGCGAGATCCCCGGGTTCGCCAGCTCGCGCACCACCAACCGCTGGATGCGCCGCTTCGAGGTCGTGGACTGGGCCGTCATCGTGCGCTACGTGCTCTCCTTCCTGTGCGTCGTCCTGGCCTACAACGCCGTCTGCGGCGAGCGCGAGAACGGCACCCTCCTGCTGGTGCTGACCAACTCCCTGTCCCGGGGACGCTTCCTGCTGGCCAAGGTCGGCGCCCACCTGGCCACCCTGCTGGCCGCCACCTTGGCGGGCAGCCTGCTCAGTCTGCTCATCCTCGTCCTCGGAGGGGTGCTCGAGCCGGACGGCGAGGTGTGGCTGAGCTACGCCTTCTTCCTGCTGGGCACCACCGTCTTCATCACCCTCTTCCTGCTGCTGTCCACGGGCATCTCGGCCCTGGCCCGCAGCTCGGCCTCCTCGCTGGTGCTGCTGGTCACCGCCTGGACCGTGCTCATGGTGGTCATCCCGCAGACCTCGTACCTGGCAGCGGTGACGGCGGTGAAGTCCCCGCGCGGGATCTGGCAGCAGATCGACACCCACGAGAGGGAGGTCCGCATGGCCCTGCAGCGGGAAGGGGTCGAGCCTCGGCCCCCGGAGCTGGCCCGGGGGGACGACTTCGCCCTGGAGAAGCGCTACGCGCAGCGCATCCAGGAGATGGAGAAGGGCAAGGACCGCATCCGCCTGGAGTCGCTGGACCAGGAGATCCGGCAGTTCGAGGTCGCCCGGTCCGTGAACATGCTCTCGCCCGGGTTCGCCTTCCAGTACTCCCTGGAGGCGCTGCTGCGCAACGGCATCGAGCGCTTCCGCAGCTTCACCCGCCAGGGCTGGGACTACCGCGAGACCCTGCGCGAGTTCCTGCGGGGCCGCGACGCCGCCGACCCGGACTCACCCCACGTGCTGTTCCTGAGTGAGTACATGTCGCAGGAGAAGCTGGACCCGCGCCACATCCCGCGCTTCGAGGCGGTCCCCCTGCCGCTGAGTGAGAGTCTCGCGGCCGGTGTGGCGCCGATCCTGATCCTGGTGCTGGAGACGGCCCTGGCCTTCTTCTTCGCCCTGTGGGCCTTCAACCGGTCGGAGGTGGCGGGGTAGCCCGGCTTCTCAGGACTCCCCCGCCATCAGCGCCCGAGAGGCCGCCATCCCGGCGGCGGCCGCCAGCAGGCAGCCGCCGACGCTCAGGCCGATGTTGGCCAGCATGGCGGTCCAGCGCCCCTCGTGCCACAGCTGGAGCGACTCGTAGCTGAAGGCCGAGAACGTGGTGAATCCACCGAGGAAGCCTGCCATCACCAGCAACCGCACGGTGGGGGCGGCAATCACTCGGTCGGCGAGGATCGGCGCCAGGAAGCCGATCGCCAGGGAACCGATGACGTTCACCGTCAACGTGCCGTAGGGGAAGGACCCGGCGTGGACCGCGACCCATCCGCCAAGGAGAAACCTGCCGGCGGAGCCGAAGAACCCGCCCAGCCCGACCACCGCCGCGTCTCTCAACCAGTCGCTCATCCGTGGACCTCTCTCCTCCGGGGAGAATGTGGGCGGGGGTCTGCCGCGGGGAAAGAAGGGCAGCAATGACAGGGCGTTCGTACAGGCAGGTCGTGCGCCGGGTGGAGGCTCTGGCGAGCCAGGGCCGGACGGTGGAGACCATCGGGACGGTGGAGGGCCATCCGGTCCACCGTATCCGGGCGGGCAGCCCCCAAGGGTCGCGTCTCCTGCTGACCGGTGGTGTCCACGGCGACGAGCCGGCCGGGGTGGAGGCGGTCCTGCGCTTCGTCGAGGAAGACATGGACCCCTGGCTCGGGCAGGTGGCGTTCACGGCCATACCCTGCGTCAATCCCGTGGGCTACGTGTGCGGCACCCGCGAGAACGGGGCTGGAGCGGATGTGAACCGCTCCTTCGAGAGCGACGACGTGCCCGAGGTGCGACTGCTCAAGGAGGCGCTGGAGGGATGCCGGGCCGACGCCTTCGTCGACTGCCACGAGGACTGGGAGGCTGACGGCTTCTACATGTACGAGGGACCGCGCCAGGGCCGCGCCGTGGGACCCGCGGTCATTGCCGCAGTGGAGGAGCGGGCCTCCATCGATCCGGACAGCGGCGAGGAGAGCGAGCCGATGTCGAGGGGAGTGTACGAGATCTCCCCGTCCTGGGGCCGGCAGGGCCTGGCCCCTTATGTGCTGCACGGACACGCCGCCCGCGCCTGCATCTTCGAGACGCCGACGAAGTGGCCGCTGGAGGAGCGGGCGGCCGTGCACCGGGTGGCGCTGGACGCCGCCTTGCGCCGCTGGACGGGAGAGTGGGCGGGCGGCTGACTCCTCGATCGCCGCCCCGCCGGCCGATGTTCCCCGGTAGCAGGTGGATACGCAACACACCTGGACCGTCCATCTATTGGAATCGCAGCGAGACGACCGCAGACAATCCCCCCGGTTCCGGCCTCAAGCCAATCGAGTGGCGGGACTCAGGTCGATCGCGAGACCACTCGGAGGCAACGGTTGCCGCGATGACGGGCAGCCATAGGGTAGCTCCCAGAATGGAGCCACCTATCTCTGCCGATGCTACGTCGAGGACCAATCCTGCCCCAAAGCCCAACAGGCTTGCGGCCAGCGGATAGATAGGGCGGTCGTGCCTATCGAAGGCACTCACGCCGGCAGCCATGCCTATCGGGATGGACGATAGCAGCAACCCTCCTGCCAACCTGTCGGACCACTGATCTTCGTCCGGATCTTCTGCGCACCAGTCTTCGGTACACCAGCCGTAAGTAGCGAAAGACACGTAGAAGACCGCGGTAGCAGTACCTATTCCCGCAACGGTGCCGCCGAGCAACTTGAGAGATCCGATCCTGAGACGGGAGTCCCGGCTTGGCGGACGAGTCGGCAAGCGCCTCGGCTACATCGTCAGCCGCGAAGGAGGGGCCGACGAGGGAGAGGACCAGCACGATGGAACCCAGTCGATTCATGGAGGATCCCTTGTCAAACAGGGCGAGCGCCATCCGACGCCCGCCTCAGCGTGAGCAGGGCGATCTCGGAAGGGGCGCCGAGCCGTAGCGGCGGGCCCCAGTAGCCGGTTCCCCGGTGGACGTAGATCCAGGTATCCCGAACCTTGTGCAGGCCCGCGATGAAGGGCTGTTGCAGCAGGACCGCGTACTTCCACGGAACGAACTGGCCACCGTGGGTGTGACCCGACAGTTGCAGGTGGCAACCGGCGGCGGCGGCGGCCTCGACGCTGCGCGGCTGGTGAGCGAGCAGGATGCGCACGTCGGCGCCGTCGCTGGCGGCGAGAGCCCCGGCGGGGTCGGAGGCATGGCCGGGGACCAGCTCGCCGGCGCTGAAGTCGGTGGCTCCGGCCAGGGCGATGAGGGTGCCGCGGTACTCGATCTGGCGCGCCTCGTTGATCAGGACGTCGAACCCCAGGCGGCGGGCCTGCGCGGTCCACCTCTCCAGGTCCGAGTAGTACTCGTGGTTGCCGGTGCAGAAGTAGAGTCCGAGGGGAGCTGTTAGCCGGGCCAGGGCGGCCGTGTGGGGGGCGAGTTGCTCGACGGCACCGTCGGCGAGATCCCCGGTGAAGACGATCAGGTCGGGCTGCAGGTCGCGGATCCGGGCGACGATGCGTTCCACGAAGGCGCCCTTGATGGTGGGACCCACGTGGAGATCGCTGATCTGGACGATGCGCAGACCCGCCAGGGCGGTCGGCAGGTTCTCGATGGGGATCTCGACCCGGTGGACCGCAGGCGTACGCCGGGCCTGGTAGAAGCCGTAGCCGGTCACGGCCAGGGCCAGGACGAAGGTCGCCAGGTCGATGCGGGCGTCGAGCCCCGTTCCGATGGGGTGGACCAGGCCCAGGAGCAGGCCGCCCAGATCGCGCACGGCCAGCAGGGTGGAGCAGACGGTGAAGAAGCCCATGGAGAGGTAGGCGATCCAGGCCAGGGGATCCGCCGCCCAGGCCAGGTGCGGCCGGGACCGCAGGCGAAAGAGCAGCAGGGGCAGGAGGAGGAGCAGCAGCAGCAGAACCGATGCCGCCGCCCAATGCGCCGGGGAGGGCAGGTAGGGGAGGAGCCGCCACCCGGAATAGGCATAGACGGAGCCGAGGAGGGCCAGGAAGATCAGCACGAACATGACGGGGTCCGGTCTGTCGGGGGTGTGGGCGCCTTCGCGATTCCCTTGCGCAGGGCGCCCGCCGAAGCAGTTACGGCCGCCGAATCTACATCTGGCGGCAGGAGAGGTGCTTGACCGCTGAGAAGCCGTCCTCGGACATTTCCTGCCGACCCGACGCATCCTGAGGAGAAGGAGCCCGACAGATGTCCTTCGATGTGAAGTGGGGGCGCATGGAGGATATCCTGGTCGCCAGGGTCTCTCGGCCGGGTCGACGGCAGCAACGCCGAGCGATTCCAGGCGGAGCTGGACTCCGGGATCGATGCCGCCGACCAGGCCCTGATCCTGAACTTCGAGCAGGTCTCCTTCATCAGCAGCGCCGGCCTCCGGGCCGGCCTGAGGGGTGGCAGGAGGAGACCTCTGCGATCCGGTGCGCGAGGTCTTCGCCGCCAGCGGCTTCGATGAGGTCATCCCGATCTACGAGTCCCAGGCCGCGGCCGTCGGCGAGTTCCGGAAGGGCTGAGACGAGGTTGCTCAGATGATCCTTGTCGTCCTGCTGGCCGTCGTCCTGACGGCCGCCCCTCCCCTCGACGCCCAGGTGCGGGCAACCGCCTTCCACGAGTACCAGCTCGGAAACCTGCCCGACGCCCAACCGGCCGACCTGCGGGCCCTGTACCAGCAGGTGAACCTCGGCTTCGAGTCCGCGGGGTTCCTGGCCAGCGCCCGCAGCGAGGCCTTCCGCTCCAGCGGCGGGGACCGCGACTATCTCCATCTCGCCCAGCGGTCCCTCTCCTGGCGCCGCGGCGGTCTCGAGGCCACGGCGGGGCACTTCTACGCCCTGGTGGGACGCGGTGTGCTGCTGCACGCCTTCGAGCTTCCGGGCGTCATCACCGAGGACCGCGTCTCCCGCCGGCGCTACCAGATCGTACGCGACCTCGACGGCGCGCGGGTGAGCGGCCGGTGGCGGCAGGTGGAGGTGCTGGCGCTGCACGGCGTGCCCGTGAACAGCGAGTTGGCCCCCGGGCTGAAGGGTCTCGACCGGCGCCAGGGCCGCGTCTCCGGGGGGGCCGTCCGGGCCAGGGTGAGCGATGATATCGAGGTGGGGGCGGGACTGATCGAGTTCTCCTTCGGCGGGGAGGAGGAGCTTGGCGCCACCACCCATGGGGAGCTGCGCTTCGGGTCCCTCCTCGAGAGGCTTGGACTGGGCGGCTGGTACGGGGATCTCTACGGCGAGTACGCCCGGATCGACCCCGGCATCCGGCTCTCCCTGGAGCGCGACCGCCCGCGGGCTCTCTACCTGGCCGGCACCCTGACGGGCGGGACCTGGGGGCTGAGCCTGGAGCTGAAGGACTACCAGGACTTCGCCTTCCCGAGCCTCAACAACCCGCCGACGCTGATCCGGGAGCACGAGGCCTTCCTCCTCAACCGGGAGACCCACGCCCTGCTCGCCGACGACGAGGCCGGAGCGCAGGCCGAGCTGACCTGGGCCCTGCCGCGCGACATCGGACTGACCGCCGCCTGGAACCTGGCCACTCGCCGGGGATCGGACCCGGGAGACGAGAAGTCCCTGCGCGAGTACTTCCTGCAGCTGGACTCCCCGGTGGGAGAGGCGCTGCACGGGCAGCTGTTCCTCGATTACACCCGCAACCGCATCCTCGAGAACGAACGCCGCCTGACCGCGGGCACGCGCTGGGACTGGTCCGCCGGAGGACGCCACGCCGCGAGCGCCGACCTGCAGGTGCAGGATGTGGACCGGCGCTTCGGCCGCAGCGACTTCCCCTACGAGAACCTGCTGGGAACGGTGGAGCTCAGCCGTTATCCGGCATGGACCTGGTCCCTGCAACTGCAGAGGTCCAACGATCCCCTGGAGGCGGGGGCCTCGGAGTCGGGTGCGACCTACTGGTGGGCCCTGGGCGTCAGCTGGCGGTTCCGCGACGCCCACACGCTGGACGTCTTCGGGGGCCGGCGCAGGGCGGGGCTGGCCTGCACCGGGGGCAGCTGCTACGAGGTGCTGGGCTTCGAGGGCATCGAGCTGCGCCTCACCAGCGAGGTGCTGTAGGGGCGGGGGAGCCAGCTGCCCCTTACTTCAGCAGAGTGACCTTGCGGGCGATGGCCGCGCCCCCTTGGCGCGCGGAAGCGATGTAGACGCCGGAGGCTACGGCTCGGCCGCCTTCGTCGCGCCCGTCCCAGGTCAGGGAGTGGGTCCCCGCACCGTAATGTCCGGACCAGCCGCGCAGGACCCGCCCCTGCAGATCGAATACGGTCAGGGCCACGGGACCTGCCGTGGTCACCGTGAAGGAGAGAGTGGTCTCGGCGTTGAAGGGATTCGGCCAGGCCTCCAGCTTGAACCCCGCCGGCACCCGGGGAGCGGCGGAGACCGCCGTGATCACCTCCTCCGGCTCCTCCTCCACCTCCTCGACTTCCTCCAGGGCGGCGGCCAGATCGGCCAGGGCGGTGTCGATCGCCTCGCGGATCTCGTCGTCGTTGTAGCGCTGGCCGAGCCTGGCGTCGGGCGACCGGTAGCGGATGACGCCCTCGTGGTCGATGACGATGTAGTAGTCCTGGACCACGCCGTAGTCCCGGGCCACCCCCGAGCCGTTGACCAGTATCGGGTAGGTCGCCAGACCGTCGTCAACCCAGATGGACTTGACGCTCGATGCCCGTGCGTCCCAGATGTCGATTCCGAGGGCGATGAGCTGATCGCCCCCGTAGTCCTGCCAGACTGCCTCGGAACTCGCGGCCTCCGCGACGCAGTACGGTCAGGTGTTCCCGAGGAAGTTGATGTAGACGACCTTCTGGTCGAGGAAGTCGCCCAGCGACACGAGCTCGCCGTCCACGGTTTCGAGCTCGAAGGTGGGGGCCGGATCGCCGGCCGCCGCCTGGGCCTCGGCCTCCCCGGCTCCGGCCACGTGAAGAGCGGTGAGGGCGATGGCCGCGCAGGCGAACGGTCCCTTCCGCAGGACGTTTCTAGCTCTCATCGGCTTCCCCTTTCGTTGAATCGGGAACGGCCTCTCCCAGCAACTCCACCAGCCTGGCGCGCAGGCGGACCTCGTCTCCCGGCTTGTACCCGAGGTGCTTGTACACCACCTCGCCCTCCGTGGAGATGATCATCGACGCCGGCACCGCGGGCAACTGGAACTGCTTCATCACCTGTCGCGAATGGTCGAGGAGTACCGGCAGCTCCAGGCGGTGGCGCTTGAGGAAGGGCCTCACCTTGGGCTGATTGCGCGGACCGTCGACATTGACGGCGTAGACCCCCACACCGCGGTCCTCGAACTCCCTGGCGATCTTCTGCACCGCGGGCAGCCCCTTGATGCAGGGCTTGCACCAGGTGGCCCAGAAATCGAGGATCACCGGGCCCTCTTCCAGCGCCTTCCGCAGCGAGAACTCCTTGCCGTCGAGGGACGGCAGGGTGAACTGCGATCTGGTCGCCGCCCCGGCAGGCGCCGGTGGAAGGAACACGAGGCCGAAGGCCGGCAGGATCAGCGCCATTCGGACCATGGCCGCGAGGGTTCTGCGGTCGCTCCTGCTCATCTTCTCATCCTCCCCGGCTCTACCTTATGGCCGCGGCGCCGACGTTTGCAAGGCGGCCGCGAAGTCCGACCCTGCGGGCTCCTGGAAGACGCGCAGCTCGAAGCGCGGCACCACCGCCAGCAGATGGTCGAAGATGTCGGACTGGATCCCCTCGTAATCGGCCCACACGGTGGTGTTGGTGAAGACGTAGATCTCGAGGGGCAGGCCCTGCCCCGTCGGCGCCAGTTGGCGGATCAGGAAGGTCATGTCCTGACGGATTCGCGGGTGGCTGCGCAGGTAGGCGGCCACGTAGGCCCGGAAGGTGCCCACGTTGGTCAGGCGCCGGCCGTTGACCAGTTCGGAGGCGTCGACCCGCGACTCGGCGTTGTGCTTCTCCACTTCCTTCTGACGGGAGGCCAGGTAGTCACGGATCAGCTCGAAGTGTTGAAAGCGCTGCATCATCTCCGGATCGCAGAACCGGATCGAGTGCATGTCGATGTGGATGGCGCGCTTGATCCGGCGGCCGCCGCTGTCCTGCATGCCGCGCCAGTTCTTGAAGGAGACGTCCACCAGCTTGTGGGTGGGAATGGTGGTGATCGTCTTGTCCCAGTTCTGCACCTTCACCGTGTGCAGGGCGATCTCGATGACGTCTCCGTCCGCTCCGAAGGTGGGGACCTCGATCCAGTCGCCGACCTTGACGAGCCGGTTGGAGGCGATGGTGAAGCTGGCCATCAGCGACAGGAGGGTGTCGCGGAAGACGAGGATGATCACGGCCATCACGGCGCCGACGCCGGAGAGCAGGACCCACGGGGAGCGGCCGGTCAGCACCGCCACCGTCATCAGGCCGCCGATCACGTAGACCAGGATCTTCAGGATCTGGGCGTAGCTCTTGATCGGCACCTCGGTGATGGCGTCGTAGTCGGCCATGGCCTCCTGCAGGGCGCCGATCGCGGCCCCGGCCACGAGGAGCACCACCATGAGCAGGGCGGCGTTGACCACCTGCAGGACGGTCTCCCTCGATCCCGGCAGACCGTCGGCGCCGTAGTAGAAGACGAGCACGGGGAGCAGGAGGGCGGCGCGGTTCAGCACGCCCCGGTCCAGCAGCACGTCGTCCATCTTCGTGCTGCTCGCCCGGACCAGGAGGGTCATCGAGCGCAGCAGGACCTTGTGCGCCAGCAGGTGGGCGCCCCAGGCCAGCAGGAAGAGGCCGGCGGTGTATACCACGTGCCTTTCCAGCGGGTGCCGGGCCAACCATGCCGTCAGGGTGTCGATCAAGTCGTGCATGTCCCGCAAAGGTACGAAGGCATCGCCATTCACACCGTCCGCGCCGGTCCCGTACCTTCCATCCCATGAGCACCCCCGCCCCGCCCGACGTGAGACTGGCAGCCCTCGAGGACAGCCTCGACGACTGCCTCCTCTCCGAGCGCGTGCGTCTGTCCCGCCGGCTCCGTCGCCTGCGGGAAGCCCTGACCAGCGGCCGGCCGCCCCGGCGCCTGGTGAGCGACCTCGACCACATCGCCGAGCGTGCCCGCCGCTCGCGGCGGACCCGTGTCCTGCGCCAGCAGGCCCTGCAGTCGGCGAAGATCGACTTCCCGGA
The DNA here is from genome assembly GCA_026706075.1 of Gemmatimonadaceae bacterium. Taxonomy (GTDB): domain Bacteria; phylum Latescibacterota; class UBA2968; order UBA8231; family UBA8231; genus UBA8231. Next base: position 21,462 of record JAPOZM010000032.1, read on the forward strand.
GCAGTTGCCGATCAGCCGGCGCGCCGACGAGATCCTGGCCGCCGTCCGCGAGCATCCCGTCGTCATCGTCGCGGGGGACACCGGCTCGGGCAAGACGACCCAGATCCCGAAGATCTGCCTCCTCGCCGGCCGCGGCCGGGACGCCCGCATCGCCGTCACCCAGCCTCGCCGGGTGGCGGCCACGTCCCTGTCGCGGCGGCTGGCGGAGGAGCTGGGCGTCGAGTGGGGACGGCAGGTCGGCGCCAGGATCCGCTTCCGCGATCGCACCTCGCCCGAGACGCTGGTCAAGTTCGTCACCGACGGCCTGCTGCTGGCCGAGGTCCGCTCCGACCGCGACCTGCTGGAGTACGACACCCTGATCATCGACGAGGCCCACGAGCGCTCCCTGAACATCGACTTCCTCCTCGGCTACGTGCGCACCCTGCGCGCCCGCCGCCCCGACCTGCGGATCATCGTCACCTCGGCCACCATCGACACCGAGCGGTTCTCCCGGGCCTTCGACGGCGCCCCCGTCATCCAGGTCTCTGGGCGGGTCTACCCGGTCGAGGTCCGGCACTGGCCGCTGGAGGAGCTGCTGGAGGGGGAGGACGGCGGCTTCTCCTACACCGACGGGGCCGTGGCCGCCTGCGAGCGGCTGCTGGAGGAGTCGACCCGCGGCGACGCGCTCGTCTTCATGCCGTCGGAGCGCGACATCCGCGAGACCCGCGACCTGCTGTCGTCGAGGCTGCGGGAGCGCCGCCGGGGCGGGGCCGGCGTCGAGGTCCTGCCCCTGTTCTCGCGGCTCAGCGCCGCCGAGCAGCACCGGGTCTTCGGCCCCCACGCGGGCCGGCGCATCGTCATCGCCACCAACATCGCCGAGACCTCCCTGACCATCCCGGGGATCCGCTACGTCGTCGACACCGGCCTGGCCCGCATCTCGCGCTACAACCCCCGCACCCAGACCCAGCGGCTGCCGATCGAGGAGATCAGCCGCTCCTCGGCCGAGCAGCGCAAGGGGCGCTGCGGCCGCGTCGAGGACGGGACCTGCGTGCGCCTCTACGCCGAGGAGGAGCTGCTGGCGCGGCCGGAGCACACGCCGCCGGAGATCCAGCGCGCCAACCTCGCCGAGGTGATTCTGCGCATGCTCGACCTGGAGCTGGGACGGGTGGAGAGCTTCCCCTTCCTCGACCCGCCCTCGGAGGCGGCGATCCGCGGCGGCTACCAGCTGCTCGAGGAGCTCGGGGCGATCGACGAGGACCGCCGCCTCACCCCCATGGGGCGGGACATGGCCCGCATGCCGATCTCGCCGGCGGTGTCGCGCATGGTCCTGCAGGCCCGGGACGAGGGCTCGCTGGCGGAGGTCCTGGTCATCGCCGCCGCCATCTCGGTCCAGGACCCGCGGGAGCGCCCGGCCGAGGAGGAGGAGAAGGCCGATCTCGCCCACCGGCGCTTCGTCCACCCGCGGTCCGACTTCCTCACCCTGCTCAACATCTGGAACGCCTACCACGACCGCATGGAGGAGGGCACGCAGTCGCAGCTGCGCAGGTTCTGCAAGCGGCACTACCTCTCCTACCTGCGCATGCGCGAGTGGCGGGACATCCACGCCCAGCTGCGCGCCACCCTGCGGGAGCTGGGCGGCTTCCAGCTGGAGGAGGAGGCCCCCGGCGGCCAGGCCGCCTACGATTCCGTGCACCGCTGCCTGCTCACCGGGCTCCTGAGCCACGTGGGGCGGCGCGAGGACAGCAACCTCTACGCAGCGCCCCGCGGGCGGAAGGCGATGCTCTTTCCGGGCTCGGGGCTGTTCCAGCGCCCCGAGCCGAGGAAGCGCCGGGCGCAGACGCCGGCGGCGGATGGGCGGGACGGGGTGGGCCCGGCGGCCGAAGGGGCGGAGTGGGTGGTGGCCGCGGAGATGGTGGAGACGAATCGCCTCTACGCGCGTACCTGCGCCGCCATCCGGCCGGAGTGGATCCTGGACCTGGGGAAGCACCAGTGCCGCTCGAGCCACCGGGACCCGCACTGGAGCCGGTCGGCCGGACGCGTCCTCGCGCATGAGACCATCCGCCTCCACGGACTCGTGGTCTCCGAGGGCCGCGTCGGCTACGGCCGCATCGCCCCACGGGAGGCGCGCGACATCTTCGTGCGCGAAGGTCTGATCGCCGGCGAGATCGACGGCGTCGCCCACGGCTTCCTCGAACACAACCGGCGGATGCACCAGCGGCTCGAGGTCTGGCAGAGCCGGCGGCGCGGGGGATCTCCCGTCGACCTCGACGACGCCTTCCACGACTTCTACGCCGGGGTGCTTCCGGAGGGCACGGCCTCGGTCCACGACCTCAACCGCGTCATCCGGGACCACGGGGGGCGCGACGACTTCCTCCTCGCCGACGAGGCCCGGCTCCTCGGAGGCGCTGCCGGCGTCGACGCCGAGGCGTTCCCCGAGGCAGTCGACATAGACGGGGTCCGGCTGGGGCTCTCCTACCGGTACGAGCCGGGCCAGGAGGCCGACGGCATCACCCTGCAACTGCCGTATCGGCTGGTGGACGCGGTGCGGCCGGAGGTTCTCGACTGGCTGGTCCCGGGGCTGGTCGAGGAGCGGATCACGGCGCTGCTGCGGTCACTGCCCAAGGCCCTGCGCAAGCGCTTCGTGCCGGTGCCGTCCGCGGCCCGGAGGATCGCCGCCGAGCTGAAGCCCATCCACGGGGACGGCACCTTCCTCGCCGCCCTGGAGAGCTACATCGAGGAGCACTGGGGGGTGCAGGTGCGCCGCGCCGACTGGGACCTGGAGGCGGTCCCCGAGCACCTGCGCCTGCGGGTGGAGATCGAGGGCGAGGGCGCCACCCTGGCCGCCGGGCGCGACCTGGCCGCCCTCTCCGGGCAGCTCGACCGGCCGGCGGGGGCGGGGGCGGTCAACCTCGAGGCCTGGGGGGAGGCCGCCCGCCGCTGGGAGCGGGAGGACGTGACCGGATTCGACTTCGGGGACCTGCCCGAGCGCCTCGAGGTGACCCGCGTCTCGGGGGTGCCCGTCTTCGCCTTCCCGGGCCTGGTGCTGGAGGAGAACGCGGTCCACCTGCGCCTCTTCCCCGACCGGGAGGAGGCCCGCGCCGCCACGCCGGCCGGCTTCCAGCGGCTCTGCGAGCTGGCCCTGAAGGACGAGGCGGTATGGCTCCAGCGGGAGCTGGGGGACCTGCGGTCGCTGCCCGCCGACGGGCTGGCGGGGGCCCCGGGAGAGTTCGAGGCGCAGGCGTACGGACACCTGGCCCGCCACCTGTTCCTGGAGGGCGGCGTCTTCCCTTTGACCCGGGAGCGCTTCGAGGCCCGGGTGGCCCGGTCCCGGGAGCGGCTCGAGGGCCTGTCGCGGCGATTCCTCGACCTGATGGGGGAGATCCTGGAACTGAGGTCCCGGCTGATCGCCCAGCCGCGGCCCTACCCGGGGCTGAAGGAGGACCTGCGGCGCCTGCTGCCGGCGGATTTCCTGGATGGACTGGAGTTCGACCGCCTGCCGCACCTGGTGCGCTATCTCAAGGCCATGGGCGTGCGCGCCGACCGATATCTCGCCGACGCCGGGCGGGACTCGGCCAAGGCCGCGCAGGTGGAGCCCTTCGCCCGCGCCTGGGGGCGGATCCGGGACGGCCTCGACGAGACCCCGCCGGAGCGGCGCCGGCGGGCCGAGGCCCTGCGCTGGATGGTGGAGGAGTTCAGAGTCTCGGTCTTCGCCCAGGAGCTGGGCACGGCCGGGCGCGTCTCCGCGGCGCGGCTGGAGCGGGCGATCGAGGAGGTGGCGAAGGCGGACTGACCGCCCTCGGCCCGAGGCCTACCTCGGCAAGTTGTCCCGCAGCCACCGGAAGCACTTCTCGTGGCCGATCCCGCCCTCGCCTTCGGGGCCCTCGTACTCCACCGTCCAGGCGCCGGAGTACCCGGCGCCGCGCAGGCACTCGATCGCGTGGTCGAGGTGGATCTCCCCCTCTCCGAGAGCGGCGCCCTTGTACTCGGAGCGGGATCCGGTGCCGTCCTTGATGTGGGTGTGGAAGGTGTGGGGGGCGAGGATCTCGTAGAAGTGGTCGATGCGGTCGAGGTCGTGGCCGAACCAGCGGTAGTTCATGGTGTCGAGGTTGACGCCGAGGCGGTCCGAGCCGACCCGCTCGATCAGGTGTAGCTGCCAGTCGCCGTCGTTGGTGGAGACCCCGTGGTTGTCGAGGGCGATGCGCACGTCGAGCTCCTCGAGGAACTCGGCGCAACGCTGGAAGGCCTCCAGCATCATGCCGTCCCAGCGCTCCTGCGGGACCTGGCCGCCGCGGTCCCAGCCGCCGTCGGAGCGCACGATGTCGGTGCCGGCCTTGGGGATGATCTCGCAGACCCGCCGGTAGCGGCGGATCTGGGCCTCGAAGTCGTCCCGGTCGGCCTGGATGAAGTCGTTGCCGGCGGAGACGGCCGAGGCCTTCAGGCCGTGGCCGTCGAGCATGGCCCGCACCTCCTCGGCCCGACGACCGCCGTCGTCGTCGGCCTCGTCCCAGATGTCGCGGATCTGCAGCTCGCAGGACTCGTAGCCGATCTCGCTCGCCCGCCGGACGAAGCCCTCCAGGTCGTACCCCGGCCAGTTGTGGTGGATGACCCCGATCGTGCTCATCGTCAATGGCTCCGCGCGTAGTGCCGTTGCAGGAGATCTCCGCCGAAGTCGTCGGCGAGATCGCGCCACACGGCGTGGATGTGGTTGGCGTCGTTCTGGGTGTTGTCGTACTCGGCCAGGAACCCCGGCGCCAGGACCCGGTAGTAATGGCCCTCACCGCGCCGGTCCGAGCCCGCCCAGGCGAAGTGGGCGGCCCCGAGGTCCCGCTGACGCAGCCTCTGCATCTGGACCCCGGCCAGGGCCTCCGGCTGGCGCTCGACGTAGACGCGCACCAGGGCCTCGAGCAGCTCGCGCTGGCCGGGGCTCATGTCGGCGGCGGCCAGCCCCTCGGGGGAGACCTCGCCGCCGACCCGCGGGGCGTTGCGGGTGAGGATGTCGTCGGGCGCCTGCCCGGAGATCACCGCCCGGGCCCGCTGCTCGCCGTCGAGCTGGGAGAGCAGGTCGCGGGCGAGGTCCTCCTCGGCGGCCAGGGCCCGCAGGCCCTCGCGCTCGCCGTGGCGGACCTCGGCCGGGTTGGCGCCGAAGAACAGGGGCGCCGCCGAGACCCGGTCCCCGAGGACGGTGTTGTTCAGCGAGACGTGGTGGCCCTCGAAGCGCCAGCCCCAGGGGCCGTCGCCGCCGATCTCGCCGAAGAGGCTCACGTAGTAGAGCTCCTCGTCACGGGCCCAGCGGCGCCCCCGCCCCTCGACCTCGGCCAGGACCGCCTCGAGGGACATGATCGTCTGCACCCGCTCGTGGGCCGGCGCGCTCAGCCCGGTGGCCACGAGATCCAGCGCCCGGGCCCGCTGGGCGCCGTCCATCTCCTTGATCGGCAGGCCGGCGCGCTCGCGCGGGATGTAGTGCCAGTTGGTGCGCTCCTCCTCGTCGGCGAAGTCGAGGCGCGCCCTGCTCCGCTGGTCCTCGTCGAGTGCATCGAGAAAGGCGAGGGCGGCGTCGGCCATGCGGCGGGAGGTGTCGGTGACGCTCGTCATGGGTGGTCTCCGGTCGGCAGATCGATGGTGGTGAAGGCTTTGCCCTTCCCGGTCACGGCGACGCGGGCGAAGTCGAGGTGCTCCTCGCAGGGATTGAGGAGGCCGTGGCCCTCGCCGGGGCGCTGCAGGGTGACATGGCCGGGGCCGATGCGCGTGGTGCGGTCGCCGATGGTCATGTCCCCGGCCCCGGAGAGAACGACGAAGACCTCGTCCATGTGCTCGTGGTAGTGGCGCCCCAGGGAGCTGCCCCGGGAGAGGACGGCGTGGTCGACGAAGGTCCAGCTGCTGGCGAAGTCGTCCGGCCCCCACATGTGCCGGGTGGCGATGCGTCCGCCGCCGCCGTGGATGGCGTCGCGCCAGGGCAGCCGGTCGCGGGCGAAGGGCTCGCACAGGAACCTCCCGCGGCCGGGCTCGGCGCCGCTCACGCCGATGGCGATGAGGCGGGCGCCGGCGGCTCCGGCCTCCAGGCGGTGGTCCGTGCCGACGCCGCACAGGAGCGCCGCGGGCGCCTCCACGACTCCGGGAGCGTCGGCACCTGCGGACTCCACCGCCGCCGATCCCCGCAGCAGGAGGTACCCGCACTCCACGTCCGGGGCCGGCTGCGCCTCGTGCACGGCCCCGCCCGGCAGGTCGATCAGGTCGAGCTGCGGCCACGGGGTCCGCCGCCGGGTTCCCGGGAAGAGGGCCACCGGCTCGCCCGTGGAGAGAGCCACGTCGTCGAGGCGTTGGATCATGCGGGTAAGGTAACGCGGCTTCCACCGGCGGCAACGCGGAGCTGCGTCCTCCGCCGGGGGCGCCGGCGGCAGACGGAGGCCCGGAGGGGCTCCTCCGGGTGGTGGCGGTCTGCGGCCCTTCGTAGTCTTGCCCTCGCGCTCCCACCCTCGAACCCCTTCCGACGAGCACCTCTTCCATGTCCGCCGCCACCCCGCGCCGCCGCACCTCCGGACCGCTGCGCGTCGGCGTCCTGGGGCAGGGCCGCAGCGGCTACGGCATCCACTGCCGCTGGTTCGAGCAGTCGCCCGGGAAGTACCGCATCGCGGCCGTGGCCGACCTTCTCGCCGACCGCCGACGCGAGGCGGAGTCCCGCTTCGGCTGCGACAGCTACCGGGAGCACCGCGATCTGCTGGCCCGCGACGACCTCGACCTCGTGGTCAACGCCCTGCCGTCGCACCTGCACCCGCCGGTGACGATCGAGGCCCTCGGGGCCGGCCACCACGTGGTCTGCGAGAAGCCCGCTGCCTGGAACGTGACCCAGCTCGACCGCATGATCGCCGCCGCCGGCAAGGCCCGCCGCGTCTTCGCCCCCTTCCAGCAGTCCCGCTACCGGGCCCTGTTCCGCAAGACCCTCGAGGTCATCGACTCCGGTGTGCTGGGGCGCATCCTGCAGGTGCGCATCACGGCCAACGGCTTCGCCCGCCGCTGGGACTGGCAGACCTTGCAGGAGTACAAAGGCGGCAACCTGCTGAACACCGGGCCTCACTTCCTCGACTGGGCCGTCTGTCTTCAGGGCTTCCGCAAGCCGGACCGGGTGTTCTGCGTCATGGACACGGCCAACACCTCCGGCGACGCCGACGACTACGTGAAGGTGGTGCTCCGGAGGAAGGGCGCCCCGGTGATCGACCTGGAGATCTCGAGCTGCGACGCCTACCCGTCGGGGGAGACGATCACCGCCCAGGGTACGCGCGGCGGTTTGAGCGGCGGCAACGGCGGCCTGCGGTGGCGCTGGTACGATGAGAAGCGGACGCCGAGGCAGCGGCTGATCCGCAGCCCCCTGCCCGAGCGGGCCTACTGCCGGGAGGAGCTGGAGTTCACCGAGAAGAGCTGGACGCCGACGAAGGCCGAGACCGACGCTTTCCGGTGGATGTCGCGGCAATTCTACGATCACCTCCACGAGGTTCTGCGCGGCGGCGCCCGGCTCGAGATCACTCCACGGCAGGTGCGCGTGCAGATGGCGGTGATGGAGGAGTGCCACCGCCAGGCGAAGCTGCCGAAGCTGCCGGCCAGGGGCTGGCCGAAAGGACGATGAGCATGACTCCCGACCGGGAGCGCGAGTTCGAGACCGCCCTGGCCGCCCTGCCCAGGGTGCGGCTGGCCTCGGTGCGCCCTACGCCCCTGGAGCCGATGCCCCGCCTCAGCGCCGAGCTCGGCGGCCCCGACATCTACATCAAGCGCGACGACCTGACGGGTCTGGCCTTCGGTGGCAACAAGACGCGCATGCTCGAGTTCTCCTTGGCCGACGCCCTGGAGCAGGGGGCCGAGGTGATCGTCACCGGCTCGGCCGTGCAGTCCAACTACTGCCGGCAGATGTCGGCCGCCTGCGCCCGCCTCGGCCTGGAGCTGCACCTGGTCCTGCGGCCGGTGCGCGGCATCGACCACGAGGAGGTGCAGGGCAACCACCTGCTGATGCGCCTCCTCGGCGCCCAGGTGACCGCCCACGGCGAGTCCTGCCGGGGGTCCCACGGCCGGGCGCTGGCGGACAAGGCGGACCAGCTGCGCGCCGAGGGCCGCAAGGTCTACGAGCCGCGCACCGAGGAGACGGTCGACCTCGATGCCCTCGCCTATGCCGAGGCGGCGCTGGAGGTGGTGCAGCAGTCGCGGCAGCGGGGCATCGAGCCCCGGTTCCTCTACGTGGCGGCCCACGACACCACCCAGGCCGGGGTCGTCCTCGGCCTGAAGTACCTGGGCAGCGGCATCCGCGTACGCGGCTTCACGCCGGTCGAGGGCTGGCCGCGCCGGCAGGAGGAGATGCGCCGCATGGCCCTCCAGGGCGCCGGCCGCATCGGCCTGGAGGTGGAGCTCTCCGCCGACGATTTCGACAACGAGGAGTCCTTCGTGGGACCGGGATACGGGATCCCCACCGAGGCCTGTCTCGAGGCGGTGCGCACCACGGCCCGCACCGAGGGGGTGCTGCTCGATCCGGTCTACACGGGCAAGGCCATGGCGGCCTTGTTCGCGCACGTCCGCGAGGGGAAGCTGACGAAGGAGGACGGCCCCGTGGTCTTCCTGCACACCGGCGGCAACCCCGCGCTCTTCGGATATGCCGGGGAGGTGATCGAATGAGCTCCGTCCACTACGCGGTGGTCGACTCGCCCCTGGACCGCCTCGGGGTCGCCTGGTCGGACGCCGGTCTGCGCCGCATCTGGTTCTACCGCGCCGACCCGGCGTTTCCGGTGCCGGCGGAGTGGCGGCTCCTGGCCGAGCCGGCCTTCGGCGCCGGCGAGCAGCTGGCGGCCTGGTTCTCCGGGAAGCGGGTCGAGTTCGACCTGCCCCTGGACGCCCGCGGCACACCCTTCCAGCAACGCGTGTGGCAGGCCTTGACCGAGATCCCCTACGGCGCCACGAGCACCTACGGCGAGATCGCCCGCCGCCTCGGCCGTCCGAAGTCGGCGCGCGCCGTGGGCGGCGCCAACCACCGCAACCCGCTGCCGGTGGTCATCCCCTGCCACCGCGTGATCGGCGCCGGCGGGTCCCTGACCGGCTACGCGGGGGGCCTGCGGATCAAGCGCTTCCTCCTCGACCTCGAGGCCGGAAGCAGCTCCCGGGCCGCCGCCTGAGAGTCACCGAGAGGAGGCATCCGTGAAGATCACCCGCATCGACCGCTACGTCACCGCCGTCCCCCACATCCCCTCCATCGAGAAGAGCCGGCCCGGCCACTACCGGGACAACCCGATCACCATCGTCGAGGTGCACACCGACGAGGGCCTGACGGGTCTCGGCGAGGGAGGGCGCGGCGACCTGATGGAGGGCGTCGCGGAGGCGTGGGTGGGAAGGGATCCCCTGGCGGTGGATCTGCCCAACATGGGCGGCGCCATGGCCATGGCCTGCTACGACATCGCCGGCAAGGCCTACGGCCTGCCCGCCTGCCGGCTCATGGGGGCCCGGCACTGGAGCGCGGTCCCCGTGGGCTGGTGGTCGCCTCCCCTGGAGCCGGCCGAGTTCGCGGCCATGGCGGAGGAGGGCGCGAAGCTCGGCTACAAGACCCACAAGCTGAAGGCCCGCCCCTGGAACATCGTCGAGACCGTGGAGCTCATGACCCGGGCCGCCGGTCCCGACTACGGCATCATCGTCGACCCCAACTTCTCCTTCGGGGACCTGGCCACCTCCCTGCGCCTGGCACGGCAGCTGGAGGAGTACAACATCCAGGCCTTCGAGGATCCCTTCCGCTACCGGCCCGGCTGGCACCAGTACCATCACTTCCGCCGCCACTCGACGATCCCCCTGGCCCCGCACCTGCACGACCCCGAGCAGGTGATGAGCGCCATCCGCGCCGACGCCGCCGACGCCTTCAACCTGGGCGGCTCGGTGGAGAGCGCCCAGGTCATGGCCGGCATGGCCGGGGCCGCCGGACTGCCGGTGTGGCTGCAGGTGGTCGGCCTGGGCCTCGGGGTCTCCGGCGCCTACGGGACCCACGTCCACGCAGTGATCCCCAACGCCACGATCCCCTCCGATTCCCTGCACTTCACCCGCGAGAACGACCTCATCGGCGGGGCCCTGACGCCGAAGGACGGCATGGTGGAGGTGCCGACGGCGCCGGGCCTGGGGGTGGAGCTGGACAAGGCGGCGGTGGAGAAGTACCGGGTGGGCTGAAGTATCTCTCCTCCCTTGTGTGCGTGCGCCGCGATGCCTACATTGAAGGCATGAAAAGCAGGCAAACCACCCAGTATACCATTCGCGGCGTTCCCGATCACGTCGACCACGCCCTTCGCGAGAGAGCCGCGAGCTACGGCCTGAGTCTCAACCGGGCGGCCCTGGAGGCCCTCGAGCAGGGGCTGGGACTGGAGCGTGTGGAGAGACGGTTCCACGATCTCGATCACCTCGCCGGCACCTGGGTCGACGACCCCG
>JAPOZM010000033.1 GCA_026706075.1 Gemmatimonadaceae bacterium
TGTCGACCTCGGCGTACGAAGGGGTCTGGTCCCGGTGGATGCGGATGTTGCGGAAAGCTCGCCGCGTTGGCGGGTCCAGGCGTCGCAGCCTGTCGGGGGCCCCACCGCGCTGTACGTTCGCACGCAAGAGGATGTCGTCGTCGGCCTGCGTGACCACGGGCCGGTATTGAAGCGATCCCAATGCCTCGTCCGTCGGCAGGCCGTTGCTTTCCAAGGCGTCGAACGGATCCGATACCCGGTCTTGCCAGGAATAGGTGTAGGTCGCATCCGTGGCGGGTCGATCTCGGCCCGACCTCATACTCGCCCGGACGATCCGATCCGGGCCCGCTGCTTCACCCCCACTCTGACGGCGCGCGTCCCAGATGGAGCGACCGTCCGCCGGGAGCATCCGGTAGACTCGGACAAAACGGCCCGGAGCGATCTGCCTTGCCCAATCCTTCCAGATCAGTAGCCCCGGGGCTTTGTCGAATCCGTGCCACCCGGTGTATTGGCCGAAACCATCAGCGGTGCGTAACTCCAGCACGATCTCCGAGACTCCGGGATCGGCCGCCCGGATGATGTAGTAGTCCCCTGGGTCGATGCGTTGATCGAACTGCGTGGCCTCAATCAGTCTTCGGGTGTTCCAGCCGAGATCACGTCGGTAAATCGGGTTGAACGGTGCCGGGCAGGATCGGTACTCGTGCACCCAAGCGCTGGTCGACCCGCCGGTCGGCGGATCCCATATCGGCGGGCCATGAGCACCGTTGCTGGTCATCGAGCACCACCCGAGCAAAGGGGCGTTGCGGAATGCGACCTCCTTGGACTGGTCGGGGAACCTGCTGTGGGTTTCCTGGGCGGTGTACGGATTTTCGCCGTTCCAGTTGAGATGGATATGTCCCGGTAGGCCCAAGAGGTGGCCGATCTCGTGGACGTGTAACCCAATCCCCCCAAAACGGTCCACGTCGTGATCGTCGGGGCGGGCACCACGCCGCTCTCCCGCCACGTAACTGAAACCGATGTCCACGGCACGTTGCTGCATCGAGATCATGGGATCGGTGACAGATGTCAGCCCGTTGGCTCGGGGATGCAGGACGCTTGTTCGCTCGTCCTCGAAGTGATACTCGACGCCGGAGTACAAGTACACCACCTTGTGGCGCCGCCGGCGGTTCACGTCCGCCGTCGGGCCCGGCAGGTCATACTCCGTCGAGCCGGGATACCAGAGGGCGATCGAATCCTGAGCCGCGTCGTGGGCGTCGTCCCAGTAGTCAGTGTTCGCTTGTCCGGTGCCATCGCGTGTAGGCAAGTCCGCGTAGTATCCTTTGGTTTCCGGCAACTGCACCCATCGGGGGTAACCTCCCGCGTCCTGCGGATTGATGATGCGCACCTGCAGACTGAAGCGGCCCCCGGATACGGCCTCGAAGTAGGCGCTTACACTACCGAAGAGCTTCGGTAGCTCTTCGGTGTTGTTGGCTACCCTCTGCCCCGTGCCGGTGAACGCCGCCGCACCGTCGGCGCCGAACAGGCGCTGGAAGTCCGCCAGTTTGTAACTGGTCGTTCCCGGGAGCAGTGCCCCGTCTGAAGTCCTGCGGCTGTAGCCATGGGGAAGGTCGTGCAAGTGATAGTTGTGCCGCCAGCTGGCCTGTTTGCTGGTGGCGTCCTGGAAAGTGACCAGCACCACGTCCAGCCTGGTGGAACTCGCTATGACGGGACTCAGGCTCGGTACAAACTGCGCGGCCAGCGGAGAGGCCAAGGGGCCGCCCCAAAGCAGCGCTAGCAGGACGGTTCCCGAAACAGGGCCGCGACTCGATCCCATGAGGTTCACCTTTCTCCTTTGACTTCACCCCAGGACGACGAAGGCAACGACGTACCCCTGCGAACATCACCTCGGGCGTCCTCGAAACTCACCTTGGAGAAACCGGATTGACCGCTCACCCCGGAACCGTTGTTGCTGCTCAAGTTGGCCCAAAGGGGGCGCAACCAATTCTCGAATAGGGTATGATGCGATCCGTCCACATACTCCCCGCCACCGCTGAGACCATAGCCGGCGAGAAAGGACACGTTTCGGCCACCGGCTCGGATGGGGTACATCTCCTTGATGTAGTTCCCGTACTCCGTGCCGTAGTAGGCCCCGGCCGCCCAGTCCCTGACGTAATCGTACCCCGAAAACCCGAACCCGTATGTGGGTACCGGACCCCTCCGCGTGAGGGGGTTGGTGTCCCGTCGTATCCCCACCTTGACGAGATTGTCCCCCGCCGTCATCGGGATGGAATAGCCGGTCTCGTTCTCCCCGTTGAAACGGAACAAGGCCACCTCGCCCGTGCCGGTGTGTTCCACCAGATGGGCTCCCTTCCATCGCAGCTTCTTCCCCGCCGGGAAGTGTGGCGGCGCCGGCGGCCAGCCACCGGACGGCATATCCGACAGCACGTAGTACGTCTTGCCGTCGATCTCCTCCGTCCGCTCCACGGTGATAACGACCTCGGCGGGATCTGTCTCCAGGAACGCAGGCCATTGAGACTTGGGGCCGTCGCGCCTGGGAAGGTCGTAGTGACTATGCGCGAAGGCCCACGAATTGCCCACCGCCAGGGGCATGTAGTCACTGGCCTCGTAGTCTGCAGCCGGTGGCGCGAAGGCCGGGGCGCTCCAGACGATCAGGGCTGCCACGGTGGCTGCGGTCAGGTGGTGCATGTGGGTGCGCATGGATCTGTCCTCCTGCGTCGATTCGAGGCCCTGCAGGGTTTCAAGCCCCGGGCTGGGCGTCATGGATGATGGGTCCACACTAGGGGCTTGTGGCTCCAGCAAACCGATTCGGCCAATCTGGTTTCTCGCTCCCGTGCCCCAAGGTCCAGGGTGCCACCGCCGACGGCTCTCGCCTCTGACCCCATCCCGATGGCTCACGGTGCGGGTGGTGCTGTATAGCCGGACACACCGCCGCCCCGGCTTGCCTCGACCAACGTGGCGGCGTGGGGTATGCCTGCTCGCCGAACACCGGACTCGGCCCAGGGAGCGTCTCGTTGCACCTTAGAGGTCATGGCCCGGCCAGGTACCCCGACCCCTTGGAAGGGCACCCACTGTGGTCTTGTAGCTGGAAGTGCCCGGCACCAGGGCGCCGTCGCGGTTGACCCTGTAGCCGTGCGGCAGGTCGTGGTCGTGGTAGTTGTAGCGGTCGGCCGGAACGTTCGCGGCGCCTTCGTGCCGAGCCGTCGTGTCCTTGAAGGTGACCAGCACCACGGACAACGTGCAGGGACTGGTCCAGGCATTGCCCAAGCGTTGAGCCTCAAGGGAACCGGCCCACCACAGAGCCAGCAGGACACCCAGTATAGACCAGCGGCTTGTCGTCATCGGTCCTGACACCTCCCGTTTCCTCTGATTCATCGGGTCTCTGTCTTCACCTGCCCCCAAGAGGAGGAAGAGGAGGAGGAGGGCGGCCCTGGAGGAGGCCCGCCCCTACGTGCATCGCTTACATCTATGGTGCGGCAGGCCCCGCCTGATCGGCCGTGTTCACCGCCCGCACCTCGAATTGGTACGTCTGGTTGTGCTTCAGCTTCGACACCACGGCCTGGCGAGTCGACGCCGACTCCACGCTCTGCCAGGCATCGGCCTCGCACGACGCCGCGCCGGCCGGCTTGAGGCAATACTG
>JAPOZM010000068.1 GCA_026706075.1 Gemmatimonadaceae bacterium
GCCGTGGCGGTCTTCACCCTCCTCGCCCGTTCCTTCCGGCGCCAGCAGCTCACCTGCATCCTCTCGGCGTTCTTCATTCTCTGCTACGTGGCCTACAGCTTCATCCTCGACGGGGCCGGGGGCGGCACCGTCTGGACGTTCTACCTGTTTGGGGATCTCTTCAGCACGATGATGGTGGCCACCTTCTTCGCCTTCCTCAACGACAGCGTCGACTCCGGGTCCGCCAAGCGGCTCTACGGGCTCATCGGTCTCGGCGGCGTCTCCGGGGGTTTCTTCGGCAGCGCCGTGGTCGGCGTCAACGTGAAGAGCCTGAGCCCGGCGCTGTCCATGTGGTTGTGCGTGGCCATCGCCGTGGTCATCGTGCTGATCGCCCTGGCCGCGGGCCGGGTCGTCAGCCGCAACCTGGCGGCGCCGGCCAACGGCGGCGAGGAGGGATCCGATTCCCGGGAACGGGCGCCAGGGGCTCGGACGCCCGAAAGCTCGTCACACGGGAACCCGGCCCTGGAGGGAGCGAGGCTGGCGCTGCGCTCCCCCTACCTGTTGTCGGTGGTGGCCATCGTCGGTCTCTACGAGATGGTCTCCACCATCATGGACTTCCAGTTCACCTCGACGGTGCTGCACTACCTCGACGGCCCCGAGATCGGCGAGCACTTCCCCCGCGTCTTCACCTTCACCAACATGGTCGCCCTCGTCGTCCAGTTGTTCCTCACCAGCCTGGTGATGACGAGGTTCGGCGTCGGAACGGCCCTCCTCTTCCTGCCCGTGGCGGCCCTCCTGGGCTCGGCGGGCTTCCTGGTCGCGCCCGTGCTCCTCATGGGGAGCCTGTTGAACACCACGGACAACGGCTTCAGCTACTCGATCAACCAGTCGGCGAAGGAAGCCCTCTACGTCCCCACCACGCGGGACGAGAAGTACAAGGCCAAGGCTTTCATCGACATGTTCGTGCAGCGCTTCGCGAAGGCCCTGGCCGTCGGCCTGAGTCTCCTGATCACGACGCTCTTCGCGGGCTACTCGAGCATTCGCTGGTTGTCCCTCGTGACCGCCGTCATCCTGCTGCTGTGGATCCTCGCCGCCCGCTACGCCGGCCGCGTGTTCATCGAAAAGGAGTAGGGCGGCTGCCCTCATCGACGGGCGGGCCGGGTCGTGTTCTCGGGGTCAGGGGTCCCGCTTCGGCAGACTCAGCGGCGGATCGGGCGGCTCCCAGTCGTCGGGGGGAGGCTCGATCGTGACGTGGCGGTAGGCGAACTCGATGCTGTCGTTCTGGTGGATGGCCTCGATGATCTTCCCCAGGACTTCGCTGGCGATGCGCTCTCGCTCCACGGCGATGGACTGGTACCGCACCCGCATGGTGATCCCCGAATGGAAGAGCTCCGCCCGGACGAAGGGCGTCTCCCCGGTTTCCTCGATGATCTCACGGGTCACCTCGGTGGCGCAGTCGATGAGGGTTTGCTCGGTCAACCGGTAGTCCGAGCGATAGGAGATGCGCACCGGCACCTCGTCGAGGATGAACTTGGCCTCCTCGAATGACTCCGTGTGCGCGTAGTTGATGACCATCTGGTCGAAGAGCAGTGCATTGGGGATCAGGATGATCCGCCTGGATGCTTCTTCCCCGGGGATGGTCCCGCCCACCTCCCCCAGCAGGATGTGGGTAGGACTGATATCGAGCACGTCGCCCGTGACGTCCTGGAAGATGATGCGGTCACCGATCTGGAAGGGCCGCTTCGCCATGACCATGATCCAGGCGGCCAGCCCGGTCACGGGCCGCTGCAGGGACCAGCCCATGAGCATGCCGAGAAAGCCCAGGCCCAGGCCCATGGCGGCGAAGGAACCCGACAGGCTGATGACCAGAAGGACGATCCCCGTAAGCACGAAGGCGTACTTGAGCAGCGAGTGGGCCCTGTGGACCTGGACCTCGCGGCGGCCCTGGCGCCGCATGGCCCCCAGGACGAAGCGCTTGGCGATCTTGTAGACGAGCGCCACAACGGTCAGCACGAGGGCGCCCGGGAGGAGATAGACGATCACGTCCATCACATCCCGGGCTATTTCGGGGACGTGGTGGGCGACCCATCCCTGCGTGGTGTCCACCAGGCTGGCTACTTCCTTGTTCATCGGTCGGTCCTCTTTCGATGGGCGATGGCGGGTCCTTCGGCCAACGATAGGGAGCCAGGCGTCGGAGGGCTATCGGACAGAAAGGGGACAGCGACCCGACAGCGCTGTTCGCTCCGCGTCTCAGCGCAGGAGGGTGAGCTTGCGGGTCCACGCTCGTTCGGCCGTCACCAGCCGGTAGACATGCACCCCGCTGGCCAGGAGGCGGCCTCGCTCATCCCGGCCGTCCCAGTGCAGCCGATGGAGGCCGGCCTTGTGGTGTCCCGAGCTCAGGACGACCACCCGCTGGCCGGTGAGGGCGAAGACCTCCACGCGCGCCGTCCCCGGCTGCAGCTGGAACCAGGTGATCACCGTGCCGCTGTTGAACGGGTTGGGCGCGTTCTGCCGAAGCTGAGGACCGTCCGGCAGGCCGATCCGCTTCCGCGCCAGGGCCACCAGCCTGGCCCGCGCCGGCTGGCCGAAGCTCTCGGCGAAGAGGAAGAAGTCGGTGAAGTCCACCGTGCCGCTGCCGTCCAGGTCGAAGCGGGGATCGGTGCCACCGAAGGCCTCGGCGAAGAGGAAGAAGTCCGAGAAGCCCGTCGCCCCGTCGCCGTCGAAGTCGGGCGTGGCCTTGGCCGTGGCGGTGAAGGTGACCGACTGCAGGCCGGCCACGGTGGCCCGGACGGTGTTCGTCCCTGGAGTGTTGCCCAGGATCAGCGTGATCGAGGCGCGGCCGTCGGTGTTCGTGGTGACCGTCGTTGCAGACAGACTGCCGCCGCCGGCGGTGACCGCGAAGGTAACCTGGACCCCCGCGAGGGGGTTGCCGTTCTGGTCACGCACCTCCACGACGAATGGCTCGCCCAGGGCGGCCCCGGCCGCGCCCTCCTGCTCATCCCCCGAAGGCTTGTTCAGCGTCCGGGCCATGGCCACTCCGGTCGCGTTGAAGACCACCGGCTCGAGTCCGTCCACGGTGGCCTCCACGGTGTTGGTCCCCGGCTGCCGCCCCAGGGTCAAAGTCGTGGCGGCGCGGCCCTCGGCATCCGTGGCGGCGGTGGTCACCGAGAGGGTGCCGCCTCCGGCGGTGACCGCGAAGGTGACGGTGGCTCCGGCCAGAGGGTCCCCGTACTGATCCAGCACCCGAACCACGAAGGGCTCGGCCAGGGCGGTGCCGGCCGCTCCCTGCGGCCGGCCTCCCGGGACCTGGGTCAGGGAGTGAGGCTGCGGCTGCAGGTTCCACAGCAGCATGGTGCCGTCCCGGGCCCCGGAGGCCAGGGTGGCGCCGTCGCGGGAAAACGCCACCGAGTGGACCCCACCCGTGTGTCCTGCCAGGGTGGCGGTACTACTCCTGCTATCCACGTCCCACAGAGTGACCCGGCGCCACGATCCCGAAACCATGCTCTTTCCATCTGGCGAGAACGCCACCGAACCCGCCGAACTCCTGTTCGGCAGAGTGGCGACAGGCGCGCCCGTCGCCACATCCCACAGCCGGACCCCGTCTGAACCCGAGGCGAGGGTCTTCCCATCCGGGGAGAAGGCGACCGTGCCGACCCCTTCCTCATGCCCTTCCAGCGTGCCGATCAACTCTCGGGTCCTCACGTTCCACAGCTTCACCGTCTTGTCCTCCCAGCCGCCGCCCGAGGCCAGGAGGGCGCCATCGGGGGAGAACGCCACCGATTCGACCGAGTTCGTATGTCCTTCGAGGACTCCGATCTGCTCCCGAGTCGCCACGTCCCACAGACGGACCGTGGCATCCCATCCCCCGGCCGAAGCCACAGTTGCGCCATCGGGTGAGAACGACACCGAAGTGACTCTACCTGCGTGGCCTTCCAGGGTCCCCAGCAGTCCTCGGGTCTCCACGTCCCACAGCTTGACCGTGCGATCCGAGGACCCGGAAGACAGGAGGGCGCCGTCGGAGGAAAACGACACGGAACCGACCCCGAAGGCATGCCCCTCGAGGGTGGCGATCGGAGTCCGCGTCACCGCGTCCCACAGCCGGACCGCTCCGTCCTCGTGCCCCGAAGCCAGAAGGACGCCATCTGGCGAGAAGGCCATCGAGTACAGGATCCCGTGACCGGAAAGACTCACGGCATTGCCCGTCTCCACGTCCCGCAGAAGCACCGTGCCGTCGACCGCACCGGAGACGAGGGTGGCCCCGTCGCGGGAGAAGGCCACCGAACGAATCCCGCCCCCATGCTCCTCCAGGGTGGCCGTCTCCTCTCTGGCCGCCACGTCCCACAGCCGGATCGTGCGATCGTCCCATCCCCCGCCCGAAGCCAGGAGCCTCCCGTCGGGCGAGAACGACACCGAACGCACCTCGTCGGTATGTCCTCTCAGCGTGGCGATCTCTGTCTGTGTGGCCGCGTCCCACAGCCGGACCGTGGGATCGCCCCGTCCTGCGCCTGAAGCCAGGAGCGTTCCGTCGGGGGAGAACGACACCGACATGACCCGGTCGGTGTGCCCTTCCAGCGTGCCCACCTCCATCTGGGTCGTCACGTCCCACAGCCGGACCGTGCGGTCCTGGAACCCCGAGACCAGCCTCGACCCGTCCGGCGAGAAGGCCACGGAGATGTTCCAGTACCACTCGGTTCCCCGCGGCACCTCCCAGGTGCCGACCACGCGTCTCCCCTCCACATCCCACAGCTTCATGCCCTGCTCTGGGGACCCGGAGGCCAGTCTCGTGCCGTCCGTCGAGAACACCACCGTTACCCCGCCCCCATCCCCATGCCTCAGCGTGCCGACTCGCTCCCCGGCCTCCACCTCCCACAACTCGACCCGGCCGTTGTCGAGTCCCGCCGCCAGGGTGCCGTCGAGGGAGAACGCCACCGAGTGCACCGACCTCTCCGTCGGCAGCAGCGCCTGCGCCCGGGACGTGGCCGCCTCGTACAGCCACACGCCGATGGCGCTGGCCACCGCCAGACAGCGCCCGTCCGCCGAAAGGGCCACCGCCCGGTCGCCTTGCCCCATCGCGCCTTTGCCCAGACGCGCCGTCGCCGCCGTGGGCAGATGCCAGGTGCGATAGTCGCCCTCCAGCTCGGCCACTGGGGTGCCCACGCCCTCGGCAAGGAACGTCACCAGCTCGCGCCCCCCGAGGGACACGCCCACGATGTTCGGCCCCGGCCGAGGCCCTGGAGTCAGAATCAACTCCGCCCGGCCGCCGGCATCGGTGGTGGCGTGCTCCACCGTGAACCGGCCGCTGAGCTGGCCCTCCCCGGCGGTCACCGTGAAGGTGACGCCCGCATCCGGCAGGGGATTGCCGTACTGGTCCCGCACTTCCACCACCAGGGGATGGGGCAGGGCGACGCCTGGCGCGCCTTGCTGGCCGTCGCCGGAGACGATCTCCAGCGCGAAGGGACGGGGTCCCGTCCACTCCGACACATCCCAAAGGGTGATCGTGCCGTCCCACCATGACCCGGCAGCGAGCATTGTTCCATCGGATGACAACGAGATTGAAGTGGCATCAGGAGATTCACCTGCTAGGGTGACGATCTCTTCCCGGCTCCCCACATCCCACAGCGTGATCGTGCCCCCTCCCGAGTTGAAGAACAGGGTAGCCCCGGCCGGGGAAAACGCCACTGGGGGTCCGCCTATCTCAACGAATGCGATCTCTTTTCGGTTGACCACATCCCACAGCGTGACCCCGCCACGTGCGGCCCCCCAGGCGAGGATGGTTCCATCGGGCGAGAACGCCACGGACCAGACCCCGTCCCCCGGAACCTCGATGGCGGCGATCTCCTTCCGGCTCGCCACGTCCCAGAGTCTGACCGCGTCATCCCCCAATTCACCATTCCCTGACCCGGAGGCGAGGAGGGCCCCATCGGGCGAAAAGGCCAACGCGTTGATCTGATCCGTGTGGCCTTCCAGGGTGGCACGCAGCGTTCGGCCCGCAATGTCCCATAGTTTGATCGAATGTGGAGGATCCTGCCACCACCCCCTGGACGCGAGCAGGGTTCCATCGCGGGAGAATGCCATCGGTGAATACGCCTTGAGCGTGGCGATCTCTTTTCGAGTTGCCACGTCCCAAAGTGCGACCCTGTCCCCAGCCCGGAAGGCGAGCGTCCCATCGCGGGAAAATGCCACTCTCGGAACCGACGTCGCATCCATTTCGGCGATATCTTCGCGTGTCTCTACGTCCCACAGCACGACCGCGGCATCAGTTCGAGGGTGTTTGGCCCTCGACCCGTAGGCGAGAAGGGCTCCATCGGGCGAAAACGCCACCGAAGTGATGTTATCCAGCGGTCCCCTTACCCTGTCGATCTCATACGGCGAAGTCTCCACGAGCGAAAACCAGGTCTCACTTACATTCCCGTCGGTATCGACAGCGACGACGAGAAGGTTATGCTTGGCCTGATCCGAGAGTGACGTAAAGCCACGTTGCCCATAGCTGCCATCGTAGTCGAACTCAACGACGGCACCTGTTTCGCGGGCCAATCCACGACACCACCCTGATGTACCGATCATGCCCACCTGATGAAGTCCCTCCGAGTCGCTGACCCGGAGTCGAACCGGAACACTTGTGGAGCCGGGTTCATACCTCGTGGACGAGATGATTTCCACCTTGGGCGGCTCCGCTTCTGCGATCGGGACGGAGAGATTGAAGTAGGCATGCGCGGACAGGAATTCCGCAGCGCACGCAGACAGGATCCCGCGCTGGTCGTGGCCGTACGACATGATGTACCGACTATCTCTGAAATCGTGGTACAGTCCGAAGGTATGTCCCAGCTCATGTGCGACCGTGAGGAAGCCGAATCTGTCCGGCACCACCAAGTAACCGCCATTTTTCGTCCGCCGCCGCCCGACCCCTCCGGCACGTTGACCATCTCCCTGACGAAGGGCATCGGTGCCAAGGACGATGAAGTAGATGTTCGCATCCAGATCGAAGGTCTGCTCGAGTTCCTCCATCACGGCCCAACCCAGCGTGTTGTCGTAGTGGCTGAAGGGATGGTGACCATCGACGCGATGCACCAGCGGCTCTCCCTGGGCATCGGTTTCGATGCCGAAGGTCCAGTCGCCGTGGCCGTGCGCCTGCATCTGCTCGCGATAGAATGCCTGGCTCTGCTTGATCACCGTCTTCATCGAATCGACCACCTCGGCGCGGTACGACCAGTCGTTCGGCAGGAAGTAGATCATTCGGACCGTACGCGGTTCGCCCACGTTCAGATTCGCCAGCGGTCTGGCCGCAGGCCGGGGGTGATCCGGGACCCACCGGTGGTGGTCGTCGAAGGCGCAGAACTGCACGCTGTCGGCTGGCGGGGGAGAAGCGTGGGCGATGGCCAGCAGCGAGAGCAGGGGGCAGGACAGTCCCAATACGGCGCCCTGGTGGAGGATGGATTTCATGGGAGGCCTCTCCTCTACCCTGTTCCGGTCGGTCCGATCAACGCAGCAGGGTGAGCTTACGGGTGGGCGTGAACACCGCCGCAGAGTCGATGGACTGCGGTCTTCACCGTGCCGCTGCCCCTCCAGGCTGTCGCGGGTACGCTGATCCCGTCGGTGTCCGAGTCCGTCGCGGTCGCTCCGTAACGGAACACCAGCCTTCTCGTGCCGGAACCACGATGGCGTGGCGGTCCTCACCGAGTTGGGACGGCGAGGTCCGTCTTGACCTCGCCACTGCCAGTGACCAGCATGCTCCTGTGGAGGGTGGCCTCGATCTCAATGATCTCTCCCAGCCCGGTAGGTGCCCCCATCCAGGCCATTCGAAACTGCCTCTCCTGTCATGCCACAGAAGTCTCTGGCCCTGGCAGCCTGCCGAGGGGGGTCCAGGCACGTGACAGCCGCCTGCGTGGCATTCAGATAAGGGGGCCCTTACCGCGAGGAGCAAGGGGAAACTTGACACTTGGACGTAGCTGGAAATTCCCGGAGGGTACGATATGCGGACGAAAAACCGTATGGATACGGCAAGGCATCCTTTATCACTGGCAGCCAATGAGATCTGCGGATGCAAGTCAGACGGATTTTCCGTATCCGCCCCATTGATCTTTCTGGCGGAGGCTGCTCTCCGCGGCGGTCCATCCGATGCGTGAGAGGCTGTGTCAGGGCAAAGGTCGAGAGAGAGACGGCCCTTGGTTCGGAGCTGGTCCTTGATCCGCTCTGCAGGTCCACCCTGATTCCAGCGTGGGGCTCGGGCAGGCGCCTGGAGGTTTCCGCCATGACCGGGAGGATCGGCCTCCACCACCGCCACGGGGACAGCGAGCATTGCCCATGAAGCCGAGAGGAACGACACCCTTCGCCCACACCGGCGCCCGCCAGTACACCCTCCAGGATGGGCTGGCCGGGATGCTGGTCGAGGACATCTACCAGGACAGACGGGGCCTGCTCTGGATCGCCACGGCCGACGGCGGGGTGAGCCGGTTCGACGGGGAGACCTTCGAGAGCTTCCAGTTGTCGGACGGTCTTCCCCATCTCACCGTGATGACCATCGCCGAGGACGCGGAGGGGCGGCTGTGGTTCGGTACCCTCGGCGGGGGACTGGCCGCCTTCGACGGACGCGGATTCCAGGTGTACACGACCGAGCACGGCCTGCCGTCCGACGAGATCCTGGTCCTGCAGCCGCAGGCCGATGGGTCCATGGGCGTCCTCACCGGCGCCGGCATCTGCCGGTTCGCCGACGGGGAGTGCGTGGACTGCACGACGGAGACCGGGGGCCGCCCCATCGGGCGGGTGCACGACATGGTTACGGACTCGACGGGCACGACCTGGCTGGCGACACGAGACCGGGGGATCATCAGTCTGGATGGCCGCTGCCTGAGTCCGGTCTTCGACAAGGGCGGGGTCCACCACTGGGCCTGGAAGCTCGCCCTGGACAGCTCCGGCCACCTGTGGATCGCTTCCCGCCACGGAAAGGAGGGGGCCCTCGTAGGCCGCTACGATCCGCGGAGCCAACATCTCGACTGGATCGAAGTGAGCGCCCCCCTCGAGGTGGCGCAGATCGTGACTCCAGGGATCCGGCATGTTCGCCTGGACGACAAGGGCTGGCTGTGGATAGCCCGGCGGGGGGTGCTGGTGTACGACGGCCAGGAGTGGCATCCCTTCTCCGCCCGCTTTGCCGACGCCGACTTTCAGAATACCCGCCTGACCTACGAGGACCGCGAAGGGAACATCTGGGTCGGGTCCTACGGCGGCGGGCTCGTCTTCTGCCACCTGGACCGTGTCCGGCGATACACGCAGGCCGACGGCCTGCCCCATCACAGGGTCAGATCCCTGGCCGAAGACCAGGCCGGGAGGATCTGGATCGGCACCGGAAGGGGGGTGGCCTGCCTGCAAGGGGAAGAGATCCGATCCATGAGCACGCGTCGCGCGATCTCTGCACTGGCGGTAGATCGACAAGGGGTGCTCTGGGCAGGGGACTGGGGAGGCAAGGTCTACAAGGGGGGAGGTACAGATCTCCAGGAGATCGCGGTGCTCGCCGAGGGCGCCGAGGACAGGATCGTGGGTCTGAGCGTGGACCCGACAGGGCGACTGTGGGTCGGCACCTCCCATGGGCGCCTCGGCTACATCGAACAGGACCGTTTCGTGCCGCTGCTGTCCCTTGAGTGCCGGGCCATGATGCAGGGCAGCGATGGCGCCCTCTGGATCGGCACAGCCGGCGGAAGTCCGGCCTTGCACTACATGGACCGGGCTCATCGTCTCCATGCGTGCGATCCGGGCGGGCTGGAGGGGGTCTCGACCGTGGGATCCGTCTGTGAGCACGAGGGTTTGCTCTGGGCCGGGACAGTCGGTGGGCTCTGCTCGGTTGACCTGCAGTCCAGGAAGGTGCGCAGGTTCACCACGGAACAGGGGCTTCCGGCCAATAGCATCCTGTCCCTGGGGACCGACCGCCAGGGGCGGCTGTGGATCGGAACCAGGGGCGGAGTGGCCCTCAAGCACCATGGAGGGGCCTTCCACAGCCTTCACCTGGGTGAGTCCACGCTGGAGAGAGAGGTCAATGCCGTTCTGTCCGACAGCCAGGGACGGCTGTGGTTCGGTACCGGTTGTGGCCTGACGATGTACCGGCCCCCCCCTGTTCCCCCGGGTATCGTGATACGCCAGTCCGTCGAGGGGCGTCTTCTGGAGGCGCCGGAGGCGGTCTCCTTCCCCGGGGACGCGGCCGAGATCGAGATTCACTTCCAGGGCATCCGATTCGGGATCGACCGGGGGCCGATGCTCTACAGCCACCGTCTGGCGGGCCACGGTCCGGAGGGAGAGTGGAGTGAGTTCACGCCCGCCGGCAGGGCGTCGTACCACGATCTGCCAGTCGGCGAATATCGCTTCGAGGTTCGGACCTGCGACCCGGAAGGGATGGCGTCGGAAGCGGCCCAGCTGCAGGTCCGGGTGGTGCCAGGCACCGACAACGAAACCCACCGGGGGCCCGATCCTGAGCGGCAGTTTCCGGCTGACAGGGTGTCCGACCACAGCCCGACCATCGCCGGGATCCTGTCGCAGCTACGGCGGGTGGCCGAGGCCGACATGACCGTGCTGTTGAGGGGGGAGACAGGTACGGGCAAGGGTCTGGTGGCCCGCGAGATCCATGAGCTGAGCCCGCGCCGCAGACAGGCCCTTGTCCACGTAAACTGCGGTTCCCTGACCTCGGCGTTGGTGGAGAGCGAGTTGTTCGGACATGAGCAGGGGGCCTTCACGGGCGCGGTGAGGCGGAAGATCGGCCTCTTCGAGCAAGCCCATGGGGGGACCTTGTTCCTCGACGAGATCGGGGACCTGCCGTCCGCGGGGCAGCAGGCCTTGCTCCACATTCTGGAGGATGGGCTGCTGAGACGGGTCGGGGGAACGAAGTCCGTCGCGGTGGACGTTCGGGTGATCGCAGCGACCAATCGAGATCTGGAAAAGATGGTCCGGGAGGAGACCTTCCGGTCGGACC
This sequence comes from Gemmatimonadaceae bacterium, assembly GCA_026706075.1. Classification (GTDB taxonomy): domain Bacteria; phylum Latescibacterota; class UBA2968; order UBA8231; family UBA8231; genus UBA8231. The sequence continues at coordinate 10,931 of JAPOZM010000068.1, forward strand.
TGTACTACCGCCTGGGAGCGTTCCCGGTGGTGGTGCCGCCGTTGCGGGACCGCCGCGAGGAAATCCCGGCCCTGGCGGCGCACTTCGCAGCCGAGTACGCCCGGCAGGTGTCGAGCCCCCTGCCGACTCTGAGCGAGGAGGCCCTGGGGTACTTGCAGCAACGCTCCTGGCCGGGGAACGTGCGCCAGCTGGAGCATCTGATGCGGCGGGCGGTGATGCTCTGCGAGGGCGAGACCATGGAGGTCACCCATGTGTCCCTGACGGCCGAGGAGGAGAAGGGGGAGCCTCAGCGGGCCGAGAAGGAGCAGATCATGGAGGCCCTCGAAGCGACCAAGGGAAGGATCTACGGGGAGCATGGCGCAGCCAGGCTGCTGGGGATGAACCCGGAGCGGCTCCGGTCCCGAATGCGCTCACACGGACTGGTACGGGCGAAGAAGCCCTCGAAGCCCCGCGAGGGAGGAGACCCCGTATGATTCATACGGAATCTCCGTATGAATACAGGCACGGAGGGGTCGGGAGAGGTCCATTGGAATAGTCCCAAGGCTGATCGCAGTTCCTCTTAACTACCGCTCTATCAATCCTTTAGGGGCCCCCCTGGAGGGTTTTTTTGTGCCCGGTGGCGGCTCTGGCACGAATTGTGCCCTCAAGGCAGCAGATCCAGAACGCAACAATGTCCGCTAGTGAGAAACCGGGGGAGAAATGCGATCAATGAGGATTCTGACAGTCGTCCTGCTGGGCCTTGTGGCATGTGGTGGAGAGGAGCCCGCCGGCAGTGAGTTGTCCGCCTCTGAGAAGGCCCTCCTGGGTACCTGGGAGATCGTCAACGACTCAGGAATCGAGGGCACCGTGCGCCTCACCTTTCGAGCGGATGGAACCTTCGAGCTGTTCATCGAAGGTTTCGGCCTTTCCGCCTTGACAAGCGGCACCTATGAAGTCGACGGCGACCGCCTTCGGTTGGACGCAAGGAAGAACACCTTGGTGGACGAGGACGGCGATGAGATGGAAGTCACGTCGGAAGAGCTTGTCGAGGGCGACCTGAGCGGCACCTACGAGATTGAGGGTGACACTCTGTATATCACTTTCACGGAGGTGGGCGAGGACGGGAAGGAGGCCCAGGTGACCGCGGAGTACCGCCGCGCCTGATGCCGCCGAACCTGGATCCTCCGGCGGCTTGAGGGCCCCGGTCCGTGCAGCTGGAGAGGCAGTCACCGAATCCGGGTATCACGACCGGGACCCTACCCCTCTAAGCGAGAGGAGACACCCCCGATGAAGGGGAACCCCCAGCGGACCCTGACCCTCGTGTTGGCCCTGGTCCTGCCCATGGCGGACAGCGATGCCCAGGAAATCCTTGAAGGACACACCACCTGGATCAATGCCGTAGCGTTCTCCCCGGACGGAAGGTTGCTCGCTTCCGCGTCGGACGATGGAACGGTCAAGCTATGGGAGGCGGCCACGGGCACCCTGGTCGCCACACTTGAGCATTCGGGGGGGCGGGTCCGCACGGTGGCCTTCTCGCCGGGGGGGAAACTCCTGGCGTCCGCGGCCGGTGCTTCCGTCGATCTCTGGGACGTGGAGACGCACGAGAGTGTCGCCATCCTTGAAGGGCAAGGGCACTCGAGTTGGATCGAGGCGGTATCCTTCTCTCCGGACGGGACCCTGGCTTCCGGGTCCTGGGACGAAGAGATCAAGCTGTGGGACGTGGCAACAGGGACGAATGTCGCCACTCTCGAGGGTACTGACACTCTGCTCTCGCTGGCCTTCTCGACGGATGGAGGGTGGCTCGCCTCCGGGTACGACGGAGGGATCGTCAAGTTGTGGGATGCGGTCACCCATGAGAATCTCGCCACTCTCGAGGGACATGCCGATGATGTCAACTCGGTAGCCTTCTCATCCGATGGAACGCTGGCCTCCGGATCCGATGATGAGACGGTCAAGCTGTGGGACGTGGAGAAGAAGGAGGTGGCCGCTACCCTTGGAAGCCCGGACGAGGATGTCGTCGCGGCGGTCTCGTTCTCGCCTGATGGGACGCTGCTGGCATCGGCCGGCCCCCGTATCACGCTCTGGGACGTCGGGACACGGACAGTCGCCGATGTCCTGGTGGGCGGCTACAATGTCACCTGCATGGGATTCTCCCCCGATGGCAGGCTCCTGGCTTCCGGTGATGGTGGTGGTATGGTCACGCTGTGGGATGTGTCCAGGTGGGCGACTCCCGTGGTGACCACGGACATCTCCGCAGGGCGGGCCGAACTGCCGGCTGCACCTCACCTGCACCAGAACTACCCCAATCCGTTCAACAGCCAGACCCGCATCGCGTACTCGCTTGTCTCCCCGGGGACGGCGCGCCTGGAGGTGTTCGCCCTGACCGGCCAGCGGCTGGCCGTCCTGCGGCAAGGGCCGCTCAAGGCGGGCCTCCATCGCGCCCATTGGGATGGCCGGGACCACGCAGGCCGCCCCCTTGCCAGCGGCGTCTACCTGTACCGGCTGGTGACAAGGGACGCAGTGTTGACGCGCAAGCTGACCCTGGTGAGATGAGGTCAGCCAGGGCGTCGTTCCGCTCTGCCCTCCTCCTGTCCGTGCCCGGGCTTCTGCTCGGCCAGCCGGCGTCGCTGCACGGTGCGGTGCCGCTGGAGGACAGCGGGCATGTCTGCGTGATCTACGACTACGAGCAGTTGACGAGCGATCCCCTCGGGCCGGCTGGCAAGCGGCTGGCGGATCTCGACGTGGGCGACCCCCGCACGGTGAGGATGATCTACTTCCTGCCCAATGACCGCCCCTTTCGTCAGGACGTGGTCGATTCGATGAGAGTCAGGATTCGCGAGGCCCGGACCTTCTATTCCGAGCAGATGGGGGCCCGCGGGTACGGTAACACAACATTCCGCATCGAAACCGATGCGCAAGGTGGGCCGCAGGTGCATCGAGTCGACGGGCAGCATCCCGACAGCCACTACCTCGACGATACGCATGTCGTGTTCAAGGAGATCGGCCAGGTGTTCGATCTCGAGGAGAACATCTACCTCGTATACGTGGACAACAGCATAGAGGCCATCGGGACTGGCGGTGGCCCGCTGGCGAGGGGGACCGGGGCGAGATTCAACAAGAAGAGAGGCTGGGCGTTGATTGCCGGCAGCGAAGCCCTGGTCCCTGGCGTTGAGGGCTACGGACTGGCAGCGCACGAACTGGGCCATGCCTTCGGGCTCGTGCATGATTTCCGGGATGGCAGCTACATCATGTCCTACGGTGCCGGACTCCAGGACTCTACCTCCATCGACTTCGCCCCGGCTTGGTCCCGGTTCTCGGGGTGTTCCGCCGAGTTCCTGGCTAGGCATCCCTATTTCAATACCGACAGCTCCCTCGGGAGCGACAGGGCGCAGTTGCCCACCGTCGAGCTCAACTCGCCTCCTGCCTATCCCGCCGGGTCGGGGAGCGTCTCCATGCGACTCGCAATCGGGGCTCCGCAAGGGCTTGTGCAGGCGATCCTGCTGGCTCCCACGCGGAGCCTGGGTTCCTTGGAAATCGTGGATTGTCGCGGGCTGTCGGGCGGGACCGAGGCGGTCGTGGAATTCGAGTATGACGGCGCCATTCCATCCTCTCCTTCTTCACATCTGTCCGATCCGGTGGCCCATCCCGTCCGCGTCCAGATCGTCGATTCGGAGGGGGATGTGGCCGGGGCCTCTTTCTCGCTCGCGGAGGTCTCTGCCCACCAGTTTGCCAGCCTCGCCGGCCATGCGGGCGAAGTCACCACGGTGTCGTTCTCCCCCGACGGGGCCACGCTCGTTTCCGGGGCGCGGGATGGAATCATGCTGTGGGACGTGGAGAGCCGGGGATTGATCGCCACGCTCCATGGCGATGCGGTCAGTTCCGCCTCCTACTCCCCCGACGGGGCCATCCTGGCTTCCGGGGCGCGGGATGGGAGGATCACCCTGTGGGACGTGGGGACCCGGCAGCAGATCGTCTCCCTGGAAGGCCATACCGACAGGGTCGGTTCCGTCTCCTTCTCCCCCGATGGCGCCATCCTGGCTTCGGGGTCGCGGGATGGGAGGATCATTCTGTGGAACGTGGAGAGCCGGGAACAGATCAACCCTCTTTCAGGGCACTCGGATGAAGTCGCCTCGGTGTCGTTTTCTCCCGATGGCGCCACCCTCGCTTCCGGGTCGATGGATCGCACGGTCATGCTGTGGGACGTGGCGGCCCGGGAACGGATCGCCACCTTGGAAGGGCACGCATCCGGGGTCACTTCCGTGTCATTCTCTCCCGATGGCGCCAACCTCGCTTCCGGGTCCCTCGATCCATGGGACCGCACGATCATCCTGTGGGATGTCCAGTCTCGGGAGCAGATCACCACTCTGGAAGAGCATGCCTTCGGGGTCAGTTCGGTCTCCTTCGCTTCGCCGGGCGGGGGCGCGCTGGCTTCGGGATACCGGGACGGCACGGTGATCCTGTGGGATCTGTTGACAGCGGAAGAGGTCGCCGCCTTCGGGCTTCCAGGTGAGGTCCTTTCGGTCTCCTTCTCCCCCGGCGGGTCCCGGCTGGCAGCCGGGGGCCGGGACGGCTCCGTCCTGCTGTGGGACACGTCCGAGTGGACGCGCCGCCGTCCTTTCGCAGTGGAGATCCTCTCCGGCGACGGCCAGCAGGGGGCGCCCGGGGCGGCCCTGGCCCACCCCCTGGTGGTGGAAGTGCGGGATCAGTACGGCGATCCCCTGCCCGACGCGGCGGTCACGTTCACCGTCACCGCCGGAGACGGAACGCTCAGCGGCCGGTTCACTGTCGAGCAGGCCACCACCGATGCCGACGGCAGGGCCCGGCTGATCCTCACGCTGGGCCCGAATGAGGGCCCGAACGCCGTCGGGGTCTCCATCCGCGGCCTCGAGTTGGCGGAGTTCATCGCCGAGGGGATCGGCACCGCGGTGATCGGTATGGAAGGAGACTACCGGACCTGGCACCTCCCCCGGGGAGTGACGGCGCGTCTGGGCAAGGGGCGGCTGGCGTGGGGGGACCGGGCGGTGGCCCATTCGGCTGACGGCCGTTTCCTGGCCGTGGCCACCGCCATCGGCGTGTGGCTGTACGACGCAGCCACGTCCCGGCCCCTGAGGCTGCTGCCGAGTGATGATGTCGTCTACTCGGTGGCGTTCTCCCTCGACGGCGCTCTGGCTGCCGGGACAGTGGGTGGGCAGATCCAGCTGTGGGAGGTGGAAACAGGAGCGCGGACGGACATGCTCGAACATTCGGAGTGGGGCCAAGTCACGGGGTTGGTCTTCTCCCCGGATGGGAATTCCCTGGTCTCCGGGGCAACGGATCATGTCATCAAGCTCTGGGACTGGGAGGCCAGGCGCCAGATCGGTACCTGGGAGGTGGAGGGCAGTACCAGCGGTCTCTTTCCGGTGGCCATTTCGCCGGATGGGACCCGGCTGGCCGCGGGATTTGACGACAGCACGGTCCGGCTGTGGCACGTGGAGACCCAGAAGGAGATCGCTTCCGCCAGGAAGCATATCGGCAAAGTCAACTCGGTGTCGTTCTCGCCCGATGGGTCCCTCCTGGCTTCGGCAGGCGATTTCTCCACAGCCAAAAGAGAGGAGGATCGCACCATCCGACTGTGGGATGCGGCCACCCTGGAGGAGGTCGGCACGCTGAGGGGGCATGTAGGCAGGATACTTTCGCTGGCGTTCTCGCGCGACGGGGCCACGCTGGCTTCCGGATCCTTTGATCGCACCGTCCGACTGTGGGACGTGGCGACTCGAACACTGCGCACCACCCTGGAGCAGATGCACAGGGTCACGACGGTGTCCTTCCCCCCCCATGGCCCTACCCTTGTCTTCGGGGCTGAGGACGGGCTGTGGCTGCGGGACCTGGAGATGGGAAATGCCGCCCTGCTCCCGGGTCACGAGCCGGGGCTCAATTCGAACTCGGTGGCGCTTTCGCCCGACGGCGCTCTCCTGGCCGCGGCGCACTACGGCAATATCCCGATCAAGCTCTGGGACATGAGGACCCTGGAACTGGCGGGCACCTTGCCCCCGGAAGGACATGGACACTTCCTGCCGGTAGCCTTTTCTCCCGATGGCACGATCCTAGCTGCGGGGTCGTTTGTCAGTCCCAGGGTGCCACTGTGGGACGTGGCGAGCCGGCGACTGATCGGCACCTTGGAAGGGGGGCAGGGAGGGGGGGTCGGGGAGATATCCTATTCTCCCATCGGCGATCTCCTGGCCTCCGGGTCGAGAAGCGGTGCGATCAACCTGTGGCACGTGGAGACTCGGCAACTGATCGCCACCCTGGAAGGGCATACGACGAGAATCCTGGCCATGGCGTTCTCGCCAGATGGGGCCCTCCTGGCTTCTGCGGGGTTTTGGGATACCAGCATCACGCTTTGGGACGTGGGAGCGCAGGAACCGGCCGCCACCCTGGAAGGGGCTTCGTCGTCACAGCCTGTTGCGATCCCTGACATCGTCTTTTCCCCCGACGGCGCCCTGCTGGCTTCGGGAGGATGGGATCGCGATGGCGATGAGATACGTCCCATGACCCTGCTGTGGGACGTGGCGACGAGAGAGCGGATCGCCACCCTGGACGCCTCGGGAGGGTCGCTGGCTTTCTCGCCCGATGGGGCGATCCTCGCTACTCCTCCCTGGTTTGGCCGGAGGCAGATCGACCTGTGGGATGTGGCTACAAGGCAGGTTGCTTCAACTCTGGATGTGGATTCTTATCCAATCAACCTGGTATTCTCGCCTGAGGGGAGGCTGATCTTCTCGACGGGCGGCACGATCCTGTTGTGGGACTGGCAGCGGGCTCCCCAAACGGTGGCCGATGTCTCCGGACACGGGCAGGAGGGAGTGGCCGGCGCCACCCTGGCACAGCCCTTCGTGGTCGCAGTGCGGGATCAGAACGGGTCCCCCATGGCGGGGACCACGGTAACCTTTGCGGTTACCGCCGGTGGCGGGACCCTCTCGGCAACCACCGACACGACCGATGCCAACGGCATCGCTTCCACCTCCCTGACGCTGGGCCGCCAGCCGGGAGCCAACACCGTTCAGGCCACCGTTGAGGGCCTGGAGCCGGTGACCTTCACCGCCACGGGGTTGGCGGTTGCCCGGACCCTGGACAAGCCTTCCGGTGATGGTCAGGAGGGCGCGGCCGGGGCCGCCTTGAGCGAGGCCCTGGTCGTGGAGGTGCGAGACCAGAACGGCCAGACACTCGCGGGGGTCGAGGTCACCTTTGCGGTCACCGCCGGCGGCGGAACCCTCTCCTCCACCACCGCCACCACCGATGCCGACGGCAGGGCGACCACCATGCTCACGCTGGGCCGCACTCCCGGGACCAACGAGGTGACGGCGACCGTGGCTGATCTGGAGCCCGTGACCTTCACCGCCACGGCCGAGGCCACGCCCGACTTCAACGGCGACGGCGTGACGGACCTCACCGACTTCTACCTCTTCGCCGAGGCCTTCGGCGGCACCGACCCCCGCTTCGACCTGGACGGCAGCGGCACCGTGGACTTCGCCGACTTCTTCCTCTTCGCCGAGAGCTTCGGCGATTCGGCGAGGGCCAGGCTGGCGGCCATGGCCCGGGAGAGGATCGGCCTGCCCGGCGGCCCCCAGTTGCAGCAGAACGCGCCGAACCCCTTCAACAGCAGCACCGCCATCTCCTGGTTCCAGATGCAACCGGGGTTGGCACGGCTGGAGGTGTTCGCCCTGACCGGCCAGCGGGTGGCGGTGCTGCACGAGGGTTCGATGAAGGCGGGCCTCCACCGATCGCCTTGGGACGGCCGCGACGATCGGGGCCGGCCGCTGGCCAGCGGGGTCTACCTGTACCGGTTGATCACCCCCGAGCGCGTCCACACCCGCAGACTCACCCTGTTGAGGTGATTCCACTTCACCGAAGGAGGGTTGCCATGAGTGCACAGCTCTTGTCCCCAAACAAGAGCAGGAACTTCATCGGGCTCCTGCTCCTGGCCGCTCTCGCATGCGCCTGTGGCGGGAGCCCGTCGGCTTCGGAGGATGAGGAGGATGTGACCCAGGAACCGTCGGGCCCCCAACTGTCCTTGGACGAGTACCTGGAGGTCTGTGCTGGACCGACGTCGGGAGCGATGGACGAGCAGATCACCCTTGAGGAGTTCGCGGCGGCACTGGGGGAGTTCACCGAGAGCCTGGAATCCGTTGAACCACCCCAGGAAGTCAAGGAATGGCACGATGCCGTGCTGGTCTATCAGAGAGCCCTGAAGATGGCGTTGGACGACGGTCCCGGAGAGGGTGTATCGGAGGAGGAGTTCCTTCTTGGCACGGCGCTGACCCTGGCACTCGAACACCAGCCTGAGATCAGTGCAGCCATATTGGCCATGGACGGGGAAGTACTGGCTCGCATGGTCGAGGCTGGATGCATCGATGAGGATGTATCCGGTCTGGCCCCGACGGAAGGCGAAGGGAATGAGGTGCCGATATCGATCACCGAATTCACCTCCGTGAGTGCCGGGGAGGAACATACCTGCGGCGTGGGTATCGACGGATCGGTCGCCTGTTGGGGCGAGGACTGGAGCGGCGAGACCATACCCCCCGCCGGCGAATTCACCTCCGTCAGCGCAGGGATGGAACATACATGCGGAGTGAAGGTTGACGGAACCATCGCATGCTGGGGCGATGACGGCGATGGGCAGGCCTCCCCACCCGAGGGAGAGTTCACCTCCGTCAGCGCCGGGAGATACCACACATGCGGAGTGACAACTGACGGAACCATCGCATGCTGGGGTGAGGATGACAGAGGCCAGGCCTCCCCACCCGAGGGAAAGTTCACCTCCGTCAGCGCCGGGAGATACCACACATGCGGAGTGACAACTGACGGAACCATCGCATGCTGGGGCGATGACTTTATGGACAGGGCCACGCCACCCGAAGGTGAATTCATCGCTGTCGCCGCCGCAGACTGGCATAGCTGCGGAGTGAGGACCGACGGAACCATCGCATGCTGGGGCCAGGACCTCGACGGCGAGTCTTCCCCTCCCGAGGGTGAATTCGTCTCCGTCAGCGGCGGGCAACACCACACCTGTGGAGTGAAGACCGACGGATCGCTGGCCTGCTGGGGCGACGACAGCGCCGGCCAGGCCTCGCCTCCCGAGGGCGGATTCCTCTCCGTCAGCGCCGGGAGTTACCACAACTGCGGAGTGCGGACGGACTCCTCCATCGCTTGCTGGGGTTCCAATGAAGATGGCAGAGCCACGCCACCTTGACCCCCGTGGCATCTGTTGAGGGCCTCCGGAACCACGGAAGCTGGCGGCCCTTGGGACGGTAGCGGAAAGCGCTTCGGACCCCACGGAGTCGCGGCGGCGAGGGTTCGAATGACGCGGTGTGCCTTCCACCTGATCCTGTCATTCCTCGGGCTGACCGCGGTGAGCGCCCAACCCCTGGTCGAAGGCCGGGTGCGGCTGGCGTCCGGGCAGCCGGTCCGCGGGGCGCAGGTGCTGCTCTTCGATCTGGCCGATCCATCCCTGCCGCCCGTGGCGGCGACGACGGATGAGGCAGGCTGGTTCGCCCTGCCATGGGAGGCCTTCCCCGGGCGAGCGGTGCCGGAGCAGTTCGGGTTGGGACCGAACTACCCCAATCCCTTCAACCCTTCCACGGTGATCCCCTACCAGCTGCCGGCCGGGATGCACGTGCGGCTGGAGATCTTCAACGTCCTCGGGCAGCGCCTTGCCACGCTGGTCGACGGCCGGCGCCCGGCCGGCTTTCACACGGCCAGCTGGGAGGCTGCCGACGGAGCCGGCCGCGCGGTGGCCGCCGGGGTCTACCTCTACCGGCTGACGGGTCCCGGGTCGCAGCTGGTCCGTCGCATGGTCCTGATCGACGGGCCGGCGGGGGTGCCGGCCGCGGTCCCCGGCGGGTCCATGTCCGCCGCCCCGCATTTGCCGGAAGCGGACAAGGTCTACGGACTGACCGTCTCCGGAGAGGGGCTGGCCCCTTACGTCGATCCGTCCTTCCGACTGACGGATCGAGGTCCGTTGGAACTGGTCGTCGAAGCCCCTCGGGCCAAGGCGGCCTCGGCCGGGCCGGCGCTGCTCGGCGACGTGAACGGCAACGGCCAGGTCGAGGTCATCGATGCGCTGCTGGTGCTTGTGTACAGCTCCAATCCCTTTCTCACCCTTCCGGCAGGGGACCCGAGCCTGGGCGACGTCAATCGGGACGGCCGGACCGATGCCACCGACGCGCGGCTCATTCTCCTCTTCAGCCTGGACCCATCCGATCCCGCCTTGCCGGAGGGGCTCGGTTCGCCCGTGGCGCCCGGTCCCGACCTGGTCGTCGAGTCGCTGTCGGTGAGCAGCAGCCCCGAGGCGGGGGAGTCCTTCCGGCTGGTGGCCGCGGTGCGCAACCGCGGCACGGTCCGGGCCGACGCCACCACGGTGCGCTTCTACCTGTCCGCCGACGACGGTGTATCCGAGGCCGACACGCAGGTTGGCTCGAGCTACGTGAGCCGGCTGGACCCCGAAGAGGGCAGCGAGGAGTCACCATTGCTGACCGCACCATCCACCGGCGGCACCTACTACTACATCGCCTGCGTGGAGCCCGTCAGCGACGAGAGGGATACGGAGAACAACTGCTCTGACGTGGCAACCCTGACCATCGCCACCCCGGACCTGGTGGTGGAGGCGCTGTCGGTGGACGAACCTCCCGAGGCCGGGGAGCGCTTCAGACTCGGCGCCACGGTGCGCAACCAGGGCACAGGGAAGGCGTCTTCGACGACCCTGCGGTACTACCTCTCCTCGGACGCTGCCATCGACACGACCGACACCCTGGTGGACACCGATCACGTAAGCAGTCTGGCCGCGGGGGGAAGCGGCGAGGAGTCGGAGTACCTGACGGCTCCGTCCGCGGCGGGCACCTACTACTACGGAGCCTGCGTGGACGGGGTCCTCGCGGAAATCGAGACGTGGAACAACTGCTCGCAAGCGGTAGCCGTCACCCTCGAGAGTCCGGACCTGGTGGTGGAATCCCTGTCGGTTAGCGATCCGCCCGAGGCCGGGGAGCGCTTCAGGCTCGAGGCCACGGTGCGCAACCAGGGCAGCGGGCCGACGGCTTCGACCACGCTGCGCTACTACCTCTCCACCGACGCCACGATCGACACGACCGACACGGAGCTGACGACGGGGTACGTGCGCCGTCTGGCGGCGGGGGCGAGCTCCGAGCGGTCGGGCTACCTGACGGCGCCGTCCCTCGGGGGCACCTACTACTACGGGGCCTGCGTGGACGGGGTCCAGGCGGAGATCGACACGGGGAACAACTGCTCGGAAGCGGTAGCTGTCACCATCGGCAGTCCGGACCTGGTGGTGGAATCGCTGTCGGTGGACGAACCCCCCGAGGCCGGGGAGCGTTTCAGGCTCAGCGCCACGGTGCGCAACCAGGGCAGCGGGCAGACGGCTTCGACCACGCTGCGCTACTACCTCTCCACGGATGCCAGGATCGACACGACCGACACGGAGGTGGACAGCGACTACGTGAGCCGCCTGGCCGCGGGGGACAGCGGTGACGAGTCGGGTTACCTGGCAGCGCCGTCCCTCGGGGGCACCTACTACTACGGGGCGTGCGTGGACGCTGTCCAGGCGGAGATCGACACGGCGAACAACTGCTCGGACGCGGTAGCTGTCACCATCGGCAGTCCGGACCTGGTGGTGGAATCGCTGGCTTTGGGCGACCCGCCCGAGGCCGGGGAGCGCTTCCTGCTCAACGCCACGGTGCGCAACCAGGGAAGCGGGAGGTCGGCCACGACGACCCTGCGGTACTACCGCTCGACGGACGCCGGGATCGACAGGACCGACACGGAAGTGGATACAGACTACGTGAGCCGCCTGGCCGCGGGGGACAGCGGTGACGAGTCGGCCTCCCTGACGGCCCCGACGAGGGGGGGCACCTACTACTACGGGGCCTGTGTCGACGGGGTCCCCAGGGAAAGCGACACGGCAGACAACTGCTCCGAGGCGGTGGCCTTCGCCATCGGCAGCCCCGATCTGGTCGTCGTCTCGGCCGCGGTCAGCAAACGGAGTCTTGTAGCGGGAGAGACCTTCACCTTCAGCGCCACGGTGCGCAACCAGGGCCGCGGACGATCGGCGGCGACCACCTTGCGCTACTACCAGTCCACCGACGCGGTCGTCGTCAGCGGCGACACACCGCTGGATTCCGACCATGTCAGCCGGCTCGAGCCTGCCGGAGAGAGCGAGGAGTTGAGCCGACTGGCCGCCCCGTCGGGTGAAGGCACCTACTACTACGGCGCCTGTGTCGAGAGCGTGCCTGCCGAAGGCGACACGGGGAACAACTGCTCCGGTCCGGTGGCCGTGGAGGTGGCCGCCAGGGCCATCGCCAACCAGGTACCCACCTTCCCCGAGGGCTCGAGTACGTCGCGCACCCTGGCCGAGAACACCCCGGGAGGCCGGGACATCGGCCACCCGGTGGCGGCCGCCGATGCCGACAAGGACCGACTGAGCTACGGTCTCGAAGGCTCGGACGCGGCGAGCTTCGACATCGTCGCGAGCAGCGGCCAGCTCCGGACCCGGCCCGGGGTGGCCTACGACTACGAGACGAAGAGGAGCCACTCGGTCCGCGTGCGCGCAACGGATGCCCAGGGGGGCACCGAGACGATCTCGGTGCGGATCGAGGTGGAGGACCTCGATGAGGCGCCGGGCCTCCCGGCGGCGCCCACGGTGACGTCCTCGACCTTGAGCAGCCTGAGCGTGCGCTGGGCGGCGCCGGAGAACACCGGACCGGCCATCAGCGACTACGACGTGCAGTACCGAGCCGGCGGCACCGGCCCATTCACCGACTGGGCCTACCTAGGCTCGGGAAGGGCGACGACGATCACCGGCCTGGTGACGGGCACCGCCTACGAGGTGCAGGTGCGGGCCACTAATGGCGAGGGCACCGGCGGCTGGTCGCCTTCGGTCCAGGGGACGACCACCGCCAACCAGGCGCCGGCCTTCGACGAGGGGGCGAGCATCGCCCGCGGAGTGGCCGAGAACACCACGGGCTCACGCAACATCGGCGCCCCGGTGAGCGCCACCGACAGCGACCGGGACCGGCTGACCTACCACATCGAGGGTTCCGACGCGGCCAGCTTCGACATCCTCTCCAGCAGCGGCCAGCTCCGGACCCGGGCCGGGATGGTCTACGACCACGAGACGAAGAGCAGCCACTCCGTACGGGTGCGGGTGGAGGACGGCCGGGGCGGCAGCGCCGCGACCGAGGTGACGATCCGCGTCGAGGACCGGGACGAGCCACCGGGCCGTCCCGGCCGGCCGGATGTGACCGTATCGACCTTGACCAGCCTCACCGTGACTTGGGCCTCACCGGACAACACCGGTCCGGCCATCACCGACTACGACGTGCGCTACAGGGAGGGCGGCGGCCGGTTCACCGACTGGGCTCACGACGGCGCCGGTACGGCCACGTCGATCCGGGGCCTGGCCCAGAACAACCGTTACGAGGTGCAGGTACGGGCCGTCAACGCCGAAGGCGCGGGGGAGTGGTCGCCGTCGGTCCATGGAACGACCACCGCCAACCAGGTGCCCACCTTCCACGAGAGCTCGCCGGCGCGCACGGTGGCCGAGAACACCATGGCGGGGCAGGACGTCGGCCAGCCGGTGAGCGCCACCGACAGCGATGGCGGCACCCTGACCTACGGCCTCGAGGGCCCGGACGCGGCGAGCTTCGACATCGTCCCGAGCAACGGTCAGCTCCGGACCCGGACGGGGATCACCTACGACCACGAGGCGAAGGACCGCTACTCGGTCCGCGTCCGGGCCGAGGACGGCCAGGGCGGCAGCGCCACCGCCGCCGTGAGGATCGACGTGGAGGACGTGGACGAGGCGCCGGGCCGCCCGCCCGCGCCCGGCGTGACCTCCTCGACCACGAGCAGCCTGAGCCTGGGCTGGACGGCGCCGGACAACACCGGTCCTGCCATCACCGACTACGACGTGCAGTACCGGGCGGGGAGCAGCGGCGCCTTCACCGACTGGGCCCACAGCGGCTCGGGCACGACGGCGACGATCACCGGCCTGGTGACGGGCACCGCCTACGAGGTGCAGGTGCGGGCGGTCAATGACGAGGGCACAGGGGACTGGTCGCCGTCGGGAGGCGGCACCACCACCGCCAACCGGTCGCCCACCTTCGCCGAGGGTTCGAGCACCACGCGAGACCTGGCCGAGAACACGGCGGCAGGCCGCGACATCGGCGGCCCGGTGAGCGCCATGGACCTCGACGGCGGCAACCTGACCTACAGCCTCGAAGGCCCGGAAGGGGGGAGCTTCGACATCGTCTCCGGCAGCGGTCAGCTCCGGACTCGATCGGGCGCCACCTACGACCATGAGGTGAAGACCCACCACTCGGTGAACGTCCGGGTAGAGGATGGTCAAGGCGGCAGCGCGACCATCGCTGTCACCGTCGAGGTGAGGGACGTGGACGAGGCGCCGGGCCGTCCCGCCGCGCCCACCGTGACCTCCTCGACCCTGAGCAGCCTGAGCCTGAGCTGGACGGCGCCGGCCAACACCGGTCCGGCCATCATCGACTACGACGTGCAGTACCGGGCCGGCGGCAGCGGTCCCTTCACCGACTGGGCCCACGGCGGCGCGGGCACGACGGCGACCATCACCGGCCTGGTGACGGGCACGACCTACGAGGTGCAGGTGCGGGCCTCCAGTGACGAAGGCGCCGGCGACTGGTCCCGCTCGGTTCGCGGGACGACGACCGCCAACCTGGCGCCGGTCTTCGACGAGAGCTCCCCGACGCGCAGCGTGACCGAGAACACGGCGGCGGGCCAGGACATCGAGCATCCGGTGAGCGCCACCGATGCCGAGGGCGGCACCCTTACCTGGCGCCTGGAGGGCCCCGAGGCCGGGAGCTTCGACATCGTCTCGGGCAGCGGCCAGCTGCGGACCAGGGCCGGAGTCACCTACAACTACGAGGTGGACGACAGCTACTCGGTACGGGTGCGGGTGGAAGACGACCAGGGAGGCAGCACGGCCACCGAGGTGACGATCCACGTGGAGGACGTGGACGAGGCGCCGGGCCGTCCCGCCGTACCCAGGATCACGGCCTCGACCACCCACGGCCTGAGCGTGGCCTGGACGGCCCCGGCCAACACGGGTCCACCCCTCGGCGGCTACGACCTGCAGTACCGCGAGGGCAGCAGCGGCGCGTTCACCGACGGGGGCCGCAGCACGGGTACGACCGCGGCGCTCACCGGACTCGCTACGGGCACCGACTACGAGATCCAGGTGCGGGCGCGCAACGACGAGGGGGACGGCCCGTGGTCGCCCTCGGCGGCGGGCCGGACCACGGTCAACCAGGCGCCGGCCTTCGCCGAGGGCTCGAGCACCGTGCGCACCGTCGCCGAGAACACCCCGGCGGGGCGTGACATCGGCGGCCCGGTGAACGCCAACGACAGAGACGGCGGGACACTGATGTACCGCCTCGAAGGTCCGGACGCGGCCAGCTTCGACCTCGTCTCGACCAGCGGTCAGCTCCGGACCCGGTCCGGGGTCACGTACGACCACGAGTCGGACTCGACCTATTCGGTACAGGTCCGGGTGGAGGACGGGCAGGGCGGCAGCGCAACCATCGACGTGGCGATCGCCCTCATCGACGTGGACGAGGCGCCGTCCGCACCGACCGCGCCCGGCATCGCGGCCTCGACCCTGAACAGCCTGACCGTGAGCTGGTCCGCCCCGGCCAACACGGGGCCGCCCATCGGCGACTACGACGTCCAGTACCGTGAGGGCCGCAGCGGCGCCTTCACCGACTGGCCCCACAACGGCACCGGCACCGCTTCGACGATTGCCGGCCTGACGCCGGACACCGACTACGAGGTGCAGGTGCGGGCCACCAGCAGCGAGGGCACGGGCAGTTGGTCGCCATCGGTCGAGGGGAGGACCACCGCCAATCAGGCGCCGGCCTTCACCGAGGGCGCAAGCGCAACGCGTGGTCTGGCCGAGAACGCGCCGGCCGGCCGGGACATCGGCAATCCGGTGAGCGCCAGGGACAGGGACGGCGGCACCCTGGCCTACGATCTGGAAGGGGTGGACGCGGCGAGCTTCGACATCGTCTCGACCAGCGGTCAGCTCCGCACGCGGTCGGGGGTGACCTACGACCATGAGACCAAGACCAGCCATTCTGTCCAGGTACGCGTGGAGGATGGTCAAGGCGGCAGCGCGACGATCCCGGTGACGGTCCAGGTGGAGGATGTGGACGAGCCGCCCGAGCGCCCGGCCGCCCCCGCCGTGACGGCCTCCACGTCGAGCAGCCTGACCGTGGGCTGGACGGAGCCAGCCAACACGGGACCGGACATCGGTGACTACGACGTCCAGTACCGCGCCGGCAGCAGCGGCGGGTTCATTGACTGGCCCCACGCCGGACCCGGGGCGAGCGCGACCATCACGGGCTTGGTCACGGGCGCGGAGTACGAGGTGCAGGTGCGGGCCACCAACGACGAAGGCACCAGCGGCTGGTCGCCGTCGGGCCGCGGCACGACCACTGCCAATCAGGCGCCCGCCTTCACCGAAGGCGCCGGCACCACCCGCAGCCTGGCCGAGAACACCGCGGCGGGGCAGGACATCGGCAACCCGGTAACCGCCACTGACCGCGATGGAGGGACGCTGACCTACACCCTCGGAGGCTCGGACGCGGCGAGCTTCGAGATCGTCTCGAACAGCGGCCAGCTCCGGACCCGGGCGGGGGTCGGCTACAACTACGAGGTGGAGGATTCGTATTCGGTGCGGGTGTCGGCCGCCGACGGCCAGGGAGGGACCGCGGCCATCGACGTGGAAGTCGCCATCGACGATGTGGAGGAGCCGCCGGGACAACCGGCCGCGCCGGCGGTGACGGGCTCCATGTCCAACAGCCTGACCGTGAGCTGGACGGCGCCCGACAACACCGGGCCGGAGGTCGACGACTACGACGTCCAGTACCGGGCACAGGGCGGCAGCTTCGCCGACTGGGCTCACAGCGGCACGGGCACCGCAGCGACGATCACCGGCCTGACCACGGACACGGCCTACGAGGTGCAGGTGCGGGCGACCAATGACGAAGGCACGGGGAACTGGTCGCCGTCGGCCAGCGGCCGGACCAGCCGCCCGGGCCTCGCCCCCGCGGACCAGGCCGCCTTCGACGACCTGGTGGCCGGCATGGCCCTGTCGGCGGAGACCCACTACGTCGAGTTCCCGTCCGACGGCCGCTTCGAGGAGAGCGATGCCCATCCGGGGAGCCACTCGTACTCGAACACGGGCTCGGGTACCGGCACGTTGACGCGGTACTACGATGACGGAGAGTTCGGGGGCAGTTGTACAAGCCAGATGACCTTCACGGCGGCGACGGCGGGCACCCTGCGCCTCAAGTGCGGTGCCACCGGGGCCTATGGACCCTGGATGGAGTGGAAGCTCACCGAGGCACCCGATCCCGACTCCTTCGACATCGAGATCGTCTGGGTCGGTCCCGAGCCCTCGGCGGCCAACCGGGCGGCCTTCGAGGCCGCGGCGGCGCGTTGGGAGCGCGTCATCACGGAGGACCTTCCCGAGTACTTCTTCTTCTCGCACCCGGGGCATGAGCCGGAAGGTGAGAAGATCTACGGTCTCGTGGACGACCTGCGGATCCAGGCCAGCCTGTCGGAGATCGACGGTCCTGGCCAGACGCTGGGATCGGCGGGACCCGTCATCCAACGCCCTTTCTCGAAGCTCCCGTCCCTCGCCCAGATGAAGTTCGACACGGCTGACCTGGCTCGTTTCACGCCCGAAGGGCTGCACGATCTCTTCCTCCATGAGATGGCGCACTGCCTGGGGTTCGGCTTCTGGGAGAGGCGCGGACTTCTGGAGAACCCCTCGGTCCTGGTGGAGTACATCACCGTCCCCTGGTTCCCGTTCCCGGTTCCCGTAGTCACCCTGGTAGATCCTCCACCCGACACCCATTTCACCGGCCCCCTGGCGATCGCGGCCTTCAACGCCGCCGGCGGCTCGAGCTACACGGGCGGCAAGGTTCCCGTGGAGAACGAGAAGGGGGGACAGGGGACCCAGGACGGCCATTGGCGGCAATCGGTCTTCGGACCCCTTGGCGAGGTCATGGAGGGATACGCCAACCCGTGGGCCACGGCGCGGGCGCCCCTGAGCGCGATCACCATCCAGTCCCTGGCGGACCTCGGCTACACCGTGGATCTCAGCCAGGCCGATCCCTACACCCTGCCTTCCCGGCCCGCGGGCAAGCTGGCGGCGTCACCGGCGCACCTGATCCCGCTCAACTGCATCCTCCACGAACCGGTCGCGATCGTCGAGGAAGGGGGACGGGTCATCAAGAAGCCCTGGAACGGCAAGGTGCATGAGAAGTGATCTGTCTCACCCGGGTCCAGGAGGGGAACTGAGATGCAGCGTCTCGTACCGGCCCTGCTGCTGACGGTCCATGTTGCGGCTCTCTCTCCGCTCTCCTCCCAGGAGCTGGAAGATGTGGTCTACCTGAAGGACGGGAGCACCGTTCGAGGCACCGTCATCGAACGGATCGTGGGCGAGTCGGTGAAGATCCAGGTGCGAGACGGGAGCGTTCAGGTGTACGCCATGGGACGGATCGCCCGGATCGTCAAGGAGCCTGCAACGGTCGGGAAGGAGGAAGTCGAGCCTGGGTTCGGGTCTCGACACACCAGCGTATCAGGTGCGCAACGCAAGCCCAGGAATCCGTGGCTCGCCTCCGGTCTGTCTGCCGTGATCCCCGGAACCGGGCAGTTCTACAATGGACAGTACCTGAAGGGAGTCCCCCAGCTCGGCGCCGCGACAGCGGGATCCGCGCTGGTATTCCTCGCCGCCAGGGACAACTACGAGGACATCTACGGCTACTGGGTCGATCCCGACAACGACGATCGCAACGCCGTATACGGAGGGGTTCTGTGGCTGGGCGGCCTGCTGTGGTCGGTCATTGACGCGCCGATTTCCGCCAACCGGATCAATCGCGAGGCGCAGCCGGGGTCCGAGGACCTGGGGGTCACCCTCGATCTCGGCCCGGCCCTCCGGAGCAGCGGTACAGGCGTCCGGTTGGTCATTCGGTACTAGCCGTTCGGGCTTGCCGTCGTTGCATACGAGAACCGGGAGACAGCGAAACCATGGCTGAGCGATTCGTGCACAAACCCGTGTGGACCACCCCGGTGGTGCTCTCACTTGCTCTCGCCCTGGCCGGGTGCGATGGACGCCTGTTGGGGCCTCACCAGCCGCGGACGCCCGAGGATGCCCGTCGGGAGCTCTCGAAGATGGGCATCCAATACTCCCAGGACTCCTTCTTCGAAGGCGCGAGGAGGGGAGACATGGACGCGGTCCGGCTGTTCGTCCATGCCGGGATGGACGTCAATGCCGGAGACGAGGCCGGCGCGACCGCGTTGATGTATGCCGCCGAGGGGGGCAGCATCGAGGTAGTCCGCTATCTCGTTGGCAACGGGGCCGATCTCCACGCCAGGGCGGCCGGCGGCGAGACGGTCCTCATGTATGCCGCCAGGGGGGGCAGCATCGAGGTGGTTCGCTACATCGCCGCATTCGGGGCAGAGATCCGCGCCACAGCCGCCAACGGCGCGACCGTGCTGATGTATGCGGCCGGGGGGGGCAATGTCGAGGTGGTGCGTTTCCTGGTGGAAAGCGGGGCCGATGTCAACGCCAGGGCCAACAACGGCACGACGGTGCTCATGGTTGCCGCCGTGGGTGGCAATCTGGAGGTAGTGCGCTATCTGGTGGTCAATGGGGCGCAGGTTCAGGACCGGGCAGCCAACGGAGCGACGGTGCTCATGGTGGCTGCCGCGGGCGGCAGCCTCGAGGTGGTGCGTTACCTGGTGCAACACGGGGCCGACATCCACGCCAAGGCGGATGACGGCGCGACGGTGCTCATGTACGCCGCTGAGGGAGGCAGTGTCGAGGTGGTGGGATACCTGGTGGAGAGCGGGGTGGATTTCCTGGCCACGACGACCAGTGGCGCAACGGCCCTGGGCTATGCCCAGGCAAACGGCAGCATCGAAGTCGTGGATTTCCTGGTCGCCATGGGCGAGTCAGGAGATGCCCATGGGGACGCCGGTGGAGCTGCAGGGGATGCAGGGGAAGCACTTCTCTGTCTCGTGACGTTCTTCCTCGTGTGCCTGTGACGGCGCCGAAGGCCGAAGAGAGGGGAGGTGCGAAAATGAAGCTTCTTGCGCTGTTGTCGTTCATGGCTCTGGCCTTGACGACATGCACGGGGCCCCAGGGACCTCCGGGACCGATGGGACCTCAGGGCCCCCCGGGAGAGCAGGGAGAGCCGGGCCCCCAAGGGGAGCAAGGCCCCCAGGGAGAGCAGGGAGAGCAGGGAGAGCGCGGGCTCCAGGGAGAGCAGGGCCCTCAAGGCCCCCGGGGGGAACAGGGGGAACAGGGTGAGGGGGGCGGACGGGGTGGCCAGGGGGGTGAAGGAGACCAAGGTGCCCAGGGGGATGCGGGTGACCCGGGTACCGAGACCAGCGCCATGTCCGACAGCACCGTGCTGGTCCTGCTCTATCAGGACCTGGACGGGCCGAACTGGGCGAACCACGACAACTGGCTGAGCGATGCTCCGGCCGGTGAATGGTACGGCGTCACCGTCAACCGCAGCGGCCGCGGTGTTCGCGGGCTGAGCCTCTCCGGCAACGATCTGCGCGGGACGATCCCGCCCGAGCTGGGGAATCTCTCGGACCTGGAGTCCCTGGACCTCTCCGACAACCGGCTTCGGGGGAGCATTCCCTCCGAGTTGGGCCGCCTCTCGAACCTGGAAAGCCTCGATCTCTCCAACAACCAGCTGGAGGGAGTGATCCCGGCCGAGCTGGGCCGCCTGAGGTACCTGCAGCGGCTGGGGTTGGACGGAAACAGCCGGCTGAATGGATGCCTGTCCGAGGGGGCGGCGGTGCCGTACTGCACCAGCCCCGCAAACACGAGGTTCAGGTGGGATGGCGAGACCGTCGTGGTCAGCTGGGATCCCGTGGAAAGGGCCACCCACTACAACATCTACTGGGACGACATCCACTCGTCGTCCTGTTCCCTGGATCGAGTGGGCGAGCCGAGATGGTGCGAGGAACTGGCCGTGGAGGTCTCCAGTACGACCTATGTCCACAGCGCCCCTGACTCGCGCAGCAACTACTACTGGATCACCGCCTGCCACGGCGATGGGTGCTCGACGGTCGACTCCGAGAACCCCGCGAGACTCCAGTCCAACTAAGAGGCCCCGCTCAGGAGATGCGGCGATGCTCCGTCCGGTCCTGTTCGCCAGCCTGCTGACCGCTCTTGCGGCGGCGTCGATTCCCGTGTCGGCCGGGCAGATGGAAGATGTCCTTCACCTGAAGAATGGAAGCACCGTTCGGGGTACCATCGTCGAGCAGATACCAGGAGAGTCCCTGAGAATAGAGACCCAGGGGGCCGGCGAGGTCGTCTACACCATGGATGAGATCGCCAGGATTACCAGGGAGCCTGTGGAGGATGCCGGGGCCCCCGCACAGCCCGATGAGCCCCATGGATCGAGACCTCCCCCGGCTGTCTGCCTGATTGGCGAGCATCCGGGTTTCCCGGAAGCCGAGGCGCGCACTGCGGCCCTGCTGGTGCGTGACGAGTTGCGCAGGCGGGGACTGCAGGTGGGCGGACCCGTGTACCGTGCGCCGGACTCGGCCGGCGTCTATCGGGTGGGTCTGTACCGCCTCGGTCAGAACGTCCTGGTTCGCTTGAGTCAGGAAGACCCCCTGGGAAGGGTCATCGTCGAGCGCCAGATCCAGTTGGGCAGTATCGAAGACATGATCCCGGCCGCGCCGCGACTGGTCGAGGCCCTCGTCCGCCGGGTAACGATCGCTTCCACGGCGGACGTGGAGAGCGTCGTGGAAGAGGAGGCCCGGGCGCTCAGGAAGATACCCATCCAGACGTCTGGAGAAGCAGGGATCTTCGGCATCTTCGGCCTCGGCACGGGTGAGGACGTGGGGGCCAAGCCCGGCCTCAAGATCGCGGGATCTTACGAGCGCTCCTCCTATGCCCTGGCCTTTGAGTTTGCCTTTGCCGGAAAGGTGGAGATAGATGGTGAAGAGATTGAGTCGGTCGAGTTCGGCTTCCTGGGACTTGGTGGACGCTACTTCCTCAACAAGCGGAATCTCTCGCCGTACATGGGCGCCGGGGTGACCTATATCATCAGCCAGGGGTGGGGCAGCAGTTTGGGGGGATATGCTGCGGGCGGAATAGAAGCACTGCGCCTGAGCCAGTACGGCGTCAGATTCGAATTGCGGGTGGACAAGCCGTTCTCGGAGTTGCCGACCCGGCATGTGCCGGTGAGTCTGGGTTTCTCCATCCTATTTCCAGCAACCCCGCGCCGGGACTGAACGCGGGCTCGGCGCCGTCTCGCCGCTCAACGCCCGCCGCGGCCCATGGAGACGGCCGGCCGCTTCATGGCGATTCCGATGGCGGCCAACGAACACGACATCGTGATCAGGGCCATGTTGCACGAACCGGGGAGAAACCTCTATATCGCTGCGGCGACCACTCCAAGGAAAGGACCCTTCTATGAACCTCCGAGCATGCTTCAAGGCGCCCCACCTGCCGCCTCCGGCCGACGGCGGCCTGCTGCTGATTCGCCTGGTGGCCGGTCTCGCCTTCGTCTTCCACGGCTGGGGGAAGATCCAGAACCCCTTCGGCTGGATGGGGCCGGACGCCTTCGCCCCCGGCCTCTTCCAGGGTCTGGCGGCCCTCTCGGAGTTCGGCGGCGGCATCGCCTGGATGATCGGCCTGCTGACGCCGCTGGCCTCCCTGGGCATCGGCTGCACCATGGCCGTGGCCGTGGGCATGCACGTCCTCAGCGGCGATCCCTTCGTGGCCCGCGGCGCGTCCTACGAGCTGGCGGCCGTCTACCTCTGCCTGTCGATCCTGCTCATCGCATCCGGCCCGGGACGGTTCTCCCTGGACGCCAACCTCTTCGGCCGGGGCTGCCGGGAGGTCTGACACGGATCGGGCGCGCGGCCGCTCCCCGCGTTCCCGCGCGCCCGGGGCTCAGCATGTCCCGCAAAGGATCCGGCAAGCCGGCCCCGGACGGCTCGCTCACCCTCGGCAAGGCCCGCCTCACCCGGCCGGGCGCCATGGACACCGACCGCTACCTGTACGGGGTCGTGCCCGTGGACGGCCGCGACGCCTGGGCCCTGTTCTGCGCCTGCGCCGCCGGGGACCTCGACGGCGCCCGGGATCTCCTCGGCCGCGCCCCGAACCTCGTCAACGCCCAGTACTGGTATCAGTTCCCCCTCCACATGGCGGTCCGGGAAGGCCACGCCGCCGTGGTGGAGCTGCTCCTGGCCTCCGGCGCCGATCCCGGCCAGTCCCGCTACACCTACAACTCCTGGGACAGGCTGCTGGCCGTCGCCGCAGAGCGCGGGCACCGCGAGGTCGACGGGCTGCTGCGGCAGGCGATGGCCGCCCGCTTCGGGTACGACGGCGGCTTCGAGCCGCTGGCCGCGGCCATCCGGGACCGCGACGGGGAACGGATCGAGGCGCTCCTGGCCGCCGACCCGGAGCTGGTGAGGGCCGCCGACGCCCTGGGCAACAACCTCCTGCACTGGGCCGCCCTCACGCGGCAGGTGGACCTCGTCGACCGCTTCCTCGAGCTGGGCGCCGACATCGACGCCCGCCGCGCCGACGGCCGGGCGCCGGTGCAGGTCGCCGTGGACGGCGACTACTGGTTCCGCCCCCGGGACCTGCCGGAGGACGCAGTCAAGGACCCGTGGGTCGTCGCCCGGCATCTGCTGGACCGGGGTGCCCGGCGCGACCTGACCCTGGTCTGCCGCATGGGGGACCTGGAGAGGGCGCGGGAGGTCCTGGCCGCCGACCCGGGGGCGGCCACCCGCCTCGACCCCGCCCGCCGCAGCCCCCTGACCGCGGCCGTCACGGGCGGCCACCTGGACCTCGTGAAGCTGCTGCTGGACCACGGGGCCGATCCCGCCGCGCCTGAAGACCTGGCGCCCCGGGGGGCGGCCCTGCACGAGGCGTCGGGGGCCAACCGCCTCGACCTGGCCGAGATGCTCCTCGACCACGGGGCCGACCCGAACGCCGATGTCGATTCCTCGGGGGACTGCTGGTTCATCGTCGAGTGGAGCCACCCGGAGGAGTGCGGCCCCATGCAGGAGCTGCTGCGCAGCCGCGGCGCGACGCCGACGCCGCCGGATTCTCCCGAGGAGATGAAGCGCGCCCTGCTGTCGGGGTACCCCGCCGCCGGCGACTGGTTCTTCATGGCCAGCCTGCTCAACGCGAAGGATACGGATCTGCACGACCTCTTCCTCGAGCGCTGGGGGCACGCGGTGGCGGACCTGGTGCCGGGGGACGTCTGGGGCGGCGAGGTGCCCTCGCCGGATCTGCTCTCGAAGCTGCTCGAGGCGGGCCTGGACCCGGACCGGCCGAACTGGATCGGACGCACCTTCCTGCACGTGGCCGCCGGGAAGGGAGCCGTCGAGGCCGCCGCGGCCCTGCTCGAGGCCGGGGCCGACCTGGAGGCGGTGGAGCTGGAGCATGGCGGCACGCCCCTGGCCGCGGCGGCGCGGGCCGGAGAGGCGGAGATGGTGGCCTTCCTGCTGGAGAAGGGGGCCGATGCGGACGCTCCGCCGGGGTCGCCGTGGGCCACGGCGAGGGCCCGGGCGCGGGAGGGAGAGTCCCCCCGGGTGCGCGAGCTGCTCGCCTGAGGGCACCCGTTGGCGGTTGTTCCGGCCGCGCCGGTGTGCCATTCTTGAGCCCTCCGCGCGGACCACCCGACCCGTCGAGACACCTTCCCCCATGAGCGACGAAGCGCCGAGACCCGGGCGCCACCACCTGCACATCCCCGGGCCCACGCCGATCCCGGACGAGGTCACCCGCGCGATGGCCCGTCCTCTCATCGACCACCGGGGGCCCGGGTTCGCGCGCCTCACGCGGTCGATCCTCGAGCGCCTCGGTCCCGTCTTCGGCTGCGACGGCCCCATCGCCATCTACCCGTCGTCCGGCACCGGCGCATGGGAGGCGGCGCTGGTCAACACCCTCTCCCGTGGCGACGAAGTCCTCTGCTGCGACAACGGCCACTTCGCCCGCCAGTGGGGGGAGGTGGCCCGCCGCCTGGGCCTCACCGTGGAGCGGCTTGGGTGCGACTGGCGCCATCCGGTCGATCCGCGGCGCCTGGAGGAGCGTCTCGCCGCCGATGCCGACGGGCGGATCCGCGCCGTCCTGGCCCTTCATAACGAGACCTCCACCGGCGTTCTGAGCGACGTCGCCGCCCTGAGGAAGGCCATCGACGACGCCCGCCACGAGGCGCTCCTGCTCGTCGACGTGGTCTCCTCCCTGGGCGCCGCCGACTACCGCCACGACCAGTGGGGGGTGGACGTCACCGTGGCCGGCTCCCAGAAGGGCCTCATGCTGCCCCCCGGCCTCGGCCTCACCGCCATCGGCGACAAGGCCCTCGCCGCCTCGAAGGAGTCGGGACTCCCGCGCTCCTACTGGGACTGGGGGCCGCTGCTGGAGGCGGAGGAGCGGGGCTTCTTCCCGTACACGCCGGCCGTCCCCCTCCTCTTCGGGCTGGACGCGGCCCTTGACCTGCTAGCCGCCGAGGGCCTGCCGGCGGTCCAGGCCCGCCACCGCCGCCTGGCCGCGGCCGTCCACGCCGCCGTCGACGGCTGGGGGCTGGAGCTGTTCTGCAGCCGGCAGGAGGCCCGCTCGCCCACCCTGACCGCGGTCCGGGTGCCCGAGGGGTCCGACGCCGACGAGCTGCGCCGGGTGATCCTGGAGCGCTTCGACCTCTCCCTGGGAACGGGGCTCGGCCCCCTTCAGGGGCGCGTCTTCCGCGTCGGCCACCTCGGGTCGGTGAACGATCTGCAGGTGGCGGCCGCCCTCTGCGGCGTGGAGATGGGTCTGGCCCTGGCCGGGATCCCGCACCGGGCCGGCGGCGTCGGTTCCGCCATGGAGCGTCTGGCCGCCCCGGAGGAGCCCTGTTGACCCGCGTCGCCGTCATCGGACTGGGCGGCATGGGCCGCCACCACGCCGAGGCCGTCCGGGACGAGCCCGGCTGCGAGCTGGTGGGCGGCGCCGAGATCGACGCCGAACGCGGCCGGGCCTGGGGCGAGCGCTTCGGCGCCCCCGTCTTCGAC
Source organism: Gemmatimonadaceae bacterium (assembly GCA_026706075.1). Taxonomy (GTDB): domain Bacteria; phylum Latescibacterota; class UBA2968; order UBA8231; family UBA8231; genus UBA8231. Next base: position 37,022 of record JAPOZM010000068.1, read on the forward strand.
GACTTCGAGCGCCTTCTCGACGAGACCGCTCCCGACGTGGCCGTCATCGCCACCCAGGCGCCTCTGCACGAGGCGCCGGTCCTGGCCGCCGCCGGCCGCGGCGTCCACGTCTTCTGCGAGAAGCCGATCGCCCTCGACCTGGTCCAGGCCGACCGCATGGTCGCCGCCTGCCGGGACCAAGGCGTCAAGCTGGCCGTCAACCACATCAAGCGGGCCAGCCCCTTCAACGGCCATGCGAGGGAGTGGATCGAGGCCGGTCGCATCGGCCGCGTGATCCGCCTCCAGGCCGCCAACAAGGGGGGCCGCAGGGCCGGCAACGAGCTGATGGAGATGGGCACCCACCTCTACGACTGGCTGCGCCTCTTCGGCGGCGACGTGGAGTGGCTCCACGGCCACCTGACCCAGCTCGACGGCCGCGAGTCGGGCCTCGCCGACATCCGTCTTACGCAGGAGGTGAACCCGGGGGACCGGGACGCGGGGCTGGTCCTCGGAGAGCGCGCCTTCGTGAGCCTGCGCTTTTGCGGCGGCGTCCACGCCGACGTCGGCTTCGCCGCCGAGGCGGCCACCGACGACGACAACTACGGGATCGACATCGTCGGCACCGAGGGCCGCATCGCCCTGCGCCGCAGCGTCGGCACCCGGATGTTCCTCCACCGGGGGGCGCACATGGCGCCCGGCGACGCCTGGGAGCCGGTCCCCCTGCCCGAGGAGGACCTCGACGAGGCGGGGAGTCCCCGCGACCGGGACTCGAAGCGGCGGTTCCTGCAGCGGCTCATGCTGCGGGACCTGATCGAGGCGGCGGCGCGGGACCGCGAGCCGCTGTCGAGCGGCGCCGACGGGCGCGACTGCCTGGAGATGATCCACGCCACCTACGAGTCGCACCGGCGCCGGGCCCGGGTGGAGATGCCCCTGACCCCGCGCCAGCACCCCCTGGAGCGCTGGCGCCGCGAGGCCGCGGGGGAGAGGGGACCATGAGCGCCGACAAGGTCTACCGCACCGAGCTGACGCCGGTCGACTTCCTGCGGCGCAGCGCCCGCGTCTTTCCCGGCAAGACCGCCGTCGTCCACGGCGAGCGCCGCTTCACCTACGCCGAGCTGGAGGCGCGCGTGAACCGCCTCGCCACGGCCCTGCAGGGCGCCGGCCTGGAGAAGGGGCAGCGCGCCGCCTTCCTCTCGCCCAACACGCCGGCCCTGCTCGAGGCCCACTTCGCCGTGCCCGCCGCGGGGGGCGTGCTCGTCGCCGTCAACACCCGCCTGAACAGCGGCGAGATCGGCTACATCCTCGAGCACTCCGGGTCGCGCTTCCTCTTCGTCGACGAGGCCCTGGCCCACCTCGTGGAGCCCCTCGACCTGGGGGCGATGCGGGTGGTGCCCATCGCCGACACCGGAACTCCCGACGACCCCTACGAGGCCTTCCTCGCAACTGGCTCGGAGGAGGCTCCGCCGTCCGTCCTCGAGGACGAGGAGGAGCCGATCTCCATGAACTACACCTCGGGCACCACCGGCCGGCCCAAGGGCGTGGTCTACACCCACCGGGGCGCCTGCCTCAACGCCCTCGGCGAGGCCCTCGAGACGGGCATGACCTTCGACGCCGTCTACCTGTGGACCCTGCCCATGTTCCACTGCAACGGCTGGTGCTTCACCTGGGCGGTGACCGCCATGGCCGGCACCCACGTCTGCCTGCGCCAGGTCGATCCCGGGCGCATCTGGCAGCTCCTCGAGGCCGAGGCCGTCACCCACTACTGCGGCGCCCCCACGGTCCACATCAACCTCCTCGCCCACCCGGCCGCGCGCCCCCTCGGCCGCCGGGTGACCGCCGTCATCGCCGGGGCGCCGCCGTCGCCGACCCTGCTGGGCCAGCTCCGCGAGCACGACATCCGCCCCATCCACGTCTACGGCCTCACCGAGACCTACGGCCCCACCTCGGTCTGCGCCTGGCAGGAGGAGTGGGAGGGGCTGCCCGCCGACGAGCAGGCGCGGCTGCTGGCCCGCCAGGGGCAGGGCTACGTCGTCTCCGACGAGGTCCGCGTCGTCGACGGGGAGGGCGAGGACGTGCCGCGCGACGGGCAGACCATGGGCGAGGTCGTCATGCGCGGCAACATCGTCATGAAGGAGTACTTCGATCAGCCCGAGGCCACGGCCGAGGCCTTCCGCGGCGGCTGGTTCCACTCCGGCGACCTGGGGGTGCGCCACCCCGACGGCTACGTCGAGATCCGCGACCGCGCCAAGGACATCATCATCTCCGGCGGGGAGAACATCTCCACCATCGAGGTGGAGCAGACCGTGGCCCGCCATCCCGCCGTGCTGGAGTGCGCCGTCATCGCCGTGCCCGACGACAAGTGGGGGGAGCGGCCCAAGGCCTTCGTCACCCTGAAGGAGGGCGGCGAGGCGGGCGAGACGGAGATCATCGACTTCTGCCGCGAGCGCATGGCCCACTTCAAGTGCCCGGCGGCGGTCGAGTTCGGCGAGCTGCCGAAGACCTCGACGGGCAAGGTGCAGAAGTTCGTGCTGCGCGAGAAGGAGTGGGAGGGCCGGGCCAGGCGGGTCAACTGACCGGCCCAGCGGCTCCCCCGGTCAGTCCGCCGGAGAGGTGCGCGCCTCGGCGTGGGTCCGGGACGTGCGCAGGGTCTCCAGCAGCTCGGCGGCGGCCTCCGCCTCGGCCTCGGACGCGAGGCCGCAGAACCGCTCCACCGCCGCGACCGCGGCGGCGAACTCCTCCTGCAGACCGAGCACCAGGCCGAGGTTGTAGTGGACGTTGGCGAAGGCCGGCTCGAGGCCGGCGGCCAGCTCCCAGTGGAGGCGCGCCGAGTCGTGCTGCTCCTCCTCGAAGAACAGGTTGCCGAGGTTGTAGTGCGACTCCCAGTGGCGGGGGTCCTGCTTCAGGGCCTGGCGGAAGCAGTCGAAGGCCTCCCGGGAATCGCCGTCGGCGAACTCCAGGATGCCGAGGTTGCACCAGGCGTCGGAGGCGCTGTCGCCGGTTTCGATGCAGCTCAGGTACGCGGCGCGGGCGGCGCGTTGATCGCCGGCCTCGTCGAAGGCCAGGGCCCGCTCGAAGGAGGCGGCCGGCGCCCCCGGCAAGGGCAGCACCTCCGTCGACCGGGGGCCGGCGAAGAGGTCCATCTGGTCCCGTGAGCCGCCCCGCGGCCGGCGCCGCACCCGGGTGAGGCCGAAGGTCGAGGGCCGCCTCGAGGAGTCCCCGCCGGGGGCCGGCGCCCCCGGGAAGCGCAGGATCTTCGCCATCCCTCAGGCCGTCTTCCGGGCCGCGGATTCCACTTCTTCCGCCTCCTCCGCGGACTCGCCCGTGGCCCGCTCCATGGGCCGGGCCTCGCCCTTGGCCAGCTCGATGCTCTCCTTGAGGGCGGTCATGATGTCGACCACGGGCGCCACCTCCTCCTCGCCGGCGGTGACCACCTCCCGGCCCGCCACCTTGGCGTCGATCATCTCGCGCACGGCGTCGTGGTAGGCGTCCCTCATCTCGATCTCGCTCAGCGATCGGGTCATCGAGTCGACCAGGCTCTGGGCCAGCTTCAGCTCCTCGGGGCTGACCTCGCCGTCGGCCAGCCCGGGCACGTCGCCGACGCTGCGCAGGAACTGCGGGTAGCGGACCTTGTAGACCACCAGCCCCTGCTCCTGGCAGCCGATGAGGACCATGTCCTCGCGGTCGCGCAACACCAGCCGGCCGACGCCGAGCTTGCCGCTCTCCTGCAGGGCGCCGGCCAGCAGGGCATAGACCTTGACCGCCACCTCGCCGTCGGGGCCGGCGAAGTAGGGCGTGTCGTAGAGGCTCACGTCGACCTCGCCGGTGCTCACGAAGCCCTCGATCTCGATGATCCTCGAGCTCTTCACCTTGACCTTCTCGAAGTCCTCGTCCTCCACGATCACGTACTCGTCGGGGGCGTACTCGTAGCCCTTGACGATGTCGTTGCCGCCGAGGTTCTCGCCGCAGCTGCGGCAGACCTTCTCGTAGCGCACGCGGCCGTTGTCCTCCTTGTGGAGCTGGTTGAAGCGCAGGCTCGAGCCGGAGTCGACGGCGTTGTACAGACGGATGGGGATGGTCACCATCGAGAACCGGATGTGTCCCTTCCACAGTGATCTCATCGCTTACTCCTCTTTGGCGGGTGGATCGGTCAGGTCGGGCCGCAGGCGCAGGAAGACGGCCTCCCGCAGGGCGCCGGTGTTGGCGTGGCTGGCGTACTGCACCTCGCAGTACAGCCGGGGCTCGACCCAGGTCGTCTCGGCATCGTCGAGCGGTCTCTCGTCCACGGGCCGTTCGACCTCGGGCAGGCTCCGCAGCTCCGCCAGCACCTCGGCCAGCTTCCGGTCGTCGAAGCCGCCGCCCACCTTGCCCCGGTACTTCAGCGCGCCGCCGTTGGGCTCGGCCAGGTGCAGGGCGCCGAAGGTGCGGCTGCGGTCGCCCTTGCCCGGGGTGTAGCCGACGATCAGGCACTGCGCCGTGCGCCGCACCTTGACCTTCTGCCACGACGAGGCGCGCTGTCCCGGAATGTACCGGGAGTCCCGCTCCTTGGCCACGATTCCTTCCACCCCGAGCTTCTCCGCCGCCGCGAAGAGGGCCCCGCCGTCGTCGAAGGCCTGGCTCAGTCGGTACGCTCCGCCCGGCTTGCGCAGGATGTCCTCCACCCACGCCCGGCGGCGCTCCAGGGGCTCGTCGACGACCGGCCGGCCGTCGAGGTAGAGGCAGTCGAAGAGGTAGCAGACCGCCGGGTTCCCCGCCCGCGCCTTCTCCACCGCTCTCTCGCCGCGGGCGTGGATGCGGCCCATGACGTCGGTGAAGACCGGGCGCCCGGCCCCATCGAGGCAGACGATCTCGCCGTCGAAGACGGCGCCGTTGGCGTTCAGCTCCTCCTCCGGCCGGCAGAGCTCCGGGAAGTGGGCGGTCACGTCCTTTCCGGGGCGGGTGCGGATGCAGACCTGGCCGTCGTCGATGGCGATCGAGGCGCGGATGCCGTCCCACTTGACCTCGTGGAGCCAGTCATCGCCGGCGGGAACGTCGTCGCGGCTCTCGGCCAGCATCGGCCCGGGGGGCTGCTGCAGCCAGTCGACCTGGGGCGCGTCGACCCGCTCCAGGAGCCAGTCCTTGCCGCGGGTGTTGATCAGCCGGTACTCGGCGGTGAGCTGCTTCGACTGCAGCCGGAAGTAGAAGGAGGCGTCCTTCTTGTCGCGGGTGACCACGTAGTTGCCGATGGCGTAGACCCACATGGGGCCGGCGCCGTACTCCCCCTTGGGGATCTCGCCCTCGAAGGTGAGGTACTCCAGGGGGTGGTCCTCCACGTTCACGGCCAGGCGCTTGACCCCGGGCCGCGGCGGCAGGCCCTTGGGGACCGCCCAGGAGCGCAGGGCGCCGTCCTGCTCCAGGCGCAGGTCGTAGTGCAGGCGCGAGGCGTGGTGGCGGTGCAGGACGAAGGCCATGCCCTCGCCGCTCTCGACCCCGGGGGCGGGCTCGGGGCTGCGCTGGAAGGAGCGCCGGCGCTCGTACTCCTCCAGCTGCTCCGGCGTCTTGTAGGTCCTCGACTCGCCCGTCTCCCGCTTTTCCTTCGGCGCCGTCTCGCGGTCGGTGTGGAGGCGCACGGCGTGGGCCGCCATCGCCTCCCAGGGGTCGCCGCGCTCCAGCACCTTCTGGCGCGCCGTGTGCACGTTGTGCTCGCGGGGGTTCTGGAGCCCCTCCAGCTCCTCCCAGGTCAGCGGCATCGACACCGTCGCTCCCGGGGAGCCGCGCAGGCTGTAGGCGCCGACGATCGTCTGGGACTGGCGGTTGCGGTAGACATCGACCAGCACCTTGTCCGGCCGCTTGTCCCGGCGGATCTCCAGGGTCGTGCCCGGCCGCGCCTTCACGAAGGGCTGGGCAAGCGCCTTCGCGGTCTCGAAGACGGTGCCGAAGCCGTAGCGCGGCTCCAGGGGCGCCACCACGTGGATCCCCTTGCGGCCCGTGGTCTTGCAGAAGGTGTGGTAGCCGAAGGACTCGATGTGGTCCTTCAGCTCGAAGGCGAGAGCGGCCACCTCGGGGAAGGGGGTGCCCTCGGGCGGGTCGAGGTCGAAGACGAAGTAGTCGGGCTTGTCGAAGTGGGGCCGCCGCGCGTGGACGTGGTGCAGCTCGATGGCGGCGTGGTTGGCCAGCCACACGAGGCTGGCCTCGTCGGAGGCGACCACGTAGTCGATGCTCTTGCCCTCGGCCTCGTCGTCGCCGATGCGCTCGTGGTCGAGCCACTCGGGGCTGTACCTGGGGCGGTTCTTCTGGAAGAAGCTCTCGCCGTGGATGCCGTCGGGGAAGCGCACCAGGGAGAGGGGCCGCCCCTTGATGTGGGCCAGGATCGTCGGCGCCATGGCCAGGTAGTACTGGACCATCTCGGCCTTGAGGACGCCGTCCTCGGGCCACAGCACCTTCTCGAGGTTGGACAGCTCGATGCGGCGCTTGCCGACCTGGGTCATGCGCGAGGTGCGGGGCATGGTACGGGGGAATATACGAAGGGGGGAGGCGCGCCCCGTCGGACGGGCGGCGCATCGGTCCGTGGACCATGGCTCAGAAAAGAGAGCCGCCTTGGACAAAGGGACATGAACTGGCCTCTTGGCGGGTATCTTGGTCCGATGGGGTGGAGTTCGTCTTGCAGCGGGTCCTGACCCACAGGAGTTGGGGGAATGAAAGCAGCCATCATCGGCACCATTGGATTTCTCGGATCATTGGGCCACGCGGCAGCCGAGCCCTTGGTCGAAGGTCAGGTGCGGGCGGCTTCCGGCAGCCCGTTGTCCGGTCCGCAAGTGAGGCTGTTCAACCTGGCCGATCTGCGCTCGGCGCCGGTGGCGGCCATCGAGTGCTTGCCCCTGGCGTCGGGCAACTCCTGGACCTCGAGGTCCCGCGTCTTCGATGGCTATCGCGCGACTACCTCGTCCGGCGACTCCAACGGAAAGTCCGGACGGATTCTCCGGAAGCTGATGGTCGGTACCCTCGGGGGGGGCCTTGGGGTGGCGTCTCTCCCCTGGATTGGCCTGGCGTGGAGAGAGAAAGAATGCGGGGTGGTTTGCCTCCCCCCCTACTCCGTATTCACGGTCCCCGTGGGTTATGTGATGGGGATCACGGTCGGGGTGAGCTGGATCGATCCACACGACCGGTTCTGGCCGACCTTGGGAGGCAGCGCGGGGGGAATGGTCGGCGGCATCCTCCTGACGGCGGGACTGGTTGCGGGGGGTGACAGTGTAGATGCCGGCCCGGCGGCCTTCGCGGTCTGCACTGTCTTCGTCGGTCCGGTCATCATGGCTACGATCATGTCCGAGTGGTCCCGCGATCCCTCGGAGGGCGGCCGCCTCTCCTTCGGTCTCTCGCCAGCGCCCGAGAGGGGATGGCTGGCGGCCGCAGTGCTGCGACTGTGAGGCCGCGAAGCACAGGAGGAACAACGCCTCGGTGTGTAGAGGAGCACAACTTGAAAGCAGCCATCATCGGCATCATCGGGTTGCTGGGATCACTGGGCCAGGCAGGGGCGGCGCCCCTGCTCGAGGGCCGGGTGCGGCTGGACTCGGGCCAACCGGTGCCGGACGCCCAGGTGCTGCTGTTCGATCTGTCGGATCTGCGGGCCCCGCCGTCGGCGGCGACCACGGACGGGTCGGGGCGTTTCACCCTGCCCCTGGGCACCCTGGCGGGAGTTCTGCCGGACCGCTTCGAGCTGGGGGCCAACTACCCCAACCCGTTCAATCCCTCGACGATGATCCCCTACCGGTTGCCGGCCTCGATGCGCGTGCGGCTGGAGGTGTTCAACCTCCTGGGACAGCGGGTGGCGACCCTGGTGGACGGGGAGCAACCGGCCGGTTCGCACACGGCGAGCTGGGACGCCACCGATGCGGGCGGGCAGGCGGTGGGCGCCGGGGTGTATCTGTATCGTCTCAGCGGCGACGGGGTGCTGGCGACCCGGTCGATGCTGCTGATCGACGGACAGGCGGGAATTGCTTCGGGCGGAGGCTTGTCATCCGGCTTGGAAGGCGCGTCCGGTGCCGGGGAGGATGGGGGGCGTGCCCCGGTCTACGGGTTGACCGTTTCGGGCCCGGGGGTGGTCCCCTACGTCGACCCGGCCTTCCGGGTCCAGGCCGGCATGGCCTCGGTGGATGTGGTCGTCGAGGCCCCGGGCCGGGTCCCGCCGGCGAAGGCGGCCTCCTCGGGCGGGATTCTGGGCGACGTCGACAACACGGGGAGTGTCGACTTCTTCGACGCTCTGCTGGTGGCCCTGTACAGCCGGGACTCCAGCATCGTCGTGCCCAACAACGGCGATATCTCCCTGGGCGACGTCAACGCCGACGGCCGGGTCGGTCTGGCCGATGCCTGGCTCATCGCGGTCTGGCTGAACGATCCCTCCGATCCGTCGCTGCCGGCTGGCATCGGCGAGCCGGTGGCTGCAGCCACTGCCTCGCTGTCTCCCGACCCCTCGACGGTGACCTTCAGCGACGATGGGGCCTGGCATCGGTTCACGGTCGAGGCCGGCGAGCCCCTCTCGGTGGTGGTCAACCCCGGAGCGGACAGCCCAAGGCTGGAGATCACCACCCGCAGCGGCCGGGGCAACTTCTGCCCGGCCGAGGCCGAGGACGACGTCTCGCGCGACGACGGCCAGACTCTCTACCTGTCGGGGTGCTCGAAGGGCGCGGCCACGGTGGAGCTGCGGCGGCCATCGGACGGCACGGTTCTGCGGACGTACACCTTCGATGTGATCGGCATCCCGGCCGACCTGGTGGTGGAGTCGGTCTCGGTCAGCGACAGTACGCTGACGCCGGGGCAATCCTTCACCTTGCGCGCCACGGTCCGCAACCAGGGCACGTCTGGGGCCGAGGCCACGAGCCTGCGTTGGTACCGCTCGACCAACCGGACAATCTCCACCCGGGATACGCAAGTGGGGAGGGACGCGGTGGGCGCCCTGGCGGCTGAAGGCACGAGGGCCGAGTCGGTCCGCCTCACGGCCCCTTCGACGGAAGGCACCTATTACTACGGCGCCTGTGTGGAAAGCCTTCCGAGCGAGAGGGGGGGCAACAACTGCTCTATTGCAGTGCGTGTCACGGTGGACGAAGCCGATACTACACCGGTATCCATCCCAGACGCCACCCTCCGGGCTGGAATTGAAGGGGCTTTGGGCAAGGCCAGCGGTGCGTCCATCACCGTGCATGAACTGAAGGCCTTGAACTCTCTGGACGCGGGAAATTACACGAATGGTCCCGGCATTCGCGATCTGACTGGTTTGGAGTCTGCCTCCAACCTGAACAACCTGAGTCTTCGCTATAACACTATTTCAGACCTCTCACCGCTGTCGGCCCTGACCAACCTGACCAAACTGGACCTGACTGAGATTCATGGTAGTCAGGTACCGGGCGCAGATAGGCATTCGCCACTGAATCTGTCGCCCCTGTCTGGTCTGACCAACCTGACCAATCTGAATCTCAGCCAGAACAAGATTTCGGATCTCTCAGCCCTGTCAGGTCTGACCAACCTGACCGACTTGGATCTTTCAGTTATTCATGTTATTTGGGACGAGTCGAACCCCCCGGCGCCACTGGATCTGTCGCCCTTGTCGGGTTTGACAAACCTGACATGGCTGAACCTCGCCTATAACAGCATATCAGACCTTTCACAACTATCGGGTCTGAACAACCTGAACAATCTGAATCTCAGCAATAACCAAATCTCGGATCTGGGACCTCTAGCGGCGAGCACAGGGTTGGGCAGGGGAGACATAGTCAACATCAAGAGGAATCCCCTCAACGCCACATCCAAGAGTAGGCACATCCCCGCGCTTCAGGCCAAGGGCGTCCAAGTCTTGCGTGATGAGGTCGGGGAGGTTCTAGTCTTTGCTGATCCGCAGATATACAACGACAAGGTGTTCGTCTTGCCCGTATCAGAAAATCTTGCAGGCGGTAGTCTGCCACTCAAGGACTATGTGGCGCGCTTCTATGAGCACTTCGAGGATGAGTTCGATTTTCTGATGTTCGTCCCCAACTTGTCCACCGATCAATATGAGCCTGGGGTAAACATTGCAGCCTATTACATAGGGGTGATGAACGATGTGCAGGGTATTGGCATATCGATCTACTCCGATGGCAGTTGGGGATCCGGGAAACTTCAGGGTGTGATCAATTCTGGCAGCAATTCCATCTATTCCATCTCGGAGCGCGGACGCTCCATCTTGTCCGAAGGACCAACGCTGCACGAACTGATGCATCGATGGGCGAACTCTATTGTGCCATCATCCCATGGCAATCATTGGGGATTCAGCAGCGCCAATGGCAATATCGGAGGATTTGACATCGCCGATTGGGTGGATCATGGCCGCGGCCATTACAGCGCCGGGCGTTTTACTCTCTCGGGAGTTGCCGACAATGTCCAACCCTACAGCCCCATTGAATTGTACCTGGCGGGATTCATACCACCCGAGGAGGTCCCTGATCTCTGGGTTGCGGAGGACGGTGAGTGGCTCAGAGACGGAGAAGGCAGAATCGTCCAGGCTGACAATGGAGATCCGGTATTCTCAGCAAGTAGGGTCACGACCTATACGCTTGAGGAGATTGTCGCGGAGCATGGGCCACGCGTACCCAACCATTTGCAGGCTCAGAAGGACTTCCGCGCGGCCGCTATTCTACTGATCAGTGATGACTACCCAGCGACCCGAGCCATACTGGAGACGATTAGCCGCGACGTGTCCTGGTTCAGTCACCCAGGGGATGACGAATCTCACCGGTACAACTTCTACGAGGCTACGGGTGGCAGGGGTACGATGGCCATGGACGGGCTGTCGCAATTCCAGGACCGTGGGCGTGCAAAGAGAGTGATACAGAGTTCGTTCGGAACACCCTCACCGCCCACTGTAGATCATTGGGAGTGATCGCGAGGGTCTCGACAGATGGCTTCCTGAAGGCCGACGGGTGAGTCCCACTGACGGGGAGCCTGCTGAACCGCCTGGGACAGGACCGGGGCGTCCTGCGGGACTGGCCGGGGACGGCCGGGAAACCGCTGGCCGCCGCCCGGGCGCTGCCGGAACCGGGGCTGGAGGTCCGGACCAGCCGCGGCCTCCCGGACACGGCTTCGCGGGTGCGTTGAGCGCGGTTCTTCCTGGACAGGTCGGTACGGGACATTGGAATCAGCGGCGGCGGGCCCCTCTCCGGCGCCGGCCGCGCCGGCGTCGACATCGATGAGCTCCTCGTGGTCGACGCCGCGCAGCACGAAGAGCAACTCCGGCTGCTCGTCGAGCCGGGCGCCGACGCCGTATTTCGCGACGCGCGCCGTCCACGGGTCGGTCGTGGCCGCGTCGTCCCCCTCGCGCAAGAGGAGGCGGCCGGCGGGAGTCATGACGAGTTCGAAGGGATCGGGGGCGGGGTCACGGCGGGCGGCAATATAGCCGGCGCCGGTTGCCGCCCCCCGGGGCCCCGGCTATGCTTGCCGCCCCATGATCCCCCAGGACCACACCCACGCCCCGGGAGGTCCCGCGTGAGCGGCCTGACGCGGGACCACTTCGGCGCCACCGCCGCCGGCGAGGACGTCGCCGTCTTCACCCTCACCAACGACGGCGGCGCCGTGGTGCGCCTGCTGGAGATCGGCGCCGTGATCGCCGGCCTCGAGGTCCCGGACCGCGCCGGCGACCTGGCCGACGTGGTCCTGGGCTTCGACACCGTGGCCGAGTACGAGGCCAACCCCGCCTACTTCGGCTGCGCCACCGGCCGCGTGGCCAACCGCATCGCCGGCGGCCGCTTCGAGCTGGACGGCCGCGTCGTCCAACTGGCCGTCAACGCGCCGCCGAACCACATCCACGGCGGCGAGGGAGGCTTCCACCGGGCCCTGTGGCGCGGCGAGGCCGAGGACGCTCCCGAGGGGCCGGGGGTCCGCTTCCGCCGCGTCAGCCCCGACGGCGAGGACGGCTATCCGGGCGCCCTGTCGGTGGAGATCCTCTACACCCTGACCCGCGCCAACGGCCTGCGCATCGACTACCTGGCCACCACCGACCGGCCGACGCCGGTCAACCTCACCAACCACTCCTACTTCCACCTCGGCGGCCACGGCGCCGGCAGCGTCCTCGATCACGTGATCTCCATAAGGGCCTCCCGCTGCACGGCGCGGGAGGACAGCGGCCTGCCGGGAGCCGTCCTGCCGGTGGAGGGCACCCCCCTCGACCTGCGCGACCCCACCCGCCTGGGCACGCGCATCGACGCCCTCTCCGCCTCGGGCGGCTTCGACCACAACTACCTCGTCGACCGCTGGGACGGGGAGTCCTGCCGCCGGATCGCCGAGGTCATCGAGCCCCTGAAGGGGCGCCGCATGGAGGTCTTCACCACCCAGCCGGGGGTCCAGCTCTACACGGCCAACGTCCTCGCCCCCACCCGGGGCAAGGACGGCGCCGGGTACGGCCGCCACTGCGCCTTGTGCCTGGAGACGCAGCACTTCCCGGACTCGGTGAACCGCCCCGACTTCCCGAGCACGATCCTGCGCCCCGGGGAGATCTACCGGGAGACGACGGAATACCGGCTCTCCACCCTCTGACAGGAACGCCATGATCACCCAGGAAGAGTCGCGCCGGATCCACGAGCGGATCCTGGTATTCGACGGCCACAACGACACCCCCGTGGAGCGCGTCGCCCGCGGCGAGGGGCCTTTCCGCTGGATGGAGCGCGACACCGAGTACGACATGGACGTGCCCCGCATGCGCGAGGGCGGCCTCGACGGCGGCTTCTTCGTCGTCGGCAACGGCGCCGTGGCCAACGTCTGGGTCACCCTGGAGCGGACCCTGGCCCAGGTCGACGCCCACCCGGAGGTCTTCCAGGTGGTACGCTCATCAACCGACGTGGAGGAGGCCCATGCCGCCGGCCGCATCGCGGTCCTGCTGACGGTGGAGGGCGCCGGCCGCTGGCTGGAGGGCGACCTCGACACGCTGAACCTGCTCTACCGGATGGGCCTGCGGGCCCTGGGCATCACCCACGGCGAGGGCGGCGACGACCCGAAGCTGCTCCAGGGCAGCGCCAGCGCCTTCGGCGCCTGCACCGACGCCGACCGCGAAGAGGCGCGCCGCGACCTGAAGGGGCTCACCGCCTTCGGCCGCGAGGTGCTGCGCGCCAGCAACGAGCTGGGCGTGGTCACCGACCTGGCTCACGTCAACGACCGCGCCTTCTACGAGGTCCTGGAGCTGTCGAGCCTTCCGGTGACCATGACCCACACGGCCGTGTTCTCCCTCTGCCCCCACTGGCGCTGCATGACCGACGACCAGATCCGCGCCCTGGCCGGGGCCGGCGGCGTCCTCGGCATCGCCTTCGCGCCGATGTTCATCGACCGGGAGCAGCCGACCGTCGAGCGCCTGGTGGATCACGTGATCTACGTGGCGGAGCTGGTCGGGGTGGAGCACGTGGCCATCGGCTCCGACTTCGACGGCCTGGGCCGTAGCACCAAGCCGGTGGTCCCCGACGTCTCCCGCCTGCCGGAGCTGACCCACGCCCTGCTCGCCCGCGGCTTCAGCGAGGACGAGACGGCCCTGATCTGGGGCGGCAACTTCCAGCGCCTGTTGAGCCGCACCATCGACGGCTGAGCCGGCTCCCTCGACGCAAAGGCTCGCTACGAAACAACGGGGACGGATGGCCGCCTCGAGCCGGGACGGGCACCTGACGACCGAGTCCCACAGGCGCTGCACTGGAGGCCGCCGTCGATGGCGGGAACAGGAACACCCGGCGGCCGAGTCCCACAGGCGCTGCACTGGAGGCCGCCGTCGATGGCGGGAACAGGAACACCCGGCGGCCGAGTCCCACAGGCGCTGCACTGGAGGCCGCCGTCGATGGCGGGAACAGGAACACCCGGCGGCCGAGTCCCACAGGCGCTGCACTGGAGGCCGCCGTCGATGGCGGGAACAGGAACACCCGGCGGCTGCGCGCCTGACGGGAAAGCCGGCGACCTCAGGCCCCGTCCTCGGCCCCTCCCAGTCGGTAGCCGACCTTGGACTCGTTGAAGATGTAGGTGGGCTTCCGGGCTTCGTCTCCCAGCTTCCGGCGGATGCTCTTGACGGTCGAGCGCAACGTCCTGCGGTCGGCGGAAGGCGGCAGGCCCCAGACCTGCTGCAGCAGGTCCTGGTAGGCGACCGGGGTTCCCAGATCGATGGCCAGCTCCACCAGCAGCCGGTACTCGGTGTCGGTCAACGGCACCCGCCGTCCGGCCAGGGTCGCCCTTCTTCGGGCGTAGTCGACGGTCAACTCTCCGACGACAGACGGTTCCGTGGGCTGGTCCCGTCCGGGGGCGGCCCGACGGCGCAGGGCGGCCCGGACTCGGGCCGTCAGCTCGGTCGGGGAAAAGGGCTTGACCACGTAGTCGGCCGCCCCCGCGTCGAAGGCCCGGGCGATCCCCTCGTCCTGGTCGTGAGCGGACAGGAAGATGACGGGCACGCGGGCCTTTGCGAAGAGCTCCTGCATCAGCTCGATGCCGTCGGCGCCCGGCAGCACGAGGTCGAGCAGCGCCAGGTGGGGGCGGTGCTCCTCCAGGAGCGAGGAGACCTGCTCCGGGTCGCCGGTCACGATGGACAGGTAGCCGGCTTTCGAGAGGGCCTCGCGCACCTTGCGCAGGGTCTGCGGGTCGTCGTCCACCACCAGGATCCGGGTCTCCTTCCCCCAGCGCCTTCGTCGTCGGCGGGTAGTCGGAACGGCCGCTATTCCGGTCTCCTCGGCGATGGGCAGGGTGAAGGTGATGCGGGTGCCCCGGCCTTCGCCGTCGCTTGCCGCCCGGATGCGGCCTCCGTGGGCTTCCACGAGACCCCGGCAGATGGCCAGGCCCAGCCTGGACCCCTCCTCCCCCTCCTCCTGGTCGGGTGCCTCGAGGCGGGGGAACTTGCGGAACAGGTGGGGCAGCTGCTCGGCCGGCACCCCCCGGCCCCGGTCGGAAACCGTGACGGCCACGTGGACCTGTTCCCTCACCGCCGACAGCCGGATGGGTGTGGCCTTGGGCGAATGGCGGGCCGCGTTGGACAGCAGGTTGCCGAGGACCTGGACGATGCGCTGCGGGTCCGCCATCACGAGGGGCAGGTCGGAGGGCAGCTCGATCCGCAGGTTGTCGGCTCCCTCGCGGCCCGAGAAGCTGTGGCAGGCCTGCTCCACCACCTCGGCCACGGACGTCGGCTCGGGATGGACCGGCAAGGTGCCGGTCTGAATGCGGGCCACGTCCAGCAGGTCGTCGATCAGCCGGCTCATGTGGTCGGCCTGCTGGTTGATGATGCGGAAGAACGGGAGGACCGTCCCGGCGGCGTTCCGCACGGACGGGTGGCCCAGCGCGGTGGCCGCCGACCCCTTGATGGAGGTCAGGGGCATGCGCAGCTCGTGGCTGACCATGGCCAGGAACTCGGCTCGCAGCCGCTCCTGCAGCTCCAGCGGGGTCAGGTCCTGCAGGGTCACGACATAGGAGTCGATCTCCCCTTCTTCCGAGGGGATCGGTGTGGCATTGACCAAAGTGGTGACCGACTCTCCGCCGGGCCCCTGCATGACGATCTCCTCGGCGCGCACCGTCTCCCCGGCGCTCAAGGCCTGGGCCAGGGAGAGCTCTTCCAGGGAGACCTCCCGCCCGTCGCCGCGCCGGAAGGTCAGGTCTTTCAGCAGATCCTCCGGCGGCTGGTCTGGCTGGCGCAGGCCTTCGACGATCCTCTTCGCCTCCCGGTTGACGGATCTGGGCGCGCCCGTCCTCGCGTCGAAGACCACCACGCCCACCGGGGAGGTGTGGACCAGGGTCTCCAGGTCGGCCCGGGCCCGCTGCTCGTCCCGGTAGCGGCGGGCGTTGGCGATCACCAGGGCCGCCTGGGAGGCGAACATGACCAGGGTCTCCTCGTCTTCCGGGCTGAACGCCTCGCCGGCCTGCTGTGCTTCCTTGCCGGCCAGGAAGAGGTGGCCGGCCCGCTCGCCCTGGTGGAGGATCGGCGCCCCCAGAAAGGGGAGAGCCGGACCCACCGGCAGGACCGGCCCCAACTCGGGAAGGCCCTGCGACCGGAGATGGCCGAGCAGGTCCGGCAGCCGGAGGGGGGCGGAGAAGCCGCCGAGATACTCGTAGAGCCGCCTCCCCTCGGGCAGGTCCCACAGCTGCCGGTCCTCTTCGGCCGTCATCCCGGAGGAGAGGAAGTCCCGGGGCAACCCCGAATCGTCCAGGAAGGTCATCACCCCGTAGCGGGCTCCGGTCAGCGACCGGGCCGAGTCCAGGACTCCCTGCAGAACCGTGGGGTAGTCCAGGCTCTCGTTGATGCGCAGGCTGGCTTGGCTCAACCGGGTCAGGCGCTCCCGCAGGACCTCGTGGTCATGTTCCATACTCGTCACCTCAGGAGGGGGAGGAAACAGGTGGGCTGCCCCGTTCACCATTTTTCACACCAAGTATACTGCCGAAGTGGCCTCTATTCCCACCCCTTTTTCACCAAGGAACAGCCTGTCTTTCTGTCAGGATGTCAACCGTTGCCTGTATCTGCGCACGGACGCTGCCGCGTGGCGACCTGGGTTGATTCCCCGCTGCTGTCGGCGGCCCGGTGGCCGCTTCCTCGACGAACGGCCTGTCGCCACGACTGTCCTGCCCACGGCCGGGCCCGTGACCCTGACCGTCTACACGGCCGGCCAGGTCGTGGCCGACCTGGCGCGCGGCCAGGTCCTGGAGGCCGGGCGGCACGCCCGTGAGTGGCACGGCACCGACGAGCGCGGACGGCCGGCGGCCTCCGGCCTCTATCTTTACCGACTGATCGCCGGCGGCGGGGCCGCGTCGGCAAGATCGCCTTGATCCGGTAAGGGAGAGAAGCAGGGAACACCTGGCCAAATGGCTGCCTGAGGTAATGGTCGGACGACCGTGAACACCCTATCGGGCGAGATCCCATGCGCCGCCTGAGGCTGGCCGCCGGCGCCGCCCTAATCCTGCTGGTCGTGGCCGGCGTGCTCGCCCGCGCCGGCATGACCCGCCGCTGGGTCGAGGGCCTCGTTGGCGAATCCCGCCCGGTGCAGCTGCGCGTCTGGGACTGGTGGAGCCCCTCCACCAACGAGGAGTACGGGGACTACTTCGACGCCGTGGAGGCCGGGTTCGAGGCCCGCAACCCGGACGTGGACGTCGTCCTGCAGATCGTGCCCTTCGGCACCTACGTGCAGAAGCTGTCCACGGCGATGGTCGGCGACTCGCCGCCGGACGTCTTCCAGTCCTCCGTGTACTGGGCCGAGGGGTTCTACCAGCGCGGCATGCTGCGGCCCCTGAACGACCTGCTCGAGGCCGACGGCGCCGCCCCGGGCACGCCCGGCCACATCGGGCGGGAGGCGTTCCTGGCGCCGGCGTGGCGCCACAACCAGACGGAGGCCGGCGTCGTCTTCGGCATCCCCCAGATCATCGACGCCAGCTGCCTGCTGTGGAACCTCGACATCCTGCAGGAGGCGGCGGCCGAGGACGACGAGATCCGCGATCTCTTCGCGCGGCAGGCGGACGGGAGCGTCGACTGGCTGCGCCTGCGCTGGGACGCGGTCACCAACTGGGACCACTTCCGCCGCATCGCCCGCAAGCTGACCCGCCGCGACGCCGAGGGCGAGGTGGTCCAGGCCGGCTTCGTGCTCTCCGCGTCCAGCGGCGCCGGGCTGTTCAGCCCATGGCTGGCGGCCAACGGCGGGCGCTTCCAGGACAGCGCCGGCACCCGGGCCCTCTTCGCCCGGCCGGCCGGGGTGGAGACCGCCGAGTTCCTGGCCCGGCTCTACTGGGTGGACCGCGTCTGCCCGCCCTTCCAGCGGCAGCTGACGAACTCGGAGCTGTTCAAGGAGCGCCGGGCCGCCTGCATCGCCGCCGGCACCTGGTCGGGCAAGGACATCATGCGCGACACCATGGGCTGGGGGCACTTCTCCAAGACCGCCTTCCCGCCGGGGCCGCGCGGCGACGGTCCGGCCACCGTCACCTGGGGCAACATGCTCGTCATCACCCGGCGCTGCCCGAACGTGGAGGCGGCGTGGCGCTACCTGAAGTTCGTCTGCGGCCTCGAGGGCAACCTGCTGCGCTCGCAACATCTCGGGTACAACGGCCCCCGGCATGACTTCTACGAGAGCCGGCGCTGGGCCGAGGCCCTCGCCGAGCGGCCCTACCTTTCCAACGTCCGGCAGATCTGCCTGGCCGGCGACAAGCTGCGCCACACCGAGATCATCGCCGTCGACCACCAGGCCAACCCCGTCGTGGAG
This sequence comes from Gemmatimonadaceae bacterium, assembly GCA_026706075.1. Taxonomy (GTDB): domain Bacteria; phylum Latescibacterota; class UBA2968; order UBA8231; family UBA8231; genus UBA8231. Next base: position 55,186 of record JAPOZM010000068.1, read on the forward strand.
ACCGTCCTCCTCCGCTATCCGCAGATCGCGGCAGGGGAGGGGCCGTACGCCTCGGTGGCCGAGGCCCTGGCCCGGGCGGCGCGCGACGTGGACAGCGTCTACCGCCGCTACGGCGAGCAGGTGGCGCGCTGGCTCGCCGCCCGCCAGGAGCCCGCGCCCCGATGACCGCGCTCAGGCAGCGCCTGGTCCCCTACCTCTACGTGGCCCCGGCCCTCACCGTGGCCTGCGTCTTCAGCTTCGTCAGCATGGGCATCAGCCTGTGGGTCAGCTTCCACGACTACGACGCCTTCGCCGGCGCCTCCGGCTTCGTCGGCCTGGCCAACTACGAGCGCGCCCTCTTCGAGCCGGACAGCTACTTCGCCCTGGCCATGCGCCACACCGCGGTCTACGTGGTCCTCAGCGTCGCCGGCACCCTGATCACGGCCCTGCCCCTGGCCCTGCTGTGCCTGCGGGCCCACTACGGGCAGGCCCTCTTCCGCACCCTCTACTTCCTGCCCTCCATCACGCCGGGCGTCGTCCTGGCCCTGGTGTTCTACCACATCTTCGGCAACTACGGCCAGCTCCTCGACCGCTCCCTGACGGCCCTGCCGGCCCTGGTCCTGCTCGGCGTCTGGGCCGGGGCCGGCTACAACATGGTCATCTTCCTCGCCGGCCTCACCGAGATCCCCCGGTTCCTCTACGACGCGGCCCTGGTGGACGGCGCCAACCGCTGGCAGCAGTTCCGGCACGTCACCGTGCCGATGCTGCGCAACACCCTGGTCTTCGTCACCGTCATGACCGTCATCGGCTCCTTCCAGGTCTTCACCTCGGTCTACATCATGACCAGCGGCGGCCCCGAGCGCAGCACCGAGGTCATCGCCTACTCGATCTTCATCAACGCCTTCGCCGTGGCCGGACAGATGGGCTACGCCTCGGCCCTGGCCTGGCTGCTCTTTGCCGCCACCTTCGTCTTCGTCTTCCTGCAGATGCGCGTCTTCCGCTCGCGCCGGATCTACGACGAATGAGCGGCCGGCGGCTGGCCCTGCTCGCCATGGTCCTGGGGGCCGTGGTCATGGCCTACCCCTACGCCTACATGGCGGGGTCGTCGATGAAGACGCGGAAGGAGTTCGCCGAGGACCGCCGCAGCCTGGTGCCGGCCCGCTACCAGCCCGGCGAGCGCCTGGCCCACGCCCGGGGCGAGCCCAGCGCCCTCGACTGGCCCGGCGCCGACTGGTCGGTGTGGCGCAACTACGTGGACGCCATCCGTTACGGCGGCATCGACCGCTTCCTGGGCAACAGCTTCCTCTACGCCCTGCTCATCACGGCGGTGCAGCTGTCGTTCAACGTCCTGGCCGCCTACGCTTTCGCCCGCATGCGCTTCCCCGGCCGGAGCCTGCTCTTCGGCATGCTGCTGGCGACGATGATGGTGCCGCCCGCGGTGCTCCTGATCCCCAACTTCCTGGTCGTCGCCGAGCTGGGCCTGGTGGACACCATGTGGGGCGTCGTCGCGCCCTCCTTCGCCGGCGCCTTCGGCATCTTCCTGCTGCGTCAGGCCTTCCTCAACATCCCCGCCGACCTCGAGGACGCCGCCCGCATCGACGGCTGCGGCTCCTGGGGCATCCTGGTGAACGTGGTCCTGCCGCTCTCCCGGCCGGTCCTCGTCACCCTCGGGCTGTTCACCTTCATGGGCGCCTGGAACATGTTCGAGTGGCCGCTGGTGGTGCTGAGCAACGAGGACTACTATCCGCTGACCGTGGGGCTGAGCCTCTTCCGCTCGGAGACCTCGGCCGACTGGCCGCGGGTCTTCGCCGCCTCCGTCATGGGCGCGGCGCCCCTGATCGTCCTGTTCCTCGTCGCCCAGCGCTACCTGGTGGGCGGCATCAGCCTGAGCGGCATGAAGACCTGACCATGAGCGACCGCACCGTCGACCTGCGCAGCGACACCACGACCCGCCCCACGGCGGCGATGTTCGAGGCCATGGCCCGGGCCGCGGTGGGCGACGACGCCTTCGGGGAGGACCCCACGGTCCGGCGGCTTCAGCAGAAGGCGGCTGCCATGCTGGGCAAGGAGGCCGCCCTCTACGTGCCCAGCGGCACCATGGGCAACCACTGCGCCCTGCTGTCCCATGTCGGGGAAGGCGACGCCGTGTTCTTCGAGGAACGGGCCCACCTCTTCGGCGGGACCCGCCGCGCGAGCTGGAACCTGGCCGGCGCCCTGCCTCATCCGCTGCAGGCCGAGCTGGGGGTGCCCGATCCGCGGCAGCTGGAGGAGGCCGTGAACGCGGCGCGGGCCAAGGGTCAGCGGCCGGCGCTGGTCTGCATCGAGAACACCCACAACCACAGCGGCGGCTACGCCTGGGCTCCGGAAGAGGTGGAAGCGGTCTCCGCGCAGAGCCGCGAGCTGGGCATGAAGGTGCACATGGACGGCGCCCGCCTGTTCAACGCCGCCGTGGCCATGGGCGTCGAGGCCGAGGAGTACGCCCGGCACGCGGACTCGGTCATGTTCTGCCTCTCCAAGGGGCTGGGCGCGCCCGTGGGCTCCATGCTCTGCGGAGATGCGCAGCTCGTGGAGAAGGCCCGCGCCGTTCGCTCCTCCCTGGGCGGCACCATGCGCCAGGCCGGGGTGGTCGCCGCCGCCGGGCTGGTCGCCCTGGAGGGGATGGTCGAGCGCCTGGCCGAGGATCACCGCCGGGCCCGCGTCCTCTGCGCGGCCCTGCAGGGGCTCGACGGGTGGGCGGTCTGGCAGCCGCCGAACCCCACGAACTTCGTCATGCTCGAGTCGGCGGCCCCGGGAGAGCCGGCCCGGGGGCTGTGCGACGAGCTGAAGGCCCGGGGGGTTCTGGGCATCGCCCGGCCGCCGGCGAAGGTCCGCCTCGTCCTGCACCGCCACATCGACGACGACGATGTCGAGTTCACCGCCGCCGTCATCCGGGAGGCCGCCGTCCCATGACCATGCAACTGATCCTCATCCGTCACGGCCTCACCGAGTTCAACCGGGCCCGCATCTTCCAGGGGCAGTCGGACAGCCGGCTCACGGAGGAAGGCCTGAGCCAGGCCCGGCTGCTGGCCCCGCGAATCCGCGCCCTGACCACCAGCCCGCGCCTCTACACCTCCGACCTGGGCCGCTGCCGCCAGACGGCGGAGCTGATCCGCGACCCCGACCACCACGAGCTGATCGAGGTGACCGGCCTGCGGGAGCGCGGCTACGGCCTCTTCGAGGGGCTGCGCAAGGAGGATATCCCGGGGCTCCATCCCGAGGTCTGGAGCCGGTACGAGTCCGGCGACCCGGACTACGCCGTGCCGGGGGGCGAGAGCGAGCGCGCCTTCCGCCAGCGCGCCGTGGAGGCGGTGGAAGCCATCGCCGACCGCCACCCGGGGGAGCTGGTCGTCGCCGTCACCCACGGCGGCGTCCTCTCCTCATTCGCCTGCCACGTCCTCGGCCTTCCCATCTTCGACGGGCCCGTGCCCTTCGAGGTCGGCAACACCAGCTTCAGCCGCTTCCTCCGCGACGACGGCGGCCGCTGGACGGTCCGCTGCCTCGGGGACCAGGGCCACCTCGGCGACCCCTCCGCGGCCGAGGTCGGAGAGGGTTGATCCCCACACATTCGAAAGGAGCTATTGGATGAGCGTCCCCACCGTCGACCGCATCGAGGTCTTCACCCTCGAGCCGCCGCCCCCCGAGCACGAGGGCACCAAGCCCTGGCGGAAGCGGTGGGGCTCGCAGCAGGGGACCCCCTTCGACCGCTTCGTCGAAGGGGTCCGCCGCCGCGAGCCGGGCGGCATCATCTGGGTGAAGGCGACCTCCACGGACGGCACCTTCGGCCTCGGCAGCACCGACACGGGCGACACCGCCGCCGTCCTGATCAACCACACCCTCGCCCCGGCGGTGATCGGCCAGGAGGTGGGCGCCGTCGACGCCTGCAACGACCGCATGTGGTACTCGTGCCTCTCCTTCGGCATGGAGGGCCTGGCGGCCCGCGCCGTGGCCGCCGTCGACCTGGCCCTGTGGGACCTGTGGGGCAAGACGGCGAACCAGCCCGTGTACCGCCTCGCGGGAGGGCCCCACCGGCGTTCCCTGCCCTGCTACCTCACGGGCAACGACGTCGACTGGGGCATGCACCTCGGCTTCACGAGGTTCAAGCTCGCCCGTCCCTACTCGGCCTACCACGGGCAGGCCGGCCTCGAGGGCACCGTCGAGCTGATCGCCAAGACCCGCGAGACGATCGGCCCCGACGCCGAGCTCATGCTCGACTGCTGGATGTCCTACGACATCGATTTCTCCGTTCGCATGTGCGAGGCCCTGCGGCCCTACCGCATCGGCTGGATGGAGGAGATGCTGCCCTACTGGAACTACGACGGCTACCGCGAGATCCGCCGGCGGGTGCCGTGGCAGACGATGGCCACCGGCGAGCACTGGTCCACCCGGCACCCGGGGATGCGCGCCGCCCGCGACGGCGTCGTCGACATCATGCAGGCGGACATCAAGTGGGTGGGCGGCTTCACCGAGGCCCTCAAGCTGTCCCATGCCTGCGAGGTCTCGGGGATCCCCATGTACCTCCACTGCGGCGCCAACGAGCTCTTCGGCCAGCACTGGAGCTTCGCGGCGCCCGGCTCGCGCCTCATCGAGTACATCCAGTCCACCGCCCCCGGCGTGCCTCTCGAGGAGTGCTACAAGGGCTCGCCGTCGGAGGCCGGGCGCCGGGCCTACCGCGCCACACCGGGCACGCCGTACCCGGTCAACGGGGAGGTGGGCCTGCCGCCGGGTCCGGGCTTCGGCATCCACATTCCCGACGAGTGGCTCGTGCCCTGGTCGCTGTAGGGGGCCCCTCCGTGAGCGATCCCCTGCTGGCCGGCTTCGCCAGGGTCGACATCACCCCGGCCCTGGACGACCCGCCGAGCTTCGAGATCTTCGACCCCATCTACCTGCGGGCCCTGCACCTGCGCCAGGGCGGCCGCCGGGCGACCTTCCTCGCCGCCGACCTCTTCGTCCTCGACGAGGCCATGCTCGCCTCGGCGGCGCGGCGCCTGGCCGCCGCCGGCATCGACGCCGGGTGGGTCCTGCCCGGCGCCAGCCACATCGGCACCGGCCCGACCCTGTTCTCCTACTACCACAACCAGCCGACGGAAGCCCTCAAGGAGTTCGGCCGCGACGAGGACTACGCCGGGGCCGCCGCCGGGGTCATCGAGGCCGCCTGCCGCGACGCCGTGCCCGCCCGCCTCGCCCTCGGCGCCGGGACCGCCGCGGCCGGCCTGCAGTACAACCGCCGCGCCCACGACGAGGAGGGCCGGCTGAGGATGGTGAGCCTCACCGAGTTCGCCACGCCGCCCGAGGAGCTGCGCTACGACGCCGTGGACCGGCAGGTCGGCGTCCTGCGCGTCGACCGGGAAGGCCGCCGGCCCGCGGCCCTCGTCGCCTTCGGCTGCCACGCCCTGGCCCTGTGGGACGACCGCGGCAACATCTCCGGCGACTACCCGGGACGCCTGTCGCGGGAGCTGGCCGCCGCCGGCATCGACTCCCTGTTCTTCCAGGGAGCCCTCGGCAACGTCCACCCCGTGCGCCGGGAGCAGGACCCGGCGGCGCGGATCGGCCGCTCCCTGGCCGCCACCGTGCAGGATGTGTGGTCCACCCTGGAGCCTGGGGACGCCGACCTGGAGCTGAGCTCGGCCACGGTCGAGCTGGAGCCGGCGGCCACGGCCGGCGTGGAGGCCGCCAAGGCGGAGTGGGAGTCCCGCCCCTCCGAGGCCGAAGGGCTGGCGCGCTACGACTACTGGCGGGCCCGCCACTTCGAGGAGAGGGACGCGCAGCCGGTCACCCTGAGCTCGGTCCGCGTCGGCGGCGGCGTCCTGCTGCATGTGCCGGGCGAGCCCTTCGTGGAGACGGCGGAAGCGATCCGGGCCGCGGTCCCCGCCGACCCGCTGGTGGTCCTGTCCAACCCCTGCCCGGAGGTGGGCTACCTGCCGACGCCGGAGGCCCACCGGGAGGGCGGCGACGAGCCCCTCTTCGCGGCCCTCGGCGCCGGCGAGGAGCCGCGGCTGCGCCGGGCCGCCATCGAGCTGCTCAAGTGAAGGACCTGCTCCAGCGCCTGGAGGAAGGGCCGGTCCTCGGCGACGGCGGCTACCTGATGGCCCTGCGCCTGCGGGGGTTCCTGCAGGCCGGCTCCATGACCCCGGAGGTGGTGGCCACCCATCCGCAGGAGGTGCGCCGCCTGACCGCCGAGTTCCGCGAGGCCGGCGCCGAGGTCCTGCAGACCCTGACCTTCTTCGGCACCACCAACATGCTCGCCCGCGCCGGCTTCGGCGACCGCGCCGAGGAGATCAACCGCACCGCCTGCCGCATCGCCCGCGAGGCGGCGGGCGACGGCGCCCTGGTGGCGGGCAACCTCAACAGCCCCAGTATCGTCGAAGGCGACTACGACCCCGCCGACGAGTCCACGCGCCGGCGCACCCGCGAGTGGCTCGAGGAGCAGCTCCCCTGGATCTGCGGCGAGGGGGTCGACTTCCTGATCCTGGAGACCTTCGAGTGGCTCGACGAGGCCCTCGTGGCCCTGGATGTGGCGCGGCGGACCGACCACACCCTGGTCGTCACCATGAGCTTCGCCGACGAGGGCCGCCTCACCCGCGACGGCGTCGGCCCGGCCGAGTGCGCCCGCCGGCTGGCCGACGCCGGCGCCCACGTGGTCGGCGTCAACTGCCTGTGGCCGCCGGACCGGCAGATGGAGTGCGCGAAGCAGATGCAGGCGGCCGTGGACGTGCCCGTCTGCTGCCAGCCGTCGGCGTGGCACTCCTGGTGGAGCTCGCCCCGGGCGGCCGGCCCCGAGACCTTCGCCCGCTTCGCCGGACGCGCCGCCGCCGCCGGGATCCGCTACGTCGGCGCCTGCTGCGGCGCCGGCCCGGAGCACATCCGCGCCATGGCGCGGACCCTGGGCAAGGGAGGAGGGACGTGACCGAGGTCGAGAAGGCGGTGCAGGAGATCGACGTCTACGGCTTCACCATCCTCGAGTCGGTGCTCACCTCCGAAGAGACGGACGCCATGCGGCGGGCCCTGGTCCGCTGCGAGCGGGAGGTCGGCACCGATCACCGCCACCGGGGCGAGGCCCGGCACGTGGCCAACCTGCCGACCCTGGACCCGGTGTTCTGGGCGGCCATCGACCACCCCCGGACCCTGCCCGTCCTCGAGCACTACCTCGGCCCCGGCCTGGTCCTCGGCAGCCTCAACGCCCGCATCGTGCGGCCCGGGGACGGCGGCCAGGGCCTCCACAGCGACATCCCCGGCGACATGCTCAACCTTCGCGGGCCGGTCATGCTCAACACGGTGTGGATGCTCGACGACTTCACCGAGGAGATCGGCGCCACCCGGGTGATCCCGGGGACCCACCGCAGCGGCCTCGCGGAGCCGCCGCCGGGGCTGGAGCTGAAGCACGTGGTCACCGCCGAGGGCCCGGCCGGCAGCGTCCTCGTCTTCAACGGCCAGACCTGGCACGGCGGCGGCGCCAACCGCGGCGACCGCAACCGCCACGCCCTCTTCGGCCACTACCGCAAGCGCATGCTCGTCTTCCAGGTCGACCCCCACGACGGCTTCCCGTCCGAGTGGCTGGGGCGCCTGAGCGAGCGCCAGCGGCAGCTGCTGCGCATGGACCGCGGCCTGGACGCGCCCCGGTCCGCCGACGCGCATCTGCGCTGAGCAAACTGACTGTATTCTCACCCATATGAAAACGACCATCGAGCTTCCCGATGCTCTCCTGCGGGCGGCCAAAGCCCTGGCGGTCCGCCGCGGCACCACCCTGAGAGCCATCATCACACACGCCCTCGAACGTGAGGTGCACGACGGCGCTTCAACGCCCGCGCGCTTCGAGGTGGACGATGACGGTTTCCCGCACCTGCCTGCCCGGGGTGCCCGCGTTACCGCCGAAATCGTTGCAAGGCTGCTTGACGAGGAGGCCGCTTGAACCTGCTGGACGTGAATCCCCTCGTCGCGCTCTGCGACGCCGATGCAGCTCACCGACATCTACCTGCTTGCCCTGGCCGTCCATCGCGGCGGCGGATTCGCAACCCTCGATGCCCACATCGATCCCTCACGAGTCCCGGGGGGCCCCGGGACACTGGTTCTGATCGAGCACTGATCCTTCGCCGCCAGCCGGGGCCTGAAGGGTAGACCTCGACGGGGCCCGCCTCGCCGTCGCCAGGCGCAAGCCCGTCGCCGCCCTCACCCGGGGCCGGTCCGACGACCTGCTCGACGACGAGCAGCGGGTGAATGCCCTGGCGAGAGAGCAGCTGTCAGCGGCTGACGGGCGGATCCTGCTTGTTGCCGGCGATGACCCCCTCGTCCCACAGGCGCGAGAACTTCAGGGCCCGCGGGCAGTGGGGGTAGGACTCCTCCACCTCGATCAGCAGTCCCTGGAGCAGGGCCGCCTCGTCGTCGGGGTTGAAGATCTCCATCGAGATGCCTCGGGCCTTCAGGTCCTCCTCGTCCACGACCCGGGCCCGGCCGTTGACGCGCGCCGTGTAGTCGACGCCGGGGATGAAGAAGATCAGCCCCACGTTGGGGTTGGCGTCGATGTTGTCGTAGCTCTGGAAGAGCTTGTTGCCGCGCACGTCGGGCAGCAGCAGCCGGCGGTCGTCCAGGACCTTGACGAAGCCCGGGTGCCCGCCTCTCGGACTGGCGTCGCAGCGGCCGTCTCCGTCGGCCGTCGACATCACCGCGAAGGGGGCGTGGCGCACGAACTCCTGCACGTAGGGGTCCATGCGGTCGGCCACCTTGAGGCGGGCGCGCTCGCTCGGCTCGCCGAAGCGCTCCTGGTAGCGGTTGGCCGCACCCGCCTCGATCGACTTGCGCCGCTGTCCTCCGTCTTCGACCGTTCCCTCCATCTCATCCACCTCTCGGGAGTCCTCCATGATCATCGATGTCCACGCCCACGTCTTCGCCCGCCCCGTCCTGATGAAGAACCGCTCCTCCGGCCTGCGCTTCATGACCGCCGAGGAGCAGGTGCGGCGCATGGACGAGAAGGGGATCGACATGGCCGTCATTCTCCCCCTCAACAGCGCCGAGGGTCCCGCGGAGCGCCAGAGCATGGGCGAGGTGCTGTCGATCTGCGAGCGTCACCCGGGCCGCTTCATCCCCTTCTGCGAGATCGACCCGCGCCGCCACGACTGGACCACCCCCGACCACTTCCAGTGGGGGCTCGAGCAGTACAAGGAAGCCGGCTTCAAGGGCCTCGGCGAGCTGACCACCCGCCTCTGGTTCGACCACCCGAAGATGATGGCCCTCTTCGCCGCCTGCGAGAAGGTCGGCTTTCCCGTCACCTTCCACACCTCGCCGCCCGAGAAGGTCACCTACGGCGTCATCGACACCCTCGGCCTGCCCCGCTTCGAGCTGGTCCTGCGCACCTACCCGGATCTCGTCTTCTTCGGCCACAGCGCCTCCTTCTGGAGCGAGATCAGCGGCGACGTCACCGCCGACCAGAAGGAGGGCTACCCCGACGGGCCGGTGGCCCCCGGCGGCACCGTGGTCCGCCTGCTGCGGGAGTACCCCAACCTCAACGGCGACCTGTCGGCCGGCTCCGGGTTCAACGCCCTCACCCGGGACCCCGCATTCACCTGGGAGTTCCTCGACGAGTTCCAGGACCGCCTCCTCCTCGGCCTCGACCACACCGACGTGGAGCTCGACTTCCAGCAGATCGAGTGGCTCACCCGGGCCCGGGACGACGGCCATGTGACCACCGAGATCCTGGAGAAGATCCTCTGGCGCAACGCCGACCGCCTCATCGGCCTGGGCCTGGAGGGTTAGTCCGAGAGTCCGACAATCCCCTTGGACCAGACAGACGTCTTCCGTAATATTTTCCTTGACTCGGGACGTCCGGACGTCTACTGTGGTGAGCACCCAAGGAGACCGATCCATGAGATCCCCACCGGGGCGCGTCAGGGACGCAATCCTGCAGGTTCTGGGTAACACCCCCGAAGGGCTGCCCGTCCGTCAGATAGAGGTGAGGGTGGTGCAGGAGATCGGGCCTACGCCGGGATCTTCGGTGAGGTCCTATCTGCGTCTGAACACGCCAGGGATCTTCGTTCGGGAGCAACGCGGTGTCTACAGTGTGAGGCCCGAGGTCCTCGCGGAGCTCCAGCCAAACCTGGAACTGGAGGTCGAGTCGAGGCGGCAGCCATTCGACCTCGGTCGATCCACCCTGGTCCACGCTGACTGTTTCACCTGGCTTGAGGATAGGGAGTACAACAGCATCCACGCTGTCGTCACCGACCCCCCCTATGGACTGCATGAGTACACCCCGGAACAACAGCTGAAAATGCGCAACGGAAGGGGAGGTGTGTGGAGGCTCCCGCCGTCATTTGACGGCCACGCACGCTCGCCGTTGCCGCGGTTCACAACGCTCAGCGATCGCCAACGTCGTCAACTTGGACAGTTCTTCACGCTCTGGGGAGGGCTCCTGCTGCCCAGGCTCGTGCCAGGTGCCAACGTGATCGTCGCCTCCAACCCTCTCCTCTCCCATATCCTGGCAGGTTCCCTCGAGGACGCCGGTCTGGAGTGCCGGGGCAGTATCACGAGGTTGGTCATGACCATGCGAGGGGGCGACAGGCCCAAGGCCGCCCATGAGAAGTACCCGGATGTGAGCGTGATGCCCCGTTCGATGTGGGAGCCCTGGATCGTTTTCAGGAAGCCTGTGGAGGGCCGGGTGCAGGACAATCTCCGGAAATGGAAGACCGGCGGTTTCCGGCGCCCATCCGAGGACAAACCCTTTGGCGATGTGATCAAGTCGGCTCCGACACGCAAGGCGGAGAGAAACCTCGCGGCCCATCCGAGCCTGAAGCCACAGGCCTTCCTCAGGCAAGTGGTCCGCGGAGTTCTGCCGCTGGGGGAGGGTATCGTTCTGGATCCCTTCGCCGGCTCGGGTTCAACCCTTGCAGCAGCCGAAGCGGTAGGATACCGCAGCATCGGCATCGAGAGGGACCCACACTACTTCGACCTGGCGGCACGGGCGATTCCGGCCCTTCGCGACTTCGAACCGAGGGATCGCTCCTAGAGCTTGTAGATCCAGTTGGCGCGCAGCTTCTTCACGCCATCTCTGTCCAGGGTCGCGGTCCTTGTGCCAAGCTCGCTACGAGGATTCTTGCGGAAGTCCGTGATGAGGACGTGGCTCAGGTAGACTTCCTTGAAGGACATCGGCGCTCGGTCGACGGCAGGCTGCTTCTCCGTGTCAACCTCATAGACGAAGACACACATCCACTGCTCGCGGGCACCGTGGGTGTCCACCGCGCCTCCAGCCTTGCGGGTGGTCTTGATCTCGATGCCGTCCTCACCCGCCTTGACGGCATTGTCCGGATACCTCCCCTGAACGATCAAGTCAGGATGACCATTGAAGTACTGGTTCTCGGTCAGGGTCCTCGAGTGTTTCGCGAGACTTGCGCTTATCATGTCCGAGAGGACCCCTGACATGATCGCTGGACGAAGCATGTCGTCGAGACGCTGCAGTCCCTTGGCCGCGAGATGTGAGTTGACGTCGTAGAAGAAGTCGTACACATCCTGCATCGCCATCTCGAAATCTCTGAGCCGCAACTCATAGGGCAGATCGGCCTCTACGTTGAATTTGCCCGAGTCGACTTCGTTCGGTTGAATCGCCAATTCAGCGTGCTCCCTCCCTGTAAAGCCTTGTAATCTGGAGGTCGGACCTCCGAATTTACAAGGTATTCTCAGGCGGCTCACACCCCGTAGATCGCCGCCAGGTTGCCCCCGAGGAGGGCCGCCTCGTCCGCGGCGTCGAGGCCGAGGCCGCGGATCCCCCTCACGCCGTTGACCGCCACGCCGCTGGGGGCGTTGCTGCCGAAGACGATGCGGCCGGCGCCAACCCGGCCCTCCTGGATGATCTTCTTGATCGTGATCGGCTCGGCCGCGGCGATCAGGGTCGTGCCCAGGTAGATGCGCGGGTTGGCCGAGGCCGCCTCGACGGCCAGGCCCACCCACTCGCGGTAGCCCATGTGGTCCATGATGATCGTCACCTCCGGGTGGCGGCCGGCCAGGGCGCCGATGAAGGCCGGCGAGCAGCCCGAGACCTCCGAGCCGGAGTGGATGGTCACGGGGAGGCCGAGGTCGGCGGCGGCGGCCATCACCGCGTCGGGCGCCGGGCCGTCGAGGCGGTACCCGTGGGCGGCGGCCATGAGCTTCATCGAGCGGGCGCCGGCGTCGACGCAGCGCCGCAGCTCGTCCACGGCCGGCGGCCCCAGGGTCGGGTTGATCAGGCAGCCGGGCAGGAGGCGGTCGTCGCCCTTCAGGGCGGCGAGGAGCTCCTCGTTGATCGACCGCGGGTCGGGCGGCAGGCCGCCCGGGAAGACGACGGAGAAGTCGATCCCCGCCTCGTCCATGGTGCGCAGGATCCCGTCCCGCCCGTAGGGAGCGCCGTCGAACTCCTCGGGCATGTAGGCTTCGAAGTCGCCGACGGCCATCAGCCTTGCTCCCCCTCGAAGTCGAGGGCCGCCGAGTTGATGCAGTAGCGCAGCCCCGTGGGCGCCGGCCCGTCGGGGAAGACGTGCCCCAGGTGGCCGCCGCAGCGCGCGCACAGGACCTCGGTGCGGGTCATGCCGTGGCTGTGGTCGGCCTCCAGGTCCACGCCCTCCTCGGTCCGGGGCGCGGTGAAGCTCGGCCAGCCGCTGCCGGAGTCGAACTTGGTGTCGGAGGCGAAGAGCTGCGCCCGGCAGCCGGCGCAGACGTAGGTGCCCCGGCCCTTGTGGTCGCAGTACTCGCCGGTGAAGGGCCGCTCCGTGCCTTTCCGCCGCAGGATGGCGTACTGCTCGTCCGTCAGCAGCTGCCGCCACTGCTCGTCGGTCCTGTCGATCCTGTCGCTCATGGGTCACTTCCCGTGGGGCTCAGTAGGGCCGCCAGCTCGGCGACCTCTCGTCCCGGTCTGGGGTGTTGGTGAGGTTGATCGGCATGATGGGCCTCTCCTCGACGTGGTCCCAGTCGAAGCCGACGGCGGGGACGACGAAGATGTCGAAGCTGCCAAGGGGCTTGTACTTCCCGGTCCGCTGGCTGAAGCGCACGGCCAGGGTGCCGTCTTCCCGGAAGTTCATCTTACCCTGGTAGGCCAGGGCGCGGCCGTCAGGAGACCAGGCTGGATCCTGCTCGAAGGTGTGTCTGGCCACGGTGACGCGCACCTGGCTGCCGCTCCCGACATCCGCCAGCATCAGCTCCTCGCCCCCGAATCGTTCGGAATTGAAGGCCAGGCGGCGGCCGTCCGGAGACCAGGCCGCGTGCCAGTCGTAGTGCGGGTCGCTGGTGAGGCGGCGGAGGTTGGAGCCGTCGGCGTCGACGACGTAGATCTCGTCATTGCCCTCGTACTGCCCCGAGGTGAAGGCGATGCGGCGGCCGTCGGGAGACCAGGCCGGCTCCCGTCCCTGCACCAGCTTGCGCTTGTTGCCTCCGTCCGCATCCATGAGCCAGACGGCCACGTCGCCGTCGCGATGGCTGAGGAAGGCGATGGTGCCGCCGTCGGGAGACCAGGCGGGCTGTTCGTCCCGCTCCGGGTGCTCGGTCAGGCGCCGCTCGGCGCTGCCATCGGCGGCCATCACGTAGATGTCGATGTTGGTGGTCACGTGGCCCCGGGCGAAGGCGATCTCCATGCCGTCCGGGGACCAGGCGGGATACTGCTCGAACTCGCGAGTGTCGGTGAGGCGGGTCGGTTCCCCGCCGCCGGCGGGGATCGTGTAGAGGTCCCAGGCCCGCACCGAGACCGGGGTGGCGGCGTAGAGGATGGTGCCTTGGGGCCGATGGGGGCCGTTGCGGCCGCCCGGGATGGTGACCGTCAGCCCGTAGCTGCGGACATCCGTCATGGGCGCCGGCTCCACCTTCAGCGTGTCGCTCACCACCAGCTCGCTGGTCACGACCCTGATGGCGTAGGTCCCTTCCCTGACTTCGCCGAAGGAAAAGGACCCCGCGTCCACGAGGAGGTTGAACCCGGGCTGGACCTCGTCCGCGTCCAGCCGGACCTTGTTACCTCCGTCTCCCTCGACCCGTATGATCACCTCGTTGGCGCCGCAGGAAACCATCGACAGCATGGCCAGCACGGCCGTCAGGGCTCTCAATCATCCCTCCTTGCAGGGCATCGCGGTTGGGGGCCTTACAACGCGCGAGTTATCTGGTCCTTGTCAAGGACGGTGCAGCGCTGACGTGAGTGCGAAGGCCCGATGGCCGTGAACCTCGCCCCCCTCCTGGCCCGGCGCACCCCCTTCTTCTACGGCTGGGTGGTCCTGTTCTCGGCGGGTACCTCCAACTTCGTGCGCAACGCCGCGGCCAGCCTCACCATCGCCGTCTTCGTCTACCCCCTGTCGCAGGAGCTGGGCTGGAGCCGCACGATGATCGCCGGCGCCGCGAGCCTGGGGGGCCTGGCGGCCACCTTCGCGTCGCCGGCGGTGGGCCGGGCGGTGGACCGCTTCGGTGCGCGCAGCGTCCTGACCCTCAGCGTCCTCGTCCTCGGCCTGGCCACCATCTCCCTGGCCTGGGCCACGGCCACCGTCACCCTCTTCGGCGCCGCCGTCCCCTGGGCCTTCTACCTCGCCTGCGGCACCGGCCGGGTCATCTTCTCCAGCCCCGTCCCCATCGCCACGTCGGTGGTCGTCTCGCACTGGTTCGTGCGCATGCGGGGGCGGGTCAACGGCATGCTGTCGGCGGCTCACTCGGCGGGGATGATCCTCTTCCCGCTGCTGGCCTCGGTGATCATCGCCCGCGACGGCTGGCGGGAGGCCTGGGTGGTGCTGGGTCTGATGGTGTGGGGGGCGGCCCTGCTGCCGGCCTGGTTGCTGACGGCGCAGACTCCCGAGGAGGTGGGCCTGCGGCCCGACGGGGATCCGGCGGACCCGCCGGAGGACTCCGCCTCGCCGCGGCAGGAGGAGCCCGCGTGGACCCTGGCCGAGGCGGTGCGGACGCCGGCCCTTTGGGTCCTGGCCATCGGCACGGGGGCGCTCTTTCTCATTCAGGCCGGGACCAACACCCACGCGGCGGCCTTCTTCCGCGACCAGGGGCTCGACGCGGCCACGGCGGGCCTGGCCATCAGCCTGAACGCCGCCTTCCTGGGGATCGGCGGCCTGGTCTGGGGCCGGGTGGTAGAGGGCTGCTCCCCCCGTTGCGTCATGGCCGCCGTGGCCCTGGCCATGGCCGCGGGTTCGGCCCTCTTCGTCGGCGCCGACACGGCGGCCGAGGCGCTGGCCTGCTCCGCGGTCTTCGGCTTCGGGCTGGGAGGCATGCTCACCGTGCCGCCCGTGGCCTATGCCGACTACTTCGGGCGCCGGTCCCTGGGCGCCATCCGCGGCGCCACCGAGCCCTTCACCACCTTCGGCCAGGCCGTGGGCGCTCTCGTGCCGGGCGTCGTCTTCGACCACCTCGCGACTCCCGGCCGCCAGAGCTACGTCCCGGCCTTCGCCGCCTTCGCCGCCCTCGGGCTCGCCACCGCCCTCATGTTCCTGCTCGCCGGGCCGCCCGGCAGACCCCCGCCTCCAAGCGACAAGTGAAAGGAGCCCCCATGCCGACACCCCTCCACCGCCTCCGCTGGCAGCGGCTGGACCAGCCCGCCCTCTCGGCCATGACCACGGACCAGGCCTGGTGCCGGGTACAGCTCTACTACCCGACGGTGGTCCTCGCAGAAGGCCGCTACCGCATGTGGTACCTCGGCAACAGCACCGCCACGCGCACCGCCGACATGTGCCTGGGCTACGCCGAGTCCGCCGACGGGCTGACGTGGAAGCCGCACGCGGCGAACCCGATCCTGACGGCGGCGGACCTGCCCTTCGGCAGCTCCTGGGGGTCGCCCCACGTGATCTTCGACGAGGAGGAGGGCCTCTTCCGCATGTGGTTCGTCAGTCTCGCCGGGCGCCGCAGCGACGAGGGCCGCCTCGTCGACATCGATCAGAAGCTGGGCTGCGCGTCCAGCCGGGACGGCCTGGCCTGGGACGTCCATCCCGAGCCGGTCCACACCGAGGGCCACGGCCCCTTCGTGATGAAGGACGGCCCCGGGGCCTGGCGCATGTGGATGAACTCGTCCCCCGGTCCGGACGGCGGCTTCCAGAAGCGTGTGAGCCACATCTACCGCTTCGAGTCGGCCGACGGCCTGAGCTGGAGGCGGGACCCGGAGCCGATGCTCTCGGCCACGGAGACCCGCCGCTCCGTCATCTATCCCTGGGTCATGCGGGACCCCGGGGGCTACACCATGTGGTACGCCAGCCACGTGGGGGAGTGCTTCTTCGATATCTTCTGCTCCACCTCGGAGGACGGGCTGAGCTGGACCCACCTGGAGGAGCCGGTCCTGCCCGCCACGCGCGATCCCAATGACTTCGACGGCCGCTACACCTCCACGCCCTGCGTCCTCGACGACGGGGACCGCTACCTGATGTACTACTGCACCCGCGACCACGGGAACCTCTACGGAGCCGGCGACGGGACGGTCCTGTCCGACCGCGCCGGCGTCTACCGCCACATCGGCGTGGCCCACTGCCCAAAGGAGTGAAGTCCGGATGACGACGTACACCGAGACCTTCGACGACGGCCCCGCCGGCTGGTGCGGCTGGGAGGACAACGTCCGCGGCCCCCGCAAGCTGGAGTGGGCGCCCGGCACCCTGACCTCGCGCAGCCCCTGGTGGGTCGACTACAACCACGCCCCTCCCGGCGCGGGGTACCTCAACATCCTCTACGGCTCCAACACCCGCGGCGCCCTCGACGAGCGCACCCTCGACGCCGGCGGGCGCAACAGCCTCATCGACGGCGGCTTCCCCACCGACTACCGCGGCGCCCGGGTGACCCTGCGCCTGCGCGGCGAGCTGGAGACGCGGGGCTCGCAGCTGGTCTTCCTGGGGCAGGGCCGCTGCGACGGCAAGACCTCGGGCTGGCTGTGCTCGGGGCGGCCCTTCCCGGTCACCGAGGACTGGAGCGAGCCCTCCGTAACCCTCGACCCGGACCCGGCCCTGTGGCGGTGCCTCGGCACCCGCCACGGCCGCGGCGAGACCTACGGCGAGCGCCCCCTGGAGCGCATCCTCGGAGACGTGAACCTCAACATCCTGCTGATCCTGTTCCCCCTCACCGTGGAGCCCATGGGACCGGTGGACGGGGACCCGCACCGGCTGCGGGCGGGGTTCGACTATCCCATCTGGCGTTCGCGTCTGCCGGAGGGCTACGTCGTCCTCGACACCCTTCGGATCGAGTTCGCCTGAGAAGGGCGCCTAGCCGGCAAACTGGTGGGGCACCACCAGGTAGTTCACCAGGCCCACGGTGAAGCCGGCGATCACCAGCCACTTGAGGCGGCTGCCGTGGCGGCCCCTCACCCCGCGCAGGTAGAGGTAGGCGGCGAAGGCCCCCCACGTGGGCAGGGCGAGGAGGATCTTGGGGTCCAGGGCGCGCAGCGACTCGCCGGGGGCGCCGAACATCCACGCCGCCCCCATGGCCAGCCCCATGGAGAACAGGAAGAAGCCCCACGCGGCGGCGTGGAAGGCGACGTGCGCCGACGTGTCGAGGGCGGGGAGGAAGCGGTTCAGGCGGCCTCGCTTGAGGGCCCGGCTCTGCAGCAGGTAGGCGGCGGCGGCGCAGAAGGAGAGGGCGAAGCCGACCTGTCCGAGGAGGGTGGTGAGGACGTGGGTGCCGAGCCACGGGTAGCGCAGCAGGATGGAGGCCGACTCCTCGAAGCGGACCGGCATCAGCAGCGGGTAGAGGGTGCCGAGAAAGGCGAGGGGCGCCAGGACGAGGTTGAAGTGGCGCAGGGGGGTGAAGCGCTCCAGGAGCAGGCCGGCGGCGGCGAAGGCGATGACCACGAGGGAGATGAGGAAGGTCATGTTGGCCAGCCAGGGCGGCGGCGCGAAGAGGACGTGGAGCAGCAGGCCGAGAGCGTGGAGGGCGACGCCGGTCTGCAACCCCCGCCGCCCCCAGCGCTCCCAGGCGTGATGGCCCAGCCACAGGTGGCCCTGGAAGGCGAGGGAGGCCGACAGGTAGAGAGCCAGCGCGATCCCCAGGAATACGAGGCAGGAGGTGGTCACGAGGTCTCGTCGAGGTCGAAGAGGCGCCGCACCGTCTCCAGGTGCAGGTGGCCGTCGGGCCCTGCCGAGAGCTCGCGGATCTGCACCAGCGGCTGGTGCAGCAGCTTGTTGGTGTAGTCCCGCAGGATGCGCTCCACGAGGGCGCGGTCCTCCTCGGACAGGTGGCCGAGCCGCGCCGCCCAGCGCTGGAGCTCCGTCGATCGCAACTCCGAGCTGTGCTGCTGGAGGGCGCGGATCACGTCTCCCGAGCCGAGGGAGCGGAACCAGTGGAGGAAGCCGCCCAGCTCCTCGTCGACGATCGCCTGCACGCGGCGGATCTCGCCCTCGCGCTCCCGCCGGTTGGAGGAGACGACGCTCTCGAGGTCGTCGATGTCGAAGAGGAAGACGTTGTCGAGGCCGCGCACCTCGGGATCGACGTCGCGGGGCACGGCGATGTCGATGAGGAACAGGGGGCGCCCGCGCCTGCGCGCCATGGCGGCCTCCACGGTGGCGGCGTCGACGACGAAGCCGGGGGCGGTGGTCCCGGCGATGACGATGTCGGCCTCCAAGAGGCGCCCGCCCACGGCCTCGAGGGAAACGGCCTCGCCCTGGAAGCGGCGGGCCAGTTCCGCGGCGTTGGCGGCGGTGCGGTTGGCGACGACGAAGCGGGTCAGCCCGGTGTCCAGCAGGTAGCGGGCGGTGAGCTCGATCATCTCCCCGGCGCCGATCAGCAGGGCGACGTGGGACGACAGGTCGTCGAAGATCTGACCCGCCAGCTCCACCGCGGCGGTGCTCACCGACAGGTGGCCGCGGCCGATGTCGGTCTCGGCGCGGGCCCGCTTGCCGACGCGCAGGGCCCGCTGGAAGACCTCGTTGATCACCAGCCGCGCCGATCCTGCGGCCTGCGAGGCCTCCAGGGACTCGCGCACCTGGCCGAGGATCTGCGACTCGCCGATGACCAGGGAGTCGATGCCGGAGGCCACGCGGAAGAGGTGGGCGGCGGCGTCGCCGTCGAGGTACTCGTAGGTGCAGGAAGAGAGGCCGGCCACGTCGACGCGGCGCTCCTCGGCCAGGAAGCGGCGCACCTCCTCGAAGCCGGAGCCGTTGCCGGCGGCGTAGATCTCGGAGCGGTTGCAGGTGGACAGGATCGCCGCCTCGGCGAGGCCGTAACCGTCGCGCAGGCGTCGCAGCGAGTCGGGCCGGTCGCCCTCGGCGAAGGCGAGCCGTTCCCGCACCTCGACGGGGGCGGTGGTGTGGTTGAGTCCGAAGGTCAGCAGGCGCACGGCGTCAGCAGCCAGGACGGCCGGCGTCAGCACCGGCCGGGGCCGGAAAAGATGCCGGTTGCCCCCGGTGGCGGCAAAGCGGTCACAGGCGTGCGGCGATGCGCCGGGCCGCCTCCGCGGCGCCGGTGACGCAGTCGCCGATGGAGATGCCGCCGCGGAAGTTGCCGCCCACGAACAGGCCCGGGCAGCCGGCCTCCAGGCGGTCGATCCCGGCCATGAGGGCGCGGTGGCCGACGACGTACTGGGGGATCGCCCGCTTCCAGCGGTGGATGAGGACCACGTCCGGCGCCGGCTCTATCCCCATCAGCTCGCGCAGCTCGCCGCGGACGGCCTCCGCGAGGCGGCCGTCGTCCCAGGCGGCGATCTCCGGCTGGCGGCGGCCGCCGACGAAGGTGGTGAAGGCGGCGCCGCCCTCCGGGGCCCGTCCCGCGAAGGCGGAGGAGTTCCAGAGCGTGCCCAGGATGCGGCGCCCCTCGACGCGCGGCACCAGGAAGCCGAGACCCTCCGGCGGCGGGTCCAGGGGATGCCGCTCGTACCCGAAGAACACCGCCGTCACCGGGGGATAGGGGATCCCGGCCAGCCCCTCGGGCACGTCCGAGTCGAGGCGCAGGTCCCGGTAGGCGTGGGCCGGCAGCGTCAGCAGGACGGCGCGGGCGGTGGCGCACGCGGGGGCCCCGGGCCCCTCGAGGGCGAGGCGGAAGCCGCCGGGCCCCCGGCTCACGGAGGTCACCCGGGCGCGCGTGCGCAGCCGCTCACCGAGGGGCGCGGCCAGCCCCTCCACCAGGGTCTGCATGCCGCCGCTGAAGCTGGCGATCCCGCCTCCGGGTCCGGCGGCGGCGGCTGGTTCCCCGCGCCGCCGAGACAGGCCGGCGGCGCCTCGGATCAGGCTGCCGTGCTCCTGCTCCAGACGCCACAGGCGCGGAAAGGCGGAGCGCACGCACAGCTCCGACGGAGATCCCGCGAAGGTGCCGGCCACGAAGGGATCGGCGCCGTAGTCGACGAACTCCCGGCCGAGGCGGCGCCGGACGAACTCCTCCAGGCTCTCCTCGGCGTCGGCCGGGGCCCGCCGCACCAGGGGCTCGCGGGCCACGCGCAGCTTGGCCGCGGCCGACAGCAGGTCCGACCGCAGCAGCGCCGGGGGGCTCGCCGGGACCCGCCGCAGGGCGCCGCCGCGGAGGATGAAGCGGTTCCGGGCGGCGGCCTCCCGCGCCTCGATCACGTGCCCGGCCAGGCCGCTGCCGGCCAGCAGCCGGCGCAGATCAGGGGAGTTGTCGAGGAGACTGGAGGGGCCGGCGTCGAAGAGGAACCCGTCGCGGCGAAGGGTGCGCACGGCGCCGCCCGGCCGCGGGGCCGCCTCGAAGACCGAGACCTCGCTCTCCGGAGCCAGCCGGGCCAGGAAGTGGGCCGCCGCCAGGCCCCAGAGACCGCCGCCGACGATGGCGACCTCGGTGTGGGCGCTCGGATTCATGATCCAAGTGTACAACTTCTTGACTTTGTTTCGGGCGGAGAGGTAGATTGACGAGGCGCGGAAGAAGACACCGCGCACGCTGGGCCGGCGAAGGACGCCGGTCCCGGGCAGAATGCCAACTGGCCCCCTGATCCCGCCCTTCGGGCGAACGCTGCAGGGCCAGGGATGAGCGCGCGGGCCCACTCTTGCGGCGGCACCCCGGCAATCCGGTGCCGGTGTACAGGGCTCTCGCAGCCGATACGAAAGGAGGTGGTCCGTGAGCAGTTGTATACCCGCAGGAGGTGCGACCACCTGACCTGACGGTTTCTGTAGGTCCAGGTGGTCGCCCACCTGGCGCGGCGCCGGCGGTTCGCCGGCGCCCAAGTGGTATCCCGGCGCGTCGCAGCGGCGCGCCGGTTTTTTTTTGGTCGGCCTTCAGCGGCGCCCCTCCGCCGTGACTATCCTTCGATGCCGCCCCGGGAGAGAGAGATCACATGCTGGACATAGGTGTTTTCGCCCCCTTCGGAGCAGACCACGAGCGCAACCGGGCTTTCTGCCGCGACACGGCGGTGCGCCACATCGTGCTGAGCGTCTCCGACGCGTCCGGTGGCGAGGGCCCGCCGGCCGCGGCAGACCTGGCACGCCTGGCCGGAGAATACGCCGCGGAGGGCGTGACCCTGGCGGCCCTGACGCCGCCCCGGGTGCCCCAGCAGGCCTTCGCCGACGCCGGGACGCGCGAGCGCGAGCTGGAGTCCATCGGCCGGCTGCTGGAGTCGATGGGGACCGCGGGCGTGCCCTATGTGCACTTCTACCTCAACGTCGACCCCCTCTCCGACGATGGCGAGCGCGCCGCCCTGTGGCAGGGGCTGGTCGAGTACTACCGCGGCCTGGCCGAGCGCGCCGAGGCGGCGGGAGTGAAGATCTCCACCCATCACTATCACGTTCCCGACCGCCTGTTGTGGAACTACGAGTCGATGACACGGCTCCTCGACGAGGCTCCGAGCGCCAACAGCGGCGTCACCTTCTGCCAGGGCAAGTCACTGATGGCCGGCGACGACCTGGTGGCCAACATCCTCGACTACGGGGACCGCATCTTCATGTTCCACGCCCGCGACGTGGAGACCGAGCCCGCCGGCCCGGTGCCGGCGGAGCTCCGCGAGCGGTTCGAGCGGCTCGGCTACCTGGAGGTCGCCTTCGGCACCGGCGAGGTCGACATGGCGGGCTGCTTCCGGGCCCTCAAGCGTATCGGCTACAAGGGCCAGGTCTACCCCGAGCATTACCCGTCCATCGCCGGCGACTCGGCGGCGGGGCTGGCGTGGACCGTCGGGTACATGCGGGCCCTGGACCAGGTTATCGAGGTTTGATGCGTTCAGCGGGGCCCCTCGCCGGCCTGCTCGTGCTCTTTCTCCTCGCCGCCGGTTCCGCCTCCGGACAGCCGCCCTCCCCGGCCCGCGGCGACAGCCTCCGGGAGGACTTCCACCGCCGCCTGATGCTGGCCCTCGACCTCGGCGACGACCAGCGGCAGGCCCTGAGGGATCCGAGACGGCGCCTGCAGGAGGAGCTCGACCTGCTGCGCCTCCAGATCGAGCAGGGCCGCATCTCGCCCCGGGGGGGCCGGGTGCGCTACCGCCAGGCCATCGACGCCTACCGGGCGGGGCGGGACCGGGTGCTCACCGCGGACCAGCTGGCCCTGATCGACCGCGCCCGCCGCTACCAGCGGGAGCGGCGGCTCGATCCCGGACAGCACGTGGAGCCCATGGGGCTGGCGGATGTCCTCTACCTGTCGCCGGAGCAGCGGCGGCAGTGGCTGCAGCTGCTGACGGAGCTGCGCGAGGAGGTGGCCGCCCTCAGGAAGGCAGGCCGCCCGCCGTCCCTTGACGACTACGAGGTACTCCAGGAGCGCTACCGCGCCGGCTTCGAGGAGCTCCTCACCGCTTCCCAGCGGCTGGAGCTGGAGCGCCTGGAGCAGGCGAGGTGGAGACGCCGGCAGGAGCAGGAGCGACTGCTGCTGCTGGAGCAGTACGGGGCCATGGCGGACTCGACCGCCGGCGCCGCGGACAGCACCGCCAGCGGGGGGAGATAAGTCATGGCGTTGGTACCCTGGATCCGCATCGGACAGCCCCTGGAGAACGTCCTCGACGACTACGAGCGCATTCTCGACGCCTGGGACGCGGGCGGAATCCGCGGTCTCGTCTTCGGGCGGCTGGTCTTCGCCGACGGCAAGGGCGGGTTCACGGTGCCGGCCTTCCGCCCCGACCCGGAGCCCTTCCGCCGGCGCGGCCTGGAGCTGGCCCCGGCGTCGGCCGAGCCCGACGCGTCCCGGGAGAAGCAGCTCCACGCCATGCTCGACGACGTCAAGCGGCGGGGGTGGCCGGTCCTCGTGTTCTGCCCCGGCCAGAGCACCCACAGCGTCTCGGCGCCGCCGGGGGAGGACCCCTTCGGAGCCCTGAACCACGCCGCCGTGTGGGAGGACGTGTTCACCGCCTTCCCCCAGGCCGACGGCGGCGTCATGGACGGCTGGGCCGAGCTGCCCTACGAGTTCGGAGCCGTCTTCCGCGGGCTCACCGCCGCCGACCGCCGCCGGGCGGAGGCCACCGGCCACGACGCCGACCGCCTGGACGAGGGGCGCCGGCAACTGATGGAGGCGTTCTCGCGGCTCACCCCCGGCCGCGTGCGCTACTACGGCCACCACGGCATGCTCTCGGCCATGAACCTCTTCGACCTTCGGGAGGACGGCGTCCACTGGCTGCGCTGGCGCCGCGAGGCGAGCCTGGCCGAGGGCCGCGCCTTCCGCGCCGAGCTCGACCGGCTGCCGCGCAAGCTGCTCCTCGGCAACGGCCTGCGCACGGCCATGTTCACCGGCATCACCGGCATCGACTACGCCGCCTGGGACGGGATCCTCGACCTGATGCTGGTGAAGCACTACTTCTGGCAGCGCGGCTTCGACGGCCTCTACGGCACGATCACCCGCTGGGTGGAGAAGGTGAAGGAGCTGAACCCGGGGCTGACCGAGGCGGACTGCTTCACCGTGGTGCGCGCCTGGTTCGGCACCGACCTGCCGGAGGTCGAGTCCAGGGCCGACATGGACCACGGCTTCCCCCAGGCCTTCTTCGACGAGACCGTGGCCGAGGAGACCCGCCGCGCCCTGGCCGCGGCGAGCCGGCCCGAGAAGGTCCTGCCCTGGGTGGACACGGGGCGCATGCCCCACCGCGGCGACCCGATGACGGCGGGGGACCTCAAGCGCATCCTCGAGGCCTCGGAGGGGGCGGGCCTGCGGCGCTTCCTGTTCCACAACCACGGCCACCTGACGGCGGCGGAGTGGAAGGTGATCTCGCGCATGTGCGGCCGCGAGTGGGACGAGGACCCCGACGGCTACTGGCCGCCGAACTCGCCGCCCAAGGAGGTCTTCCGGTGACCGCCCTGGCCCTGCCGGTCCGCTGGTACCGCGGCGCCGGCTACTACCAGGGACAGGCGCAGGACGACGGGCTCGTCCACGCCACCCTGGACCTGGAGCTGGAGCGCACCGCCTTCATGATCGTCGACAGCGACTGCGGACCGGGAAATCCGTACGTCGAGGAGGGGATCGCCCCGGCCCTGGCGGCGGCGCGCGAGGCCGGCATGCACGTCATCTACATCCACAACGACTTCTCCCTGTGCGACGAGCCCGGCAGCATCAAGCGCGAGATCCACGGCACCCGCTGGGGAGATGCGGAGGCCGGCACCCGGGGGGCCCCGCCGCGGGAGCCGGTGAAGCCGGGCTACTCGCCCTCGATCCAGCCCCTGCCCCACGAGCCCGACTTCCCCAAGCGGGAGTGGTCGGGTTTCCACGAGACCCACGTCGACTACCACCTGCGCTGCCACGGCATCGAGAGCCTCGTGGCCGTGGGGTTCTCGCAGCGCTCCTGCCTCTACTTCACCTGCGCCGGCGCGGTGGAGCACAACTACCGCGTCGTCATGCTGCGCGACTGCACCTCCTCCGCCGAGTATCCCGACACCGTCGACGAGTCCCTCGAGGAGGGCGGCTGGCTGCGCAAGGTGATGCTGCGCAACTTCGAGCACGTCGTGGGCTACACCTCGACGAGCGCCGAGTTCGCCGGCGCCCTGCGGGCCATGCCCCGGGGGTAGCTCCGAGCCGCCCGGAGCCGCCCGTCGACCGGGCGGTTCCCGGCCGCAGCGGGTTACCGTGCGCGTCCCCAAGCCTTCGGCCGACACCAACCAGCCCAGGCCGCCTTCCGCGGCAGGTTGCGCGTTGCGCGTCTCCATGCCGTCGGCCGCCACCCGGCAGTGCAGGCCCCTTTGCGCGGCTTCTCCGGGTGACCGCAGAGGCCGCGGCCACCTGCTCGCATCTCTGTTCCTCGCCTTGCTGTGCGGCGTGCCCCTCCAAGGGGACGAGGCCCTGCAGCGGCAAGCCGAGGAGACCATGGTCAAGGCGGCGCGCTACTTCCGCGGCCAGGTGGCCACCAACGGCGGCTATCTCTGGCTCTACAAGAGCGACCTCTCCCGGCGCGAAGGAGAGGGGATCGCGTCGCCGACCACCATCTGGGTGCAGCCCCCGGGCACGCCATCGGTCGGCATGGCCTTCCTGCGCGCCTGGGAGGCCACCGGCGACACCCTCTTCCTCGGCGGCGCGGTCGAGGCGGCGCGGGCCCTGGCCTGGGGGCAACTGGCTTCGGGCGGCTGGGACTACCGGATCGACTTCGACCCGGAGAACAGCCGGAACTGGCACTACCGGCGCGATGTCGAGCAGGGCGACCGCGCGACCGGAGATCGCCGCAACCGCTCGACCCTGGACGACGACAACACCCAGAGCGCCCTGCGCCTGCTCATGCAGGTCGATCGGCAACTCGACTTCGCCGACGCGGAGGTGCACCGCGCCGCCCTCTACGGGTTGGAGTCCCTCCTCGAGGCCCAGTACCCCAGCGGCGCCTGGCCCCAGCGTTACGACGGCCGTCCGGACCCCGGCGAGTTCCCCGTCCGCAAGGCTCGCTATCCGGAGAGCTGGTCACGGGAGTACCCGAAGGAGCGTTACCTCGCGTACTACACCTTCAACGACAACGCCGTCGCCGACGTCATCGAGACTTTGATCCTGGCCCACCAGATCTACGGCGACGACCGCTGGCGCCTCGCCGCCGAGAGGGGCGGCGACTTCATCATCCTGGCCCAGATGCCCGATCCCCAACCAGCCTGGGCCCAGCAGTACAACCTGGACATGGAGCCGGCCTGGGCGCGCCGCTTCGAGCCGCCCGCCATCACCGGAGGCGAGAGTTTCGGCGTCATGCGGATCCTGCTGGAGCTGTATCTCGCCTGCGGGGAGCCGCGTTTCCTCGAACCGGTCCCCCGGGCCCTGGCCTGGGCCAGGGCCTCGCGGCTGCCCGATGGCCGCATGGCCCGGTTCTACGAACTGAAGACCAACCGGCCCCTCTACTTCACCCGGGAGTACGCGCTCACCTACAGCGATGACGACCTGCCGACCCACTATGCCTTCAAGGTGGGCAACCGCACGGATCGCATCGAGAGCCTGTACCGGCGCATTCTCGAGGAAGGCCGCGAAGCCGTCCTGGCCGAGCGCGCCCGGATGCGCCCGGTCGCTGCGGAACAGATCGAGGCCATCGTCGGCGCCCTCGACGCAGAGGGCCGCTGGGTGGAGGAGGGCCGCCTGAGGAACCCCGAAGACCGCCACGCGCCCATCGCCGCCCAGGTCATCTCCTGCCGGACCTTCAACCGCAACCTCGACCTGCTGTCCCGATACGTGGTCAGCCGGAGCCAGCCGTGAGCGTGCGGCACCCCGGGGTCGGTCCGAAGCAGAGGGCGCCAGGTGCTGCAGGATCAGGCGATCCCGTCATTCGAGGCTGGCCCGGATTGTGTATTATATTGCGACACATCCTTGTGGAGACGTCACCCATGGAAAGGAGATCATCGTGAAGCATCTGAGCGCGGCACTCGTCGTGGGATTGGCAGGCTTCCTCGTCGCCACCGGACCCGCGGCCGCCCAATCCCCGGAGGTAACGGCCAGCGACGTGGTGGACGCGGAAACGCTGGAAGCCTTCGTGGAAGGGGCGAAAGCATGGTCGGCGACGTTTACCGATCCCAACGACTTTCCGGCCTATGTGGCCACCATCAGTACCGAGGGCGACTGGAAGCACGAGAACACGTACCTGATCCTCATGTTGCCGAACGGCACGGTGATCATTCATACCGATGATCCGACTGTGAACGGCCAGAGCCTCTACGAAGCGGAAGACGACCGCGGGACCAAGGTCGTGCAAGCCCTTCTGGCGGCAGCCGAGATGGGCGGAGGCCACGTCGAGTACTACTGGGACGACCCGGAGCAGGAGGGGGACGAAGAGACCGCCAAGACCGCCTACGCCACCAGCTACACCTCGGGAACGACGGCTACCACGGTGGTCATCGTCGGCGGCTATTACCAGGACCCCTCCCATGCCGTCCCGGCGACCTTCGATCCGTCGATCTTTGCCCCGCCCGAGGTCACGGCCGCCGACGTGGTCGATCGGGAGACCCTGAAGGCATTCGTACACGGCTCGGTGGAGACTTACAACAAGGCCCTGGAGGAGTTCGAGCTCGACGACCTCCTGCCCCACTTTGAAATCTTCAGGGAAGAAGGAGGGCCCTGGAGGCAGGGTTCCATCTACTTCTTCCTGTTCACCACCGATGGCCATGTCATCTTCCACGGCGCCGACCGGGCACGAGAGCTGAGGGATGCGACCCTGTGGGAGGACATCCACGGAGTCAAGGTCGCCCAGGAGCTCATCAAGGTGGCCAGGGCGGGCGGCGGCTTCGTCGAGTACTACTTCGACGATCCGGCGGTGACGGGAGACGAGGACCTCGGCTCGCCCAAGGTGGGCTATGCGGAGATGTTCACGTTCCAGGGCCGGGACTATATCCTCGGTGCCGGGTTCTATACCGGTGACGCAAGCCGGGACCTGGGCCCCGTTTCCCGTGCGGAAGTGCAGGCAGTGGTCCTGGGCGATGCCGTCGAGGGGTTGGCCGTCGAGTTCTCCCGCGCCACCTCCGGCCGCCCCGCCAATTACGCCTGGAACGCCTTCACCGGCGCCGACGGTCAGGTCTCCCTGACGATCTCCAGCACCAGGCGGGTGACTGGTTTCTACCAGATCCGGGCCCGCAACGCCGCGGGGCAGACCGTCGGTCAGTGGCGCAGCATCCCCCTCAATCAGAACCGGCGCTACGTCCTGCGATTGACACTGGGCGGCGGCGCCAGGGTGGTGCGGTCCGAGCCCATGGCGTCAGGCAAGCCGGTGGCCCTGGCCAGCGGACTGGCACCGGGTGTGCCCAACCCCTTCAACAGCTCCACGCAGATCGCCTACCACCTGCCCGGCTCCGGTCCGGTGCAGCTGGTGATCTACAACGTGCTGGGTCAGCCCGTGCGTACCTTGGTGGAAGAGTTCCAGGGCGCCGGCTCCTACCGGGTCCAGTGGGATGCCCGCGACCAGCAGGGCGCCTCGCTGTCGTCGGGGGTCTACATCACCCGCCTGAGCCATGCCGGCGGGGTGGAGACGCAGCGGCTGCTCTACCTGAAGTAGCCAGAGCCTTCGGCAGCAGAGCGTCACGGGAAAGCCGCCTGGAGTCACCTTCAGGCGGCTTTTCTTCTATCTTGGGTCCCATGGCCGGCGCCCTGAGAGAGGCGGGCTACCGCACCGGCCAGTTCGGCAAGTGGCACCTGGGCGACAGCCAGCCCCTCCGCCCCCACGAGCGCGGCTTCGAGCGCGCCGTCTACCACAACGGCGGCGGCATCGGCAACATCGGCGACCCCTGGGGCAACGACTACTTCGACGACACCTACTACGTCAACGGCGAACCGCGAGAGTTCGACGGCTACTGCACCGACGTGTTCTTCCGCGAGGGCCTGCGCTTCATCGAGGAGCACCGCAATGAGCCGTTCTACTGCCGCATCGCCACCAACGCGCCTCACGGCCCGCTGAACGTCGAGCCCCGCTGCGCGGCCGCCTACGCCGACTCCACCCCCCACGAGGACCGTGCCCGCTTCTACGCCATGATCACCAACATCGACCAGAGCTTTCGGCGTGCTGCTGCGGCGGCTGGACGAGCTCGGGCTCGCCGGCAACACCATCGTCGTCTTCATGACCGACAACGGCACCGCCAGCGGCGTGGAGTTGGACGCGCGGGGGTTTCCCCGGGAAGGGCCGGGCAGCTTCAACGCCGGCATGCGCGGCAAGAAGGGATCGCCCTACGAAGGCGGGCACCGCGTGCCCTTCTTCCTGCGCTACCCTGGCGGTGGCGCCGGCGGCGGCCGCGACGTGGAGCAACTCGGCAGCTACGTGGACTTCATGCCGACGATTCTCGACCTGTGCGGGGTGACACCGCCGGAGGAGCGCTCCTTCCATGGCCGCAGCCTGGCGCCGCTGATGCGCGGCGAGGACGACGGCACCTGGGGAGAGCGGGTCCTGGTGGCGGACACGCAGCGCATCGCCCATCCCGCGAAGTGGCGCCTGAGCTCGGTGATGCGCGGCCCCTGGCGCCTGGTGCACGGCGTGGAGCTGTACCACCTCGGCGAGGACCCCGGCCAGCGCCGCGACATCGCCGCGGACCATCCCGGCGTGGTGGACGAGCTGCGCGCCGGCTGCGAGCAGTGGTGGGAGCGGGTCTCCGGGCAGTTCGACCGCGACGTGCCGATGGTCGTCGGGGGCGGCGCCGAACCGGTGCGGCTCACCACCCACGACCTGCGCAACGAGGCGTGCAACGGCGCCTGGAACCAGCGCCAGGTGCGGGAGGGCCACGCCGCCAGCGGCTACTGGGCGATCGACGTGCGCCGCGCCGGCCCCTACCGCATCGAGTTGCGCCGCTGGCCGGAGGACGCCGGCCATGCCCTGGACGCCGGGATCGAGGGCGACGATGTCGAGTGGCGCCGCGACGCCATCCAGGAGCGGCACGCCCCGCACTACAGCGGCGGAGTGGCGCTGGCCATCGGCCGGGCGGCCCTGACCGTGGGCGGAAGGACCTACCACCAGGAGACTCCTCCCGGCGACACGGCGGCGGTCTTCGAGGTGTCCCTCGCAGCCGGTACCGATCAGCTCTCGGCGGCTTTCCACGACCGCGGCGAAAGGGCCATCGGCTCCTACTACGTCACGATCCACCCCGCCGGCGGCTGACCTCCGGCCACCACCGGAAGGAGTACTCCTGATGATCATCGACACCCACACCCACTTCTACGATCCCACCCGGCCCGAAGGCGTGCCCTGGCCGTCGCCGGACGAGGAACTGCTGTACCGCACCGTCCTGCCCGAGCACTTCCTGGCCGAGGCGTCCCCGTGCGGGGTGACCGGGACGGTGGTGGTCGAGGCGGCCTGCACGGTGGAGGACAACCAGTGGATCCTCGACATGGCCGACCGCAACCCCGTCATCGTCGGCTACGTGGGCCGGCTCGAGAGCGGCACCCCGAGGTTCGCGGAGCAGGTGGAGCGCTTCGCCGCCCATCCGGTCTTCCGCGGCATCCGCGCCTGGGGCGACCTCGACGGCGGCTTCCTCGACGAGATGAAGCTGCTGGCCGATCACAACCTCGTCCTCGACTGCGTCCCGGCCGACGACGAGGCGCGCGCCGGCTTCCTGCGCCTGGCCCGGGAGCTGCCGGATCTCACCCTGGTGATCGAGCATGTCGCCAACGCGGCAATCGACGGGGGGCCGCCCGACCCGGATTGGGCCGGCTTCATCGAGGCGGCCGGCGCCCACGGCAACGTCTACATGAAGGTGTCGGCCCTGACGGAGAAGAGCGCCGAGCAACCCGCTCCCGGCGATGTCGGCTACTACCGGCCTGCCCTCGATGCGATGTGGAACGCCTTCGGCGGGGAGCGCCTGCTCTACGGGAGCAACTGGCCGGTGTGCGAGCGGGCGGCGCCCTACGCCACCGGTTTCGGCATCGTGCGCGAGTACTTCGACGGGAGGGGGGCCGAGGCCGCCGGGAGGTTCTTCTGGAAGAACGCCAGGGACGCCTACGAGTGGCCCGACCGCTGAGCACGGGCCCGGCCCGGAAAACCACAGCCTGGCCGGATCCGCCGAGCGGCCCCCGCTGAAGCCGGGGGTTGCCCGGGGCCCCCGACCGAAGGCCCCGGTTGCGCGAGCCCCGGCGGTTCCCCCATGTTCCGCGGTAGAGGAGGAGGCCGCATGTCGATCACCGACGCACAACTGCTGGAGTACGAGGAGCGGGGCGCCGTCACCATCGACGGCCCCCTCACCGACCGTGAGCTGGACCGGGTGGAGGCGGCCTGGGACCGGCTGAGGGCCGCCGGCGCAGCCCCGTACGAGGAGCCGGACTACGTCGATGCGTTGCAGCACCCCTTCTTCGAGGAGGTGGCGGCGAGGGTGCTGCGCGCCCGGGCCGTGCACTTCTGGTGGAGCATGGGACCCCATGCGCGCGCGCCGGCGCCGCCGCCTTGGGACGATCCCCACGAGCAGTGGGCCCGGGGGTGCCACACCGACGTGCAGGCCACCTGGACGGACTTCACGGCCACGCCCCGCCGGATCCGGGTGGAGATGTGGTTCTGGCTCAACGAGGTTCCCGTCCACCGCGGCGCCATGCGCGTCCTGCCCGGCAGCCACCGGCCGATCATGGAGTACTGGGACCGGGTGCTCACGGACGAGCACAAGGCGATGCTGCCCCGCGTGCACGGTCTGCGGCCGCCGCCCGTGCCGCCGCAGGCCCCGGCCTTCCCCGAGCACCTGCCGGACCCGGAAGGGGCGCCCTGGATCGAGCGCGAGCCCGTGCCCTGCGTGGCCCGCCGCGGCCAGGTCCTGGTGATGTGCAGCAGCGGCCTGCACTCGGCCTGGCAGAACGAGGACCGGGTGCCGCGCAAGGCGATGCTCTCCCCGTGGGTCGCCGAGGGCGTCCCCTGCGGCCTGCCGAAGGGACAGCGGGACTCGCTCATGGCCCTCTTCCCGGCCCTCGCCGAACGGCTCCGCCCCGAGCGCGCCCACATCGTGCCCGAAGGCTTCGACTGGCTCTTCGAGAGCGACTACGAGCCCAAGTGGCCGGAGACCTTCCTGCCCGGCCACCCGGCGTGAGGAACGGCGCCCGGGGCCGGATCCCGCGCCTGCTGATCCCCTGCCTCGCCTTGTTCTGGTGCGCCTGCGGCGACCCCGTGGAGCGCGGCATCGCCCGCATCGTCGAGGGGGGCGAGGGCGTGGAGGAGGCGCGCCTGGAGCTGAACATGGCCAAGGCCCGGGCCGTGGAGCCGCTGGTGCGCGCCCTCGACGACCGGAGCCTCCCGGTGCGGGCGCGCATCGACTTCGTCGAGGCCCTCTACCGGCTGCACCTGCGCGAGGAGCACCCGGCCATCCTCCCCGCCCTGCTGCGGGCCGTCGCCGACCCCGGGCCGGGGGTCCGCGCCGCCGCCGCCCGGGCCCTGGGCAACCTGCGGCGGCCGGAGTCGGTCGACCCCCTGCTGCAGCGTCTCTCCGTCGAGGAGGAGCCGGCCATGCAGGGCGAGATCCTGCAGGCCCTGGAGTTGATGTGTCTCGACGAGAACCGCATCGATCTCTCCCTGTTCACCGCCTCCCAGGTGGACAGCCTGACCGCTCGGCTCCTTCGGATGGGCGCGGTGGAACGGCCCGACTCCCTGGACCGCGAGCGCCGGGAGTGGCTGGAGGTCGTGGCCGATCACATGGCCACCGACGCCCACCAGCTCTACCTGGCCGCCGACGCGGAGGGGGCCGAGAGCCTCCTGCGGGAGGCACTCGCCCTGGTCCCGGGGAGCCTGAACATCGGCCAGAAGCTCGGCCGCCTCTACTACGAGAGCGGCGAGCGGCGGCGGGGCCTGGAGCACCTCGCGGCTCTCGGCATGGTGGCCGCGGCCCGTCCCCTGCCGGGCCCGCCGGCGATCGACGGCCGGCTCGACGATCCGGCCTGGGGCGGGGTCGAGCCGATCGAGGAGTTCTACCAGTGCATCCACCGTCTCGCCCCACATCCGGCCCGGGGACGGGCCGAGGCCCGCCTCGGCTACCACGGCCAGACCCTCTACTTCGCCGTGAAGGGGTACGAGGAGGACACGGCCGGCCTGGTGGCCGACGCCACCCGGCGGGACTCCCGGGAGATCTACAAGGACGACTGCATAGAGATCTTCCTCGACACCAACCACGACTCGCGGTCGTTCTTCCAGTTCATCATCAACAGCCTGGGCACGGTGGCCGACGACGCCGACGGCGCCTACGGGGAGGGACGGTCGTGGAGCACCCAGGTCGAGATCGCCACCTTCGTGGCCGATACCTTCTGGGTCGCCGAGGTGGCCCTGCCGGTGGCCGGTCTCAAGGGGGCGGCCTTCGCTCCCGGCGACGTGTGGGGCTTCAACATATGCCGGGTGCGCACCGGCAACGCCTCGGAGTACGCCCAGTGGGTGCCCACCTACGGCTACGCGGAACGGCCGGACCGGTTCGGGTACCTGCTGTTCGAGTGAGTAAGGGGGGCGTCTGTCGGGACCCGCCCACGGCCGGGCCATGGGCTGCGTCGGCTCCGGGGCGGTGCTGGCGGGGGTCCGGCCGGCAAAGCAAACTTGACGTTCTGACCTTTCGTCGCCTTAGTCAGTGGCCGTGGTCCGCACACCTTTGCACTCCCGGGAAGGAGAACCCTTCGTGATGAGATCCCGAGAATGGCCGAACCCGACATCGATGATCCTCGTCGTCGGCCCCCTCGTGCTTGCCAGCCTCTTGTTCCTTGCCCTCCCTCCCCTGGCGCAGACGCAGGACGAGTGTGCGCTCCCGGAGGGCGTGAGTCCTTTCGAGGACCCGCAGGTGACGGCGCAACAGGTGGAGGACGGCAGCGCGGCCCTGATGGACTTCGCACTGGGCGCAAGAGACCAGTTCAAGCTCATGTCCGAGGTGGGGGGGGCGACAGCCTACCACTTTGGATGCCTCATCAGGCAGGAGGGGGGTCCCTGGCGTTCCGGTTCCACCTACCTCGTGCAGCTGACACTCGACGGCAGGGTGTTCGTTCACTCCAAGGAAATGGCGTTGTCGGGCAGACTCCTCGATCGCAGGATTCTTGCGGGGATCCTTGTTTCGCTGGGCGTCTCCCGGGGGGATCTGACCGACCCGGCTTCCGTCCTGAACACCTTGCTGGAAGAGCCGCATGCCCCGTTTGATCTGACACTGCTCGGTGCCTCCGGCTATGCCACCGCCTACGTCAGGGCTCATCGGCCGGACCCGCTGATCCTGCTTGCCGGGTTCGATCTCGACGCGTCTCACGTGGTGGAGGAAGAGATCGATTACGGCGACCCGGCCATCACGGCCAGCGACGTGGTCGACCGCGAGAGCCTGAAGGCCTTCGTCACGCAGGCGGGAGGTTACTTCATCGAAGGTTTGAGGACCGGCGGCCGAGCCGCCGTCTCGAAAGCCAAGGTTGCCATGCGGGACCCGAACGGGCCCTGGAGACACGGCTCCGTGTACCTCTATGTCCTGGATCTCGCCAGCAACCTCATCCTGTTTCACGGCGTGAATCCGGACAGGTACGAGCTTCGGCCTCTGGTGGCGACGGTCCGGGATGTCGTTACCGGAGAGCTCATTCTGCCCCAGGTCATCGAGGCGGCGCAAAGCAGCCCGGAAGGCGGCTTCGTGGAGTATTTCTTCGACGATCCCACCGACGACACCGACAGCGCCGACATCCCCAAGGTAGGTTACGCCCGCCAGTTCAGAGGTGAACGATACAATGTCATCATCGGGTCGGGCTTCTATGGGCGCGCTCCCGAAGTCGTCGCGACGGGTCCCCGTACGGAAGTGGAGGTCACGGTCCGGGGCGACGCCGTCGAGGGGTTGACCGTCGAGTTCGCCAGCTCCGTCTCCGGCCGGCTCCCCGACTACGCCTGGAGCGCCGTCACCGACGCCGACGGCCGGGCGTCGGTGATCATCCCCGAGGCGAGGAGTGGTTTCTTCAAGGCCCGGGTCCGCAACCCCGCCGGCGAGACCCTCGGTCAGTGGCGCAGCATCCCCCTCAACCGCAACCGGCGCCAGATCCTGAGACTGACGTTGGGCGGCGGCGCGAGGGTGGTCCGCTCCGAGCCGCTGGCGTCCGCCAAGCAGGTGGCGCCGGCCCGCGGCCTGGCCCCCGGGGCGCCCAACCCCTTCAACAGCTCCACGCAGATCGCCTATCGCCTGTCCAGCGCCGGGCCGGTGGAGCTGGTGATCTACAACATGGCGGGCCAGCCGGTGCGCACCCTGGTGGACCGGTTCCAGGGCGCCGGCTCCTACCGGGTGGAGTGGGACGCCCGCGACCAGCGGGGCGCCTCGCTGTCGTCGGGGGTCTACATCACCCGCCTGAGCCATGCCGGCGGAGTGGAGACGCAGCGGCTGCTCTATCTGAAGTAGCCCGACCGGTCGCAGCCTCGGTCCGAGAAGCCGTCTGGAGCCGCCGCAAGCCTTTAGCACGAGGCGGACGGGGTCTCCAGACGGCTTCTTTCTGCCGGTAACGCTGCCCGCAGCCCCGATCAGCGCGTCGGCGGCTGGCGCGCCCGGCAGTCCACCTTTTCCCCACGACCCCGCGGCCCCAACTTCATCCGCCATGGACAGCTTCATCGCCGTGCACGGCGCCTTCGACGGCAGCTGGCCATGGGCGGGGGACCACTTCCGCGACCTGTGGCAGCGGCAGGGGGAGGTGGGGTTCCGGCGCCTGGCCCACGGGGACGACCGCCGGCTGGGAGAGGTGGCCCGCGAACAGGCCGCCTCGGTGCGCAGGCTCGCCTGCCTCGGGGTCCGCGTCACCCTCGACTGCCTGGAGGCGTTTCCGTCGTTGAGGGAGGCGACCTTTCAGGGGGCGCCTCACAGGTTGGGACCGGACTGCGAGGCGGCGCTGGCCGCCCGGGGCGTGGTCCTCTACGGACAGCTGTCCGAGGGATTCTGGGGACAGTCGGTCGCCGAGTGCGGGCTGGCCCTCACCCTGTGCGCGCTGCGCCGCATTCCGCAGCTGCACACCGGGATCGCCACGGCCGCCCCCGACTGGGACTGGCGTCCGGCCGGCGGCATCGGGGCCCCGGGGCAGCGGGGGGTGCAGTACAGCGACGACCCCGCCTTCGCCAACGGGACCCTCGCCGGCAAGCGGGTCAGGGTGGTCGGCGCCGGCAACGTCGGCAGCCGCTACGCCGCCTTCGCCAGGGCCCTGGGGGCCGATGTGGCAGCCTGGGATCCGTATGCGGCCGAGCCCGCCTTCCATCGGGCCGGCTCGCGCCGGGAGCACCACCTGGCGCGCCTCGTGGAGGATGCCGAGGTCTTCGCGCCGATGGTGCCTCTCACCGAGTCAACCAGGGGGCTGGCCAGCGCCGACCACATCCGCGCCCTGCCGGGAGGCTGTCTGGTCGTGCTGGTCACCCGGGCGGAAGTCTGCGACATGGCGGCCCTGCGGCGCCGGGTGCTCGCCGACGAGTTGAGCCTTGCCGCCGACGTCTTCGACATCGAGCCGCTGCCGCCGGACGACCCTCTGATCGGCAGGCACAACGTCGTGCACACGCCCCATATCGCCGGGCGCACCGCCGACGCCAACCGCGCCTGGGCGGAGCACCTGGCCGACCAGTTCCTGCCCCGGAGCTGAGCCGGTCCCCGCCTCCGGGACGATCCGGCTCTTTCTCCCCGCCCCCCGATCCGCTTTCTTCCATCGCTTCCGTCCACCCTGAGGCCCGGCCCGGTATCGACTCGACTTGACCCTCAACTACGTCCTCCGCCGCTTCGGCGTCTTCCTCCTGGTCATCTGGGCCGGGGCCACGATCAACTTCATGATGCCCCGCATGGCCCCGGTGAACCCGATCCGGGAGCGCCTGCTGCAGGCCGTCTCCTTCGGGGGCGCGGGCAAGACCGACATGGAGGCGGTAGTCGCCACGTACGAGGCCCGCTTCGGTCTGGACCAGCCCCTCTGGAAGCAGTACCTGCGCTACCTCGGGGACGTGGCCCGCCTCGACTTCGGGGTCTCCATCGCCAACTTCCCGAGCCGCGCCTCCGATATCATCCTGCGGGCCCTGCCGTGGACCCTCGGCCTGCTGACCACGGCGACGCTCATCGCCTTCGCTATCGGCACCGTCCTCGGCGCCCTCCTGGCCTGGCCGCGATCGCCCGGGGCCCTGCACTACATCGCTGCCCCCTTCCTGGCCCTGTCGGCGATCCCCTACTACCTCCTCGGCCTGGTCCTCGTCTTCCTCCTCGGCTTCACCCTGCGGGCCTTCCCCCTCGGCGGCGGCTTCACCCTCGGGACCCTGCCCGGACCGACCCTCTCCTACGCCCTCGACGTGGTCTACCACTCCATCGTGCCGGCCCTGTCGATCGTCCTCTCCTCGGTGGGGTTCTGGGCCCTCTCCATGCGCGGCATGATGGTCACCGTCCAGGGCGAGGACTACGTCAACTACGCCGAGGCCCGGGGCCTGAAGAGCCGCGACATCTTCTTCCGCTACGCCCTGCGCAACGCCCTGCTGCCCCAGACCACGGCCCTGGCCCTGGCCATGGGCTACGTCGTCTCCGGGGCGGTGCTGGTGGAGGTCGTCTTCGCCTATCCCGGCGTGGGCACGGTCCTCTACCGCGCCGTGCAGACCTTCGACTACTTCGTCATCTACGGCGTCGTGGTCATGGTCATCCTCGCCATCGCCACCGTCACCCTGATCCTCGACCTGGTCTACCC
Source organism: Gemmatimonadaceae bacterium (assembly GCA_026706075.1). Classification (GTDB taxonomy): domain Bacteria; phylum Latescibacterota; class UBA2968; order UBA8231; family UBA8231; genus UBA8231. The sequence goes on from JAPOZM010000068.1 coordinate 92,518, forward strand.
CCTCCTCGACCCGCGCATCGCCTACCGCCGATGAGGCTCTCCCGGATCTCCACGGCGGCTCGCCGCCATCCCCAGCTGGCGGCGGGTCTGGCCATCGTCTTCGTGGTCCTCGCCTTCGGTCCCGTGGGGTCCCTCTTCGTCGACACCGACCAGGCCCGCGTCGGCTCGGCGACGGCCAACCTGGCGCCGTCCCTCGACCACCCCCTCGGCACCGACGCGGCGGGGCGCGACCTGATGGCGGTGATGGTGGCGGGCACCCCCCTGACCCTGCGGGTCGGCTTCCTCGCCGGCGCCGTGGGGCTCGGCATCGGCATCCTCCTCGGCTTCGTCGCCGGCTACTTCCGCGGCCTGCCGGACACCCTGATCCGGGGCGCCGCCGACGTCCTGCTCACCGTGCCCGGACTGCTCTTCCTGGTGGTGCTGGCCACCTCCCTTCGCACCGCCGTCACCGTGGACATGATGGCCCTCGTGGTCGCCTCCCTGGCGTGGATGCTGCCGACGCGCACCATCCGCGCCCAGGTGCTCTCCATGCGCGAGCGCGCCTACGTGCAGGTGGCCCGCCTCTCCGGCATGGGCGACCTGGAGATCATCGCCCGGGAGCTGCTGCCCAACCTGCTGCCCTACCTGGCGGCCAGCTTCGTCAGCGCCGTGGCCGCGGCGGTGCTGGCCTCCATCGGCCTGGAGGCCCTGGGCCTGGGCCCCCAGAACGAGCCCACCCTCGGCATGACCATCTACTGGGCCCTGTTCTACACCTCGCTGCTGCGCGGCATGTGGTGGTGGTGGGCGCCTCCCATGGTGATGATCGTGCTGATCTTCATCGGCCTCTTCCTCGTCTCCATGGGGCTGGACCGGATCGCCAATCCCCGCATGTGGCGGTCCTCGTGAGCGACGGCTCCGGGGGCCGCGTGGTGCTGCGGGTGGAGGACCTGCGCGTCCACTACCACACCGGCCGCGGACCGGTGCGGGCCGTGGAGGGCGTCGGCTTCGAGCTGCGGTCGGGGGAGCGTCTGGGTCTGGTGGGGGAGTCGGGCTCGGGCAAATCGACGACGGCCATGGCCCTCATGCGCCTGATCCGGCCCCCCGGACGGATCGAGGCCGGGCGGGTCCACCTCGACGAGCTGGAGCTGCTGGCCCTGTCGGACGAGGAGATGCGGAGAGTGCGATTCTCGCGGATCTCCCTGATCCCCCAGGGGGTGATGAACTCCCTCAACCCGGTGATGCGCGTCGGCGCCCAGGTCGCCGACACGATCGAGGCCCACGACGAGGGAACCGACCGCGACTCCCTGCGGGAGCGGGTGCGGGAGCTGCTGGCCCTGGTCGAGCTGGACCCCGCCGTCGCGCGCATGCACCCCCACGAGCTGAGCGGCGGCATGAAGCAGCGCGTGGGCATGGCCATCGCCGTGGCCCTGCGCCCCCAGGTGATCATCGCCGACGAGCCCACCAGCGCCCTCGACGTGGTCGTGCAGAAGCGGGTCATGGACACCCTCTTCCGGGTGCAGAAGGAGCTCGACGCCGCCGTGATCCTGGTGGGCCACGACATGGGGCTCATGGCCCAGTGCGTCGACCGCATCGGGGTCATGTACGCCGGCCGGCTGGCCGAGGTCGGCCCGGTGCGGGGCCTCCTCGAGGAGCCCCTCCATCCGTACACGCGCCTGCTGGTGGACAGCCTGCCCTCCCTGGAGCGCAGGGGCGAGTTCCGCGGCATCCCCGGCCTGCCGCCGTCGCTGCTGGAGCCGCCCCCGGGGTGCCCCTTCCACCCGCGCTGCCCCGAGGTGATGGAACGCTGCTCCGAGAGCGTGCCGGCCCTGGAGCCGGTCGCCGCCGCCGACGGGGCGGGCGAGCGCCTCGCGGCCTGTCACCTCCACGCGGAGGCCCCGTGAAGGCGCCCCTGCTCGAGGCCCGCGAGGCCAGCCGCGCCTTCGGCGGCGGACTCTTCGACCGCCGGCGGACCGTGGCCGTGGCCGGCGCCTCGCTGGTGATCCCCGAGGAGGAGCCGGCGGTCGTGGCCATCGCCGGCGAGAGCGGCAGCGGCAAGACCACCCTGGCGCGGCTGCTCCTGGGCATCCTGCCGCCCACGGGGGGCTCGGTCCGCTACCGGGGCACGGAGCTGGGCGATCTGGACGCCCGCACGCGCAAGACTTTCCGGCGCCAGGTGCAGGCCGTCTTCCAGGACCCCTTCGAGGTCTTCAACCCCTTCTACCGCGTCGACCACTCCCTGACGACCCCGGTGGCCCGGTTCTTCCCGGAGCTGTCGCGGGCCGAGCGGCGGCAGCGCATCGAGGAGGGCCTGCAGGCGGTCGGCCTGCGCCCGGAGGAGACCCTGGGCCGCTATCCCCACCAGCTCAGCGGCGGCCAGCGGCAGCGCATCATGGTGGCCCGGGCCCTGCTCCTCGACCCGAAGGTGATCGTCGCCGACGAGCCCGTCTCCATGGTCGACGCCTCCCTGCGCGCCACCATCCTGGAGACCCTCTTCCGCATCCACCGGGAGCGCGGCATCAGCCTCGTCTACATCACCCACGACCTGACCACGGCCTACCAGCTCAGCCGCACGATCCTGGTCATGTACCAGGGGGAGGTGGTCGAGGTGGGCGGCGTCGAGCAGGTCATCAAGGCGCCGAAGCACCCCTACACGCAGCTGCTCGTGGGATCGATCCCGCTGCCGGACACGAGGCGCCGCTGGGGCGGGGAGGAGGGCGCCGACGGCGCCGAGACCGATGCCGCCGCCGGGGAGGAGAACGGCGCGTCCCCCGCGCCCGGGGGCGGCTGCGCCTTCGCCGGACGCTGTCCCCACGTCATGGACCGCTGCCGGGGGCAGACCCCGCCCCTGGTCCGCACCGACGAGGACCGCGCCGCGGCCTGCTTCCTCCACGAGGACGCCGAGGTGCTGTCGGAGGAGCAGGTGGCCGCCCTCTCCCACGGAGTCGGGTGATGGGCGCGGGGATTCACCGGGACGTCTGCGAGAGCGAGCGGACCGGACGGCAGAGCCTCCAGGCGGCGGCGCCGGGGACTTGCGGAGGCGCCGGGCGCGAGCCCCGGGCCGGGCGGTCGGGCTTCCGGGCGCTGGTTCCGTGGTCCTGCCGCGGGCTCCTTCTCGCCGCGTGGGCGGCCCTGGCCGGCTGCGCGGCGAGCTGCGGCAGGTGGAGCCTCCGCGCCTTCGCCGGACGCAGGCCGGGGGCCGGGCGGCCTTGGCGCCGGGCGCCGGAAGCGGTTGCCTGCGGTGGACTGGTGCTCGCGGCGTGGGCGGCCCTCGCCGGCTGCGGGCCGGGGATCGTGCTGCCCGAGGTCCCCCGGGACCGCACCATGATCCTGATGAACGGCGGCCCCAACCAGTACGCCCTGTTCAACAACCAGAACCCCTACATCCCGGGCTCGGACCAGGGCTTCCACATGGGCACCCTGCCGACGATCTTCGAGCCCCTCATCATGTACAACGTGCTCACCGGGGAGCACGAGAACTGGCTGGCCGAGAGCTGGGAGTACGACGACACCTGGACGGTGCTCACCGTGCGGCTCCGCAGGGGCATCGAATGGGCCGACGGCAGGCCCTTCACCGCCCGCGACGTGGCCTTCACCTTCGAGATGGTGCGGGACCACGCCGAGGCGATGGTGCACCTGGCCGACCTGCCCGAGTTCTTCGACTCCGCCGAGGTCGTCGACGACCACACGGTGCGGTTCCATCTCAACAAGCCGGGCCCCGCCTTCTGGGCCACGACCCTGAGCAGCAACCACGGCATCCAGGTGCTGCCCGAGCACGTCTGGCGCCACGTGGACCCGCTGGAGTTCACCTTCCACGATATCGACGGCGGCCTGCCCCTGGGCACCGGGCCCTACCGCCTCGTCTACGCCTCGCCCTACCAGAAGATCTACGACCTGCGCCAGGACTGGTGGGCGGCCCGGGAGGGGTTCAAGCGCCTGCCCAGGATCGAGCGCATCATCTACGTGCCGCAGCAGGAGGAGAGCCAGTCCGCGCAGCTGCTGCTGACCGACCAGCTCGACATGGCGCCGATCATGCAGGTCCTCACCCTCGAGAGCGTGCTGGAGCGCAACCCGCGGGTCCTGACCTTCAGCGGCCGGGAGCCGCCCTACGGCTATCTCGACTGGTGCCCCATCGACCTCAACATGAACTGCTCCGAGCCGCCCTACGACGATCCGGAGATCCGCCGGGCGATCAGCATGGCCATCGACCGGGACAAGGTCGTGCAGCTGGCCGAGTCGGGGGCGGGGGTCGTCGCCCTCCACCCCTTCACCCCCTACGAGTGGTTCGCCCCCTTCGACGAGGCCCTGCAGGAGATCCTCGCCCGCCACGGCTACGACAGCCGCCCCCACCCGGAGGAGGTGGTGCGCATCATGGAGGGGAAGGGCTACGCCAAGGACGAGGAGGGGTTCTGGATCGACGCGGAAGGGGAGCGGGTCGAGATCGCCATGTACGTGCCCCAGTGGCTGCGCTCCTACGGTCCGCCCCTGACCCAGCAGCTGCGCGACGCCGGCTTCGACGCCAACTTCGACACCTCGCCGGGCCTGACATCGCTCGTGCAGACGGGGGAGCAGAAGGCCTCCCTCGGCTGCAAGGGGCCCAGCGGCGTGCGCGGCATGGACCCCTACCTCATGCTCTCCTACTACACCTCCCAGTACTACCGCCCCACCGGCCAGCCGGCGCCCCTGTGGTCGACGATCTCGCGCTGGCGCAACGAGGAGTTCGACCGCATCGTCGAGCGCACCGCGCCCCTGCAGGTGGGCGACCCGAAGCTGCTGGAGCTGTTCACCGAGGCGATGGAGATCTGGGTGCGCGAGATGCCCGACATCTTCCTGGCCCAGCTGATCATCCGCTACCCCTGCAACACCACCCGCTGGAGCGGCTGGCCGAGCTGGCAGGACCCCTACGGCTTCCCCCACTCCTGGCAGTGGGAGCTGCTCAAGACGTTCATCCGCCTGGAGCCGGTGGGCGGGCCGGGGGCATGAGCCCGGCGGGACGAGCGGCGGCGGTCCTGGCCATCCTGTCCTTCGCGGGTTCGCGAAGCGATGCGCAGGGGGTGTATTACCCGAACACTCAGGCCATCGATACGGTAACGGACCCCCGAAGCCTGGCGATGGGGGAGTCCGCCGTCGCCGATGCGGGCAACGCGGCGGCGGCCTTCTCCTCCAACCCCGCCAACCTGGCCTTCCTGTCGGGGACGGACCTCTTCTGCAACTACAGGTCCGACTGGGTCGATGACGATTGGGAGATCGAGGACCTCTACTCGTGGAGTCTCGGATTGGCTTCAGCCTCTCCTCTCGGCCGGATCGCCATTGCTTTCCACAGAAAGGAAAACGGCACGGGCGCGGACTTCCGGGACTACAGCCAGACGATCTCCCTGGCCTATGCCGGGTCTCGGGGAAGAATCGCCGTCGGAGGAACTCTCAGACTCTTCAACCAGTTCTTCTTCCTCGACTTGCCGGACTACGAGTCCGAGTCGAGTTATCTGCCGTCCTTCGACCTGGGCGCCCTGTACCACGTCCGGGGATCCGAAAACGGGCCGAATGGGGGAATCTCCATCGGCATGGCACTGCAGAACTACTCCTCGGATCACGTGTCCACAACCACCTTTGACGGCCGCACTTCCGAAGCCAGGATCTCCCTTCCCCTGTATCTCCGGGCAGGAATGAGGTACGCCATCGACCGGCCCTTCACGGAGATCTCTGGGCCCTTCCGATTCGTCGCCACCGCCGAGTACCGGCGGTTCCTCAATCCACCCGCCGGCGGCGGCTTTGAAGGTGACGATATCGTGAGAGATGCCGACTTCGGCGGGATCGGCCTCGAGCTGACCCTCTATCGCTGGCTCTCCCTGCGAACAGGCTGGATCAACGAATACCAGGACCGCCACCGGCTGCTCAACCGCCTCGGCCTGGGCATCAATCTCTCACCGGACGGCGGGCGCCTTCCGGGGCAGGTTGGTCTCGACTACGCCCTCATACGGGTGCCTGAGGGCCTGGTCGTCGAGTCCACGACATTCGTCCACTCCTTCGGCCTGCGGATGTCCTGGTGATGAGGGGAGCGCGAGCCAAGGGGCAGCTCCTGGCGGTCGTGGTCCTCGCCCTCTCCACGACCGGCTGCTATACCTTCGCCATGCACCAGACGGCGGAGCGGCTGGCCCCCGGGCAGAGATCGATCACCGCGGGTATCAGCCGGCAGGCCTTCATCAGCGGAGAAGACTGGGACTACGAGGACGGGTTCTCGGTGGCGGACGTGCAGGTCCGTCTCGGGCTGGAGAGATTCGAGATCGGGGTCCGGATCAGCCGGATCAATCTCCAGGACGGATACCAGTTCGTCTCCCTCGACCCCAAGATCTCCCTGGTGGAGGATCGACTGGCCTTCCTCCTGCCCGTGGGCTTGTTCTTCAGCGGCCCCTTTCCCGGGGACGCCGACATCGACGTCTCCGAATCCCACCAGGTCCATCCCGCTCTCATCGCCACGATTCCCCTCGGACGGACGGAGACCGAGCTCAACCTGGGGTTGAAGACGATCGTCCTCCTCGACACCCCGGAGGAGTACTTCACGGGGCTCAACCTGGGACTGGTCATGACCCCCGACGAGGTGGAGGGAGGACCCGCGGTTCTCCCGGAGATCGGAATGTTCACCGACTCGCACGGCAACTACTACTTCCACTGGGGCATGGCCCTCTCCTTCGCCTTCGGCGGCCCCTGAGCGCCGACTGATGCGAGGATCCCCCCGGGCGATCGCCGAGTCCGCCGCGCGGGAGGCGGGGACTCTCCTGCGGGACAACCTGCACCGGGCCGTCGTGGTGGAGACCAAGGGCCGGGCGGACTTCGTCACCGGCCTCGACCTGCGGGCGAACGACCTCATCCGCGCCCGCCTCGGCGCCGCCTTCCCGGACCACCGCTTCCTCACCGAAGAGACGGTCAACGCTCCGCTGGGTGACGAGCCGACGTGGGTCGTCGACCCCGTGGACGGCACCCTGAACCTGGTCCACGGCTTTCCCTACATCGCCGTGAGCCTGGCCCTCGTGGTGCGAGGGGAGGTGGCGGTGGGCGTGGTCTGCGATCCGTTGGGGGACGAGCTCTTCACCGCGGCGGCCGGCGAAGGCGCCGCCTGCAACGGCGGTCCGATCTCGGTGGACGGAGGCGCCGACCCGTCCTCGGCGCTGGTGGCCTTCGATCTGGCCCACGACGAGGAGGCCGCCCGGGACAGCATGGAGCTGGCGTCGGCCCTGCGTCCGCGGGTGGCGGCCCTGCGGCTGGCCGGCTCGGCGGCCCTGGCCCTGTGCCACGTGGCGGCGGGGCGGCTGGGCGGGTTCTTCCATCACCGCCTGGAGCCCTGGGACATGGCCGCCGCCATGCGGATCGTGCGCGAGGCGGGGGGATGCGTGACCGACTTCGAAGGCCGCCCCGTGACCCGCCCGCGGACGGGCCCCCTGGTGGCGGGCCACGCGCCCATCGTCGACCAGATCCACCGGGCCGAGCAGGAGCGCCGTCAGGCTTCCGGCCCCGGCGGGCAGGCGGGCCCCGAGGTCGAGTGACGGCCTCCGGGGGCCGGAGGCCTCAACCGGTCCGGCCGCGGGAGCGGCGGACCGGCTCGCCGACGACCTGCTTCAGAACTGCCAGGCCAGGCTCCCGGACAGGCCGATGGCGCCGATCACCAGGACGGCCGGCACGGTGACCCCCACCTCTTCGAACAACGTCGTCCACTCCTGGTCTCCGTACCGGGTGTAGCGCGTCTCCAGACGCAGGGAGATCCGCTCCTGCAGTCTCTTCTCCCAGCCGAGGCCGGCCGTCCAGCCCTCCAGATCCAGGTCGCGGCCGTCGGTCCCGGAGACGAAGTCGGGGGTGTCCGCCTCCGGCGAACAGGGACCGGGGTCCATGCAGCCGTGGAAGCGGGTCTCGTAGCGCGCCTCCATGCGGCGGAGGCCTCCGAGGGCGTAGAGACCGCGGGGGCCGCCCAGCTCAAGCGTCAATCCGTAGCTTCGTCCCGGCTCGAGCGACCAGGGGTCCGGCCAGCTCTCCCCGAGCTGGTTGCGGCCTGGGGACTCCCCGACCCCTTCGAGGCGGCTGTCCACGGCGCCGCCGAGGAACCCGACATCGACCTCGGCTCCCACGTAGGCGGCGCCCCCGCCCAGGGCCAGGCGGCAGCCGCCGAACAGTCCGAACCCGGAGGCCGTGACCGCGGCGGAGTCCTCGTCCCGAAGGACCTTGCCGCGCCGCGGCTCGGGCACGAGGGTGGCCGGGTCGGTGTTGTCCACGCTCTTCTCGAAAGTTGCCCCGAGACGTTCGGCCGGGATCTCGATGCCGGCATGGAAGCTCAGGTCCTGGGCCGAGCCCGCGGAAGCCAGGAGCATCGCCGCGGCAAGGACGGGGGGAACGGCGCTTCGGTTTCGCAGGGGTCGGGCGGCCGGGTCCGTCATGGGGGTGCCTCCATCGGTGGAATCTGCCGGCGGGAGATGCGGTGCCGCCGGAAGGTAGGCAATCCCCGCTGTCGACGGGCGCTTGCCGGGCGGGGGGCTGCCGTCCTTTCATGCACGCCCCGCGAGGTTTCCCGCGCAGCGCCTCGAAGCACTCCCCGGAGATCCCATGGACCGGATTCGAATCGCCCTCGTCGGCTGCGGCGGCATGGGCACCCGCCACCTCTACGGACTCGCCGAGCTGACGAAGACGCCCTTCGCCAACGTCGAGCTGGCCGCCGCCTGCGACATCCGCCCGGAGAACGCGGAACTCGCCGCCGGCGAGGCGGAGAAGCTCCTCGGATCGCGCCCGCAGGTCTTCACCGACCTGGAGCGGATGGCCCGGGAGGTGCCCGACCTGCACGCCGTCGACGTCGTCGTCGACCCCGGCTACCACCACACCGTCGCCTGCCAGGCCCTCGACCTGGGGCTGCACGTGATGGTGGAGAAGCCCCTGGCCATCACCGTCCGGGGCTGCCACCGCATCATCGACGCGGCCCGGCGCAACAACCGGATCCTGTCGGTGGCCGAGAACTTCCGGCGCGATCCCTCGGCGCGGCTGGTGCGCCACCTGCTGGACCGAGGCGCCATCGGCCGGCCGTACATGGCCTTCTACCACTCCCTCTCGCCGGGCCGCGACATCTTCATCACGCCCTGGCGGCACGACAAGGATCGGGGCGGCCTGCTGCTGGACCTGGCCGTGCACTTCACCGACCTCGTCCGCTACCAACTGGGCGACATCGAGGAAGTCCACGGCCAGGTCAGCCTGGCCATGCCGGTGCGCACCCGGCCTCGCGACGGCGACAGCCCGTACGAGTTCTACCGCCGGCGCCTGGCGGCGATGGAGGAGGAGGTGCGGGCCACGGCCGAGGACAGCTCCATGGCGACCCTGCGCATGGCCAACGGCGCCATGGTCAGCTGGGTCGTGGGCCTCGGCGGGCACGGAGGGTGCAGCGGCGAGGCGATCCTCGGGGAGAGGGGCGCGCTCAAGAGCTTCGGCAGCCGCGGCGGGAGGGCCGTACTGCAGGCGGCGGGCGAGGAGGAGAAGGGCCACGAGCAGCTCGTGGCCGAGGCGGAGGGCTTCGAGCTGGAGCCCCTGGCCGCCCACTTCTTCCCCGAGGGAGTGGCCACCGCCGACGTCGACTGGAAGCTGCTGGCCCTGGAGTACTTCGAGCTGGGAGAGGCGATCCTCCACGGGCGCGAGATCGAGGTCGACGGCACCGAGGGGATGAAAGCCGTGGCCGCCGTTTACGCCATCTTCGAGTCGAGCGTCCTCGGCCGCGCCGTCACCATGAGCGAGGTGGAGAGCGCCGAGGTCTACGAGTACCAGGCCGGGATCGACGCCGCCCTGAACCTGTGATCCCGGGCGGGGGGGCGCCGCTAGGGCGCCAGGGCGTCCCCCAGGCTGCCGAGGCCGGCCTGGACCACGATCACCACCGCCCACAGGATCAGCAGCGGGACCAGCGCCTCGCGCGTGGAGCGGCCGGCCATGACGCCGGTGCCGACGGCCATGAGCAGGACCTGCCAGAGCGTGAAGAGCCCCACCCCCGACAGCACCCGTCCCGCGAAGGTGGCGAGCATCTCTTCGGACAGGAACAGTCCCGGACCGATGACCAGGACGGTCCCCGTCTTCATCGTGAAGGGCACGGTCACGACCGCCTGGACCACCTTCACCAGCGAAGCATAGGCGGTCACCGCCAGCATCTGGCCGTAGCTGGCCTCGCCCCCGAGGATGGGGTTGCCCACCAGCAGCATGACTCCCCCGACGATGAACAGCCACAGGAAGGAAGCGATGGGTATCCACAGGAGGGCCATCGCCGGCGCCGCCTCCCGGAACTGCTCCATCACCGCCCGCTCCTCCGCGCTCATCTCTTCGAGCTGCTCCTGCATCATCTCGGAGCCCGCGTCCATGACCGCGGGCAGAGTCAGGATCCCGGCCACCAGGCCCGCCACCATCACGACGAGAGTCGGGGTCAACCAGTCCCGCCAGGTCGACTGATCCCGGACCGAGGCGAAAGTCCGGCCCGGAGAGGTGAAGGTGCGGATCATGCGGCCGGCGATGCCGGTGGCCGAATCCTCGTACATGTGCGATTCCATGGCGATCTCCTCGAACAGGGGTGCCGCCCAATCTATCGGGGGCCCGCGGACCGGGCCAGGGGTTACGCGCCCCTCACCGGGAGTTGACCCGGCTCCCGGCGCCGACTACCAGTAGCCGGCATGAGGGTCTGACAACTGACAAGGGGAGAAGGTGCGATGAGCCAGTTCTTCATCTGGGCTCTGGTAGCGCTACTTGCTGCTTGCGAAGGCAAACCGGGGCCTACGGGTCCCCAGGGCGAGCGAGGCGAAGCGGGCCCGGCGGGTGCCCAAGGCGAGAAAGGGGAGCAGGGACAGGTCGGTTCTCAAGGGGAGCCGGGCGATCCGGGTTCACGTGGTCCTCAAGGAGAAAAGGGCGATGCGGGTTCGGTGGGGCCTCAGGGGGAAAGAGGTGACCCGGGAGCGGCGGGACCCCAAGGGGAGAAGGGCGATTCAGGTCCGGCGGGTTCTCGAGGGGAGCCGGGCGATCAGGGTCCACCTGGTCCTCAAGGAGACAAAGGCGGTCCGGGTCCAGCGGGTCTTCAGGGGGAGAGAGGTGACCCGGGCCCAGCGGGACCCCAAGGAGAGAAGGGCGATCCGGGTCCGGTGGGTCCTCAGGGGGAGCGAGGCGATCCGGGTCCCCCTGGTCCTCAAGGAGAAAAGGGCGATGCGGGCCCGGAGGGCCCTCAGGGGGAAAGGGGCGATCCAGGCCCGGCGGGTCCTTCCGGGGAACGAGGGGAGCAAGGTCCGCCGGGCCCTCAGGGGGAGGGAGGGGATCCGGGTCCAACTGGTCCTCAAGGCCAGAGGGGCCAGCAGGGTCCACGTGGCCCTCAGGGCGAGAAGGGAGAGGAGGGTGATCAGGGTTCACCTGGCCCTCAGGGAGAGAAGGGAGATCCGGGCCCGGCGGGTCCTCAAGGCGCGAGGGGCGAGCGGGGACCCCGTGGACCTCAGGGCGAGCGAGGGCCTCAGGGACCTCCTGGGGTCGCTGGGGAGCCCGGAGGATTTCTGAACTGGGCGGACGTAATCGAGGAGTCGCGACTCGAAGGGGCCATCTACGCCATCGGCTTCGAGGTCTTCGATACGAACTTTCTGATCGGCACTGGATTCAGCGCCCACTATACAAATGTGATCTGGACCAATGCCCATGTCGTTCAAGGGGTCGTCGATGCTCTTGAGGTACTGATTGACCACGATCCGCAGCCCTTTGCCGTAAAGTCGGGCACGGCAATCGGTGGGACCGCTACACATGAACTGAGGTACTACTGGGAGCACCCGGACTACGATGGAACGACACTCTCTCCCGATATAGGGATACTCATCCTTGAGACAGAATTCACCGATGTACCATTCTTTCTCCCGCGCGACATGGCCCACGACCTCCGCTTGGGCCAGCCCGTTGCCACCATGGGCTTTCCAGGGGAGATCGAGGCCCTCAACACGACGGTGCCGCTAGCCACCTTCAAGGACGGGACGATCAGCGCCTTGCGTCCATTCAGTCCCGAAGCGCAGTCGGTCACTCCCGAAAACAGCACCTTTGTTCAGCACAATCTCGACTTGTCCGGGGGCACCAGCGGCAGCCCCATCTTTGACCACGAGGGGTGGATCGTCGCGATCAACAACTCCGGCACCGAGGCCTTGGTTATTGACCAGAGATCGGGTAGGCCAAGTCGGGTGCCGTCCGGCAACATCGGGTTCGGAATCAGAGTAGACGAGGCTTGGAGTTTCGTAGACTGGTTGGATTCCTCTTCCGGAAAAGCCCTCGCAGCACACGGGATTGGCTTTCTGAAGCGATTCCCGTCGAAGCCATATCCCCATCCCACCTACCGTCCCTTTCCTCCCGGCTGGGCACGTTAAGCGGTCCCGGGGCGGAGCATGGAATACGTCGAGCTCGGCCGTTCCGGCCTGAGGGTGTCGCGCCTGGCCTGCGGCCTGGGCTTCCGCGGGCAGGAGGACGCCGGCGAGGCCGAGCGCGCCATCGAGCGCGCCGTCGAGCTGGGGATCAACTTCATCGACTGCGCCAACGTCTACGGCCTGGGTGACGAGCACAAGGTCCGCGGCACCTCCGAGCAGGTCCTGGCGCGGGTCCTCAAGCGTCACCGCGACGACCTCGTGGTCACCTCGAAGGTGGCCGGCCGCATCGGCGAGGGGCCGAACGACGGCGGCCTGTCGCGCTATCACATCCTGCGGGAGATCGACCGCACCCTCGCCCGCCTCGAGACCGACCACATCGACATCTACATCCTGCACGCCTGGGACGATCGGACGCCCCTCGAGGAGACGCTGCGCGCCATCGACGACGTGGTGCGCGCCGGCAAGACCCGCTACATGGGCGTCTCCAACTTCCAGGCCTGGCAGGTGCTCAAGACCCTGTGGACCCAGGACCGCCTCGGCCTCGATCCCCTGCTCTGCATCCAGAACCGCTACCACCTCCTCGACCGCCAACTGGAGCGCCAGATATGGCCGGCGCAGCGCGACCAGGGCTTCGGGGTCATGACCCACAGCCCCCTGGCGGTCGGTCTGCTTTCCGGTGCGTACACTCCGGGCCATCCGCCGCCGACCGGGGTCCTGTACGCCAGGGGCCGCGCCGGAGAGCTGGAGAAGGAGAGGGACCTCGAAGAGGCCGTGCCCCGGACCCTGGCGATCCTGCGGGAGGTAGCCGACGCCCACGGCCGCACCATGGCGCAGACGGCGATCAACTGGGTCCTCTCCCATCCCGAGGTGACGGCCGCCGTCACCGGCGGCGACACGGTGGCACACATGGAGGAGAACGCCGGCGCCGTGGGCTGGTCGATCACGCCCGAGGACCGGGCCCGTCTCGACGAGGCCTCGGCCGGCCGGCGTCCCGGATCGACCGTCACATGAACGACAGTCCAAGGAGAAGAGCATGGAATACGTCGAGTTCGGCCGTTCCGGCCTGAAGGTGTCGCGCCTGGCCTACGGCCTGGGCCTGCGCGGGCAGGAGGACGCCGGCGAGGCCGAGCGCGCCATCGAGCGCGCCGTCGAGCTGGGGATCAACTTCATCGACTGCGCCAACGTCTACGGTTTCGGCGACGTGTACGAGACCCGCGGCACCTCGGAGCAGGTTCTGGCCCGCGTCCTCAAGCGTCACCGCGACGACCTCGTGGTCACCTCGAAGGTGGCCAGCCGCATCGACGACGGGCCGAACGACGCCGGCCTGTCGCGCTACCACATCCTGCGCGAGATCGACCGCACCCTCGCCCGCCTCGAGACCGATCACATCGACATCTACATCCTGCACGTCTACGACGACCGGACGCCCCTCGAGGAGACATTGCGCGCCATCGACGACGTGGTGCGGGCTGGAAAGACACGCTACATGGGCGTCTCCAACTTCCAGACCTGGCAGGTGCTCAAGGCCCTGTGGACCCAGGACCGCCTCGGCCTCGATCCCCTGCTCTGCATCCAGAACCCCTACAACCTCCTCAACCGCGACCTGGAGCGAGAGATGTGGCCGGCGCAGCGGGACCAGGGCTTCGGGGTCATGACCTACAGCCCCCTCGGGGTGGGCCTGCTCTCGGGCGTGTACACCCCGGGGCAGCCGCCGCCGGAAGGGACCCTCTACGCCAGCGGCCGCGCCGGAAGTCTGGAAAATCACCTCAACGAGGCGGCGCGCCGGACCCTGGCGATCCTGCGGGAGATCGCCGACGCCCACGGCCGCACCCTGGCGCAGACGGCGATCAACTGGGTCCTCTCCCACCCCGAGGTGACGGCCGCCATCACCGGCGGCGACACGGCGGCCCACATGGAGGAGAACGCCGGCGCCGTGGGCTGGTCGATCACCCCCGAGGACCGGGCCCGTCTCGACGAGGCCTCGGCGGGGCAGGACCGGGTGCTGGACTGAGGGCTGGCGTGTCCGCCTCACTTCACTGATACCAGATCTAGAAGGGAATCGCCCCTCTTCGGGAGTCGCAGCGCCTCCAGCGTGGGCGTTTCGGTCCGGGCTCAGCACCTTGACAGAGAATCCCGTTCCATTCTACCTATACCCCTTGACGAAGGAACAAGAAGCAAACGCCTTTGCTCCCTAAAGGAGTAGTCCGATATGGCTAGAGATGATCTAGTTGCGGAACTGACCAATCTATCGACCGAGATGTACAACGTTGATGAGGCCAGACTACTGCGTCCAGATATTGGAAATCTGTCTCTGGAAAAGAGATTCACTCCTCGACTTAACGACATTAAGGGGAAACTGCTTATAGTAGTCGATTTCGCTGCCGATGTGAGTGATAGTCAACTGCAAAACGTCCTGGGTCCGCTGGCAAACATCAAGTCAGCCATGGATAGCCAAGCCGGCCTGGAGGATGAGACCTATGCTTCACAACGAGAGAACTTCATAGCGAATGTAGAGTCGTACTACGATAGCCTGATGACCCACTGGACGCCCTTCCTGTCCGCCAAAGTCGAGTCACTCAGCGACCGTGAGGTTGTTGATCAAGATGCCATGAGAGAATACGATGACGACATCAAGGCTAGAAGGACAGAGCTAGCACAACTCATCAGTCAGGTGACTGAGCTTAGAGAACAGGCCGCCAATACCCTGGAAGCCTCTCAGGATACAGCTGCTAAGGTGTCTGTGAAGGATGCGCAGGAGCAATTCGAGCATGCACAGGACGAGTTCAACAGGAAAGTAAGAAAATGGTGGTGGTTCAGCTTGTGTGGTCTCGCCCTCTTTTTCTCGATTCTTGCTGCTTTCGTATTTCTCAAACCCTCTGATTCTACCAATCTAGTATATGAAGGTGCCGTCAGAATCTCGGTCTTGGCGTCTGTTGGAACCGTAACGGCCTTCTGTCTCAAGATGTTCCGAGCATATACCTACATGAGTGAGAAGAACCAGCACCGACAGAGGATCGCCAATAGCACGAGAGCATTCGTCGGATCGGCCATTACTTCCGAACAGAGGGATCTCATACTGAGCCAACTGGTAGAGTCTGTGGTTCAGTTCGGAAACTCCGGATTACTACACCGTGAGGACGACAATGTCTATAGGCCCAAGATGACTATAGATTCAGTAATGAGGACTCTGTCTGCCAAGTCCTCTAGAGAGTAAGCAGAGAAAGTGTCAGGTGAGGCGGTCATGGGGAATAACTACCTCATCAAGGGAAGGGATACTCCGTCATGATTGAATGGCTCGGTATCGGGCACCTCTTCGAGCTCTCCCGGACGGAAGCGGTTGCGGGGTTCTTCACCCCTCTGGTGATCTTCGCCGCGTTCTTCCTGGCGCAGCTGATACTGCCAGGGAGGCGGGTCCCCGGCTATGTCATCAACCCGGAGACCGGCGAGCCCCGCAGCTATCGGCTGAACGGTCTTCTGGTCTTTGCCATCGCCCTGATCGTGTGGGCTCTCGAACTCACCGGGATGCCGCGCGACTGGTTCTACCGGTCCTCGATCTATGCCGTGGCAGGCGGAACGGTCTTCACCACGATCTTCACGATCATCTCGGTCCTCAGCCAGCCCCAGGGCAAGGTGAAGAACCCGCTCCTGGCCCTGTGGTTCGGACGGGCCCAGGAGCTGTCGTTTTTCAACGAGCGCTTCGACGTGAAGATGTACTTCTATGTCGTCGGTGGGACGATGTTGTCCCTCAACGCCTTGTCCGGGGCCGTGTACCACTACCAGCTCTTCGGCGAGAGCTCCAATCCGGGCGTCTTCCTGTACGCGGCGTTCTTCACCTTCTACGTGCTGGACTACTTCATCTTCGAGCGCGTCCAGCTGTATACCTACGACCTGATCCACGAGAGCTTGGGCTTCAAGTTGTGGTGGGGCGGCCTCGTGGTCTACGGGTGGATGTTCATCCTCCCCCTGTGGGGGATGGCCGCCTATCCGGACCCGGGATTCTCGCCGGCATGGTCGAAGGTGTGGCTCATCGGAGCGGCGGCGCTCTTCCTGTTCGGTTGGGGGATCTCGCGCGGCGCCAACCTGCAGAAGTACAGCTTCAAGCGGTGGCCCGACCGCAAGTTCCTCGGGCTCATCGAGCCCAGGTTCATCGAGGCCGGTGACCGCAGGATCCTGTGCAGCGGTCTCTGGGGTGTGGCCCGCCACTTCAACTACATGGGCGAAGGGTTCCTCTCCCTGTCGATTGCCCTCGTCTTCGGCTACTTCACGAATCTCTGGGCCTGGACCTACTGCGTCTTCGTCGTCGCCATGTTCACCTACCGGCAGCGGGATGACGACAGGCACTGTGCCGAGAAGTACGGCCCCGAGAAGTGGGGCGAGTACCAGGCACGGGTGAAGTACCGGATCGTTCCCGGCATTTACTGACGTGTGGCGGCTCAGCCCAGCTCCCTGGGCACGGTGACGCTCCAGCTCTTGTCGAAGTAGTGGTCCCCGTCGACGGTCACCACCACCTCCGTCGAGAAGTGGTAGGACTCCGCGTCGCTTCGCAGGACCTCCTTCGCCTCGACGACGATCCGCTTCTCCGGATGGGGCGGCTCGTACACGTACCCGGCCTTCAGCACAGTCTCGGCCGGATTCTTCGGCGACACCGTGTACCGCGACCACGCCCGCCCGGCCACCGTGCTACCGGCGCTGCCCCTCGCCAGTTCGGCGGTCACCGTGCCGGCCACGTGATCGTGGGTGATCTCGTGCCGGCTGGGGGGCAGGTCCTCCAGCGTCGCCGGGGTCCGCGGCGAGGGCTCGAAGGCGGGCTCCGGCAGCGGCCGGCTCCGCGCCGGCGTAACCGGCAGCACGACCCCGGACGGGTGGTCGCTGCCGCAGTGCACGCTGTTGACCGCCGCCAGCGGGGTGGGCCAGGCGTTCTGGAAGTCGGCGCCGGCCACGCTCAGGCGGATGCGGTGGCCTTTCTCGACGAGGTAGGAGACGTACTTCATCTCGAGGCGCAGCTCGTAGACCTTCCCCGGTTCCATCGGTTCGGGACTCGAGTGGGAGCCGCGGTGGGTCCCGAGCAGGCCGCCGTCGGTCAGCCACTTCGAGGTACCGTCCGGGGCGACGTCGGTCAGCTTCACGTGGAAGTAGGCGGTCTCGGCGCTGGAGGAAACGTGCAGAACCGCCAGCGGATTTCCGGTGATCTCGAGATCCCTTTCCAGCGGCGGGGTGGTCCAGGTCAGCGACAGGGCCTCGTCGAGGCGCTGGTCGACCGGCATGGCCCAGGGCATGATCCCGCCTCCCCAGTAGATGCCGGCGGTGATGCCGACCGCCGGGCTATAGGTGTACTCCCTCGCGGAACTCTCGCCGTCAGGGGCCTCGCGGCCGAGCTCTCCGCCGGCATGGAGGTAGAAGGGGGTATCCCGGTTTCGCGCCGGGGGCCACTCCTCCTCCGATCTCCAGAACCCGGCGTCCTCGAGGTACATGTGCGCCGCCGGCTCCTTGTACTTGCGCACGAAGAGGGAGACCGCGGGCTCATCCATGACGCCGGTCTCCTCCCCCTTCAGCCAGCGGTCATACCACTTCAGCATCTCGTGGCGGAAGTCGATCCGGGGACCGGGCAGGGCCTCTTCGGGCCAGTAGTGGCCCCACGGTCCCAGCAGGATCTTCCGGGGCACCTCGAGCCTGGAGAAGGCCCGCAGGATCGGGGTGGGGTAGGGATCGGCCCAGCCGCACCAGAACAACACCGGCACCTCGATACGGCCGTACTCCGGCTCCAGGGAACGCTCCCTCCAGTAGGGTCCCTGCAGCGGATGGGTGATGTACCCGAGGCCCCAGGGGACGTTGTTCTCCAGGCGCTCCCGCCACAGCTCCTCCCACAGGGGCCCGGTGATCTCCACGTCGGGGGGAGAGAAGTTGTAGGCCGTCATCAGCGGCGAGTAGCTGTCGAACATGTAGGGGCGGATCGAGCCGCCGGGGTGGGTCCAGTCGAGGTAGACGTCGGTGTTCGAGGAGCCCATCACCAGGGCCCTGAGATGGGGCGGCCTCTGGGCCGCCACCTGCCACTGCACGACGCCGCCGAAGGACATGCCCCACATGCCCACGGCGCCGCTGCACCAGGGCTGGGCGGCGGTCCACTCCACCGCCTCGTACGCGTCCCGCCGTTCCCGCTCCGAGTAGATGTCGGTGGTCGAGCCCCCCGAGTTCCCGGTGCCGCGGGCGTCGAAGCTGACGACGGCGTAGCCGCGGCGGGCGAACCAGGCGGGTCCGTGCCGGCGGTGGTCGTAGCCGCTCTCCGAGACACCGGCTTCGATACCGGGCAACCGCCGATAGGGGTTGTACGCGACGATCGCCGGGAACTCCCCGGGCGCGTCGGGACGGGCGACCACGGCCGCCAGCTCGACCCCGTCGCTTATCGGCATGCGCACCCGGCGGTCCAGTCTCACCTCGTATTCCGGCTCCGACACCGGCCGGATGCGTCCGTTCATGTCATCCCTCGCATGCATGCCTGATCGTGGTATGGGCCCCGGCGCCTTGACAGGGAATCAGCGCAAAGCCGTCTGTTTCCCATGCCCTGCCGGCCCTGGTGTTCACCTGACTGGCTGTCTCCGACACTTGCTCCGCTGGAGACCATAGGATGAGGCGCATTCACCATGCAATCCATATCGGCCTGCTTGCCGCCATGAGTGCCACTGGCGAGACCCCCTCTTTCGAGAACGACTACGGCCGGGCCGACATCGGCAAGCCATGGGAGTCGATGATGGCGGGCCAGGGCCTCGCCGGGTGGCATGCCAGCGAGGCTCCGTTCTCCCCTTCCGTATGGCGCCGCGAAGGTGACGCGATCATCGCCGACACGGGACAGGCCACCCGCGGGCGGCTCGTCCAGGGAGATGGGACGTGGGCCGCCTACGAGTTCAAGGTACAGGCCACCATAGAGAAGGGATTCATCGCTCCGCAGCTGGTTTTCGGAATCTCGGACGACCACGCCTCGTCGCACTTCCTGACCTACCTGGCCGGTTGGAAGACGATGGTCATCGTCCGCCGGAACGAGGAGACTCACGAGGACGTCAAGCTCGATGTCGTCGACTTCGTCATGGACCCCGGCCGGGAATACGACATTGTCCTGAAGGTCCGCGATCACTCGGTGACGAGCTACGTCGACGGTGTCCTGGTCAACCGGTTGACGCTGCCGGAGGAGCCGCGCGGCACCGTTGGCCTGGCCGTCTGGGGGAACGACAACTCCGTCGTCCGCTTCCGCGACCCGAAGGTCAGGCACTACTACAAGCGATAGCGGCAATGCCCAGGGCCCCCTGGAAGAGCCTGTCGATCGCCCTGCTCGCCTGCTGCCCGCCCGCTCTCGCCCTCGACCAGGCTGCTCTCGCGGCGCTGCTCGAGGAGGCGCGCGCGGAGATGGAGATGCCCGGGCTGCGCGCCGCCGTGCGCTTTCCGGACGGCCGCATCGTGCGGGCTTCCGTGGGCCTCGCCGACGTGGAAGAGGAGATCGCCCTCGACGACACGGTGGGCATGCCCGGCGGCAGCACCGGCAAGACCTTCTTCGCGGCCCTGACCATGCTGCTGGTCGAGGACGGCGTGCTCTCCCTCGACGATCCGGCCTCGAAGTGGCTGGACGGCGCGGCCTGGTACGGGCGGGTCCCCAACTCGCAGGACATCCGGGTCCGCCACCTGCTGTCGCATTCCGCCGGGATCGGCGACTACCCGCGCTCCTTCCGCTACCGGATGAAGTCCATCTATCGTGCGATCCGTCACGGCACGATCCGCTTCGAGCCGGAGGAGCTCATCGCCTTCGCCGGGCGGAAACCCCTGTTCCCGGCGGGGGAGGGGTTCTCGTACTCGGACTCCGGCTACCTCGTCCTCGGTCGTCTGATCGAGGCGGCCACGGGCCGCGCCTGTTACGACCTGCTCCGGGAGCGGATCCTCGAACCCCAGGGCCTGCACCAGATCGGGCTCCAGGACCGGTCGGTGCTGCCGAACATCACCCCAGGCTACATGCACGGCGCCCGCAACCTGAGGGACGACGGCACCATGAAGATCGATCCGTCCTCCGAGTGGACCGGCGGCGGGCTCACCACGAATCCGACCATGCTGGTCCAGTTCTACGGCGCCCTGACCGAGAGCCGCATCGTGACCCCGGAGAGCTTCGCCCGGATGCTGGACGGCGGCTGGCGCGACCCGGCCTCGCCCGGCCGGCACTACGGCTTCGGGCTCTTCGTGTACGACGGCGGGGCGACCTTCGGTCACGGCGGCCTGTGGCCGGGCTACCGCACCCACGTGACCCACTACGCATCTTCGGGGATGACGATCGC
Organism: Gemmatimonadaceae bacterium; assembly: GCA_026706075.1. Classification (GTDB taxonomy): domain Bacteria; phylum Latescibacterota; class UBA2968; order UBA8231; family UBA8231; genus UBA8231. Next base: position 113,183 of record JAPOZM010000068.1, read on the forward strand.
CGTGCAGACCAACCGCGACGGGCGCCTCGACATGCAGTCGCTGGTGAGGCGCATCGCAAGGGAGGAGTGATGGAGAGACTGCGAGACGAGGAGTCGGCCTGGCGCGGCGACGCGGTCTGAGGAGGAATCCTGCCATGGCAAGTCAGTTCCTCATCGACGGCGACCTCTTCGTCGAGGTCGTGGACAACGACGACGGCGGAGGTTTCCCCCGGAGACGGGTGGAAGAGCTCTCCCGGGCGAACAAGGAGGGCCGCTTCGACGACGTGGCGTTCCCCTTTGAGCGGGCGAACGGGTACAACGGGGTGCGCCAGCTCTACAGCCGGCGAGGCCCCCGGGAGAACATCTTCCGGTCCTCGTGGGGGAGCAGCCTCAACTTCGAGTTCATCTTCGACCGGACCGGCCGCTCGATGATTCCCCGTTGGCTCGGCGGCACACTCGGGACTCCGCCAACGCCGAGCCAGCTCACCCGGCTCGATGACAACTCGGTCCGACTGACGACCTCGATCCCCGAACCCCGCCGCATCGAGGTCAGCACCACCTTCACCCTCGTTTCACCTCACTACATCGATCTGGAGACCCGGTGCGTCGCTCATCCCGGCTCCTTCGAGGGGGACTGGCTGGGGCTGTTCTGGGCGAGCTACATCCACGAGCCCGAGGACAAGAACACCTGTTTCCTTGGCCGCAGGGACAGCAGTGGCCCGGAAGAGTGGGTCGAATCGTTGGCGGAGCAACCGGCGCACGGGCCGGTCTTCGCGAGTGAAGCGGATGCCCTGGTCGAGGGTGAACCGGATCCAGCGGGCAGGTTGTTCCACAACATCCGGCCTGCCCGGTACCTCCATCCGTTCTTCTACGGACGCTGGCGAAACATGATGCTCCAGATGATGTTCAGGAGCACCGAAACCCTGCGGTTCGCGGTCGCGCCAGGAGGGGGGGGCCTGAACAATCCGGCGTGGGACTTCTCCATCCTCGTCAAGGATTGTCAACCGCTGACCGAGTACAACTTCAGTGCCCGCGTGGTCTTCAAGCCCTTCGTGAGCCCCGAAGACGCCCTGGAAGAGTACCGGAACTGGGTGGGCGATTCGCCCCCTGCTTAGGTCAGCGACACGATCCTGTGCTCCCTGGCCGAGACCGAGACGGCCTCGGCGATCTCCACATCCAGCAGGGCATCTTCCGGCGGGTTGCGGGCCTCGCGGCGGCTCTCCAGGGCATCCAGGAATGCGGCGGCCTGCCGGCCGAAGGGGGACGGCTCGCTCTCAAAGGCGCGAACCTCGGAACGGCCCCCGCGAAAGACGGTGATGGTTTCCTTGCCTGGCGGGCTGTCGGCATTGGGCAGGGTGCCACCCTCGGCGCAGATGAATCGCGGCTGCGGGTCGGTCATTCCCTCCGGCCCGATGTAGCTCGCCGTGGCCGAGGCGAAAGCCCCGCTCTCGAACCCGATGAGGGCGCCGCAGCTCTCCTCCGCGACGCGGCCGGGAGCCGTGTTCCGCACGCGGTTGGCCAGGGCGGAGACGGTGGTCGGCCGGCCCAGGATCCAGCGGACCGCGTTGAGATAGCAGTAGCTCATGTGGGTCAAGGGCATCCCGCCGCTCGCCTCCTGATCGTAGTACCACCGGTCCGGGTCCGGGTTCCAGAGAGCCGTGGTGACCGCCATCACCGGCTCTCCCAGTTGGCCGCCCGTCACCAGGCGCCGGATCTCCTCCCAGGCCGGGTCGTAACGGCGCTGGAACCCGGCCTCCAGGATCCGGCGGTTCCGCGCCGCCGCTTCGACGATGCGGCGCCCACTCTCCACACTCGAAGCCAGACATCCGCCCACGAGGAGATCGAAGCCGGCATCCAGCGCCCAGAGGGAGATCTCATCCTGCACGCGATGGGGAACCTCGACGAGGACCGCATCCGGCCGGGTTTGCTCCAATAGGCGATAGTCATCCCACGACACCTCGCACCCCAGCTCCGCCGCGCACCTCGCGGCGCGGTGGGCGCGGCGGGAGGCGACGCCGCAGATCTCCGCCCGGCCGGTCTCCAGAAACGCCTGGCCCCGTGCCCGTGCCATGTTCCCCGCCCCCGCAATCGCGATCCGCAGTCTCGGCTCTGTGATCAGTCCACCCTCGCAGTGTTCCGTACCATGTCGATGGGTCCAACCGTTCGATCTCCGCCAATGTCAACCCTGGAACCTTCAGGTGCAAGGGTTCCCCGGGGGGTTCAGCGGCCCACACATGGACGGTCTGGTTCGATGCTTGTGAGCCTTCAAGCCAGCTTGTAGCTTCGGGCCGGATCGGGCGAAGCGGAGAGAATACCCGGGGGATTGCACGAACCCTTTGCGGAGTGGTTCGACTCCGTCAAGGAGAGTCTTGTCGACTAGCAGGACACATCGGGATGGGTGACGCCGACCGCTACCGGTGGGTGGCCCTGACCCTGGTGGCCCTCGTGGCCTGCGGGGTGTACGCCAACTCGCTGGGCAACGAGCTGGTCTACGACGACCGCAAGCTGATCCCGGCCAACGAGGTGATGCACGACCCGTGGCGGCTGGACCGGATCCTGGCCGGCCGCTACTGGGGCGAGATCCTCCACTCCCACCACTACCGGCCCCTCACGGTCTGGACCCTGGCGCTCAACTACCGGGCCAACGAGTCCCTGGGGCTGCCCGGCGCGCACGCCGTCGGGTTCCATCTGGTCAATGTGGCGCTGCACGCGGGGGCCAGTTGTGCGCTCCTTCTCCTGGCGCTGCGGCTGGGCCTGGCCCTGCCCGCCGCTCTGGCCGCGGCCCTGCTCTTTGCCGCGCATCCGGTCCACACCGAGGCCGTGGCCTTCATCACCGGCCGGGCCGAGCCCCTCGCCATGGTGCTGGGCGCGTCCTTCCTGCTCCTGCACCGCCGCGGGAAGTGGATCGGAGCCGGGGCGCTCTACGGCCTCTCCCTGCTGGGCAAGGAGTCGGCCGCCGCCTGGCTCCTCGTCGCCCTGTGGCTGGATCTCTGCACCTCGCAGCCGCTCAAGGGCCGCTGGCGGATCTACGGCGGCTACGCCGTGGTCCTGGTGGGCTGGCTGTTTCTGCGCCAGTCGGTCCTGGGGCCCACCGACAGCCAGATCAATGCGCTGGACAATCCCCTGGTGGATGCCGCCCTTCCGGAGCGATGGCTGACGGCTGCCAGCGTGCAGTTCGCCTACCTGCGGCTGCTGGTCTGGCCCCTGGGGCTCTCCTCGGACTACTCCCATGCGCAGATCCCGCTGGTGAGTGGTCCGCTGGACGGGGGAGCGGCCGGTTTCCTGGCGGCGGTGCTCATCGCCGCCGCGGCGGCCTGGCGCCTGCGGCAGCGGTCGCCGATGGTCGCATTCGTCGTGGGCAGCTACGCGATCCTGGCGGCGCCGACGAGCAACTTCCTGGTGCTGGTGCCGACGATCATGGGGGAACGGCTGATCTACGCCCCATCCGCCGTGTTCTGCGTGCTGCCGGGTTGGGGCCTCTGGCAGCTGGCTCAGCGCCGGGGTCGGGGAATCTGGGCAGGAGGACTGGTATTGCTGTGCACCTATGCGGCTCTGACGGTGGCGCGCAACGCCACCTGGGCCGACGGCGAGAGCTTCCACCGCGCCCAGATCCAGTCCGCCCCCCGCAGCGCCCGGGCGCACCTGGGGATGGGACGGATGCACGCGGAGGCCGGCCATCTCGACAGTGCGGAGGCCTACAACCGCTCCGCCCTGAAGATCCATCCCGAGTACGCGATGGCCTGGCACAACCTGGGGCTCGTGCAGGTCCGGCAGGAGGCCTGGGACGAGGCTCGCCGTTCCTTCGGGCAGGCGGTGGCTCTCGAACCGGCGTACCTGAAGGCCTGGTACAATCTGGGCGGCGTCCATCTGCAGCGGGGTGCGTGGCTCGAAGCACTGAAGGCGTTCGAGCAGATGCTGGTCCTGGACCCTGAGAATGCCGGCGCCTGGAACGGTGTGGGCGTGGTCCGCATCCGCCAGGGCAAGCTGAACCAGGCGGCGCGGGCTTTTCGCCGGGCCCTCGAGGCCGAGCCCGATCACGAGCAGGCCCGGCATTACCTGGCGCAGGTGCGCCAGCGGGTGCGTCAGCGATAGGGGAACCGTGAAGGCTGCCGCCCTCCTGTCGTCGCTCCTGTGGTGCTGCCTGGCCATGCCGGCCTCCTCCCAGATCTTGCATGTGTGGGACCTGGCCGATACCGCCCAGGCGGGGCAGTTCACGGTGTACAACCCCGACGTCAACGATGCCGAGTTCGGGACCCCCATCACCGCGGGCGATCTCGACGGCGACGGGCGCGATGACCTGGTGATCTCGGCCATGGCCGGCGATGGCCCCGCCAACGACCGCCACCACGCCGGCGAAGTGGCCGTCTGCTTCAGCACCCTGCCATCGGGGGGCGGCCTGGACCTGGCAGCCGACCCCGAGGATGTGGTCACGTTGTACGGCGAGGCCCGCCGCGACCTCTTCGGCATCAAGACCCATGTAGAGGACCTCGTGGGCGACGGGCGCGCGGATCTGCTCGTGGGCGCCTTCTACGCCGATGCCCCCGAGCGCCCCGACGCCGGCAAGCTCTACCTGTTCTCGGCCGAGCTCATCGCCCGGGTGCGCACCGCGGGCGGGCGGCTGGACCTGGCCCAACGCCCCTGGCCCGAGGGGCTGAGCGTCGTCACCGGCGCCGAGGGCAACGGCCGCCTGGGCGTCTGGATGACGGCCGGCGACTTCGACGGCGACGGCCACCCCGATGCGGTGGTCGGGGCGGACCAGGCCTCGGGGATGACGGGGGAGGTCGAGGCGGGGCGGGTGTACGTCCTCTACGGCCCTCTGGATGCGGACGCGGCCATCGATCTGGCGGCCACGGAACACCCCGGGACCATCATCTACGGCATCGATGCCCTGGACCACGCCGGGTCGACGGTGGCCGCCGGCGACTTCGACGGCGACGGGTTCGACGACATCGCCATTGGCGCAGCCGCTTTCGGTACCCTGCGCAACGGCTACCGGCGCAGAGGCGGCGCCGGCGACGGCCCGCGGAACCAGCGGGAGAACGCCGGCGAAATGTACGTGGTCTACGGCGGCCCCCGGCGTCCGCCCGCCATCGACCTGGCAGGGGATCCGCCCGCCGATCTGACCATCGTCTACGGCGCCGACGGCGGCGATGACGACTCGCCCGATCGCCTGGGGGAGGAGATCGTCCTGGCCGACATCGACGGCGATGGTATCCAGGACCTGCTCATCGGCGCCTACCGGGCCGATGGCCCGGGCAACACGCGCCCCGACGCCGGCGAGGTATACGTGGTGTACGGCGGTCCCCGCCGGCGCGGACAGCGGCTGGACATGGCCGCGCCGACGCAGGAGATGACGGTCATCTACGGGGCCCGTCCCAAGGCCATCACCGGCGACGCCGTGGCGGCCGGCGATATCCATGGCGACGGCTACGACGACCTCTTCGTCGGCGTGCCCGGCGACGAGGGGCCGCTGCGGCGGCACCGCTCGGGCGGTTACGCGGTGCTGGCGGGCGGCCCCGGCCTGCCTCGCGAGATCGACCTGGCCGACCCCGAGGTGCCCGTCGTGTGGATCGCGGCGCCCGACGAGGTCGACTACTCGGCCTACTGGGGGGCCAGCGGCGACATGGACGGCGACGGACGCGTCGACGCCATCCCCAACGGCATGGCCGGCGACGGCCCCGGCAACCAACGCGACAACGCGGGGGAAGCCCACATCATCAGCGGCGCCGCACTCTCCGAGTACCTGCCCGCGGTCGTCCGCACCGGCGTGGAAGAGGTGGAGCAGAGCACCCCCGGCCGGGCGGCCCTGTCGGCCAACTACCCCAATCCATTCAACAGCTTCACCAGAATCCCCTTTCACCTGCCCCTCGAGGCGGAGTATGCCTTGCGGATCTACGGGGTCGATGGCCAGTTGGTGCGCCGGCTGGCCGCCGGCCGGGGGGTAGGCCGCCACCTGGCGGTCTGGGACGCCCGCAACGATGGGGGGCGCCTGGTGGCCCCGGGGATCTACTGGGCGAGTCTGCGCGTCGGCGCCCTGCGGCACCGCCGGCCGCTGGTGCTGGTGAGATAGCTTCCGGCGACCGGCGGCACTCGGTCCGACCCTGGTCGGAACCGGGTTCCTCGATTAGTCTATCCACCCGTTCCGGCCCTTCCCATGGCACCGTACCGACTCCTCTATCCCCTCGATCTCGTCTACCGGCGCGCCGGCATCGATCCGCCGAGGGCCCGCGCCGTGGCGGCGGAGGAGATCCCCCCGCCGTACCGGTCGCTGCTGGTCCACGAAGACGACATGACGATCACCTTGGAGGGCCACTTCGGCGGGCGGGTTGTGCTTCGGCCCCTCGGCGTCTTCACTCGGGCCGGTTCGTACTTCCGCCGCGTCCTGCTGGTCCACGAGGAGTCGGGGCAACCGGTGGAGATGGGGGCGATCCGCATGGAGCTCGAGGCGTTCGATGCAAGGCTGCGGGAGAAGGTCCTCCAGAACGAGGTTCCCCTCGGCCGGATCCTGCGGGACGGGTGCTTCGACTGCCGCAGCGTGCCGAAGGCGTTCCTGGAGATCCGGCCGAACCCCGAGATCATGGGTCTCTTCTGGATGCGGGAGCCGCGTCTGCTGTACGGCCGCCGGACCGAGATGATCCGTGAGGGCCGGAGGGTCGGCGACATTGTGGAAGTACTTCCGCCGGTGATCCGCTGACCGCGGGCGGTCAGGCTGCGCCGTCGGCGGCTTCGCGGCGCTCCCGGCGACATCGATGGCCACGGACGCATCGCTCATCAGGAGGCAGACTTTGGCAGCAGAAACAGAGACTTCCCAGGAAACGCTGAGGGCCGGGCTGGACCACATCCGTCAGTCGCCCAGGACCACCGGTGTGCTGAAGCTCATCGTGCGCAGGCCGCGGACGGAGACGCGGGAAGTCCTGGACTCGGGGGAGCTCGATCAGGCCGAGGGACTGGTGGGGGACAACTGGAAGCAGCGCGGCAGCTCGCAGACCCCGGACGGCTCGGCCAACCCGGAGACGCAGCTCACCCTGACCAACACCCGCGCCATGGCCGTCGTGGCCCCGGAGCAGGAGCGCTGGCCCCTGGCGGGAGACCAGCTCTATGTCGACTTCGACCTGAGCGTCGACAACATACCGCCCGGGACCCGCCTGGCCCTCGGCGAGGCCCTGATCGAGATCACCGAGCCGCCCCACACGGGCTGCAAGAAGTACGCGGCCCGTTTCGGGCTGGAGGCCCTGAAGTTCATCAGCACTCCGGAGGGCAAGCGGCTGCAGCTTCGCGGCGTCAACGCCAAGGTCGTCCGACCGGGCGCGATACGGGTCGGAGATGCTGTAAGGAAGCTGTGATGGCCTGCATGGTAGATCAGAACTACCGGAGCAAGGCCCGCAAGCCTGACGACTTCGACGCCTTCTGGGGGGACGTGATGGACCAGGTGGCCCGCGTGGAGCTCAACCCGGAGGTGGAGCCCGACCGGCTGCGCTCGGACGACGAAGTCGAAGTCTTCCAGGTCTTCTACGACAGCATCGACCACGTGAGAGTCGCCGCCTGGTACTGCCTGCCGAGAGAGAGACAGGGACCGCTGCCGGCGATCCTGATCGGCCCCGGGTACCTGGGCGATCCGGCCATTCCCAAAGGATGGGCGCAAAGGGGCTACGCCGCGCTGTGTGTGGCGCCGCGGGGCAAGCTGCGCTCCAACTTGCAGTTCAATCCCGGATACCCGGGTCTCCTGACCTGCGGGATCGTGGACCGCAACGTGTACTCGTACCGGGGCTTCTACGTCGACACCTGGCGCGGCGTCGACTTCCTGCTTTCCCGGGCCGAGGTGGCCCCCGGCAGGATCGGCGTGAGGGGAAGCAGCCAGGGAGGCGGGCTGACCCTGTGCACCGCCGCCATGCGCGGCGAGGTGAGGGCCGCCGCCGCGGGAGCTCCGTACCTGACCGGCTTCATGGACTCGATCGAGCTGACCGGCACCTATCCGTACCAGGAGATCAACGACTATCTCAGGCTTCACCCGTCAAGCCGACAGCGGGTCGAGCGGACGCTGAACTACTTCGACTGCATCAACTTCGCGGACAGGATCACCTGCCCCGTCATCGTCAACATCGGCCTGCAGGACAACATCTGCCCCCCCGAGACGGGCTACGCCCTCTTCCGCGAAATCGCGAGCGAGGAGAAGCGGCTCTACGTCTACGACGGCCACGGCCACGACGCGGGAGGTCACGAGCACGGGGCGATCGAGGGCGGCTTCTTCGCCCGTCATCTCGGCCTGGAGGCGCCGGATGCCTGAATCCGCCTTCCCGAGGCCGGATCGGTTCGACGCGTACTGGGCGGGCGTTCTCGCGGAACTGGACTCGACGCCAGCGGAGCCGGAAGTCGAGGCGATACCGCTGCGGGAGACCGATTTCGCAACCATGAGCGGCATCCGCCTCACCAGCATCGGTCCGTACCGGCTTTACGGATACCTGGGCGTGCCGAAGGGAGACGGGCCGTTTCCGGCGCTCTACTGGCCGCCGAAGTACATGAGCGTACATCAGATGATCCCCCAGGGATCGGCGAACGCCATCCGAAGCCGGTTCGTGACGTTCTCCCTCGCCGGCAGGGGACAGCGTAACGCGGACAAGCCCTTCGCGGCGATGTTCCCGGGACTGCTCACCGAGGGGATCGAATCGCCGGCGACCTACGTATTCAGGGGGATCGCCGCCGACGCGGTGCGGGGCCTGGAGTTCCTGAACTCCCTCGAGTTCGTCGACAGGACGCGAGTAGCGGCCATCGGCAACGATGTGGCCATGCAGGCGCTCGCCCTGCGGCCGATGGCCACCCACCTGGCGTGCACGCCCGAGTTGTTCCTCGATTCCCTCGCCGTCGCGGAACGCGCGCGGACCTACCCTCTGGAAGAGTACAACGACTTCCTGAGGAGCAGTCCGTCGGCGCGGGATGCAGTAGCGGCCACCTTGTCCTGCTTCGACCTGCGGGCCTTCGCCCCCGGCGTGGCGGCGACCACCCTCATCATGGCGGGGCCCGAAGGCTCGATACTGGGGCCGGAAGCGATTCGTCCGTTCACGGACAGCATCCGCGGCGAGACCACGGTCCACGCCTCTCAGCGCTCCGGCTACAAGGACGGCCTCTACGAAGAGAGGTGGGTCTCGGAGGCGCTCGGCTTCGACGCTGCCATCGTGCCCCCGCACTGGCGGTAGGTCGACACCGGCGCTGGTCGGGCGGGCCTCGCCTCCTTCGGCGGTCATGCGCTCGCCGCGGCCCCGGCCCGGGGTCGGGCCCGCGCAGGGAGACCGGCCGCGGCTGCGGCCCTCCGGCGCGGCCCTTCGCCTGACGCCGGTCTCCTTGCGCGGACCCTCCCGAGCAGTTGCCGCCGACGCATCGACGGCGCCAAATCCGGGACTAGAAGCCCGCGGGCGGCTCCCCCCGCGGCCCGGCACTCCCCGGGCCGATCCCGGGCGGGAGCGGCGGCTGGTCCAAGGCCGCCTTCAGGGCCGCCACCTGGTCGGCGGTCAAGGTCTTGGAGACCGCGGCCAGGACCTTGTCGCGCATCTTGATCTGCTGCTGGACCAGGGCCTGGACCATGGCCTGAGGGTTGCCGCCGCCGCCGCCGAGACTGAGTTGCGCCAACGACTGGCGCTGCTCGAAGTACAGCGGCCGCAGGGCCTCGCGCAGCCCCGGCAACTGCTCGTCGGTCACGCTGAACTTCTCGTCAAAGGCCAACATGGCGAAGACCTGGTCGGGGGACGCGGCGGCCGCCTTCTGGATCGTGTGGACCATGCCGCCGCCCGGGAACCCGGGACCACCCGGCGGCTGCGACTCGAGCACGGCGACGGTGGACAGGCAGATGGCGGCCGCGCATGCGGCCGCCTTGAGAAAGCTCATTGCGTGGTTTCTCCTCGCAAAGGGTTGATGGATGAGTGCTGCTAGAACGGGTTGGAGGGCATCAGCTCCCAGGCGTGGGCGCCGGCCACGCGGGCCTCGCCGCCCTCGGCGAAGACCCGCACCCGGCGGCCCCCGAGGGTGGGGTACACGGCGCGGGCGACTGCCTGGCGGTCGTTGGCGAAGACCTCGACGATGGAGCGGTCCACGAAGACCCGCAGGCGCAGGGCCTCCCCCGGCGGCAGCTCCAGGGGGCCGGCCTCCACCACCTTGCGGCCGAATCCGAGGCTGCTGCGGGTGGTGTCGCACCGGAGCTCGCCGGCCTCGGCGTCGTAGGTGAGGGTGGTCTGCTCGCGGCCGTCCTCCGAGCAGCAGACGCGCACGCCGCAGCGCCGGGCGGACCCCGGATCGACGGTGATCTCCAGCTCCATCAGCTCGCGGCCGAACTGTTCGAGCTCGACTTCCTGGCCGCCGCTCACTGCGAAGGCGCCCTTCGAGCGGTGTCCCTGGCGCAGCAGGGCCAGCTCCTCCACCGGGGCCATGCGCAGGCCGCCGTCGTCGCCGAGCCACAGGGAGCGCGGCAGCCCGTACATGCCGTTCCAGCCGCTGGGCCGCCACACCTCCTCGGGGCGGTCGTCGAAGATCCAGGCCCACATGATCTGGCGGCCCTGCCCGTCGACGAGGGCTTCCGGGGCGAAGTAGGCGTTGTCGCACCAGGTCATGCGGCCGTGGCGCTCCGGGATGAAGCGATCGCCGGTGGTATCGTAGGTGCCGACGTAGTACTGGCATCCCTTGTTGTGGGATATGAAGAGAAGCAGGTGCCGGCCGCTGGGCCCGCCGCCGCTCTCGCTCGACGGCAGGGGCAGGAAGCTGGGGCACATGTTGTCCTCGCTGCGGTCCGTCCACTCCCGCCGCGACTCGTAGAAGGGGTGCAGGTAGTCCCAGCGCTCCAGGTCGTCGGAGACGAACAGGTAGAGACGGTCCCCCTGCTGCTGCGGCGGCGAGTTGTCGGCGCGGCCGAGCTTGTCGAGGACCTGCAGGTTGCCGGTGAGCAGGTAGTATCTGCCGTCCTTCGTCCAGATCTGCGAAGGGTCGGAGGAGCCGTAGACCAGCGGCTGGCCGCGGCCGTCCACGGTCTCGGTGAGGCCCCGGCCGGTGGAGGCGATCACCGGGTTGGCGGCGCTCTTGGACCAGGTGTCGTAGTGCTCGTCGTCGGAGAAGGCGAGGCAGATGCCGCGCTCCTCCCAGAGCCCCCAGTAGGAGAGGACGGCGCGGCTGTCGTCGTCGAGGAAGGCGCCGCCGCTGAAGCAGCCCACGTCGCCGTCGCCGGGACCGATGGCGTACGGGTGGTGGCGCCAGTGCAGCAGGTCGGCGCTGGAGACGTGCCCCCACACGAAGCCGAGATCGGCGTGGTTGTAGAGGTACATCAGGTGGTAGCGGCCGTTGGCCCAGAAGGCGCCGTTCGGGTCGCCGGGGTGGCCGTTGTCCTCGGGGATGGTGAAGTGGTACCCGGGCCGGTGCGGGTCGGCGAGCATGCGGTAGCGCAACTCCCGCGCCGCGTGCAGAACCTCGTTGCCGGCCGGCTGGTCGGCGGTGTAACGGCTGGAGTCGGTCATCGGCGGTCTCCCCGGCCCTGGGCCTGGATCAAGCTTCGCATCTGGGCAGGACCGCGTCCACCGGGCGCCGCTGAACTCCTCCCACCTTCGGCCAAGGGACGCGCGTGGGGTTCCCGTCCCTGGCCCGCTGCGGCCGGACCGAGGCCGCGACGGCTGCTTGAGAGGCGGCCGCTCCGGGCCGGAAGAAGTGCCCGGATGAGCAGCAGACTCCCCGAATTTCCTTGTGGTTTGGTCTCTGAAATGCCATCATATCGGCCGGTTCTCCACCCGGCGCCGGCCCGGTCCGGCGCCGAGGTCCGCATCGACGGTGCCAGGTCAAGAAACACCGATTCTTCGAGACGATTCTTTGCCACTGGCGTACATGTCCGGCGGCTCCCCCGCCGGTGATCGTCACGGGAGGTGAAGCCTGGGGGCGTGACGCCGATTTCTCAGGGAGGAAGAAATGGCAACTCGAATCCTGATAGGCCTGATCACACTGGCGGCCATCGTGCAAGGCTTGGCCGCCGAGTCCGTCGGCGACTTTCTGCCGGTGGTCCTCGTGATCCTGGGACTGCTCTACGGGGGGTTGGCGGTCGACGCGGAGGACGCCACCGCCTACCTCGTGGTCACCCTCGCCGTCGGAGGGGCGGCGGGCACGGGCGTGCTGAGCAACATCCCCGCCGTCGGCGATGCCCTGAACGCCATTCTCGGCGGCGTCAGCGTCGCCCTGTTCAGCGGCGCCGTCACCATCCTCTGCATGAGGGCGATCAACCGGGTCAAGTAGGGATCAGAGCCGATAAGCGGGGCCGTCGCGGGTAGTTGCAGACGGCCCTTTCACGACAACCGAAAGGCCGCCGGGCCGAGGGGGACCCGGCGGCCTTCTTGCGTGAAGAGGGGAGCTTGGCGGCCAGGACCTGACGCCGAGGCCGGCGAGTCCCTATCATCGAGCGACGCCCACTGAGACCTGCCAAGCCAAGGACGGATCCAGAAGATGCCGCAGCGCCGACAGAAAGTGATGATCCTCTACCTGTCCTACTCCGCCCTCGACAGCCCGGTCAAGGGCTGGACCTTCTACGACGGCACCGGCCGGGAGCACCACACCACCGGCGACAGCACCGAACCCCCGTACGCCACCGGCCTCGACGCCCTGCTCGACGGCTGGCGGGTGATCCAGTTCCCGCAGCTGAACCCGCCCTATCCGGGCACCGAGTACACAACCTCGTTTCAGAAGAACGAGTTCATCTTCGAGAAGCTGGAGGAGATCGACTGATGGTGGACAAGCAATACCTGCTCGACTCGAGACAGATGGCCGAGTTCGTCGCCCGCGGCGTGCTGCGGTTCGACGAGATCGTGCCCGAGGAGATCAACCAGGCGGTGATCGCCGAGATCGACGGCGACGGCATCGCCAGCCAGCCGGCGGGAACGCCCCTGTCGAAGTGCTATCCCGACCCGTCTCCCATCGGACGGATGCTCCGGATGCCGGAGGTCCACGGCATCGTCCGGAGCCTCGTCGGCCCCGACCCGCTCTTCGACCACCAGGCCGTCCACGTGCGCCAGCCCAACGAGGGCCACGCCCAGGGGCTTCACGGCGACTCGATCATCGACACGCGCATGCACTTCGACATCCAGCTCATGTACTTCCCCCACGACGTGCCCCTGGAGATGGGCGGCACCATGCTCCTGCCGGGAAGCCACTTCCGCCGCGTCAACGAGCTCGACGTGGGCCGCTACCAGAACTTCCTCGGCCAGCTGCCCATGGTCTGCAAGGCCGGGACCCTGGCCGTCGTCCACCACGGCATCTGGCACTGCGGCCGGCGGAACGAGACCGACCGCATCCGCTACATGTTCAAGATCCGCCTCAACCCGACGGTGCGGCAGCTGCGGCTGTGGAACACCGACGACCTGGACGAGGGCGGAGGGCCGGAGATCATCTACGGCGGGTCGAGCCACCAGCAGGGGGTCGCCACGATCCTCAACCAGCAGGAGCCCTGGTTCGAGGCCGCCGACGGACGCCTGGAGATCGTCAACCGCATCAAGCTGTGGAGGTTCCTCACGGGCGACGACAACTTCGACGCCCACTACTGGCTGACGCGGCTGGAGAACATGCCGGAGAACCGGCTGGAAGCGGCCTGAGGCACCCTGCCATCGGGATCCGCCTCCCCGGGCGCAGGCGTCTGCAAGTCCGTCCAACAGCTGCGCCTCGGAGTCGCGCTGAGGAGGTGAACCATGCAGCTTCGTACGTTGCTGACCTGCTTTGTGGCCCTCGTGCTGGTCTCCCGGGCTACAGCAGTACAGGCCGAGGCGGAAAGCCCTCGCACTGAAGCGGGAATCCTGTTCGGGTTCAGCCGTCTCTCGGATGATACCGGAAGTGTAGATATCACTCAGTTGCCAGGAGGGGGAGAAGGGTGGTTCGGGTCCGCTTCCCTGCCCTCGCTCTATGTTTCCTGGCTTGCAGGTGAGCGATTGGCCATCGGCCCGGAGTTCTCCTTTGGGAGGTATTCCTGGGGGGATGTGATTGAGGATGGCGGGGAGGAGTTCACCATAGACATCAGTTCCCTCCACCTGGGAGGCCGGGCCGCCTTCTTTCCGGGAGGTGACTCCATGCCCGGCATCTACCTGCTGGGGCACGGTTCCCTGAGTTGGATCGATGGAGAGTTTCTTGGTGATGATGGATCCAGGACCGATTACAGCGCCGGGCTCGGGATGGGTTACCAGTGGCGCGTCGGGCCAGGTGCCCTGCTGCGAACGGAAGCACAGTATCGACGATGGCTCGATGCCGAAACCGACCAGTTCTCCTTCGTCCTCGGCCTCGGCACCCGGCTCGGCGGCGGCTAAGAGCCAACCCCTCACCGCGGCCAGCCACCTGAACTCCGGCCGGCCCCCCTCGCCTACGTCTTGAAGCAGTCCACCCTCGTCATCCTGGTGAGCGCGGTCATCGTGGCCGTCTCCATGGGGGCGAGGCAGTCCTTCGGCCTCTTCCTGCAGCCGGTGACGGACGCGCTGTCGACGGGCCGGGAGACGTTCAGCCTCGCCATGGCCCTGCAGAACATCCTCTTCGGGCTGCCGGTCGCCGGGATCCTCGCCGACCGCATCGGCCCGCGCCGGGTGGTGGCCGGGGGAGCCCTCCTCTACGCCGCCGGCTTCGCCCTCCTCGCCGCCGCCAGCACCCCCTGGCTCACCTACCTCTCCCTCGGGGCCCTGGTCGGCCTGGCTCTCAGCGCCACCTCCTACGTCGTCCTCCTCGGCGCCGTCGCCCGCGTCGTTCCCGCGGAGAAGAGGGCCTCGTCCTTCGGCCTCGTGACCGCCGCCGGCTCCTTCGGCACCTTCGCCGTCGTGCCGCTGATCCAGTGGCTGATCCAGACCGTCTCCTGGCAGGCGACCCTGCTCTACGGCGCCGCCGTGGTGGCGGCCATCGCCCCCTTCGCCCTCGGGTTCCCGCGGGCCTCGCAGGCCCCCCGCGCCTCCGACATCGAGGACAGCTTCTCCCGCCACCTGTCGCGGGCGGGCCGGCACTCGGGCTACCTGCTGCTCAACGCCGGCTTCTTCGTCTGCGGCTTCCACGTCGCCTTCATCGCCACCCACCTGCCGCCCTACCTCGCCGACCACGGGCTCCCCGAGATGATCGCGGCCACGGCCCTGGCCCTCGTGGGGCTGTTCAACATGGGGGGATCGTGGCTCTTCGGCCGCCTCGGCGACCGCTACCGCAAGAAGTACCTCCTCAGCTTCCTCTACCTCGCCCGGGCCCTCGTCATCAGCGGCTTCCTGGTGGTGCCCGTCACCACCGCCACCGCCCTGGTCTTCGCCTGCGCCATCGGCTTCCTGTGGCTGGCCACCGTGCCCCTCACCAGCGGCATGGTGGCCCAGATCTTCGGACCGGCCCGGCTCTCCTCGCTCTACGGGATCGTCTTCTTCAGCCACCAGGTCGGCGGCTTTCTCGGGGTCTGGCTCGGGGGGCGCATCCACGACGCCACGGGGTCGTACGACGCCGTCTGGATCGGGGCGATCGTCCTGGGGGTCGCCGCCGCGGTCGTTCACCTGCCGATCAGGGACATGGCGCTCGGGGAGGTGCCGGCGACGGCATCGGCGTGATGGCCAGCGCTTGTCCCGCTAGGCCGTGATGGCCAGTGGATGTCCGATGAGCTGCCGGTCCGTGGTGAGGAGCCTGAGACTCTCTTCCTGGGCCTGCACGAGGAGAAGCTCGTCGAAGGGGTCTCTATGGGGGAGCGGGGTCTGCAGCTCGCAGGCGGCGTGACGCTCGGTCAGGGGCAGGAAAGTTGTGTCCAGTCCCTCGAGAGCGGCGACCACCTCGCCGGGATCGAAGGGACTCTTGCGCTCCCCGGACG